>NZ_JBEGHQ010000022.1:0-2459 GCF_040676285.1 Sphingobium sp. LMC3-1-1.1 | reverse complement strand
CGTAAGCGGTGTTCTCAGCCCACGTTGATCCAGGGCATGAGCGTATACACTCGATTGGCCGGGTGGCCGTTGGCGAGCGCGGATAGGGCCTGGGTCAGCCAGTCATGGGGATTGATGCCGCCCAGCTTGCAGTTTTCGATGAGCGTGGCGATGACCGCCCAGTTGTCGCCGCCCTCGTCGGAGCCAGCGAAAAGGGCATTCTTCCGATTCAAAGCCAGGGGGCGGATTGAACGCTCGACGGCATTGGTATCGAGCTCGATGCGGCCGTCATCGATGAAGCGAACGAGGCCGTCCCAGCGGATGGTCGCATAGCGAATGGCTTCGGCCAACTTGCTCTTGGCGCTGATCTGCCGGAGCCGGCCATCGAGATAGAGCTTGAGATCCTCGACGATGACGCGGCTTCGTTCGGCGCGCTGAAGGCGGCGCTGTTCAGCGACCGAGCCGCGCACCTCGTCTTCAATGGCATAGAGCATGGCGATCCGGCGCAGGATCTCGGTCGCGACCGGGGAACTGGCGGCTAGATCATAGAATTTGCGCCGAACATGGGACCAGCAGAAGGCGAGGCTGATCTGCTGCCCGCGCCGCTTGGCGAGAGCTGTATAGCCGCCATAGCCATCAACCTGCAGGATGCCTGCAAAGTCCCCAAGGTGGATGTCGGGCCGCTCGGCCTTGCGGTCCGCCGCATAGACATAGGCGACCATCGGCGGACCTGCGCCACCCCATGGTCGATCATCGCGGGCATAGGCCCATAGCTGGCCGGTTTTCGTTCTGCCGCGCCCTGGGTCAAGCACCGGCGCGGTGGTCTCGTCGGCGAACAGGCGCTCGGATCGCCGCAGCTCCTCAAGAGTCCGGTCGCGCAGCGGCCTCAGGTACCATGCTGCCCGGCCCACCCAATCCGCCAGGGTGGAGCGATCGAGCTTGATATCCTGCCGGGCATAGATCTGAGCCTGCCGGTATAGGGGAACATGATCGGCATACTTCGACACCAGCACCTGAGCGATCAGCGCTTCGGTCGGAATCCCGCCTTCGACTATCCGCGCCGGAGCCAGAGCCTGGATGATCGCGCCTTCACAGGAGCGGCAGCCATAGCGCGGGCGGCGCGTCACCAGCACGCGGAAGGTGGTGGGAACGACGTCCAGCCGCTCGGCAACATCTTCGCCGATCTGATGAAGCAGGCCTTTGCAGCAAGGACAGGCCTTGTCGTCAATATCGACAATCTGTTCGATCCGCTCGAGGTGGGCGGGCAATGAGCCGCGGTTGGTTTTGCGCGCCTGATCGCTGCGGGAGCGCGGCGCAACAGCTTCTCTGGCCGCGCGGGCATGCCCAAGCGCCGCCTCGACGTCTTCCAGTCCCAGCTGGAGCTGATCGGCATCGAGTTGCTCAGACCGGCGACCGAAACGGTGCCGCATGAAGGCGTCGATAATCGACTGAAGACGCTCGATCTCGGCGTCCGCCTCGCCCTTGGCAACGTTCAGGTCCGCCATTCTGGCTTCAGATGCGGCCCGCTCTTCCGCCAGCATCCGGGACTGTTCCAGGACGAGCGCGCGGAGCGCGTCGATGTCTTCCGGCAGGTCCGCTTGCGTGAGCATGGTAACAGTGAATCAGTGAGGCAAAGCCCCGTCAACCGGCAATCTGCGGGGCCTGTGGTCGACGGCCGCCATGGACCCGACGCCAGTCCAATCCCTCTAGAAGTGCACCCAACTGGGCGGCGGAAAGACGCATTACGCCGTCCTGAATGCCGGGCCACTTGAAGCCGCCTTGCTCCAGACGCTTCGCCATCAGGCACAGTCCTGTGCCGTCCCACCAGATCAGCTTGATCCGGTCGGCACGCTTGGCTCGAAAAACATAGATCACGCCAGAAAATGCATCGCCGCCATATTGCGCGCTCACCAACGCGGCCAAGGCGTCCGGCCCTTTGCGAAAATCCACCGGGCGCGTCGCCACCATGACGCGCGTGCCTGGACCAATCCCGATCACCGCTGCACCTGCAATGCCTGGATCACCGCCGTCACCAGATCGGCCTTAGCCGTACGGCCGATCCGAACGACGGCGCCTCCCATCTCAACCTCTATCGCGACATCGCTTGACAACGGCTTGGGAATGTCGGCCATGACCGGCACAAACATCGGTTCGGCATGGCTGGTGGCCTGACCTGCTTCCAACGCATAGCGCAACTCCCGGCGCCAAGTGTAGAGCAACGACGTGCGAATATCGTGCTGGCGGGAGAACTCGGCGATGTTGCCGCAACGCGCCATCTCCCCAACAATCGCCAGCTTCTGCTCCAGTGTCCAGATCCGCCGTCGACCTGCCATGTTGCGGAGCACCTCAGGGCGGCGGACAGGCTCCAGACCAACTCCAGTGCGGGTGTCCAGTGCGCTCGTAAGGCTGTGGGCTTCCATACCGCCCACCGTCTGCCCCAATCACCACATCGTGCAAGGTGGGTGGGAAACACCGCTTAC
>NZ_JBEGHQ010000021.1:0-2623 GCF_040676285.1 Sphingobium sp. LMC3-1-1.1 | reverse complement strand
GCGCGATCAGAGCAATTAGGACCGGTTAGCTCCATATGTTACCACACTTCTACATCCGGCCTATCAAGGTCGTGGTCTACGACCGCTCGAAGAAATCTTATCTTGAGGGAGGCTTCCCGCTTAGATGCTTTCAGCGGTTATCCCGTCCATACATAGCTACCCTGCTGCGCCCTTGGCAGGACGACAGGTACACCAGAGGTATGTTCAACCCGGTCCTCTCGTACTAGGGTCAACTCCTCTCAAATTTCGACGCCCACGGCAGATAGGGACCAAACTGTCTCGCGACGTTCTGAACCCAGCTCACGTACCACTTTAATTGGCGAACAGCCAAACCCTTGGGACCTGCTCCAGCCCCAGGATGTGATGAGCCGACATCGAGGTGCCAAACGATTCCGTCGATATGAGCTCTTGGGAATCATCAGCCTGTTATCCCCGGCGTACCTTTTATCCGTTGAGCGATGGCCCTTCCACGAGGGACCACCGGATCACTATGACCGACTTTCGTCTCTGCTCGACTTGTCAGTCTCGCAGTCAGGCGGGCTTATGCCATTGCACTCTAACAGACGGTTTCCAACCGTCCTGAGCCCACCATCGCGCGCCTCCGTTACTCTTTAGGAGGCGACCGCCCCAGTCAAACTACCCGCCACAGAGGGTCCCTGCACCGGATAACGGTGCGAGGTTAGACATCAGAAAACAACAGGGTGGTATTTCACCTATGGCTCCACGACAACTGGCGTCATCGCTTCAAAGCCTCCCACCTATGCTACACAGTTCTTTCCTAATGCCACTCTGAAGCTGCAGTAAAGGTGCACGGGGTCTTTCCGTCTAACCGCGGGTACTCCGCATCTTCACGGAGAATTCAATTTCGCTGAGCATATCCTGGAGACAGTGGGGAAGTCGTTACGCCATTCGTGCAGGTCGGAACTTACCCGACAAGGAATTTCGCTACCTTAGGACCGTTATAGTTACGGCCGCCGTTTACCTGGGCTTCAATTCAGTGCTTGCACACCTCCTCTTAACCTTCAGGCACCGGGCAGGCGTCAGGCCCTATACGTCGTCTTGAAGCCGACTTAGCAGAGCCCTGTGTTTTTGCTAAACAGTCGCTACCCCCTGGCCTGTGCCCCCCACAAAAAGTTGCCTTCATGTGGGGCCTCCTTCTTCCGAAGGTACGGAGGCAATTTGCCGAGTTCCTTCAGGATACTTCTCTCAAACGCCTTGGTATACTCTACCATTCCACCTGTGTCGGTTTAGGGTACGGTCTATACGGTGGGGCTATTTCCTGGGACAACTTCCCTGCCCGGACCAATCCAATAAGGCCGAACAAGTTACGCCATCCGTCACACACCACCAGGCCCACGAATATTAACGTGGTTCCCATCGACTACCCCCTTCGGGCTCGTCTTAGGGGCCGGCTTACCCTGCTCAGATTAGCTTTAAGCAGGAACCCTTGGAATTTCGGCGACAGTGCATCTCACACTGTTAATCGCTACTCATGTCTGCATTCGCACTTCCGATACCTCCACGACCCATTACCAGATCGCTTCAACGGCCTACGGAACGCTCCGCTACCGCGTGATCGTAAACGATCACACCCTAAGCTTCGGTGCACGTCTTGAGCCCCGTTACATCTTCGCCGCAGGATCTCTTATTTAGACCAGTGAGCTGTTACGCTTTCTTTAAAGGATGGCTGCTTCTAAGCCAACCTCCTGGTTGTTTTGGAAATCCCACATGCTTTCCCACTTAGACGTGACTTGGGGACCTTAGCTGTAGGTTAGGGCTGTTTCCCTTTTGACGACGGACCTTAGCACCCGCCGTCTGTCTGCCGGACTAGACTCGTTGGTATTCGGAGTTTGGTTAGTATTGGTAGATCTCGCGACCCCCGCAACCATCCAGTGCTCTACCCCCAACGGCAATCATCCGACGCTCTACCTCAATAGATTTCGCGGAGAACCAGCTATTTCCCGGCTTGATTGGCCTTTCACCCCTAAACACAACTCATCCGATAATTTTTCAACATTAAACGGTTCGGCCCTCCAGTGCGTGTTACCGCACCTTCAGCCTGGTCATGCCTAGATCGCCGGGTTTCGGGTCTAATGCATCGAACTCATGGTCGCCCTATTCAGACTCGCTTTCGCTGCGCCTACACCTAACGGCTTAAGCTTGCTCGATACACTAAGTCACAGACCCATTATGCAAGAGGTACGCGGTCAGGTCTCAAGGACCCTCCCACTGCTTGTAGGCATCCGGTTTCAGGTACTGTTTCACTCCCCTCATCGGGGTGCTTTTCACCTTTCCCTCACGGTACTGGTTCGCTATCGGTCATGTACGAGTATTTAGGCTTGGAGGGTGGTCCCCCCATGTTCAGACAGAGTTTCACGTGCTCCGCCCTACTCAAGTCCTGATGTTTCGCTTTCACATACGGGGCTGTCACCCGCTATGGCGCCACTTTCCAGAGGCTTCTGTTAACTAAACACCAGGCACTGGCCTGGTCCGCGTTCGCTCGCCACTACTAACGGAATCTCGGTTGATGTCTTTTCCTCCGGGTACTGAGATGTTTCAGTTCCCCGGGTTCGCTTCACCAAAGCCTATTTTATTCAGCTTAGTGATACCTCTCCCATTTAAC
>NZ_JBEGHQ010000020.1:0-2862 GCF_040676285.1 Sphingobium sp. LMC3-1-1.1 | reverse complement strand
GCAAGCGGGAGCGCTCGAGTCTCTCAGTCACGGGATGCTTGCGACTAGAACCGGGTGATGTTTCACCTTATCACAATTGAGCGAACCCGAAGAGCCCTGTATGACCCGCATTACGTAGAGCGGGGATCGGGCACATTAGGGCGATGATAGTAAATTGTCGCGTCACGGCACGGCATTTTCTGATCGTGTCTCTGCCAATGACAAGTTTCGGCGAAACCCGTCATTCAAGGTTGCGCCCGGGAATGGCAGAATTGTCCCAGCACTCGTCATTCAAGCGCCCTGCGGCGACGGTGAACCAACGACCGGTTTCGACGCCCCAGCTAGTGCCTCCGAATGTCTGGTTTGTTGGCGGCGCCTGACAGTGGCATGGTCTGAATGAATGCTGCAATGAACGCGGCGGCAGCGCGAACGGTTTGTCGAGCCCCAACCGCATGTTCCGCCACCCTATCATGCGACAGCACGCAGGGAATGGTGAATCCCTCAAACATATCGCGGGATCGGCCCCACCTGCGGAGTCTGATCGGGGAGATCGACCATGACCTCATCCACATAGCACCATCCCCAACCCTCCGGCGGGTCATAGCCCTCGATGATCGGGTGCTGGGTCGCATGGAAATGGGCAGAGGCATGGCGAAGGGGCGAGTCATCGCAACAGCCGACATGACCGCAGGTTCGGCATAGGCGCAGATGAACCCAAGGGCTGCCGATTTTCAAACATTCTTCGCAGCCGCGCGCCCTGGGTGTGACCGTATCGATGGCGGACAAGTGGCTGCAGACCGTCATGCTTCCTCCTTCGCCGCTCGTTCGGCTATCAAGCTGTGGATCTGGGCCACTACTGCGGCGCCGTCGCCCACCGCTGCCGCAACGCGCTTGGTCGATCCTGCCCGGACGTCGCCGATCGCGAAGATGCGCGGCCGACTCGTCTCCAAGGACAGCGCATTCGCGCCGGCAGTCACGAAACCCTTGGCATCGGTCTGGACGCATCCTTGCAGCCACTCGGTATTGGGATCGGCGCCGATGAACAGGAACAAGTGGCGCAAGGCGCAGCGGTGCTCGGTTCCGTCTTTCAAATTACGAAATGTCGCCGCAATCAGACCGGTGGCGCGGTCGCCTTCCAGTGCGATGACCTCGGAACCGACATGAACTTCGACATTGGGAAGGGCGGCAATGCGGTCAATTAGATAGCGCGACATTGTCTCGGACAGGTCGCGCCTAACGAACAGGTGGAGGCGTTTGACCTGCGGCGCCAGAAACACGATGGCCTGGCCGGCAGAATTTCCTCCGCCGACAAGCGCGATCTCCTCGCCCGCACAGAGTCTAGCCTCGATCGGCGATGCCCAATAGGAGACGCCCGCCCCCTCGAACTCCGCAAGGTTCGGGATGTCCGGCCGACGATAGCGCGCGCCTGAGGCAATAACCAACGCCTGTGCCTGGATGCGACGGTCTCCAGACAGGTAGAGCATAAGTGGGTCCGACGTGCAGTCGAGCCTTCCCACCTTGACCGGAACGGCGATTTCCGCGCCGAATTTCAGCGCTTGATTGAAGGCCCGTCCGGCAAGCGCCTGGCCGGAAATGCCGGTCGGGAAGCCCAGGTAATTCTCGATCCGCATCGATGCGCCGGCCTGACCTCCAACGCCGCGTTCATCGAGGACGATAACCGATAGCCCTTCGGAAGCGGCATAGACCGCGGCGGCCAGACCCGCCGGCCCGGCCCCCACGATTGCGACGTCATAAAAGGCGTCCGGATCCAGAACAGGCGTTATGCCGAGGCAGGCCGCCAACTCCTCGTCGCTTGGCCGCCTCAACAATGTGCCGTTCGGACAAACGACCAGGGGGAGTTCGTCCGGCAGGATTCCCGTTCGCTCCACCAAAGCCCGCCCTTCTTCGTCGGTGGAAGAATCGAGAAAAAGGTAGGGATAGCCGGTGCGGGTCAGGAAACCCTGGAGGCGCACAAGGTCGGGGCTGCCAGGCACGCCGATCAATATGGTGCCGGCCCCGCCCTCTTCGATGAGGCCGACCCGGCGCAGGATCAGGGCTCTCATGACGATCTCGCCCACATCGGCCGATCCAATCATCAAGGCCCGCAGATGAGCGGAATCGAAGGGTAACGCAATGCAACCTGCGGCACCCGCACGACCAGCCGCGATCGAGGGGCGACCGGCAAGCTGATTGACTTCGCCGCTCAGTTGCCCGGCGCGATAGGTCGTGATCACCGCCTCCTGATTGAGACCGTCGCGCCGCACGACCTCGACCGTGCCCTCCAGAACCAGCCATGCCGGTGCGCCCTGTTCGCCGATGGCATAGAGCGACTCACCCGGCGCGAATTGCCGCGCACACCCACTGGCAAAACGGCGCGCAGTCGCGATCTGAGCATCGGTCAGAACGGGAAACATCTGATATGCGCGCGTGTCCAGAATGCTCATGCATGCGAGTCCGGTATCAAGCGAAATGCGTTGCGCAGGGTATCCGAAGTCCTGCCGCAATCCCAGTCCTTCGCACGCGGCAACACGACGGTCAGCGATCTCCCCTCGTGCAACTCCGGCAGCATCGGGGAGAACATGAATGAAGGGTGACTACGACGGAAGCCCTCCCAGCCTGTGAGCGTCCGCTTTGTTGGCGGAATCCGGCGTTGCTTTGACTGGCATCCGAAGCAGGCAGATCCGACCAGCATACGTCGTTCGGTAGTCATCGGGTGAACGGCCGCCCATGACAGAACCTGCCGTTCATCCCAACCTGAAGACCCGCTCCGCTTAACGGAGCTGGAAACCAAGCTTCTCCGCGAGCGCCAATGTCTTCGAGGGCTGCGTGGCCGGATCCTAAGCGAGGCCGCTTGCGAGCAAATGTTTAAATCCCTTGAGCAGC
>NZ_JBEGHQ010000019.1:0-3581 GCF_040676285.1 Sphingobium sp. LMC3-1-1.1 | reverse complement strand
GGCAGAAGTCCGCCGATCACCGCCCACTCTTCATCCGACAAATCGCCCCGAAACATCGCTGCCCCAAAAAAGCAGCCTTGAATCAGAACTCAGCCCAAATGAAAACCTCTTTTGTCAACATCGCCTAAGTCTCTTGGCACTAAGAGCAGGAGGGGCTGGGCGTTGAGCAGCGTCGCGCAGAAGACATCGGGATGATCATGCTTCATGCAAGGGCGTCATCGACATCCACGCCGAGATTCTGACGCACGCGATCGCTCCCACGTCATTGTCGATCAATATGGGCTGGCGCGGGACACCCATTCTCTTTCGACCTCCTCAGCTGCCGGCGCTGACGGCCAATTCGTCCAATAATCAAGTTGGCTATCCTAACGGCTTTCGATTTGGCATGCTTAGCTCCAGTACGACAGCACGGTCCTTCGACTCCGCAATGAGGGGAAATGATGAACGATCTATCGGCATCGGCTACCTGGGGCGACACTGCGGAATATTTCATGGCGCGCCAGGAAAGCCATCGCGGCGGCGTATTTCCTGTCCATTCGCACGATCATTTCGAAGCGCTGCTGATCCTCTCTGGTCGCCGCATGCAGCATTATGGCAGTTCGGAGATTGAACCAATCCCGGCAGCCTGATCTTCACCCCGCCAGGGCTGCGCCATGGCGCGACCATCGTCGGGCACACCGCCAGCCTTTCCATCCAGTTCAATCTGAAATTCCTGCATCCCGAACTGCCGGCGGATGCCCAACGCCTGTGGTCGCACCCCAGTACGCTGAGCGCGGCCCCTGAACTTCTGCCCTTCGTAGCGCAGAAGCAGATGCGCTATGAATGCGATCCCTGCCTGACGGAGAAGCTCCAGGGGATCTGGACCTCGCTGATCGAACGCAACGGCTCGCAAAGCCTGGGCGCTGAGCAATATGCGCGCGCGCAGCTTTCCATCCTGCTGCTTGAGGTGGTGGAGGCATTTGAGAGCGAGATCGTCGAGGTGGCCGAGATGGAGCAGCATGAAGGTGCTTCGGACAAGATCGACGAGTTGCGTCAGTTCATTGACGCCAATCTGGCCGAGCGCCTGTCGATCCACGAAGCGGCCCGCCACCTTGCAATCTCTTCCAGCTGCCTGGCCGCCCGCATCAAGCGGGTGACCGGGCAGACATTCGGCGAGCTTCTGCTCAAGGCGCGGCTGCAGCATGCGCGTGAGTTGTTGATCTATACCGACAGGCGGGTGTCCCAGGTGGCGTTTGAATGCGGGTTCGACGATCACGCCTATTTCTCGCGGCGGTTCCGGCAGGATCTGGGCATGTCGCCACTCGAATTCCGGCGTCGGCAGCTATCGGAGATCGATTTGTCTGCGATCAGCGCCCAGCGCCATTGATTGGGGGAGGGTGGCGAAGCCAGCCGATAGTTGATCTGTTCGGGAAGTTGCTTTCAGCCGGTCTGTTCCCCTGGTGAGGGCGGCCAACAGGCCCCCATTTCGCTGAAGTTTGAATATTGCAAGGAGTATGGGGCATGACACAGTCCAACAACACCGAAGATCTCGCCCGACGGATTCGCGTCAACGCCGTTAATATGGTTGATATTCAGGGCTTCGGCTATCTGGGCCAGGCGCTCGGCACGGCGGAGATCATGGCAGTGATCTTCGGCGAAAATTACTGGCGGCAGGGCGTGGACCGCTTCGTGCTGTCGCCGGGGCACTATGCCATTACTTTCTATGCCGTCGCCGCGGAGATCGGCCTTCTCCCGCGCGAGGCGCTGGCCGACTATGGCAAGGACGAAGCATTGCTGGAAGCGATCAGTACGGAACGCACGCCGATTGTCGACATCACCTGCGGTTCGCTGGCGCAGGGGCTTTCCGGCGGCATTGGCCTGGCGCTCGCCCAGAGGTTTGCTGGCGAGAGCGGACGAACGATCGCGCTGATCAGCGATGGCGAGATGGAGGAAGGACAGACCTGGGAAGCGGCCATGTTCGCCGCTCATCACAAGGTCAACAATCTGATTGCGGTGATGGACGTCAACAATTCCCAGGTTGACGGGCCGATCACCTTCGTCACCACGGTCGAACCAATTGCTGACAAATGGCGTTCCTTCGGATGGAACGTCGTCGAATGCGATGGCCATGACATTGATGCGCTCCGGCAGGGCATGGATGATGCGCTTGCGTCGGATCGGCCGACGGTAATCCTGGCGAAGACCGACATATTGGGCGGGCTCACATCTTTTCCGCCGACCGTCGATGGGCATTTCATCAAGCTCACTCCCGAATTGACCCGGGACGTCCTCAAGGAACTGTCCGCCGAGCCGGCGTGATCAGGATCTGTTGACCACTGTTAAGCCTACCGATCTGACGCGTGTCTGATCGATGGCTGAAGTGTCCGGTGATGGGCTGGATCGATGTGGACGATCCAGCCCATCACCTGCGCGGTTGTCGGCGCGTACTCGATCTCGGTGCTGCGGAGGCCGATCATGCCGCCATTACGGTATCGAGCATTTGGAACTGGGTCGGAAAACTTCGCCACGTTTCGATGACCGTTGTGAACTTAAATATATTTGCGTCTCGGGCTGGGGGTATTGGTTGTCTACATTGAGCTATCATCCCCAGGTGATGACGGTTCTATCCATGTGTGCGGCGACACCCCCCGTCTCCGCACCGGAGGTGCGATACAATCCGCTGAAGTATGTTCAGAATACCAAAGATCACGTCGCGATCGAAGAATAGAGTGATTTCCAAGCGATCGGAACCGATCGCTGGTTAAGAAATCGCGGAAGCCAAAGAATTCAGAGCGGCGATCTGATTCAATCAGATCGAAACCCGCTCTAGAAAGTTACTTTGCACGCTGTGCAGCAGACAAAGTAGTTCAAGCGATCAAGCCTTCAATCCTAACGGCGACGGCCATTCAGCCCTTATTCTCTTACAAAGTTCGCCGAGTGTGGGTCCTCGGCGTAGCGACTGAAATACGCGACGAGCCTGAAGATAGGGGATTTGGGCATGGCATTTCATGAAGCATTGCGCGCGACCGGTGGGCAGCGGCCACCTAACTATCTGACCGAAATCAGGCTCTGGATTCGCCCCTGCGGATTCGCCCTGTGCGCATTTTGATACGGCGTCTGCCGACGAATACGCACCTGTTTAATAGGACCATTGGAGAGCGACATGTGTAGCCACCCTCAACACATCCATTGTACTCCGGAGATGCTGCCGGAGGAATTCAAGCGGGGTGCTTCGCAAAATGCGATCATGGCCGTGGATTGGGAGAATCGGGTCGATTTCGACCGGCTTCGCAAATATCGGTTCAAGCGCGTTCAGGACCAGCTGAAGACGTCGAACATGGGCGCGGTGCTGTTGTTCGACATGAACAACATCCGCTATACGACTGCGGCGCACATCGGCAATTGGGCGCGCGACAAATATTTTCGCTGTGCGCTCATCATGCGCGATCGCGAACCGATCATGTGGGACATCGGTTCGGCCGCCAAGCAGCATCAGAAGCATAATCCCTGGATCAGCCCCGAAAATTGGCGCCCGGTGGTATCAAGCTGGCGCGGCTCGATCATGGAAGAGGTTGGCGTTGAGAAGGCGAACGCGAAGCGGA
>NZ_JBEGHQ010000018.1:0-5293 GCF_040676285.1 Sphingobium sp. LMC3-1-1.1 | reverse complement strand
GCGGCTCGGCCTTGTCGGGCGAGATCATCGTAACGGCGCAGCGTCGCGAGCAGAGCATCCAGAAGGTGGGCATCGCCATCACCGCCTTTTCCGGCGACCAGTTGCGCGCCCTCAATGTGACTGATTCACGCGAACTGGCGGGGCTTACGCCGGGCGTGCATCTCGGTGGCGCGCTTGCTGGCCAGAACAGCCAGTACACGATCCGCGGCGTGACCCAGAATGACATCAACGATATCGTCGAGGCACCGAACGCGGTTTATCTCGACGATGGTTACATCGCCATCGGCCAGGGCCAGACTTTCGCCCTGTTCGATATCGACCGCGTCGAAGTGCTGAAGGGGCCGCAGGGCACGCTGTTCGGCCGCAACGCGACCGGCGGGCTTGTCCGCTACATCACGCGCAAGCCCAATCTGGACAAGGTCGAGGGCTTTGTCGACGTCAATTACGGGCTCTATGACTCCCTGAGCACGCCCGGTGCGTTCCACGGTGAAGCGGCGATCAACCTGCCGATGGGCAGCATGATGGCAACTCGTTTCGCCGTCATGTGGAACAAGGCTCAGCCCTGGCTGCGCAACGAATATCCGGCGGGCGCGGTCGGCGGTTCGCCTGGTCCGGGCGCCGGCGCCAATATGGGCGATGACGATACGCTCGCAGGACGCATGACCACCTTGTTCGAGCCCAATGACAGCGCCCGAGTGCTGCTGTCCGTCAATGCGGCGAGAACCCGGATGGCAACGGCGCCGTATCAGCAGAAGGCAACGATCGGTGTGTTCGATGCTGCGGGCGAACTGGTGAACGTCCTGAATGCCGGCCCGAACGAAACGCGCGCTTCGATTGCGGCTGACGGTTCAGATGGCGGTTCGGACACCGGCAACACCGGCAGCTTCGGTGCTCCCTTCGGCCGTCCGGTCCCCGGCGGCGACTTCTTCGGCTACAAGGATCCCGATGGCAGCGGCCCTCGCACGTCGAGCGACTTTGCCTTCCGCGATCATGGGCGCGTGAGGACCTGGGGCGTTAACCTCAACGGCGAGTTCGACTTGAGCGACAGCGTCAAGTTGGCGGCGGTGAGCGACTACAAGCATTTCTACAAGATCGGCTTCCTGGATGTTGATGCCGGTCCGGGTAACCAGGCTGGCGGTTATCTGGGCGTTCGTGCTTCCACCTTCAGCCAGGAAGTCCGCCTGTCAGGAAAGAGCGATCTTGTCGATTGGACGACCGGGCTTTACTATCTCCACATCAAGGCCCATTCGCTCGCTGGGCTGAAGTTTCCCATTGGCAGCGTGGTTCCAGGGGCGCCGTTCGATCTGGGAGCAGACGCAACGCTGAAAACCAATTCCTATTCGGCCTTTGGCCAGTTGGACTGGCACATCGCTTCGCGACTGACGTTGATCACCGGAGCGCGCATCATCCAGGAACAGAAGAACCACAACTTCCTCCAGGGAATATGGGGTACCACGGATTCGCGTGAGGCCGCGGTTGGCACACCGATCGTCATTGGCCCGCTATTTGGTCCGAATGGACCCACGCCTTACACGGACAAGTCCAACAAGACGCTCTGGGCAGGCAAGGTCCAGCTCGACTTCCAGGTGAACCCGGATCTGCTCCTCTATGCAGGCGTCAATCGCGGCGTGAAGGCGGGCAGCTATAATGCCGCAGTTCCAGGTGGCATAGCCGTGCCGACAAGCACCATCCCTTACAAGGCGGAAACTCTCACCAACTATGAGAGCGGCATCAAATATACGTTCCCGGACGGCAAGACACGGTTCAACGCATCCGCATTCTACTATGATTACAAGAACTATCAGGCATTCCTCTTCTCCGGGGTCAGCGGCATAGTCATCAACGCGAACGCGAGAACAATCGGTGGGGAAGCCAGCCTGTTCACCTCGCCTGTGAGGGGCCTCGATGTCGGTCTTTCCGCATCCTACTTTGATGCGAAGGTGAAGGATGTGCCGCTTCGTGCCGGAGGTCCGATCAGTCGCGACGTCCAGCCCGTCTACGCGCCGCCGCTTCAGGGCAGCGCTATCATCCGGTATGAATGGGAAGCCCTTGGCGGCAAGCTGTCGGTTCAGGGCGACGCCAGCTATACCGATCCCTTCTACTACAACCTCCGCAATTTCGACGCGGACAAGTTCGGCAGGACTGTGATGGTCAATGCCGGCCTTGGCTGGTCGAACGAAAGCTGGGAGCTCAACTTCCGCATCAAGAACCTGACCAACGTGCACCAGGGTGTCCAGGGCTTCGACCTCGCGACCCTGTGTGGTTGCAACGAGGTTTCCTACAAGCCGCCTCGCTTCTTCCAGCTCGGCGCGCGCTACAACTTCTGATCGCATTGATTATCATGAAGGCTAACGACAATGCAGTGCGAGCAGCGTCTACGAGCATCCCGGCCGGTCCTCCAGACCCGGTCGGGAGCAGCACGATGATGTCGGCCGTCACGCTGTTTGCCGGGCATTACCCTCTGGACGATATCGCTGCGTCGAATGATGCTGAACCAGAACACCGTGGGTCCGCCGCCTCATACCGGAAAAACTCGACGGCCCCACTCTCGTCTCGCGGCGAGGCCATGCCGTCGAAAGCAATTCAAGCGATCAAGCCGTCAATCCTAGCAAATGAGAACATTCTGCTCTAATGCTGTTTACCGCGTCTCAGGTGCGACTCAACCAGTGACGAGGAAGTTTGTGCCTTATATACTAATTTCCAGACGTGCGTACTATTCTACGACACATCACTAGGAGTTATGCAGTGGTCGGCCCATCGATTATAGGTCTCGATACCAAGCTGGATACTGATTATTCGATTTGGCCTCTAGCGTACTGTCAATCTGACATGCCGATAGATTTTGTTGCCGGGTCTGGTCTGTTCAGTAATGCTGGTACAGTTCGTCTCCCCATGCTTTATACCTTGTTGGTAGGTGGTGAAGTCGGCGGCAAGCAACACGTCGCCTTGGTCGATTGCGGATTTCGCAATGATCATTGGCTGACGAAGTACGCGTTTTCAAGCTGGGAGGAACCGGTCGACGTTCTTGGCAGGGTCGGCTTCAAGCCAGAAGATGTCGAAGCAATCCTCGTGACGCACATGCATTTTGATCACATCGGGAATTTCGAGGCTTTCCCCAATGCCAAGCTGTATATCCAGCTGGACGAGTATCTCGGATGGTCTGACGCAGTGTGCGCCGCTCACCAGATGGAAACCGAGGAAGAAAAGGCCTGGGTCTTTTCTTCGTTCGACCCGCAGGATCTCATCAGAGCCGCACAGGGCATTTCCGAAGGCCGCGTAAAGTTCGTTCGCGGTGATGAGGAGGTGCTGCCCGGCATCACGGCACACCTGGCGAAGGAAAGCCACACCTTCGGCACGCAATGGTTCGAGGTGCAGACGCGCAACGGTCCATTCGCTGTCGTCGGAGACACGGTCTATTGGTATTCGAACATCGAGCGCATGTGGCCTCCGGGCTACGGCCAGGGCAACACTTTCAACCAAATCAAGGCCTATCGCGAAATTCGCGATCTGCTGAAGAACAAATTCGATCACCTCGTTCCAGGTCATGATCCATTGATCTATGAACGTCACTCGTCATGGCTGGCGCCAAGTGGAAATCAGATCGCCGAGGTAAATCTGCGTCACGACGATACGTCGCGGCGCCCAACTGTCTCTGCCCAAAAAATCATCCACACCTAAACGTACAGGCGACCCCCCGTTATTTCCCTACGTCGTCACCGTCATCTTCTTGCCCGCGCCGGGCCGGCGGGAGAGATATCCGATTTAGCTGTGTGGCCTGACGGTGTTATAATGATCCTGCCACCGGACCCGCCTGGGGCAGGCCAGTGTCCCTGATGCTTTCCGGTCAGTGCGATAAACAAAAGGTGGATAGGATAGAGCAGGCAGTGACGATGGCGGATCCGCAGAAAGTCATCTTCCACGACGGCAGCTCACACAAGGACGCTCGCTGGATCACTCTTGCGGGATGCTTTTTAAGTTACTGCTTTGACGCAGTGGATTTCATGATCCTGGCGTTGGCCCTTCCGGCGATCGTAACTGACTTTGGCTTCAGCCTTGGCGAGGCTGGATTGATCGGCACTGCCGGCATGATTGGAGTTGGCCTCAGCAGCTTGCTGCTAGGATGGTACGCGGATAATTACGGCCGCCGACCGGCACTGATTGTTAGCGTGCTGATCTTTGCACTGTTCACCATGGCAATAGCCGTCGCGCGCGGGTGGTGGGACATGCTGCTTCTGCGATTCCTGGCCGGCTTGGGCCTGGGCGGCGTATGGGGAATCGTGTCGGCCCTGATCAACGAAACTTGGCCTCCCCATCTGCGCGCCCGGGCCAGTGCCTTCGTACTCAGTGCCGGGCCCGCCGGATTCGTTCTCGCGGCTTTGTTGGCCCATGCCCTGTTACCGGATTATGGATGGCGGGCGCTTTTCCTTTCAGGAGGAACCGCGCTTTTCGCAATCATATTCGTTGCGCTTTTCGTGCCCGAATCCAGCCAATGGCGGGAAGGGAAGTCACAGCGACAAATGGCCAGCGGTAAACAGACGGTCTCATTGAGCGAGATATTTATCGAAGGTCGGTGGCGTCGCACGGTGCTGGCAACATTAATCGCCGCGTGCGCCCTGACCGGCTATTGGGGTGCGAATACCTGGCTTCCGACCTATCTCGTCAAGGAACGGGGATTGGAACCTGCGGCAATGACGACGTTTCTCATCGTCATGAATATCGGCATGTTCATCGGTTATCAGATATTCGGCTTCGTTGCGGACCGCATTGGTTCCAAAAAGACGATCCTATTCTGCTTCGCTGCAACAACTATCTTGTTGCCGGCGTACGCCTTGATCAGGGATTTGACGCTGCTTTTGTGGTTTGGACCACTCATGGCGATGTTTTTTGCTTATTTCGGGATTTTTGGAGCCTATTTCTCTGCACTGTTCCCGGCGCATATTCGGTCAACCGGAGCTGGATTCTGTTTCAATGTCGGCCGTGGCATCTCCGCGTTTGCTCCTTTTGCGTTGGGAGAAATCGCCACATCCTTCAGCTTGTCAGTCAGCATCGCGCTTTGCGGAGTCTTCTTCCTGCTCGCGGGCCTTCTGATGCCCCTGATGCCAGACCTCAACATGAAAGACGAGGAACAGACAATTGCGCCGCGCAAACCTGTTCTTGCCGAGGAGCCCTAGGCGATGTTGACAAAAGATTTCAGCCATAGGCGCACGGCGGCGAGGTTAAGGAAGCTGGCGAAGGAGAGCGCGGTCTTGTCATAGCGGGTGGCGATGCGTCGCTGGTTTTTCATGACCCCGAA
>NZ_JBEGHQ010000017.1:0-7845 GCF_040676285.1 Sphingobium sp. LMC3-1-1.1 | reverse complement strand
CCAGGTCAAGCAGTTCGCGCAGCCGATCCGGCGTGCGGTTCCACACCACAAGGTCATGGCCCGCATCCAGCAGCCGCCGGGCCATCGCCTGCCCCATGCGTCCAAGACCTATGAAAACTACCTTCATTACAAAACTCCGTGTCCACCGCGCCCGTCCATCAATGCGAGCCGTAATAACCGACAACCGCCGTCATGCGATGACCAAGCTCGTCGACCAGTCCTTGCGCATGATGTCCATGACAGTAGGCCGGAGGGCGCACGAATTCTGATCAATGCACCATCATATCAGGCGATGCACCAAGGCTGTCTCATGCAAACCTGGCATAGATCCAGCCGGCAGCCGCCAGAACTGCCGGCGGCCGCTTGCATGGTGCGGCTTAACGCTCGACCAACGCCAATACGCGCAAAGGACTGCCCGAACCGTCCTTGATCTTGAGCGGCGGCGTGATCAGCATTGAGCCAGTGGGAGGCAGGAGATGCAGGTTTGCAAGGCTCGACAGGCCAAATTTATTGCTTCCATGCATGTAGTGATGGCAAGGATTCGGCTGGGAAAAGGTGGCGCCCTGACCAGCATCCGTTCCAACAGGTTCGGTACCGATGCCGATAACATCGCGCTCATGCGCCAGGAATTTTGCAACATCGGGGTGGTTGCCCGGCCAGTGACCGCCATCCTCGCGCATATTGAGAAACCGATCGGTATAATTGCGGGATGACCATCCCGTACGGATGAGGGCCCAAGAACCGGCGGGAATACGGCCATGTTCGGCTTCCCATTTCTCAATGTCGTCCATGGTGGTTACAAATTCTTCGTCCTCCCCCGCGCGCTCGGAAACGTCGATCACGCAGGCGGGAGCCATGAACTTCCTGACCGGAATCGTGTCGGTCGCGCCATCTTCGTAATGCCGGCCAGAAATCCAGTGCACCGGCGCGTCGAAGTGCGTCCCGGTATGTTCACCACAGTGAATATTGTTCCAGTACCAGTCCGGCCCGCGCTCATCGAAGCGGGAGATTTCCTCCAGTCGGAAAACCTGAATTTGCTGGGCGAACTGGTCAGGCAGTTTGAAGATCGGTGTGCGCTCCTCCAGCGTATGGGTGAGGTCGATGATCTCCACCGACCCGCTTGAGAGAGCCGTAGCCAATTGGTTCAGTAATGACATGGATATTCTCCCTTGATATTCGGTCGATCTGTACAGCTTTTCTCAATCAGCTTCGAGGTCGTCAGGAGACCTGGCTTGGAGACGCTGCGGGGGCGCCGTCCAAAATAGTAACCGGATCATCAATGGCCTCGGGAAGGTGGCCAGACCCCCTCCCCGTCGGCTTCAGGACGGTTGTGCGCAACAGCGGATAGAGCAGGATCGAGATGATGAGGGTCGTTATCGCCTGGATCGGCAAGATGCTCGCGAGGACATAGTGGGCCATGAAGGCGGAGACGAGCAATGTCACGACCCCTGCCCAATTCACATTCTCCGGCTCTTCCTGAACAGCCTTCGGCTCTCTTCCGAGCAATGTTTTCACAATATAATAGTCAGCAACGACAATTCCGGCAAATGCCGTCACCAGCACTCCCAATATCGTCACCCAGGAATCAATCAGTTCGAGAATGCTTCCATAAAGCATCAGGAGCCCAATGACGTTTGCAAGGACGACAAAGGTCAACCGCCCCATTCGCAAATTAAGTGCATCGAACAGGTTGGAAAGGGAAAGCGAAGCCGCGTAGTTGTTCAAAACCTGCGTCTTGCCTTGCGCGAGAACCAGGAGCCACGCCCCCATCGCCCCTCCCAGCACCACGAAGGCCGCTACAATGCTGTCCGGGCTTTCGAGCGATGCTCTCTGCGCTGCCTCATGGGTCATTCCGGCGGTCTGCGTGTAGAAATCAACAAGTGCAGGGCCGCCAGCATACATGATGATGCCGCCAAGCCAGAGCATCAGGATATCCAATGACAGGAGACCAATCAGCGTTGAAATCCCGACATCCTTCGATCGGCGGGCATATCTGCCGATGTCCGCGCCGAACATCGCCATCCCTCCCGCTGATCCGATCAGGACATTTATCGCAAAGATGAACCTGCCCGCGGGACTATCGGCGCCCATGCCCTTGAGAACATCGTGGGAGAACTGGGGACCGAACGAAACAAGGCTTTCGACCGACCGGTCGCCGTTGGAGACCACGAGGTAAGTGATATAAGCCAGCACCACCAGTGATAAAGTGAGGGTTATGGACGATGCGCGGGCGATCAGCTTGAACCCGTAGGATGTCAGGACAATCCAGAGAACCGTCATCAACCCATAGATCAGGATCTTCGTGGTCAACGTATCGGAAAGCTTGAAGTAGAATAAAAATCCTCGATACAGCAGTGCATTCTCAAGAGCGAGAAAGCCGATGATCATGAACGAATATATGATCGAGGATATTATCGACCCTTTCTTGCCGAACCCGAAATATCGCGACATGACCGTGCTGGAGAGGCCAGTACGATAGGCGACATGGGAACTCGCCCAGCTCAGGGGCCAGCAAATCAGCATCACGATCAGGCCCGCGACAAGTGCGGCCTGGAACCCCGCGACAAATGTCACCAGCGCGCCAAAGAACAACTGCACCAGCGAAACCACCACGCCCGCCGTATTCCACGTCAATGCCAGCCATCCCTGACGCTGATCGTCGGGCACCCGTTCCAGGGCATGGTCCTCGATGGTTTCGGAGAGACTGTTGTCACTCATGGCCGCATTCCTTCGGGCAGGGTTGCTCTTTCATATCGCATATCTCTTAGCGGACGAAACCACAGGCTATTGGTCATCCTGATCACGAGACATGGCCAGCCGGCTTCCCCTTCACTGCGCGGCATGCGCGGTCAGCTTGAGCGATTTGTAACCGCGCAGGACATTGTTCGAGATGCGCTCCGCCTCGTGCAGGTCGAACCGTTCGACCCGGCGGATCAGGGCAGAGAGCAGCGCCGAGATTTCCATCCGGGCGAGATTGGCACCCATGCACATGTGGATGCCGTGGCCAAAGCCCAGCTGCTCGTTCGCGCGACGCGTGATATCGAACCGCTCGGGGTCTTCCCAACGCCGTTCGTCGCGATTGCCCGACGCATACATCACCAGGACTCGCGCACCCTTGTGAAGGCGCTGGTCTTCCACCGAAAAATCATCCGTCAATACGCGGGAAAAGCCCTGTATCGGACTTTCGACCCGGATCGCTTCATTGACCGCATTGGGGATCAGCGTCGGGTTCGCGCGCAGTTTGTCCCATTGATCGGGGTTCTGGGCAAACAGGGCGATCGCACTGCCCGTGGCAAGGATGGTGGTATCCAGGCTCGGCCCCAGATAGTCGCCCATCACCGGCCCGACCTGCTCGGGCCTGAGTTCGCCGGCCTCGACCGCTTCGTAGAGTTTGGCGACCCAACTGCCCGGCTTCACCCGATCGGCGGTGCAACCGCGGGCATAGGTCACCATTTCGTCCACTATCGGGAGCGCGGTTTCCGTCAGTTCCAGACCCCGTGGTCCCAAGGAGTTGAACACCGCGCCGGCCCATATGAGCATCCGTTCACGCCCTTCCTCGGGCAGGCCGACGAGTTCGGAGACCACCGTGACCGGAAGATATGGCGCAAGTTCGCTCGCGGCATCGAAATCGCCCTTGGCCACCAGGCGCTCGACCAGATTTTCGGCGAGATCGTAAAGTCCCTGACGCAACTCGGTCAATCGGGCGGGGGTAAGCGGCCGGCTGACGATCGAGCGCAAGGTGCTGTGGTAAGGCGCATCCGTATGAAGCGTGCTGCCCGCAATCGCCTTGTTCATCAGGTCGTTCATCGCGACGCCGTCCCCGGACGCGAACAAGGTGTTGTTCTTCAGCGCCCCCTGCACATCCGCAAACCGCGCCATGAGATAGAGGTCGTATTTGGGAAGGCGCACGATCGGGGCCGTGTCCCGGAAAATACGATAATTCTCGTATGGATTGGCAAGCGCCTCCGCCGAGTAGATATCGATGTCCACGTCAGGAATATTGAATGCCATGTCGTTACTCCGGGAATTACTTAGGGGTGTCAACGATCTGCCCGGCTCGGCGATCGCCTCCACGCCTTATGCCGGGCTGTGAAGCGCGACGATGATGCAGCACAAGCCCCAGAACATGTGGAACTCGCAGCCGCCCAGGTTCCAGAACCAGCGCCCCTTGGAGACTTTGAACGCCGCCAGCCCCGCGCAGATCATGAAGATTCCGCCCAGCCACGCCGCGTAGAATACATAGATCCCCAGCACCATGCCGAGCAGCGCGAGCGTCTGAACGACCAGCGCAGTCCGCACAAAGATCCATGCAGGCTTGAGCCCGGCGGTCTCAAAAAATGCGAAGACGGCGTCCTTGACGGTAAACTGCCCAATAATATGCGGAATGAAGAGGAGGCCGCATATAATGCGAAGCTGAACTATGGCGTCAGTGAGATCCGGAAAAACGATGGCGTTCACGATACCCTCCCAGGCATGACATCAAAAGCAGGATCAAAATAACAATGTTCTCGATCTCCAGAAGCTCTCCGGCGCACAGCCTCAACTTGGCAACATCAAGGCTTCACCTGCTTCCGATGCCTGCATTGCCCCCGACCGGCATGTTTGCGGCCAGGGGCAATGCAAAGCGATCAATCGACCTTCGCCGCGATGGCTTCCATCTCTACGACCCAGTTGGGATTGGCGAGCGCCGACACCACAACCCAGGTCGAGGTCGGCAGGTAAC
This sequence comes from Sphingobium sp. LMC3-1-1.1, assembly GCF_040676285.1. Taxonomy (NCBI): domain Bacteria; kingdom Pseudomonadati; phylum Pseudomonadota; class Alphaproteobacteria; order Sphingomonadales; family Sphingobiaceae; genus Sphingobium; species Sphingobium sp. LMC3-1-1.1. The sequence continues at coordinate 3,122 of NZ_JBEGHQ010000017.1, read as the reverse complement.
CTTCAGGCAGATACTTCTTCCGGTGCGGGCCGACAAAGCGGATGGCGCTTGCATCGGTCGAATAGACGTTGAGGTGAACCAGGTTTTCCGGACCCATGTTCGCTTCGGCGAGAATGGCCAGAACGTTCTTCCAGATTTCCTCGTGCTGCGCCTCGAAGCCCTCAGCCAGCGTTCCATCGGGCCGGATGCCGGCCTGTCCAGCAATCGACAGGATGCGCGCTCCGGCCGGAATCTCGACCGAATGGCTGTATGGCCCCACCGGGTTGGCGATCGACTGGGGATTTCTAACTACAAACATGATATCCGTCCTTTGCAAAATGAAGGGTTTGGGATTGAAGATCGGGTTTAGTTGCCGTGCGGTCGTCCTCTAGCCACCTGACAATGGGACCAGGTGAATTGCCCTCTCCCCGCAACGGCCCCCAACGATCTCTGGAATAGCAATCAATATGTTGATCAGCGAGCGGCTGATCAACGGGTTTCCAGGGCGGGAAACCATCGCCGTTCAAGGAATCGCGGTAACTAAAAGATCTAAAGCGGCGATCTGACTCAGTCGGATCAAAAGCAGCTTCAGGTGCCAAGGGCGCGATGATCCAGCGGCCCAGACCGAGGAACCCGAACCCCCTACCCTTCCATTCGGAGGCAGGATCAGAGCTGTCAGTCGGGGAGTGCACCATGGCATATCCTTGCTAATCCCGGCACATCATCATGTCCCGACCGGTCCGGTAACCGGCCGGGACATTCGCCGAAGTCAACTACACACTAAGGCGAGACCCCATATGCATGAGGTAATCAAAAATTGTACCGCGCACCGAGCTGGAAGAAGCGGGGCGGCTTGTAGGAGACCGCGTTGCAACCGCACAGGGTCGCCAGGTCGAAGCCCACGACCCCAGGGTTCACGTTGGTCAGGTTCTTGACACGGAAGTTCAGCTCCCAGTTGTCGTTCGACCAGCCGATCCCGGCATTGACCATCACCGCCCTGCCGAACTTGTCTCCGTCGAAATTGCGGAGGTTGTAGTAGAATGGGTCGGTATAGCTCGCGTCACTCTGGACCGACAGCTTGCCGCCGAAAGCCTGCCATTCATATCGTACAAAGGCATTGCCCTGCAGTGGCGGCGCATAGACCGGCTTGACATCGCGCACGATCGGACCTCCTGCCCGAAGCGGCACATCCTTCACCTTCGCATCGAAATAGGAAACGGAAAGACCGACATCGAGGCCCCTGACAGGCGATGTAGCGAGGCTGGCCTCGCCACCGTAGGTTCTGTCATCGGCATTGATGACGACGCCACCGACGCCCGCGAAGAGGAATGCCTGATAGTCCTTGTAATCATAATAGTACACGGATGCATTGAAACGCGTTACCTGATCGGGGAACGTATATTTGAAGCCGCCCTCGTAATTGGTAAGAATTTCCGGCTTATAGGGGATGAGGCTTAGAGGCACCGGATAGGCACCGCCTGGATTGGTGGCGTTGTAGCTGCCCGCCTTCACACCACGATTGACGCCTGCATAGATGAGCAGGTCCGGATTGACCTGGAAATCGAGCTGGACCTTGCCGGCCCACAGTGTCTTGCCGGACTTGTCGGCGTAAGGCATCGGTCCATTCGGGCCAAATACTGGGCCGATGACGATCGGCGTCCCGCTCTGAGGCTGCAGCGCGGTCTGGACGGGCCAGATACCATGGAAGAAGTCGTATTTCTTCTGCTCGCGGATGATCCGCGCGCCCGTGATCAAGGTCAGCCGCGGGGCGATGTGCCAATCCAACTGTCCGAAGGCCGAGTAGGAATTGGTTATCAGGTTCGCGTCGACACCAACATCGAAAGGTGCCGGCGTCGACGCAACACCGCCGGGCGGGAACCTCAGCGCCGAGTTCGAACGGCTCGTGATGTGAAGATAGTAAAGACCGCCTGTCCAGTCGACAAGGTCGCTCTTTCCTGTCAGCCGGACTTCCTGGCTGAACGTGTAAGCGCTAACGCCATTATAACCGCCAACCAGGTTAGTCGGGCTGCCTTCGATATCCAACAAGCTGAACTTGAAGAAGTGCTTGTAGTCAGTCACCGACGCCAACGTGACGCCGTCGCTCAAGTCGAACTCGCCGTTGAGGTTGACGCCCCAGGTCCGGATGTGATTTCCCTTACGGAATGAAAAGTCTTGCGAGGTGAGTGGCCCTGAGCCGTCCGGATCCTTGTAGCCGAAGAAATCTCCGCCAGCGGCCGCCCGACCGAAACTGTCGCCAAAGACGCCGTCGTTGTTGAGGTCCGATCCATAATCCTGACCGTTCGCGCCAATCGAGGCGCGAGTCTCTGTGGGCGAAGCGTCGATCGTGTTGATCTGCTCTCCACCAGCGTTGAAAACTCCAATCGTAGGCTTTGATTGATAAGGGGACGTCGCCTGAATGGTCCTTGCCCCATTCACCGAGAGTAGCACCCGTACCCCGTCATTGGGCTCGAACAAGGTGGTCATACGCCCGGCCAGCGTGTTGTCGTCGCCCAGATTGGCGCCCGCGCCGGGGCCCGGCGACCCGCCGACGGCGTCGAGCGGATAACGGTTGCGCACATATCCTTGCGCCTTGTTCCACATGACAGCGAAGCGCGTCGCCAACGTGCTGCTGATAGGCACGTTGATCGCCGCTTCACCATGGAATGCGCCGGGCGATCCCGGAGAATCATACATCCCGTAATTGACGTCGACAAAGCCTTCGAACTTGTCCAGATTGGGCTTGCGCGAGATGTAGCGGACAAGCCCGCCGGTTGCGTTGCGGCCGAACAGCGTACCCTGCGGCCCCTTCAGCACTTCGACGCGGTCGATGTCGAACAGGGCGAAAGTCTGGCCCTGGCCGATCGCGATGTAACCATCGTCGAGATAAACCGCGTTCGGCGCTTCGGTGATGTCGCTGAAGTCATTCTGGGTGACGCCGCGGATCGTGTACTGGCTGTTCTGGCCGCCAAGCGCGCCGCCGATGTGCACGCCGGGCGTAATCGCTGCGATCTGGGGAGAATCAGTCACATTGAGGGCGCGCAACTGGTCGCCGGAAAAGGCGGTGATGGCGATGCCCACCTTCTGGATGCTCTGCTCGCGACGCTGCGCCGTTACGATGATCTCGCCCGACAAGGCCGAGCCGC
>NZ_JBEGHQ010000016.1:0-7987 GCF_040676285.1 Sphingobium sp. LMC3-1-1.1 | reverse complement strand
GGCGGACAGGCTCCAGACCAACTCCAGTGCGGGTGTCCAGTGCGCTCGTAAGGCTGTGGGCTTCCATACCGCCCACCGTCTGCCCCAATCACCACATCGTGCAAGGTGGGTGGGAAACACCGCTTACGCTCCACCCGTACAAGCGCTCCGCCATCACCGCGACCGCTCATACGAGGCTCGTTTGACTGCTCGATGTCCATGCTCACACCTCCTCAAAGGCCGCGAGCTTTCCTATTCCGGTGCCGGCAACAAGGCCGCCTTCCGTCGGCGCTTGCCCTTCACCAGCGTACTGCTGCGTTAGAAAATCGCCATCAGCATGGACGGCAGGGGGGGGCGTGGCGCGACAATGTCGTCGAGCGCCTCTGGCGCTCGGTCAAATACGAGGAGGTTTACCTGCGCGCATACAGCGTCGTCAGCGAGGCTTGGGCCTCGATCGGTCGCTATTTGGCATTCTACAACGGGAGGAGGCCGCATTCGAGCCTTGGTGCCCGGACCCCGGACCAGGCATATTTTGACAACCTGCCACTGGCGATGGCAGCATGAAATTGGCCGCCGATATGGGGTGTCACTCAGGTCGGGCTATGCCCTCCCTGCATCACGCCCCATATCGGCAGCTCGATGATGAAACCGGCAGACGATCCACTTATCCAATGCCGATCCCTGTTCAGACCAACCCGGCCACCTCTCTCCTTGTGGGAAGGAGCTTCGTTTGGGACAAGGTACCAGATTAGCGGATGACCAGGCGCACCCCGGAACAGGGGAAATGACGTTGCTGGTGAATCTAGCGGATTGGCATGCAATCTTGTTAATACTTGATAAACCATACTGATCTAAGTTGATATTGGAAGACCGGTGTTACGTCCGACGGACGGAATGCGGCATGGCAAGGAGAGGGTATGAGGGCGTTTTGGCCCCGATTCGGCCTCGAAACAACTGGAACGGAGGCAGCGGCAATACCGGGTCTATCGACCCTAGCCTGGCGCAGCATGGGGTTGATCGCTGCCTTGAGTGCACTGTCGGTTCTCGCTAACTTCGATATTGCCGGAATGCTGTTAGGCCGACAGGATTTTCCGCTACTTGGCCTTGAGTTGATCCTTGTCGCTCTAGTGATTTTCCGCCCATTAGCCCCGGCACGGCCGGTCGTGTTCGGGAACCGCACGCTCATTCTGACAGCCTTTATCTTAGTGGCCGTATGCTGGTGGGGACACCGTGCAGTCCTGTTCGGTTTCGACCACACACGCGACGAACAGATGGCGGTGTTCGATTCGATCGTTTTCGCGCACGGTCGGCTGGTTTGGCCGCTGCCATCGGCCTGGCAAGAACACGCTGATGCGCTGAACGTGCGCTTCATGCTTCCGGTCGCCCGACCGGAAGCATGGATATCGGCCTATCTTCCCGGCAATGCCATGTTGCGGGCAGTAGTGGGCATGTTTGCAGATCCCGCGTTGACTGGTCCGCTGCTGAGCGTATTTGCGCTGTACGCAGTATGGAGGTGCGCGCGACTGCTGTGGCCTGATGATCGCGAGGCCGCTTCGATTGCCGTACTCACGCTCGCGCTATCAGGCCAAGTCGTGCTGACAGGGATGACCGCTTTCGCCATGCCTGCGCACCTGGCCGCCAACCTCCTATGGCTATGGCTCTTCCTCAAGCGTAGGCGCGCCACCGATCTAGCGGCGCTGACGGTAGGCTTGCTCGCCACGGGTCTACACCAGCCGCTCCTTCACCCGATGTTTGTGGCACCGTTTTTCTTGCTCATGCTGGCCGAAAAGCAGTGGGCACGATTGGCGTTGTTCACGATCGGTTATTGCGGGATTATGGCATTCTGGATGGTCTGGCCTCACCTGATGATCGCACTCGTTGCCGGACCGCATTCGGTTGTCGCCTCGGGCACGGGCTATACGGACCGGCTTAGGGACATGCTGGCTGGCAACTATCGGGCGATTCCGGTAATGGCGGCAAACTTGCTGCGCTTCGTGACCTGGCAGTGGTTGGGCTTCCTACCGCTGCTTCTCGCCGGTTTTGCAGTGACCCGGCACGACCGCATGGCGCAGACGCTTGCTGGCGGTATGTTGCTGACTGTCGCTGTGATGACTGTTATCCTCGCGTCCCAAGGCTATGGCTTCGGCTACCGCTACCTGCACGGGTTGCTTGGCAACGCCGCGCTGCTAAGCGGTTATGGCTGGCGCGCGCTTGTCGGTGAGCGTGATCGCCTGCGTCGCTTCGTATGGCGCGCGGCTACCCTCTCACTGTTAGTGCAACTGCCCGCGCAGATGTACCTAGCCCACCGACAGTACGGTGCCTATGCAGGAGCGGATGCGAGGCTGGCCGCCAGCGGCACTGACTATGTACTGATCGACCAGCGCCACGCGCCTTTCCTCGGTGACCTTGCGCTTAACCGACCAGACCTTTCCAACCGGCCGATCCGCCTAATCGCATCCTCGTTCGGCGACGTTGAACGAATCGCCCGTTTTGTGTGCACCAACCATGCGAGCGTCGCTGTACCGCATGGCGGTATTTATACCGATGTGCATCGCCTCTATCGCGTTGACCCCGGCCCGATGAGTGCGCTGGACCAGCGCAGTCGCGCTGTGTTTGTTGCTGCCGGATGTCGGGTTACCGCACTATGACTGCCACGTGCGCCAGCACAACAAGCCCAAAGCGCATTTGCGTGGTCTACGACTGCTTGTATCCTTGGACCGTGGGCGGCGCCGAGCGATGGTATCGCGCGCTGGCCGAACGTTTTGCCGCGAAGGGTCACGAAGTTACCTACCTCACCCTACGCCAGTGGAATCCGGAAAATGCTCCGACCATAGCGGGAGTCACGGTTGTCCCTGTCGGTCCAGCCTTGCCGCTCTATGTGGGTGAACGACGCCGAATCTGGCCGCCAGTGCGTTTTGGCATCGGCGTCTTCGTGCATTTTGTGCGCAAGGGGCGTCACTACGATCATGTGCACACGGCAAGCTTCCCGTTTTTCTCTCTCCTTGCGCTCGGTATGGCGCGGTGGTGGTGTCGCTTCAGCCTCGATGTCGACTGGTTCGAGGTGTGGACGGACAGCTACTGGCGCGAATACCTGGGCCGGTTAGGCGTGATCGGCGCAAAGGTGCAGGCGCTTTGTGCGAAGATTCCGCAGAAGGCCTTCGTACTCAGTCGCCTTCACGGCGACCGGCTCGCCGGACTTGGGCAGCCGTCCGTCCATTTGACTGGTGCATATGCCGGTGGGCTGAAGCCGTCACGCGCACTAGGCAGCGTCCCGACACTGCTCTATGCAGGGCGGCTGGTTGCACCCAAGCGCGTGGACCTCCTGCTTGATGCTTTTGCCCTCGTTCACGAAAACCACCCCGATATACGCTTGAACATCCTTGGCGATGGACCGGAGCGCGATGCGCTGACCATACAGGCCCACACACTTGGGCTAGAGAAAGTGGTCACCTTCGCAGGGTTCGTATCCGAAGCCGAACTCGACCGTGCGATGGGAGAAGCGCTCGCCATTGTTCAACCGTCCGAACGCGAAGGTTACGGTCTAGTCGTGGTGGAAGCTTCGGCCCGCTCGGTTCCCACAGTGGTCGTCGCGGCGCCTGACAACGCTGCGGTTGAACTTGTTAGCCCCCGCGAAAATGGTCTTGTTGCCAGGTCCGACCCAGCATCGCTGGCAGAAACGCTGCTGGCGATGATCGATGATCCCGCCGGCTGGCGGCAAAGGACCGGCGACTGGTATGCCCGCAATCGCGAGCGGCTCTCGCTTGACTACTCGCTCGAAGTGGTCGAGCGATCCGTTGATTCTTGAGGCCAGTCGCATGAGGCTCCGGCGGGAGCGTGGAATCTTATTGAGCGTTCGCTTTGGCCGGTTTGCGTACCACGATTCGTAGTGCACTCGGGCGGCGCGTCAGTTTTTCGGCAAGCCACTGTACCGGGCGAAACAGCAGGCCGATGGCAAAGAATGCTGCCCCTGGCTTGAACCCGAGGCGGTTGGCAAGGCTGAATGCTATGGTTGGACCGCAGATGTTCTGCTGGTCCACAATTTCCAGACCGTGCCGCGTAAGCAGTGTAGCAAGGCTACGCCGGCTGAAATGCACCCGGTGAAAGGGTGCATACCAGTTCGCACAGGCTGTTCCGAACCATGGCGTCCAGACGCAGTCTATGTTAGGCACCTCGAGGATAGCGGTTCCGCCAGGCCGGAGCAGATCGATCATCTTGTCAAGGAGGCGCCCCGGATTGTCATCGTGCTCAAGGACGTGAAAGCACACCAAAAGATCAATTGTTCCTGTCAGACTTGATGCCTTTTCGAACGGTAAGTAGTCTGCCCCCTCCATCGGTCCGGGCGGATCTGAAAAGAAATCGAGCGCGAATACTCTTGCATCACTTTTTATGGCGGCCAGACTGCGAGCAAGCATGCCGGAGCCGGTCCCGAAATCGACGATTACCATCGGCGGAACTTGGGTAAAAGCCACCAGTCGGCGCGCCAGTCGCAAAAATGCAAATGCCTTGATTTGCGTGACCCATGAGGGATCGCGGGCTAGGAAATCTTCACTCTCGCGGCCTGCGTAAAGAACTGACACGTCGTCCATTGCTGGGCGAGTCACGCCGTGCCCACACATGCTGCACTGCCATATCTCTACAATTGGCGAGGCTGGATGGCCCGTATCTATAATGATCCGAGGCGTCGCGCCGTATGTACACACCTGGCGCGGTCCGTGGCAGACCTGCTGCGTTGAAGAAGTTGGAATAGCCCCGCTCATCGGAACAACGCACCTGCTGGTTGCTTCGACCCGCCAAAACTCACGAAACGCATCGCTATGAAGTTTACGGGCGCGATTAGCGCAGCCGAAGCATAGACCGCGATCCAATAGACGATACCTTGTTGCACCAGAACTACGCTAATCACCATCGACAGCAGGAGGCTTGCAAATGAGATCGCGAAATAACGCAGGAATTGCCACTTCCATCGGCCATGCCTAACATGGAATGTCCAACTGCGATTGGTAATGAAGCCGAAGATGTTAACTAAGAAGAAGCAGATCGTGAACGAGACGAGATATGGCTGACCGAACAATTCAGTAAGCATCACGATGATCGCGGTATTAAGCGCCGCTGACACAGCGCCGACAGTGAGGAACCTGCCAACCTCCCGCAAGCAGATCCCGAAGAGTTCGATCCTCACACTCGCGTACCCATAGCACGACCAAAGTGAGTATCATGGTCGGTGATGATCGCTAGCATGAAGCCCCCCAGCGCTGTTTGCAGGCCGATCGCCGCACAATCGCCTGCCACTACAAGCGGAAGCACCGAAGGCAGTGCGACAAAGCCGCTCTCTGACCAGCGCCAACCGATTGCAGCGAGCCCTATGATGCCGATCCCGATCAGCCCCAGACCCGATACCAGCGCGTGCTCCAGCGTCAGCACGCGGGCATTGCGCGCGATCCACGGGCGCAGCGAACGGTAGCCGCGTTGTACACCGTGAATGTGCGTGGCAAAGGCCATGATCCCGGCAAAATGTCCGGTCGTCAGCAGGAAACCGCCAGCGATGGTCCAGCTTGTCCCGAATGGTCCGGTTCCGGCGGCAAGGCCGATCTGGAAGGCAAAGGCCGTTGCGAGAATGACCAGGCCAGCCAACATCGCCATCAGCGCTGGCACCCCGAACACCCAAGTAGGGCTCAGCATCAGCAGATAGCGCAAGTGGCGCCAGCCATCTCGCCACGGTCGCAGGTGAGGAGGGCGATTACGCAAGTCTGGTGAGAGCGTCGCTGGTACTTCCGCGATCCGCAAGCGCTTGAGGCTAGCCTTTATAACCATCTCGCTCGCGAATTCCATCCCTCTTGAGGTCAGCCCGCAGGTTTCGAACGCCTCGCGCGTGATGGCACGCAGTCCACAATGAGCATCACCAATTTCCGAACGGAAGAACAGATTCAGCGCCCCGGTTAGTGCAGGGTTGCCAATGTAGCGATTCTTCCACGGCATCGCGCCTCGGGCGATCCCACCCTTGAAGCGCGATCCAATGCACAGGTCGGCACCTTCGAGCAGTCGACCAACCATTTCCACACTATCAGTGAAATCGTAACTGCCATCAGCATCGCCCATCACTAGTATGTTGCCACGGGCCTGACTGAACCCCCCGATGATCGCCGCGCCATAGCCGCGTTCGGTTACATCTACGACCCGTGCCCCGAGCGAGTGGGCAAGCGGTTGGCTGCCATCGGTCGAACCGTTATCGGCAATCACTACCTCGCCTGAAAGGCCGTAGCGCTCGAGGATCAACAGCAGCGCGTCCTGCGCGTTGGTAATGCAATGTGGAAGGCTGCCGATTTCGTTGAGGCAGGGCATGACGATTGAGACAGCGATTTCGTCCTTGTCGTCCTCAGGCAACACCATGTTTTGCGCTGTTTGATAAACCGTCATACTAGCCCCCTGCGGCTCACGATGTGATCGCGTTCTTACGCGAGCGGGATCATTTTTGCATATCGTCGGCTAAAATTTCGTTTCTTTATTATCTGCGATCTTCGATCCATCATGCAAGGTCGGTTAATGCATTAAAAAATAAGGAAATTCGCACGTCAGCTACACAGTCATTTTATTGATTTATCGTTTTCTTTCAAAAACATCATATGGGCATTCGCCATTTGCACGCATCTTTTTTGATGCACTGCCTCTGTTGTCATGCCGCAGCCAACGGTTGAATAGCCCCTAGGTTCAGAACCTATTAAATTGCTTGCGGTGTTGAGGTTTAGTTGATTCAATGGCGGCGCGAGGAGGCGTCGCCATGAGTGATCTGGTCTGGCTGTCCGAGGCGCAGATTGACCCTGTCCCGGAAAATGCCTCCAGCGGGAATGAGAGGAATCTGGCAAAATCGAAGCTGATTGGAGCTGGAGATTTTGCATGAAGAAGTCGAAGTTCACGGGCGAGCAGATTGCGTTTGCGCTGCGCCAGGCGGAGGTCGGTACGCCGGTTGCCGAGGTGTGCCGGAAGATGGGCGTGTCGGAGGCGACCTACTACCGCTGGAAGCAGCTATACGGCGGCTTGGGACCATCGGAGTTGCGCAAGATGCGGCAGCTCGAGGAGGAGAACCAGAAGCTGAAGCGGCTCGTGGCCGATCTGTCGCTGGACAAGGCCATGCTGCAGGAGGTTCTGGCAAAAAAAGTGTAGCGCCTGGCCGGCTTCGCGAGATCGTCCATTGGGTGCAGGATCGTATCGGGTGAGCGAGCGGCGCAGTTGCGCTGTTCTCCGGTTCGATCGCAAGACGCACCGCTATCGGTCGGTCCGAAGCGACCAGGCGCCGCTCAGGAACAGGATCAAGGAGATCGCGGCGACGCGCGTACGCTATGGCTATCGCCGCATCCATGTGCTGCTTCGGCGCGAAGGCTGGCCGGTCAATGTTAAGCGAGTGCATCGCCTTTATCGCTTGGAAGGCCTGAATTTGCGGGCAAAACGCCCCCGCCGGCATGTCATGGCCGCGCGGCGGGTGGAACGGCCGCTACCCTCGCGCATGAACGAGATCTGGGCGATGGACTTCGTGTCCGATGCTCTTTTCGACGGCAAGCGGTTCCGCGCCCTGACCGTCGTCGATGCCTACACCCGCGAGTGCCTGGCGATCCACGTCGATCAGGGGATCAAAGGCGAACAGGTGGTCGATGTCATGGATCGCTTGCTGTTCGAGCGTAGCGGCCCACCCGCGAAGATCAGGGTGGACAATGGCCCGGAATTTATCTCCCGGGCGCTCGATCACTGGGCCTACATCAACCGCGTCACGCTGGACTTCAGCAGGCCTGGAAAGGCGCTCGCAATCGACAAGGGGCACGATATCCGCGGCCTCCCCAAAGTCAGGACCAAAAGACGGCAGGTGAATGCGCCTGCCTTCGAGGTCCGGTCTGAGCGAGCGCGGCTATCGTTCCTGGCGTTCGCGTCCGATCAGCCATCGGGAGCGGACGGACATGAGGGTGCTGGCCCATATCCGGGAACAATATAGCCTGAGCCTTGGCAGCTACGGCCGTCCGAG
>NZ_JBEGHQ010000015.1:0-9209 GCF_040676285.1 Sphingobium sp. LMC3-1-1.1 | reverse complement strand
TAATGCGGCCAATGTCGATGCTGCTCGTCACGCCAAGCCGGGCCAGCTGCTCACTCCCCAGGGCGGTGATCGAGATGCCAACATCCTGAAGACGCTGCTCACGATGCTGCGCCGTCACGACAATCTCACCGTTGTCCATACCGCCTTCAGAGGCTTTCGACTGCGGGGCCTGCGCCTGAGCATATCCCGTTGTGGAAACCAGGGCGAAAGTCGTGGCGCCGATACCAAGCAGAATCTTCGTTTTTAAACGCATGCCTTATTCCCCTTTATCAGCCCGGTTCCCTCCGGACTCTCGATATTCGAGATATCGAGTCTACATATCAAGATCAAGAGAAATCATTCCAAGATGCTGCCAGACCTTGGCTAAATTTGAGCCGGTATCTGGCAGTGGCGAGATGGACCATTCCGCGGGGACTGTTGGCCAGGTGATCTTATCGGTGGTGTGGCCCGGTTGATCTTGATCCAGCCGAATACGCCTCAAGCAATCGCGCCCCTTGCAGAGCGTCCGATGATGTTCGTCTCACACGCCGCGTGTGGATGACCGCCTTATGGGCTCGCCTCGCCCGGTACCTTCGATGCCGCTGCGAGCAATTTCGCACGAATGAAACATACAGGCACTAATTTCGTTAGTTTCGGCCTTTGAGCAAAACTTGTCGATTTTTCTTGTGCTGTCAAGCACCCCATATATTAAATTATGCCAGTCCCACCTTTGGACGCCGGAAAGCGAACTGGAGTGGGATCGCAGCAGCATGATCTGGGCGGATAATGGCGGGCCGGCGTGCCCAAAGGCAGTAAAGAAATGCGCCGTGGACAGTGCCTTCGGCATGACGAATGGCCATGCCGTGCCGAGGGTCTTGTGTGGCGCCTTCCTGTCCCCAACTCCGCAAGGGATCCTCTGACTTTCCTCGCTAACGCTTCCATCGGTCGCGGGTCAGGCTTTTTGATTTGGCTTGCGGGCGCCACGGGCCGGTACGCAGTTCGAACGTGGCGGGCCACATCGGTTCAGCGAACTGCTACTGCTCTAGCCCTGGACTGGTAAGCCGCCGCATGGGTCCGCCCTTAAGGCGCGCGCCGGCAGCCCGTTCCTTCAGGCCACATCCTCCGTTCACCCAATTTGCAATCGCAGCTTTGCCACGGCCTGGCAGCGCGGTCGCTGGCTTTTTCCACCTTTGATCGAAACTGCCTGCATCTTAGATTGATTTTCAATTGATCTTACTATTTTGACGTGATATCTCGAATAACGAGAGTCCGGCTGGAGCCGGCCAGATGGGGGAATGGGACATGCGTTTAAGAACGAAGGCTCTACTTGGCATCAGCACCGCAACCTTTGCTCTGATCTCTACAACGGGACATGCTCAGGAAGCACAGTCGACGACAGCTACCGCCGAGGTGCAAAGCGCGGACACGTCCGGATCAACGGGGCAATCGGCCTTGGGCGGTGAAATCATCGTCACGGCACAGCGCCGTTCAGAAAACATCCAGAATGTCGGCATCGCGATCAGCGCCTATTCCGGCGACCAGCTTCGCGCCCTCAACGTCGTCGACTCTCGCGATATCGCAGCCCTCACCCCGGGCGTACACCTCGGCGGCGCCATTGCCGGGCAGAACAGCCAGTACACCATCCGCGGCGTCACCCAGAATGACTTCAATGATGTCGTGGAAGCACCCAACGCGGTCTACCTTGACGATGGCTACATTGCGATCGGCCAGGGACAGACGTTCGCTCTGTTCGACATCGATCGCGTCGAGGTGCTGAAAGGACCGCAGGGCACTCTCTTTGGGCGGAACGCCACCGGCGGCCTGGTGCATTATATCACCGTTAAGCCTGAACTCGGAAAAACCAGCGGCTTCGTCGATCTGAATTACGGCATTTACGACTCACCGGCGAATCCGGGCACGTTCCGCGGCGAGGCGGCCTTAAATCTGCCGATGGGCGAGAAGGTCGCCACCCGCGTCGCGGTTCTCTGGAACAAGAGCGGAGCGCTGCTGCGCAATCTCTATCCGCTGGGTGCGGTCGGCGGCTCGCCGGGCGCAGGCGCAGGAGCGAACATGGGTGACGACGACACCCTCGCCGGCCGTCTGACCACCTTGTTCAAGCCGAGCGACAGTGCGTCCATCACGCTGTCGATCAACGCCGGCCGATCGCGCCTCGCAACCGCAGCCTATCAACAGAAGCCGACTATCGCGCAGTTCGATGCCGCTGGCGAGTTGATCAACGTCATCAATGCAGCCCCCAATGAAACGCGAGCATCCATCGGAGCCAATGGTCAGGACGCGGGTTCGGACCTCAATAACGACGGCGTCTTCGGCGACAGCTTCGGCCGTCCGGTCGCGGGGGGTGACTATTTCGGCTATATCGATCCCGATGGCGCTGACTTCCGCACTTCTTCGGATTTCGCCTTCTCGGGTTTGAACAAGTCTCACACCTATGGCGTAAATCTCAACGGCGAGTTCGAACTGAGCAACGACATCACGCTCACTTCGGTTACGGACTACAAGAAGTTCTACAAGCTTCTCTTTCTCGACGTCGATGCGGGTCCGGGCAACCAGACCGGCAACTATCAAGGCGTCGATGCATGGACATTGAGCCAGGAATTCCGCCTTTCCGGCAAGACCGACATGTTCGATTGGACGACGGGTTTCTACTACCTCCACATCGACACGCACTCGATCAACGGCCTGAAATTCCCCGTCGGCAGCGTCGTGCCGGGCGCACCATTCGATCTCGGGACAGATGCCCACCTGATCACGAATTCCTATTCCGTGTTCGGTCAGATCGACTGGCATCTGACAGACCGCCTCAAACTCACCACGGGCGGCCGCTTCATCCGCGAACTGAAGGACTACAACTTCCTTCAGGGCATCTGGGGAACAACGGATTCCCGGCAGGCCCAGGTCGGCACGCCTTTTGTTATCGGTCCGGTCTTCGGCGCAAACGGGCCGGCTCCCTTTGTGGACAAGAAGGGTTCCTCGCTTTGGGCCGGAAAGGTCCAGCTCGATTTTCAGGTGACGCCTGACCTGCTCGTCTACGCAGGCATCAACCGTGGCGTGAAGGCCGGCAGCTACAACGCCCAGATACCAGGGGGACTGGGTGTTCCGGCAAGTGCGATCCCATACCGCCCGGAAGTCCTGCTCAGCTACGAAGGTGGCTTCAAGTACACGACCCCGGATCGCAAGACGCGCTTCAATGCCAGCGCTTTCTACTATGATTACAGCGACTATCAGGCCTTCCTGTTCAGCGGTGTATCTGGCGTTGTCGTCAACGCCGACGCGAGGAACTACGGTGCGGAAGCGAGCCTGTTCACCGCTCCGGCAGACGGGCTCGATCTCGGGGTCTCGGTTTCCTATTTCGATGCCAAGGTGAAGGACGTGCCGCTGCGCGTGGGCGGGCCGATCACGCGTGACGTCAAGCCTGTCTATGCTCCAGCTTTCCAGGCGAGCGCCATTGCCCGCTACGAATGGGACGCCTTTGGCGGGAAGCTCTCGATCGGCGCAGACGCCCAGTACAGCTCCAGCTTCTACTACAATCTCAGGAACTTCGATGCAGACAAGTTCGGTCGGTACGTGATGGTCAATGCCGGGCTCGGCTGGACCAACGAGGTCTGGACCCTCAACCTGCGCGTCCGCAACCTCACCGATGTCCGCGCCGGCGTGCAGGGCTTCGATCTGGCTTCGCTCTGCGGTTGCAACGAGGTTTCCTACAAGCCGCCGCGCCTCTTCCAACTGGGTGCCAGGTATAACTTCTGATAATAGCTGCCGGGAGAAACAGGGTGTCAACTCCGATACTTAACGCATTCCCCAAAAGGGATACCGACTATTCGATCTGGTCCCTCGCCTACTGCCAGGTCGATATCATGCAGGACTTTTTCGGCGGCTCGGGTCCTTACAGCAACAAGGGCGATGTGCACGCCCCGATGATCTACACCCTGCTCGTGGGCGGTGAAGTCGGCGGCAAGCAGCATGTTGCGCTTGTCGACTGCGGCTTCCGCAATGACTATTGGCTGACGCGCTATGCCTTCTCCAGCTGGGAAGAGCCAAAAGACGTGCTCGGCCGGGTCGGCTTCTCGCCGGAAGACGTCGACACGATCCTCGTCACCCACATGCATTTTGATCATATGGGCAATTTCGAGGCCTTTCCCAACGCCAAGCTCTATATCCAGTTTGACGAGTATATGGGCTGGTCAAACGCCGTCTGCGCCGCCCACCAGCACGAGACCGAAGAGGAACGGGCCTGGATCTTCTCCTCGTTCGATCCACAGGATCTCATCCGCGCTTCACAGGGTGTCGCCGACGGCCGGATCAAGTTCGTGCGCGGTGACGAGGAAGTGCTGCCCGGCGTGATCGCGCGTCTGGCCAAGGACAGCCATACCTTCGGCTCGCAATGGTTCGAGGTCCACACCCGCAATGGACCCTATGCCATGGCGGGAGATGCGGTCTACTGGTACCATAATATCGAGAACATGTGGCCTCCCGGTTACCATCAGGGCAACGCGTTCAACCAGATCAAGGTTTATCGTGAGATCAAGGAACTGCTCAAGCAGAAGACCGATCGCATGATCCCCGGCCACGATCCGGAAGTCTGGCGGCGCCACAGTTCATGGGCCGCGCCGAACGGCAACCAGATCGCCGAAGTCAATCTTCGTGACAACGATCCGAGCCGCAAACCTCACATCACTGGCGGCACGAAAGTCTACACCTGAACTCCCTGGGGTGGCCTCGATCACGGCAAGCAGAAGTCGGTGATAGCGGTCCATTCCAACTGCTACCTGCTTCAGGGCGCATATCGCCCTGAAGCAGGTAGAGCGATTTCCAGACGATCGGAACCGATCGCTGGTTAGGAAATCGCGGAAAACAGGGAAACCAGAGCGGCGATCTGATTCAATCAGATCGAAACCCGCTCCAGTCTGTCTGCAGGCCAAAGCCTGCCTTCTCGCCCGCCCTCAGGAAATCTCTGTGGCCGTGTGCGAAAGCGCTGCCGACGTGCGCGAAACCTCTTCATAGACCCCGGTCAGGAAGGAGAGGAAATGCGTGGCATTTCCGAGCTTCTCGTTCAGGTTCTCGAGACCCTTTACGCTTTCGATCAGCAATTCCCTGCGGATCACCGAGAATTCCTCACAGGCCTTCTTGCCCTTATCGGTCACATCGAATGCGTGAATCTTGCTTCCCGGCTCCTTGATCTTCTGGATCAGTCCATGGCTCTCCAGCTTACGCAAGCTGTACTGGACATTGGCAACGTCATCGCGGTTGAGCATGCGCGCGATGGTCATGCCGTTGCGCGGGCGGTCAAGCATGCGAATGACCTGCAGGATCAGATATTCCGAAACCTTCAGATCACCGTCGGCCACGATGGCGCCGGCCGTCGCGAGCCAGCGACTGAACGCTTCGTAGCAGCGGATGATGGACCACTCGAACTCGGTTACCTTGTATTCCAGCTCGTTCGAGGCAAGATGCCAATGGCTGTAGTACTTGGAATCCATGCTGATTTTCCTGCTTCTTCGGCGGCCTGCAAACGACCGGCTGCTTTTGCAATCGTACCTTGAGCAGGCGAAAGCATTAAGCAGACTCTTTGTCCAGCATGTAACGGGGCTTGCGGCTAAGATTGCCGACCTGCGTAAGACGGTCAGGGATTTTCGTCCCGCAACGCCAAGCCGGATATGTCCGGTGACGGATTAAGATTCAGCAAGGCGCCCGCTGCCGGATCATCTTGTCGAGCATCAGGAAAGTCGGGTGCGGAATGCCATGCTGCGCAGCAAGCCGCAGGACTGCACCGCCCAGGGCCTCGTGCTCCGGACATCCGCCGCCACTTCGGCCAATGCGCGTTGCAGCAGGCTCTCACCGTCCATATGGGAGAGGACAGAGCCCGCCGGCAGATCAAGCGCGGCGGCCACTGTGCCAAGACATGCGGCCAGAAGGAATTTCTCCCACAGACTGCGGCGGATGTCCGGAGCAGCCTCAACCGGAAGGGTCGTGTTTGCGAAAGCGGCCCCCGACAACCTGCTCGACCAGAGTCCGGTCGCCGTTGGTGCATCCGAACAGGATTGAAGGAGGCACCCCCACATGACGGACCGCATCACCGTCCATCTCGAAGAAACCATGTACGCGTCCTGCGGCTATGTATGCATCGGGCACCAGGCGCGCCGCCGTTTCATGCGCTTCGACACCGTTCTGGAGCGTCAGAATGACACCGGCCCTGCCGGCCGGGAGCGCCTGTTCCAGATCCGGCATCTTCACGCAGCAAATCGAGAGGTCGACCTGCGGCAAGCCGTCATCCGCTGCTGCGACACGGAGCGGCACTTCGATTGCCTTGCCGCCGCCATATATGATCTGCGGGGCTGCGCGGAGCGCGCGCAACCTCTGCCCGCGCGCAACCAGCACGACATCGCGGCCAGCCGCCGCCAGGACGGCGGCGACTGCACTTCCTATCGCGCCCGCTCCGACAACCGCAATGCGCATGTCGTCAGCCTTGGTGGGCTTCCTTCTGCTTGACCAGGTCCAGCGCAATGTCGACGATCATGTCCTCCTGGCCGCCAACCATCTTGCGCCGGCCGACTTCGGCGAGGATCGAACGTGTATCGACGCCATAGTCCCCCGCAGCCTTCTCGGCATGGCGCAGGAAGCTCGAATAAACGCCGGCATAGCCGAGTGTAAGCGTTTCGCGATCCACGCGCACCGGACGGTCCTGCAGCGGACGGACGAGATCCTCGGCGGCGTCCATCAACGCATAGAGGTCGCAGCCATGGTTCCAGCCCATACGATCGGCAGCAGCAATGAACACCTCGAGCGGCGCGTTGCCCGCACCAGCGCCCATGCCGGCAAGGCTCGCGTCAACACGGACCGCACCGTTCTGCACGGCCACGATCGAGTTCGCCACGCCGAGCGAGAGATTGTGGTGCGCGTGGACGCCGCGCTGCGTTTCCGGCTTGAGCACGCGGTCATAGGCCTGAACCCGGGCGGCGTAGTCGTCCATGCTCATCGCGCCGCCGCTGTCGGTGACGTAGACGCAATAAGCGCCATAGCTTTCCATCAGCAAAGCCTGCTGCGCCAGCGCTTCGGGGCTGGTCATGTGGCTCATCATCAAGAAGCCCGAAACATCCATGCCCAGATTGCGTGCGGCCTCGATATGCTGCTTCGAAACGTCGGCTTCGGTGCAGTGCGTGGCGATGCGGACCGACTTGACGCCCATTTCCGCAGCGTGCTTGAGGTCATGCACCGTTCCGATGCCCGGCAGCAGCAGCGTGGTGAGCACCGAATGCTCCAGCACTTCGGCAACCGCACCGATCCAGTCCCAGTCGGTATAGGCGCCGAAGCCGTAGTTGAAGCTGGAGCCCTGCAGGCCGTCGCCGTGCGCCACCTCGATTGCGTCAACCTTGGCCTGATCGAGCGCCTTGGCAATCGCCTGCACGTGCTCGAGGCCATATTGGTGACGAATGGCGTGCATGCCATCGCGCAACGTAACGTCCTGGATGTAGAGCTTCTGGCTCGTGGGATCGTTGAAAGTGCAGTTCAGGGTCATGCCGCCATCCTTTCGGCGATCTTTTCGGCGGTCTTCATGGCAGCCGAAGTCATGATGTCGAGATTGCCGGCATAGGCCGGCAGGTAGTGCGCCGCGCCTTCCACTTCGAGGAAGACCGAAACCTTGAGGCCGGTGAACTCGGTTTGTCCCGTGCTGGCCATCTCGGGAATGCGCAAGGGCCGGTTGCCCCCGATGCTTTCGAACTGCACGGCCTGCTTCAGGCGATAGCCCGGCACGTAGCTTTGCACTTGCGCCACCATATCGTCGATCGACTGGCGGATTGCCTCGCGATCGGCGTCCTCGCACAGGCAATAGACGGTATCGCGCATGATCAGGGGCGGCTCGGCCGGGTTCAGGATGATGATCGCCTTCCCACGAGTGGCCCCGCCGACCTCTACGATGGCCTGGCTGGTCGTCTCGGTGAATTCATCGATGTTCGCACGCGTGCCCGGGCCGGCGCTCTTCGAACTGATCGAGGCAACGATCTCGCCATAGTGGACCTTGGCAACGCGATTGACTGCCGCGACCATAGGGATGGTCGCCTGCCCACCACAGGTCACCATGTTGACGTTCGCTGCGTCAAGGTTCGCTTCGCCGTTGACCGGCGGGATCGTGTAGGGGCCGATCGCCGCGGGCGTCAGATCGATCATGCGCTTGCCTGCTGCCAAGACCAATTCGCTGTTGCGCTTGTGCGCGCCGGCGCTGGTGGCATCGAAAACGATCTCCACGTCAGCAAATTCGGGCATGGCCAGCAGGCCGTCAATGCCTTCATGCGTCGTAGCGACGCCCATCCGCGATGCACGCGCCAGGCCATCCGATGCCGGGTCGATGCCCACCATTACGCCCATTTCGAGCACGTTCGACAAGCGTAGCACCTTGATCATCAGGTCGGTGCCGATATTGCCCGAACCGATGATGGCTACCTTGGTCTTCTTTCTAGTCTGGAGATCCATTGCAAATTCCCAACAAGGATGGCTCGATAAAACTAGGCCAAACCTTCCGGTTAAACCAGCGGCCGGAGCGACCGATTTCTCATCTGATGAGATGCGAAGCCCGCACTGCCAAGCATCGCCCCCTCGGGCTGAAAAGAGCCGAGATCGGCTTAGGCAAGCCATGGCTTCCTGAACACGCAGATCGTGCAAATCGGGAGCGCCACGCCGTTGGCACCGTCGCTTCTCCTCTTCGAGATCATAGCGATCATAAGTTGGCTCAACGCTGGTCTTCAGACAACGGCCCGGAATTTATCTCGCGGGCGCTCGACCACTGAGCCTACATCAACCGTGTCACGCTGGACTTCAGCAGGCCGGGAAAGCCTACCGACAATGCCTTCGTGGAAAGCTTCAATGGCCGGCTGCGCGATGAATGCCTGAACACGCACTGGTTCTTGTCTTTGGACGACGCCAGGAGCAAGATCGAGGCGTGGCGGACGGACTTCAACGAGACCCGACCTCACACATCCCTGGGGTTCATGACGCCTGCCGAATTTGCTTCATCGGCCGGGGTTAACCCCGGCCGATGAAGCGCCGGATCTCTCGTTCTGGCCGGTGGCAAAACCGGGACAGGGTCACTCTCAGTGTGGAGAATCCTGTCGAAAACGATCGATCTGATGCATGCGTTCATGCAAAATCGTCACGATACCAACGGCACCATCTGACAAAACACGCCAGTAGATATAATGGCGCTCATACCGGCAATA
>NZ_JBEGHQ010000014.1:0-10876 GCF_040676285.1 Sphingobium sp. LMC3-1-1.1 | reverse complement strand
CCGCTGGTCAGCGCAATGCGCACCGCCTCCTGCTTGAACTCTTCGCTATGCTTGATCATCTCATCGGTCTCCTTGAACGAGCCTTAAACTCTCAAGTGAACAGCACAAAACCGTTACAAGTCCAGTCAGACCCCGCTTACGGAACTATCATCCAGAAAATCTCACCTGCTAAACGAGCCCGATCCACACACGAATCATCTCAGGTCATCGGATGCTCTCTGTTTTTCGAACCATCCAGCTTTTCTTGCCCAGGCGTGCCTGCCCGCTCGCATCCGGCAGCTGAGTGCTTACCATTCGGGCTTCAATGACATTCATCAACGACAGAGCCGTGTTCGACCAAGACATTCTATCAACGATTATTTTCCCGTTGGCGCCTTGCCCGGCGCTTTCGATAAAATCACCGATCGACGCGGCCAGCGCGTCCGGACCGTCATCCTGGAAAAAGAAAACAAGCTGCGATCCTATCTCCCGAAAGACGGGCAGATCCCGCGCCAATACCGGCTTGTGGTGTGCCAGTGCTTCCAAGACTGGCAATCCACAACCTTCCGCATAGGAGGTCATCAGCACCCCCATTGCCGCATCATATAATTGATCGAGAAATTCGTCGCTGACATCTTCAAGCCAGCGGAACCTTTGCCCTGATTGAGGATGCGTGCGCAGACGCCGCTGAAACGCCTCCGTCTTCCAGCCCGCCCGGCCCACAATAAGCAGCTGCGGCGCACCATCACCCTGACGCTGCCAAAGCCGCTCAAACGCCGCCAGCGCCTTGTCATACGCCTTACGTGGCTCGATCGTCCCAACCATCAAGATAGTCGGCCGCGATCGGACCTCCTCTAGCAAGGTTTCCGCTCCCGCTGGAAGGCCGGAACTAGGCAGCGTTGCCATCATGTCGCCGCCAAGCGGGATAGTCGAAACAAGAGGACCACCCGCCCGCGTTCCCAATCCCGCAAGCACCTCCTCCAGTTCCGCCGCGACAGCGTAGGAGATGCAGATGGCTCCATCCACACGCTGGGCGAGCATTTTTAACCAGGACCGAAAACGACGGCGGAGCTTGGCCGTGAACCAGCGTCGGTCAAGCAAAGGCAGCAGATCATAAACAATCACGAAGAGGGTAACGTCTTCCTTCTTCCAATGGGCGATCTGACGTTCATGGATGGGAAGGAGATGGATAGCGAGATCGAGCCCGAGAAACACGTCACCGGCACGTGGAATAACAATTCCACCCGCCGATGGCGCCTGCACCGATAGACTCCGGTTCAGGAAGGTAAGGTCGCAATAGCGATATGGCTCTTTACGCGTTGCGAAAACGGGCTGAACTACCATGTCCGTCAGCATCATTTTGGTCAGTTCAACGAGCAGCGCACGGACCACGCGTTGAATGCCGGTGCGGGAGTCGACACGTCGCAGGACGGACACGTCCACTAGCAGATGCCGGGGTCGCTTTTCTGCGGTACGATCTCCATACGGCCTGATCTGCCGCAGATAGCGAATGCCTCTATACCATCTCAGAAGAGCCAGCATCAGCGGTCCTCAGGCGATTTCCGCACTGTAAGACTCAAACGCCTCATCGACAGAGTCATAACGACTGAGATGCCCGTTGGACAGAACGGCAGCAAGATTGCAATGTTCACGGATATAGCCTGGATCGTGCGACACAATAATCATCGCTCGGTCCGCTCGCTTCTCGAACAATTCAACAAGACATTTTTGATGGAAGCGTGCATCGCCGACGGCAACGACCTCGTCGATCAGAAAGCAATCGAATTCAATCAACATGGAGATGGCGAACGCTAAACGGGCTCGCATACCGGCCGAATAAGATCGGACCGGCTCCCTCAGATAGCGCCCCAGTTCAGCAAAATCATCGACCCTGTCGATCTTGTCCTCGAAGGGCACGCCATAGACGCGACAAATAAACCGCAAATTGTCTAGCCCGGTCAAGGCAATCTGGAACGCGCCGCCAAATGCCAACGGCCAGGATACAGACATCGTCCGTTCAACCGTACCGCTGTCCGGCAACTCGGCTCCAGAAATCATCCGGATCAGAGTGGACTTTCCCGCTCCGTTCCGGCCCAGTACACCCAGCTTGTCGCCGCGATGGACCGTCAGGCCAACCCGATTAAGAACACGTTTGCTGCCATGGCGGGTGCGATAGCTGCGTGAGACGTCAGTAAGCCTGATCATGTGGAAGGCACCACATTTCGAGTGGCCACGCGTACCTCCATAACTGCCAGCAAGCTGAGCACCAGACAGAAACAGACGAGATATGCCACATCATAATGGGGATGAAAGGCCGAACCGAAATATCCGTCGCGAACGATCTCCACGCCATGCACCATGGGGAAGAAATACAGAAAATTCTGGAACGCCTGAGGCGTTGAATCGACGATGAAGCCTGCTCCCGAAAAGGGAAACAATAGATAAGCCAATGGGTGCCAAAGCTTGTCCACTAATTCGGATCGCTCAGCGAGTGCCCCGAGGAAAATCGCCAACGCAGCACCAAACCAGGCGATAGACAACCAGCCGAGCAGCAGCGTGATGATATCTTCCGGCAGTTCCGTCCAACCGATGAAATGGAAGAATATAGTCAGGCCGAAGAAGGAAATCGACGCACCCATCATTTCCACTAGCACGCGGGAAATGAAAATGTCGATGATTTTGACGTTCCGGTGATGAAGCAGGGCCGCATTGGGCTCGATCGACGCAATACAGCGCGCCGGCATGTTCCGCCACAACAGTACGCTGGAATATCCGGTGATCGCAAAGGCCGTGATCGGAAGATTGCCGCCATGGATAGCTTTAGTTGCGGTCCAGATCGCCGTAACGCCAACCGTGAACAGCATGGGTTCGACGAATAGCCACAAAAACCCGATATTATGGCGGCCATAGCGCGTTAGTATCTCGCGCATCAGTAAAGCGCCGATGACGCGGCGCTGCACCGCAAAGGAATGCAGGAGACTTTCGCTATTCTGCGCACCGGGGGGCATCAGTCTCTGTGCTCCCTAGCGCCTGCGAGCAGCATGCTGAATATACCCCAGAGGACCAATCCGAGTGCAAGCGTAGCCATGATCCCGCGCAGGCGCCTCGGTTCTAACGCCTCATCCGGCAGGTTAGGCTGGACGATACGCTCTACATAGGCCTGCTTGCGCCGCGCCTCATTCTGGGCCTCTTCCAGCGAGGCCATGGCGGCAGCGAGTTGCTTGTCGGCAAACTGCGTCTCGAGCTGAAGGCGCTGATATTGCGCTGCGGCGGCGGCCAGCGATCGCTGGCCGCCTGCGACTTTGCCCAGTTCCGATTCCACCTCGTGCGAAAGCCCATCTATGCGCGTCTTCAGAACCGCAATCTGCGGGTTGGTCGGCGTGAAGGTACGCAGTTGAAGCAATTCAGTCTTCGTCGAGATCAGTTCGTCCTGCAGCTTCGAGATCATCTGAAGCTGGACGGTGGCCTGCTTCTCAGGATCGACGATGCCCTGGCGATTGCGATAGCCGGACAAGGCGAGCGCAGCTGTACGGGATTTCTCCTTCGCGGCTTCCACCTCTGCGCTTGCGAAGCGAATGAGGTCCTGCCTCCCGCGCTCATTCAGCCGATTGACCGTACCCTCCGCCATTTCAAGCAGTTGCCTATTATAGCGGAGCGCATCTGCCGCCGTATAAGCACGCACCGTGAGTGTGGTGATGGATGACGTGCTGTCATGCTCCACCTTCACCTTCGTTTTGAAATATTTGAACAAATCTTCGAAAGTGGACCCTGTCCACGAGGTGTTAAATCGATCGAAAAATGAAAGATTAGCGTTCGAATAGGCCCGCCGAAAACTTCCATCCGCGTTGAGCGCGGCCAACGCATCTCGGGACATTATATAGTCCTGAGCCGCGAAAATCTCGTCACCTGAATTGGAAAATCCAGCACCTTTGAGCAATATACCGAGAGAGCTGGACGCCGGTTTATCCGGACTGCGAACCACAAACCGAGCTTCCGAAACATAGACATCCGATGCGCACAGGCCGAAATAAATAATCGAACACATCGTCGGAATGACAACCAAGAAGATAAAGAGCCATCCTAACCCAAACAGTTTTTCTATGCCACGCCTTACAACAGCAAGAAAATACTCGCCATTCTTTGCAGAGCTTTCCTTCATGAACTGATCGTTTCTTTCGAGCATGTTATCCTTTGAGGGAATTCATCCCGCAAGCTGACAATGGCGCTGGCGTCATGCGACGGCCACGCGAATTTTGCAACCGACAAAAGTCGCCCCTTATCGCCCAAGGCACCAGATGGGCGGGAAACCCCATCCACAAACCGCGCGAAGGTACCGGGCGATAAAATATCCGTGCGAAGAGATAATTTTGTCCTGAAATGCCTGTAGAAGCGCGCCGCTGCGCCGAAATCAGTATCTCGTCGAAAGGATTTGCCGCAGATAGGCGCCATATGTCGATTTGCCTAGGGCAGCCGCCAACCGCTCAAGCTGGGCATCGTCGATGAAGCCTTGCCGCCACGCCACCTCCTCGGGGCTGGCGATCTTGAAGCCCTGTCGCTTCTCCAGTGTGCGCACGAACTCGGCCGCTTCGATCAGACTGTCGGGCGTTCCCGTATCCAGCCACGCATAGCCCCGCCCCATCACTTCGACTGACAGCTGGCCCCGCTGCAGATAGGCCCTGTTTACGTCTGTTATCTCTAGTTCGCCCCGCAGCGAGGGCTTAAGGGAGGCGGCGATGTCGATCACCTCCTCGTCATAGAAATAAAGGCCGGTCACCGCCCAGTTGGAACGGGGGTTCTGCGGCTTCTCCTCAATGGAGATCGCTTTCATGTCAGCGTCGAACTCGACCACGCCATAGCGCTCCGGGTCGGTGACATGGTAGCCGAACACCGTCGCGCCCGTAGGCCGGGCCATGGCGGTAGCAAAGAGGTCGCCAAGGCCGTGGCCGAAATAGATATTGTCCCCAAGAATCAGCGCGGATGGCCCACCCCGAACGAAGTCCGCGCCGATGACATACGCTTGAGCGAGACCATCGGGGCTCGGCTGTACCGCGTACTGAATCTCCAGTCCCCAAGTGGACCCATTCCCCAACAGTGCCTGAAAAGACGGCACATCGCGCGGCGTCGAGATAATGAGGATTTCCCGGATGCCCGCTAGCATCAGGGTCGACAGAGGATAATAGATCATCGGCTTGTCGTAGATAGGCACGAGCTGCTTCGACGTGACGATGGTCATGGGGTGGAGGCGAGTGCCGGAGCCTCCTGCAAGGATGATGCCTTTCATTTCTTCTCCTGCGCACTGGAGCCGACCAGTTCGGTGACGATCTCGGCAACCGCGTCTCGCCACGGACGCGGCGTCATGCCGAAGTCTCGCGTCAGGCTGGCTGTGCAGAGCCGGGAGTTGGCAGGTCGGCGGGCGATGGTGGGATAGTCTGCTGTCGTGATCGCGGTGACATCGGCGGAGGGGCCCCCGGCAGCAGCGGAGAGGGCGAAAATCTCCCGCGCAAGATCGCACCAACTCGCCTCGCCTCCATTGACGAAGTGATAGATACCCGTTGGAGCCCCTTTGTCTTTGAGATGCGCGAGCGTGATGGCCTGCAGCGCCCCGGCGATGTCGGCGGCGGATGTCGGACAACCGATTTGGTCAGCGACGACGCGTATGGAATCATCGGCTGCGCCGATCCTAAGCATGGTTTTGAGGAAATTGCCGCGATACGCACTCAGTACCCAAGCGGTACGCAGCACGATCGAGCGCGGATTGCCAGTCCGAACCGCCAGTTCGCCCGCCAGTTTGCTTGCACCATAGACGCCGGGCGGTCCGACCGGATCGCCCGGTTCGTAAAAACCTTCACCGTCACCGGAGAAGACGTAATCGGTCGAGACATGGATGAGCGGGATGCCCGCCCGCGCGGTCGCCTCCGCTAGCCAGGCCGGTCCTTGCGCATTGACAAGGAAAGCAGTGCCAACCTCACTCTCCGCCTTATCGACGGCGGTGTAAGCGGCGCAGTTTATTACGGCCGCCCAGTCATGGTTAGCGAGGCAAGTGACGCTTGCCTCGCTGCCGAGGTCGA
This sequence comes from Sphingobium sp. LMC3-1-1.1, assembly GCF_040676285.1. Lineage (NCBI taxonomy): Bacteria > Pseudomonadati > Pseudomonadota > Alphaproteobacteria > Sphingomonadales > Sphingobiaceae > Sphingobium > Sphingobium sp. LMC3-1-1.1. The sequence continues at coordinate 4,829 of NZ_JBEGHQ010000014.1, read as the reverse complement.
GGGCGGCTCGATCGGGGAAATGCGGCTCTACGTCTGCAGGCCAGTTGAGGCGAGCCAGTTCCAGGCCTACTTGGCCGGTGCCTCCCGTGATGAGAATCCGACGGCTCACGAGAGTGCCTTGAGGCCGAGCCGCGCGGTATCGTAGCGTCCGTTCAGAATGTCCCGCCACCAGCTCTCATTATCGAGATACCATTGTACCGTACGGGCGATACCCTGCTCGAAACCGGTGCTCGGTTCCCATCCAAGTTCTCGGCGGATCTTGCTGGCATCGATGGCGTAGCGCTGGTCGTGTCCCGGCCGATCAGTCACGAAGGTGATCTGCTCGGCATAGCCCCTGCCGTCGGCTCGAGGTCGTTGGCCGTCCAGCACCGCGCAAATGGCCTGCACGACGTCAATGTTCCGCCGTTCTGCATTGCCGCCGACATTATAGGTTTCGCCCGGCGTCCCTCGCTCGAACACGACCTGCAGGGCGCGGGCATGGTCTTCCACGAACAGCCAATCGCGTACATTGCTGCCGTCGCCGTAAACAGGGAGAGGCGCGCCCGCCAAAGCACGAATGATGATGAGAGGGATAAGCTTCTCGGGAAAGTGATAGGGACCGTAATTATTGGAGCAGTTCGTGACGAGTACGGGTATGCCGTAGGTATGGCCCCAAGCCCGCACGAGATGGTCCGACGCGGCCTTGGACGACGAATAGGGAGAGCGCGGGTCGTAAGCTGTCTTCTCAGTGAAATAGCCAGTGTCGCCGAGCGAGCCGAACACCTCGTCGGTGGAGATGTGGTGGAAGCGGAACGCATCTTTCTCAGTCTGCTCCAAGCCCTGCCAGTAGCCGAGTGCCTGTTGCAGCATCGTATAGGTGCCGACGATGTTGGTTTGGATGAACTCACCCGGCCCGTCGATAGATCGATCGACATGGCTCTCCGCCGCAAGGTGCGCGATCACCTGAGGTCGGAACTCCGCCAGCAGCTTCGCAACCAGCGCGGCGTCAGCGATGTCACCCTGCACGAAGTGATAGCGGAGATTGCTTGCGACCGGATCGAGCGAGGACAGCACACCGGCATAAGTAAGCTTGTCGAGGTTCAGCACCTCATAATCGCTTTCGCCGACCAGATGGCGTACGAGGGCAGAGCCGATGAACCCCGCGCCGCCGGTGACCAGTATGCGCATAAAACTCCCCTGATGGAAAAGTGCTGCCAGATGTTCAGCCCTGCGGTGCCGCGATAGGTTCAAGCGGATGACCCGCATAGGTAAAAACACTTTCGAATTGCGCAAGCAACGGCAGAGTCAGGTCCTTGTCCGACAGGACCGGCCCACTGGCGGGCAACGGCCAATCGATGCCGATATCAGGGCAGTCCCAGCGCACACCGCCTTCGCAATCCGGAGCATAAAAGTCCGACACCTTGTAAAGGACTTCGGTGTCGGGTGCGGTCGTAACGAACGCATGGCCGAAGCCCACCGGCAAGTAAAGCTGATGGCCATTTTCTGCCGTGAGTTCCGCAGCCGCGAACTGTCCATAGGTGGGCGACCCCCTGCGAAGATCGACTGCGTAATCGATAATCGCGCCGCGTATGCAACGGACGAGTTTCGCTTGGGGGTGAGGAATTTTCTGAAAATGAATGCCGCGTATTGTGCCCACAGGCCCGGAAAAGCTATGGTTGTCCTGCACGAACATGACATCGACGCCCTGCTGCGCCCAGCGGGTGGCGACATAGGTTTCGGAAAACCACCCACGCGAATCTCCATAACGCTTCGGCGTGATAAGTTTCACCGGATTGCCCACGATCTGAGTCTTTCCTCTTTGTTGTGCGGTGCCCCGGTAGCACATAGATGCGTCCGGGCAACGGGTATTCCTCAACTATGGTCATTGCGGAGATCCGGTAATCGCAGCACGTGCTGAGTCGCTGTGAGGTGGTGCCGGAAATTCGGACAGGGTGATAAGCTCATCCCGACCTGAAGGAATGGACGGGAATGAAGACGACGAGAAAGCGCTACAGCGCGGAGTTCAAGGCGAAGGTGGCGATGGAAGCGATCCGGGGCGATCTGACGCTGGCGGAACTGGCAGCGAAACATGGCATCCACCACACGATGATCGGGGCATGGAAGCGGCAGGCGATGGATGGGATGGCCAGCCTGTTCGATAATGGTGATCAGGCATCGAAGGCTGCCAGTGAAGCGGAAATCGAGAAGTTGCACGCCAAGATCGGGCAATTGCTGGTGGAAAGGGATTTTTTGGCGAGAGCCTCCGGTCGATGAGCGTGGCCTGGAGGCGATCGAAGATCGAGCCGACACACCAGGATCTGTCGATCGCGATGCAGTGCCGCCTGCTGTCGATCAGCCGGTCGTCCTATTACTACACGCCGGTGCCGGAAAGCGACGAGACGCTGGCGCTGATGACGGTGATCGACGAGACGTTCATGGAATGTCCGTGGTACGGCAGCCGTCAGATGGCGCGGCATTTGCGGCGTCTGGGCCATGCGATCGGCCGTCGCCGGGTCCGGCGGCTGATGGCGAAGATGGGGCTGGCGGCAATTTACCAGCGCCCTCGCACGAGCGATCCGCATCCCGAGCATCGGATTTATCCCTATCTGCTGCGCAATCTGGAAATCACGCGCCCCAACCACGTCTGGTGCGCGGACGGTGACCTATCTGCCCATGCGCCGGGGCTTCCTGTATCTGGTCGCCATCATGGACTGGGCAAGCCGCAAGGTGCTGGCCTGGCGGCTATCGAACACCACGGATGCCGGCTTTTGCGTCGAGGCCCTGGAGGAGGCGCTGGCCCGTTTTGGTAAGCCCGATATCTTCAATACCGATCAGGGCAGCCAATTCACCAGCAACGCCTTCATCGGGGTGCTGCGCGCAGCCGAGATCAAGATCAGCATGGACGGCCGGGGACGCTGGATGGACAATGTCTTCATCGAACGGCTCTGGCGGTCTGTGAAGTACGAATGCGTCTATCTGCACGCCTTCGAGACCGGATCTGAACTGCGTGCCGGCCTGGGCCGATGGTTCGCCTATTATGACAACCATCGCCCGCATTCACGCCTTGCAGGGAAAACCCCAGGCGAGGCATATGGACAAATCGGCGCTTCAAATCCTGGGGGGCATGCCCCCCAGGATTTGATCACCCAAATGGCGGCATGAAACGACACTGGGATGAGCTTAACTTAGCCGCCAACCTGTCCAAGAAGGCGAGGCCACCTCAATATGCCTGTTGATTTGCCGAAGAGATTGGATTCATTATTTGATTTCGAGTGTATTGGGTTGTGGTGGGGGAAAATGAAACTCAAGGAAGATTGGCTTGCATGTAGTTTCATTGTGGTACTGCAGCTTTCGCTGATTTGGTCTCACGTTGCGTGGCAAGATGAATGGCAGGCACTCCAAATCGCTGCATCGAGTCCGAATTTGACGTCTTTGGTGGAGCATTTGCGATATGAAGGACATCCGCCGCTTTGGTATATTTTCCTTCGTGTCATTGCGCTCGCCGGAGGAGGCGTCTTAGCTTTAAAAATAGCTGCAACTCTTTGTGCCTTAATAACAATATTTATTGTTTTGAGCTTTACAAATCAACCTCTTTGGTTGCGTGTGTGCGTGCTCCTGTCTGAGCCGATCCTGTTTGAGTTCAACACGATTTCCCGTAGTGGAAGTCTTGGAATAATGATCATTTTTGCGGTTGTTCGATTTTGGAACAATCGCGCATTTTGGGTTCTGATTGGATTATTACCGCTTACTGATTTCTTGTTCGGTCTAGTTTCTGTTGTGTTTTTGTCACTTAGATGGCGGGAGATATTTCATTGGCGTATTGCCCCTTGGTTCATTTCGGGCGTGGTTGCAGCAGTATCAGTCATTCCGCCAAGTGATATCGTTCCAGCGCTCCATCCCTCGAGCCTATATTGGGATACGCTTGGTTGGGCTGCACGCACAGGCCAGTTAATTTTCCCATTTCAACCAAGATGGAATGCGTTTTCCTCTATGAATGCATTCATGCTGCCTATTTTATTATGTATGGCTTATTGTCAGTTTTCCAAAATAGAGAGGTTGTCTTTTTTCATATTTTTATTTGTAACATTTTTATTTTCTATTTTTATATATCCACTTTTACTTCGCCATCTAATGGTCATCTCAGTTCTGCTTCTTGCGCTGTCATTGGGACGGGAAATGACACCATTGGTGAGTGTCTGGATCGTAGGGCTTGCGTGTCTGGGCGTAGCGACAGCAACCATGAATTTCCTCCTTCCCTTCGATACGGCACCGAAAATGGCATCGATCATCCGCCAGAAGGGGTTGCAACATGCTCCTTGGGTTGGAGCGCCGCAATCTGTGCCGCAAGCAGTGTTTGCAGAATTGGATCTGCCGTTTCAGCGAGTTGGGGCCGACTGTGCGTCAACATTTACCCGCTGGAACTTTCCACATGTGTTGAACGATACGTCCACCGTGGCGAAGTGGCTCGCTCAGCGGGAACGGCAGGGCGGATTTTATTTACTTTCTAGTGTTGAATTGGATCGCGATGCAATCGTTCGCGTCGATGCGGGCTATGATGGTATTCCATATTACATTTACAGTTTCGGAGATCCCAAGACGGGCAAGCTGGTTCCGCCATGCTTTAATGTTCATTATTATTTCGAAGTTCCCCCCGGGGGGGGGCTGCATCTGGGGCAGTTTGGCGGCTGAGTTAAGCTAATTCCGGTTGTCATCCATCCCGCCGTGGACTTGTAACGGTTTTGCGCCGGTCACCTATCTCATTATGCCACCTTTGCCTCAAAGGCGAGCGGGCTGATGCCGCCCAGATATGAATGGGCGCCGCCGGGAATTGTAGAAGCCGTTGATGTACT
>NZ_JBEGHQ010000013.1:0-19784 GCF_040676285.1 Sphingobium sp. LMC3-1-1.1 | reverse complement strand
CTCCGATATTAGCGGAGACAAAGTCACTGAGAGCACCGCTGACGCGCACATTCAAAGTCATAGGCTTGGACATCAGGCCACCTTTCTGTCCACAAAATATGGAATATCGAGGACAAAAGCAAGGGTCACCGGAGAATATGCGGCAAACAACAGCATCGAGCAGTCACGTTGAAATCGACCCAAAGCGGAGGAAAAGCCTTTGAAATTTGGGAGCGGGTTGCCGACGTCCGCTTCTCTAATGCCTGCTACCATCGCGTGACAGATGACGCCGTACCAAGCTCCACATGCTAATTTGTGGGAACTACCGGGGCTGGCGAGCACTTACTAAGAATTGCCTGCTTTTTTAGGAGAATGCCTTGGGTGGATCCGGCCGCTGGCCAAACCAGCTGATCATCGTCCGCCATGGGCAGAGCGCCGGGAACGTCGCGCGCGATGCTGCGCATGAGGCGCAGGAGGATCGCATCCTTCTCTCTATCCGTGATGCCGATGTGCCACTCAGCGATCTCGGGCGGGAGCAAGCGGCGGCGCTGGGACGCTGGTTCGCAGAGCAGCCGAAGGAAGACCGACCGGAGGTCATTCTATCCTCGCCTTACCTCCGCGCCTGCCAGACTGCCGATATCTTCCGGAACGTTGGCGGCGCGCCCCGAGACGAGCAGATCTGCTTCGATGAGCGCCTGCGCGAGAAAGAGTTTGGGATACTGGATGGACTGACCCACACGGGCATCCGCCATCTCCAGCCCGAACAGGCCGCGTCGCGGCAGTTGCTCGGTAAATTTTACCATCGCTCACCGGGCGGGGAGAGCTGGTGCGACGTGATCCTGCGGTTGCGGTCTGTAATGGACACCATCTCGCTCCATTATGCGGGCAAACGGGTAATGATCTTCTCCCATCAGGTCGTGGTACTGTGCTTACGCTATATTATCGAAAATCTGGGCGAGCAGGAGATACTCGCCATTGATGCCAAGGGCGACGTAGCCAACTGCGCGATCACCGATTATCGTTTCAATGCGGAGGCAGGGAAGCTGGTGTTGCAACGCTACAATGTCACAGCGCCCATGGAGGAAGAAGCGACGCCCGTCACCAAGGCACCGGATCGCATCGCGGGTGCGCGGGGGTGATTGAAATCGACGAAGCGTGGCTCGCCGCTCATCCTTTGCCGGGCTTTGATACTGTGGCCGACAAGGACAGCCGTGGCCGCGTGCTGGTGGTCGGCGGGGCGGAGTTTGTGCCCGGCGCGCTGCGGCTGACGGGCGAGGCAGCGCTGCGCACCGGTGCTGGCAAGCTGCAGATGGCGACGGTGCAGGCAGTGGCGATGGCGCTGGGCGTGCTAATCCCCGAAGCGGCTATGATTGCGTTGCCTTCTGACGAAAAAGGCGAGATCGCGGCGGAGGCGGCGGATGTGCTACGCGAACGCTTTCTGCGCTGCGACGCCCTGATCCTCGGCCCTGGCATGAGCATCGGGGAGCGGACAGACCAGTTGGTCGCGGACCTCCTCAGCGCGCCCAACGCTTCGCGCACCATTTTGCTGGACGCGGCGGCGCTGACATCGGCGCGATATCTGGAGAAACTTATCGCGGCGCATGATGGGCATGTCATCCTGACCCCACATCATGGCGAGATGGCCCATCTGTCCGGGCTGGAAGTAGAAGCGGTGAAGGCCGACCTGGAAGGCGTGGCGCGTGATGTCGCAAGGCGGTTTAATGCGGTCATCCTGTTGAAGGGACAGGAAAGCCTGTTGGCAGAGCCGTCAGGCGAAATATTCGTACATCGGGGCGGGACCGTGGGCCTAGCCACTGGGGGATCAGGCGACGTGCTAGCGGGCATCATCGGCGGGCTGGCGGCGCAGGGCGCGTCACCACTCACGGCTGCCGGATGGGGAAGCTGGTTGCATGGCCGGGCGGGCGAAGTTCTGTCACGTCAGGTGGCTATGGCGGGCTTTCTGGCGCGCGAACTGTCCCCCTTAATTCCGCGCCTGATCGACGATGCCAGGCCTAACAGAACCAAACTTCGTTAAACGACCCTTTCTCGCCGCTCAGCGGCCAAATTTCGCCCACCAGCAGCGGACATATCATTACCGCGCACGGGCCGGTCATCATGTCCGCTTTGTTGGACAATGGGGACTGACCGGAATCAGACGCTGGCCTCGTGGAGCCGTCCTTCGTTCAGCTAATGGGGTCGGCACTTGGTGTTGCGGCAGGCAAGTGTGGCGCACACCAATGCTAAGAAGCCTGACTTATGCTTGGCTTGAATTGTGTTTGGTTAAGCTCAGGATTTCATTCCCCTTGAGGCACAAGCTTTGCCCGGATCAGCCGGAATATCTCCGCCTGATAACGAGCATCGGTCAGGGCATCGTGTGTGCCGGTAAGGGTCGGCTCCAGCTTTTGCGCGATCCGGCTCGAGCGGGTGTCTGCCCAGGAGCATCCCGTCGCTCCCATATACAGCGCCTTGATGTCGAGCGCCGTAAACCCAAAGGGGTTCCGTCCTAGAAAGCGATGGAAATAATAGTTCACGAATGACCAGTCGAACGGTGCGTTGAAGCCGACGAACACGACCTCACCATCATCGCCGGCAAGCTCGGCCAGCCATTGCTCAAAATTCTCCATGGCGAGGGGAGGATCGTCCCCGGTCTGCGCCAGCGTCTCCAGCGAGAGGCCCGTCACTTCGAGCGCTTTGGGGTCGAACTTGTCACCGATTGGCTTCAATTCGCAGGCAAAGCTCTTCTCCGACCCGAAAACCGAGCAGGCGCCAATCGAGAGCAGGCTAAATTCGCCGGGGATCGGTCCTGCCGTTTCGACGTCGACCGAGACGAATATCTCGCGCTTGTCGCTCATGAGATCAGGGGCTCCGTCGGTACAAGAGAAGGACGATTGCGGATCGCGTTCCAATGCTCGCGGAAAGCCCGCTTGCGGTCATCCGCACTTCCGCTGGCCTTCCAGTGAAGGCCGGAAAATGTGGTAATGTCGAACGGTAGGCTGGCTCCTTCCCGCACCATGACCATGGTGGGTATCGAGGGTTTCTTTCGTCACGTCGCGGCCCGCGATGTAGAACACCACATCGACGTCGACCGGGTCGGACACGGTCTTGCGCAGGATCGTATATTTCGCGAACGATCCTGCCTTCACCACCTTGGTAATCTTGATTTCGGTCTTGTCCCGCACGCTCTTGCACAACTCGGTGATCAGCCGATCGACCTGTGCGTGATATTCCTTCCGCTTGTCCGCGGGCAAGCGCAGTACATTGCTGTCATAGTATCGCAGCTGCGTGTTACTCAAAGCCATCGCCCACCCTTTCCGATCAGACATTCCCTGCCGGTGAGAACCCGGCCCCTGTTGCGCGACGCCATTTCGGTTTACAGAAAACTTGGATTTAGCGGCATGCGTTCAAATTTGGGGGCTGTTTACCGCATTTCAAGGGGTTTTGGTTTACAAAAATGCTCCTATATAGCACTTATGGAAACCGGCCCTGTTGTGAGGTCGTCAAGGAGGCCATCATGATCGGAAACAAGCTAAAGGTCGCACGCTCGGCTTCCGGCCTGTCGCTGCGCGCTCTGGCCGAAGCCATGGGCGGCGTCGTCTCCGCCCAGGCCATCGGGAAATATGAGCGCAACGAGGATATGCCGAGTTCTCGCGTGCTGATCGCGCTTGCGAAAGCACTCGCGGTATCGGAGGAGTATCTGCTGAGCGAGGATGAGCTTTCGCTTGAAGGCGTGGACTTCCGTAAGAAGGTCGGAACGTCTTCTCGTGAGGAGGCCACGCTCGAAGCGCGCGCTATTCATATGCTCGAACGCTATCTCGCCGTCGAGGACATGCTCCAGATGCGCAGCGTCGAATGGGAGCAGCCGCGAAGCGCGCCGCATCCCGTTGCCGACATACGCGACGCCGAGGATGCAGCCCGTTCGGTTCGAGATGATTGGGGTCTCGGCAACGATCCCATTCCGCACCTCGCCGAATTGCTTGAGGAGCGCGGCATCAAGGTGCTTTCGCTCGATCTTGACGATGTCGATGGCCTTGCCGCCAAGGTCCGACGCAAGGGCAGCGATGCCGCGCGGGTCATCGTCATCAAGCGGAGTTCCTGGTCAGAGCGCAAGCGCTTCAATCTTGCCCATGAGCTGGGCCATATGGTCATCGCTCCATCGGGCGGCGTCAATGAGGAAAAGGCGGCACATCGCTTTGCCGGTGCCTTCCTGATGCCGGCGGACGTGCTGCGCGCCGAGGTCGGTGCCCATCGTTCCTCGATCAGCATCGGCGAGCTCGTGGCGCTTAAGAAGCTGTTCGGGGTGAGCATCCAGGCACTGGCCTATCGCTGCAAGGATCTCGGCATCATCAACCAGGCGGCTTGCGCTCGTCTGTTCAAGATATTTGCGGAGCGTGGTTGGCGGAAGGCGCCCTTCGAGGAGCCGGAAAGCATGAAACCGGAAATGGAAGAGCCACGGCGCTTCGAACGGCTCTGCTATCGGGCTCTGGCTGAAGGCGTGATCGGCGAGTCTCGCGCAGCGGAACTTCTCAGCATTTCGGTGCGCGAACTCGATCGCCGGCTGGATCAGGTGGCGGCCTGATCCGTGGCCGTCCTCGTCTCCGACACATCTGTCATCATCGACCTCGAACGGGCAGGCCTTCTCGACGAGATGTTTCTGCTACCGTTCGAGTTCGCCGTGCCGGATTTGCTCTATGCCCGCGAGCTGGAGGGCGAACTTGGAGACCGGCTGATCGCGCTTGGTTTGCGCGTCGAGGAACTCACGGCAGCCGAACTGCGGCGCGCGACAGGCGTCAATCGCCAGCATCAGAAACTCTCAGTGCCCGACACCTTTGCCTTCGCACTTGCGGAGTCGCGGACATGGGCGCTGCTGACCGGCGATGGGATCCTGCGTGAACTGGCCGTTGCCGAACAGATCGCCATGCACGGGGTTCTATGGATCTTCGACCAGATGGCCGATGGTGCCCACGTGCAATTCGACCGGTTGCATGGCGGCCTGACCCAACTGTCCGCCCATCCGCGCTGCCGCCTTCCTGCGAATGAAGTGAAACATCGCTTGACCCGGTTTGCCGGCTGACATGGCTGGACGGGACTAAGGCTAGTCAAGTCTCGTCCGAGCCCATCGGCGGAGGTCTGCTGAATGGCGATGTCCCTTTCGGAAACGCGGACTTTGCAACGCTAGCGTGCCGCAATTTCCCTCCGCCCGGCGATCAAAAATCAGCGTGACCTATCAGCCGCAAAATGGCAGGCTTTCCACATGGGGACCATCTGGAAAATAATCCGCATCATCGGACTCTATGTTGCCTTCTTCATTGCCAGTACGATAATATCCGCGATCCTATTGGACAGCCTTCCGGATGCAGTCGAAGCGCTCTTCATCCTGTTCGCGCCTGTTGTATTCATAATCTGGTACGAAAAGCGTCGAGCGGCGAAGATTGCCCTCAGGACTGCTCCTATGGAAAACATTACTGCCCCCCGTCGCAGCCTTGTCCCTGAACAAGCTGATGCGCAAAATTCGAGGACAGACCCGCTTCCAGAATGGCGGGATATTTTACCTGTTACGCATCCTCACCTGTCGAAAGATGTATTGGAAGAGCCGATGCCCTCGCGCCCAGACAGCGCCGAAGCCAGCGCCCCTCCCAGAGTCCCGGTGACGCCCATCTCGGCATCGTCCGATGATCCCAAATCGTCCAGAACCCGAGAGCTCAGGGAACGGCTCTTTGGCGATGCTTCTTCCATTTTTGATCCAAAGAACGCGGACCGCATCCAAGCTATCGCCTCGCGATCACCAGCGGTTCAAAAGAAACCTAATGGTTCTATCGACCCCGCATCCTCGCAAGCATACCGGTCTCAACAGGATAATGCCGAGCTTGTTCGTGTCGGCAGAGTCGCCCGCGAGGCGCTCCAAGCCGCGTCGCTAAGGCGCGCTGCGGAGAAGGAAGGCCGCGCGCCGCAGCAAGGCGCACCCTCCACCAAACTCTCGGTCGCGAACCAAGGAACAGATCCGGCAGTTGCCCGTCCATCACGCATAGAAGATCTGCGTCAAAAACTTTTCGGGGGCGAACCCCGCGCTCCTTCGCCGCCCATTGTCGCCAAGCCCGCTGAACAGCGTCCAGCCAGCCGCCCACCAAGCTCTTCTGTCAAAGCCCAGGGATGGCAGCGGAAAGGTCAGATCGTGACCATCGCCGGACGTGAGATCGACGGGATGGTCTATGTTGGGACACCGCCCAATTTCAACGCACATGGTTATGGCGAGAAATGCCGCACCTATATCGATCCATCGCTCTCGGTCGCGTCATACGGCTCCGACAAGAATGGCGACGGCATGTCCTATTGGCCCGGATATTCGAGCATTCCGGCTGTCTGCCGAGCCACCTATCTCGATTGGCTGGCGGGAGGTCGCCGCGATGGGACCGTCAACCCGGGCTACATGTTCCTGTTCTTCTACGGCTTGGAGCGCCGGTTTCTGGTCGACCAGCCACCAGAAGATGAGAAGCTGGAAATCGTGGCCGAGGTCGAGCGACTTAAGGCCCTCTTTGCGCAGAATTATTCCGTGCAGAGATATCTCGGCGAATTTCTGGATATCGCCCGCATCGTGGCGATGGGCGGGCTATCGCTCGATGATCCGGCACTCAAGCAGAGCATTCTCGACAATCGCAGCTGGGATCTACCTTTCTCATTGAAATTCGCACTCGGCGGAATGATCGCCGAGGGCAAGGCGTTCGATGCGGAGTGGCTGCATCTGTGGCTGCTATGCCATCCGGAACGCCGCCTTCGCACGCCGGCTGAACGCTGCCGCGAAGAGTTCAAGGCACTCTTCAAATTGAAGTTCGATGCCCTCCATCCCGATGGCCTCAAGGTCCGAACGCCGCGCAAGAAGCTTGCGATGAATTACCGCGCGGCTTCGAGCGAGTTCAGTTGCTCGGTCAATCTCACGGCGGGCGAAGGCAAGGATATCGCGGTCCCCGATGTCACCGACCTGCGGTCACCGGTTCAGAAAGCGCAGACCATCGCGGATGAAGCGATGGACGAGCTCGACAAGTTCAGCCGCTATCTTGGGCGCAACGCCGACGGCAGAGGATCGATCGAGGCCCAGGCCCTGCTCCCCGCCGAATTGTGGAATCTTTTTCCTTCCGCCGAATTGGAGGGCCTCAGGGAATGGGCGCGTGGACATGTGGAGGGAGGCGGGTTCATTCAGGCCCTCGAGCTCGTCACCCGCCTGGAAGGCAATGCCCCCGGCAAGATCGGCAAGCGCCAGTTGGCCGGAGCGGCCGATGCGCTCGCCCGCATCGGCTTCGGCATGGCGCCTGATCCAAGATTTTCGCTGCGTGGACCTCGAATTGACGATCCAGTCGTCATTTTCGATCTGGGCGAAACGGTTGAGCAGCTGGAAGTCGTCTCGCCGGCATACAAGACGGCATTGTTCGAGCTGGCGCTGGCGACCTTCGTCGCGCATTCGGATAGCAAGATCGTCGAGGCGGAACACCGGGCGCTCCGGGACAAGGTCGATGCGACCGGGGGCCTCACAGAACTCGAGCGAAAGCGTCTCCATGCCAATCTGAAATGGTATCTGGAGGTTCCGCCCGACATGTCATGGCTGCGCAGCAGGTTGAAGGAGGTGGATGCGGAACACCATCTCGCGCTGCGTGCGGCGGTTGTCGTGATCGCCCATGCCGATAGCGTAATACAGTCCGAGGAGGTGGCCTGCATCGAGAAGATCTACAAGGCATTGGGGATCGATGCCGGTCTCGTATACGCGGACCTTCATGCCGGCGACGTGTCCGATGGGCCGGTGCGGGTCAGGGCAGCCGAAGCAGAGGCACCAGGCGAGCAAATTCCGGCCGAGCCGAATGTCCGGAGCACCGCGCTTGATGCGGCACGCATCGCGGCGATCCGGAGTGATACCGAGCGCGTTTCGAACGTTCTGGGCGAGATATTCGCGGCGGACGACGACGCTAGCGACGAGGCGCCTCACACACACGCACTGTCATCGTCCCTGGCGGGTCTCGACCACAGACACGCTGCACTGGTCGATCTTCTCGCCCAGCGCGAGCATTGGACCCAACAGGAATTCGCGGACATTGCCGGTAAGCAGGGCCTACTGCCATCGGGTGCTCTGGAGGCCATAAACGAATGGGCTTTCGAAAAATTCGATGAAGCCCTGCTTGACGAATATGATGGCTATGACGTGTCACAGGATATCGCGGATGCATTGCGCACCGAAAGGGCGAAGGGGGATAATTGATGTCGAAATTGAAGCCGCGCGAGAGTGACGCGATCGTCCAGGCATTGCGTGCCGGTGTCGTGCCGAAGCTCGGGCTTCGTCATATCCAGGTCGGCCGCGCCCGCGAGATCGAGGAACTCGTCAAGGACATGGACCGGATCGCCGATGGCGGTTCCGCGATCCGGTTCATCATCGGCGAATATGGGTCGGGCAAGACCTTCTTCATGAACCTCATCCGCCTCGTCGCGCTGGAAAAGGGCCTGGTGGTGATGTTTGCCGATCTTGCTCCGGACCGGAGAATTCACGCGACCGGTGGGCAGGCACGGAGTCTCTATGCCGAAATGGCGCGCAACCTTGCGACGCGAACTAAGCCCGATGGCGGCGCGCTTGCCAATGTCGTTGAGCGGTTCGTCAGCCAAGCCCAACATGATGCCGAGACAAAAGACCAGCCGACCGCCGAAATCATTCGCCAGCGCCTCGCGCATTTCGAGGAACTGACCGGGGGCTTTGACTTCGCGCAGGTCATTCGCCGATATTGGGAGGGCCATGAAACGGGCGACGAGGAGCTCAAGTCGGCGGCGATCCGCTGGCTGCGCGGCGAGTTTGCCACGAGGACCGATGCTCGCAAGGCGCTCGGAGTCCGCACGATCATCGATGATGCGAGCGTCTATGATCATCTGAAGCTGATGTCGGCATTCGTGTGCGAAGCGGGCTACAAGGGCCTGCTCGTCGGCTTTGATGAGATGGTCAACCTTTACAAATTGACCTCATCGCAGGCCCGCAACGCCAATTATGAGCAGATCCTGCGCATCCTGAACGACGTCCTGCAGGGCAGCGCGGAAAATCTGGGCTTCCTTATGGGAGGAACGCCCGAGTTCCTGATGAATACGCGCCGGGGCCTCTACAGCTACGAAGCGCTGCAATCGCGTCTGGCCGAGAACAGCTTCGCGCGCGAGGGCCTCGTCGATCTCTCCGGACCGGTCATTCGGCTTGCGAGCCTGACGCCCGAGGATCTGTTCGTCCTCCTGGCGAATATCCGCGCCGTCATGCAGGGCGACAACCCTACGCTACCGGACGATGCCCTTGAAGCCTTCATGGTCCATTGTTCGGACAGGATCGGCGAAGCCTATTTCCGGACCCCGCGCAACACGGTCACCGCTTTCGTGAATCTCCTGGCGGTTCTAGATCAGAACCCCGGTGTCGAATGGTCCGATCTCATCGACAAACTCGACGTCGCCGAAGATGACGGTGACGACATGAGCGATGTCGACGAGACGGTCGGCGCGGATCCGGAAACAGAAGAGCTCGCCAGCTTCCGCCTGTGAGCACGGCCTTCGACAAGCTCGCCCGGCCGATCCAGAAATGGGTTCGCGCGCAGGGCTGGCGGGAACTGCGCGATATCCAGGCGCGTGCGACGCATGTGCTCATGGACAGCGATGCCGACCTGATCGTTGCCGCGAGCACGGCTGGAGGAAAGACCGAAGCCGCGTTTCTGCCGCTGCTGTCCCAGATCCTCGATGATCCGTCCGGAATTTCCGGTTTCGACCTTCTCTATGTCGCGCCTTTGAAGGCGCTTATCACCGATCAGGCGCGCCGGCTGGACGATATCTGCCGCGAAGCCGAACTGCCGGTCATACCCTGGCATGGCGATGTGCCCGCCTCGGTCAAGACCCGAGCCATCAAGCGGCCGCGAGGGGTTCTGCTGATCACCCCGGAATCGCTCGAAGCTCTTTTCATTCGGCGAGGGCTGGAGCTGCCTCGGCTGTTTGGTGCGACACGCGCCGTCATCCTCGATGAATTGCATTCCGTGCTCGACAGCGAGCGCGGGATTCAGATTCGCTCACTGCTTGCACGCCTTGAGCAGTCACTGAACCGCCCGATCCGCCGCGTCGGCCTCTCGGCTACGCTCGGCGATATGGAGCTGGCAAAGGCGTACCTGCGTCCCGATAGCCCCGGGGAAGTGAGGGAAGTGGTTGCCGCAGGCGGGGGCGCGGAGTTGCAGCTCCAGCTGCGCGGCTATGTGACCGGAGACAACGATGATGAAGGGCCATCGGCGACAGACGCCATCGCTCTCCATCTCTTCGGACACCTCCGGGGCAGCGACAACCTAGTGTTCGCGGGCGCGCGCCAGGCGGTCGAGATCTATTCGGATCGATTGCGGACGTTGTGCGAGAAAGATCGTCTGCCTCAGGAATTCTATCCCCATCATGCAAGCCTGTCTCGGGATCATCGAGATTTCGTCGAGCGGCGCCTGAAGGACGGCAGCGCGCCGACCACCGCGATCTGTACCTCGACACTCGAGCTTGGCATCGACATTGGCGATGTGACCTGTGTCGGGCAGATCGGCGCCCCCTTCAGCGTGGCCGCGCTCCGGCAGAGGCTGGGCCGGTCTGGACGGCGTCCGGGTAAACCGGCCATTCTCAGGCAATATGTTGTTGAGGCGAAGCTCACCCCGACGAGCAACTTTTCCGACCGATTGCGACTTGGCCTCGTACGGGCCGTCGCAATGATCGAACTGCTGCTCGAGGGCTGGTGCGAACCACCGCAACGCGGCGCGCTGCACCTCTCGACACTTGTCCATCAAATCCTCTCCGTGATTGCGCAGCGTGGCGGCATCCGCGCTCAGAAGCTATACGGGATGCTCTGCCAGAAGGGTCCGTTTCGGCAAGTCGATACTCAGCTCTTTCTCGATGTGCTCCGGGCGCTAGGGCACCCGGAGACGGCACTCATCGAGCAGGCTGATGACGGACTACTGCTCCTTGGGGCGATGGGCGAAAAGCTCGTCGAGCATTATAGCTTCTATGCGGTCTTCCAGACGCCCGAGGAGTACCGGCTGATATGCGGAGGCAAGGAACTGGGCACCCTGCCGATCGACAATCTGATTGCTCCGGGGATGCTTCTAATCTTCTCGGGCCGGCGATGGCTCGTGCTTGAAGTTCATGATCGCGATCGCGTCATCATGGTTTCGCCCGCCAAGGCGGGTGTTCCTCCGCTCTTCGGAGGCGACCCGGGCAATATCCATGATCGGGTGATCGAACGCATGCTTGACATCCTCGAGAACCAAAATCGTCCGATCTACATGGATGCGACCGCGCTGGAATTGCTTGAGGAAGCCCGAAGTCACTACGCACAATTGCAGTTCGGTCCCGGTCGTATCGCGCAGCTGGGAGAAAATGCCGCGATCCTCGCCACGAGAACGGGTTCAATTCGAACCACAACGCTTGCCCTGGCCCTGCGCGCAGCTGGATTTACAGTGCAAAGGCATGACGGCTTCCTTGAGGTTTTCGGGAAAGACGGCACGCCACCGCTAATCGATGCGCTAGCAGCACTTGCCAGCGGCGAGGCCGTGAATCTTTTCACGCATTCGCCGAACTTGGTATTTGAAAAGTTCCATCCCCATCTGACCGAGGCATTACTGCAGCAAGATGCGCTTTCAGCGCGGTTAGACACTGCCGCATTGGCTGAACTTTCTCGCTCAATCGTCGGGTGAAGGAAAGACCGCTATTAGGGAGCGTGTTCTAGGGCTTGAAGGTCGGCTAAGTCGGCGCTTGCAGTCAAATGAGTTCGCCCGGACGGATTCATGCTAGCAGCGGTTCGAACTTGGCAAACTGCTGGGTACTGGGGCAATCGGCGCAGTCGCGAGCCGGCCGCACGCGCTGGTGCAACTGCAATTGGCGCGGCAGAGCCTGAAGATCCGCGACACTACGAAGATCATCAACTGAAACGCCGAAATGCTCTGGCGCAAAGCTACATGGCGCGATGCGGCCGGCTTCGTCTATAAACAGGAAGGTTTCTGCTACCCGGCAATCGGCGACGGACAGTGGTCGCCCCGCGACCGTGTCGGCGAACCGCTCCAGATAAGCAGTCCCGCCGACCAACGTTGTTCCCATCTGGCCGAGCTCGATGCGCAGCCGGGGCACCTCAGCCACCAGTTGCGCGACATCGTCGGGGCGTAGGCGATGGTTGGGATAGAATTCGGGTCTATCGCGCCCGCCCAACTGATTGAAGCTGATTTCGTCGACTCCCCAGCCTGCGAGTATTCGGCACAATGTGGCAAAACCATCGATGTTGTCGCGCATCAGCACGATGTTGGCGCGCACTTTGAGCCCCGCGCCCGCGGCGTCCCGCTCACCTGTCAGCGCCGGGACGCTCTGCGCGAGCTTGTCGAATGCGCCGCGCCAGCCGCGCATGGCATCATGGAAGCTGGGCATGCCATCGATACTAATCGTGACCTCCCTGTAGCGCTGCACAAGCTCCGCTCGCACGCGCGGCGCACCCAAGCGGGTCCCGTTGGTGGTCAGGCTAAGTCCAATGCCTTGGCTGGCCGCGTGCTTGTCCAGCTCGGCACGCGGCGCCCACAACAACGGCTCGCCGCCGAGCCAGCTCAACAGCACCGGACGTCCGGTTTCGCTCCGCCACGCACCGAGCAGGTCGATGAGCCGCGCCACCTGCTTCGGATTCGCCTCTTCCCGCGGTAAGCTCAGGCGCTTGTCATAGGCGCAGAAGGGACACGCCAGATTGCAGTGATTAGAGACGCGCCACAGGACAATCATGCCGCCGCCTCCAACCGAACCGGCGCGCCCGCAAAATCATCGGCGATGACTTGTTCGATCGGTCGCCTGATACCGCGGGTAAGTCGCGTCGGCACTTCGACCGGGAATCCACGTGCGAGGAGGCCCTCGATTGCCCAGCGTATGCAATAGTCGGCAGCGACGCCGATCACCGTCACTTCGTTGACGCCCCGCGCCTTCAGCTCCGCAAAGAAGGCGTCCCGCGCAATCTGCTCACCTGTGGCGACCACCGCAATCGTGAGGTCGGGCTCGGCCCACATGTCAAACATGCCCTTTTCGAGGCGATAGACCGGCATGGCAGGATCGATCGCGTCTGGATCGAGCACATTCTTCCATCCCGGCGTGCCCTTCTCGCAATGTGGTGGAAACTCTTCGGCCTCTGTCGAGGCTGCATAGATAGCAGGCAGGTGCGTGTCCGCAGTGAAGAGCACGCCAGCCACGTCTTCGGAACGTAGGCCCGCGAGCCATGCTTTCATTGGTTGTACGATCGCCTCCGCTCCACCCACCGGCAGTGCCCCGTCGGCGGCCACGAAATCCCGCTGCATGTCCACGACGATCACGAAACGCTTCATGGCTCATCTCCTTGGCATTTGACATATGTGCACTTCGCACATAAGTAAAGCGCATAACGCATATAAGGTGGAGCAATGGACGAAGCTGCCTTTCTCGAAAACTACGATCCTGCGGCGTATGAACGCCCGTCAGTCGCGGTAGATCTGATCTTGATGAGCGTGGTCGATGGCGCGCCTGCCGTGTTGCTCACGCGACGCGACCAACACCCGTTTGCGGGGGCATGGGCGCTGCCCGGCGGCTTTGTCGGGATCGGTGAGAGCCTCGACGAAGCGGCGCATCGTATCCTTGTCGAGAAGGCGCGGATGTCGGATGCCTATGTCGAGCAGCTCTACACGTTCGGGGCAGTCGATCGTGACCCGCGGACGCGGATCATCAGCGTGGCCTATTTCGCGCTCCTCCCGGCGGACCGCTTCGCGGCCGCGTTGAAGTCCGCCCCGGAGCTGGCGCTCGCAGAACTCAACGTACCATGGCCCGGCGAGATAGGCGGCCCCATCGAGGCGCGTATCGGTGACGGCGATCCGCTGCAACTGGCGTTCGATCACGGTGAGATGCTCAGCCTCGCGGTGCAGCGCCTGCGCGGGAAGCTCGACTATTCCGGGATCGCCTTCGCGCTCCTGCCCGAGCGTTTCACGTTGCGCGCTTTGCAGGACATCTACGAAGCCATCCTCGACACCAAGCTCAACAAGCCTGCCTTCCGTCGCCGCATGCTCGACCGCGGCTGGCTGGAAGCGACGGGCGAGCGCGAAACCGGCGCGTCGTTCCGTCCGGCCGAACTCTATTGCTACCGTCAAGCAAAAGGGGAACAATGATCGCGCACGTCCGCAATTTCGGTTTCATCGCGCAGCAGGCAAGCTCCCCGGCGAAATGATCGAGGTCACCTTGCGGATGAACGATGGCGGCGTGATCTTTGCGGACGGCATGGAACAGGACTTTCTGGTGTTCGACTGGGGCCGCCGCGTATCCGTGGCTCTCGCTGCCCATGCTCTTCACCTCGTAACTGGCTAGGATCGACCATGCCCGTCACCGATATCGCGACTCGTGTCTATAATCATGGCTGGCGGCTCGATCCGGTCGTGCGAAGCCTGCTCGACACCGACTTCTACAAGCTGCTGATGCTGCAGATGATCCGGCATCTGCATCCAGACGTGCAGGCGACCTTCTCGCTGATCAATCGCAGCAAGTCGGTGCGATTGGCGGACGTGATCGACGAGACGGAGCTGCGCGAGCAACTTGACCATGCGCGTACGGTCCGCTTCTCAAAGAAGGAGCTGATCTGGCTCGCGGGCAACAGCTTCTACGGCAAGCAGCGCATGTTCGCGCCCGATTTCATCGGATGGCTGGCCGATTTCCAGCTGCCCGACTATGAGTTGCGCAAGGTCGACGGCCAGTTCGAACTGCAGTTCGAGGGGCCGTGGACGCATACGACGATGTGGGAGATCCCGGCGCTTGCCATCGTCAACGAGCTACGTTCGCGTGTCGCGCTCAGGGGTAAGGGCCGCTTCGAGCTCGACGTGCTCTACGCCCGCGCCAAGGCCAAGCTCTGGGAAAAGGTGGAACGGATGCGCCAGCTTCCTGACCTGGTGATTTCAGATTTCGGCACCCGCCGCCGCCACAGCTTCCTCTGGCAACGCTGGTGCGTTGAAGCGCTCAAGGAGGGTTTGGGCACGCGCTTCATCGGCAGCTCGAACGTGTTGCTAGCGATGGACAATGACCTAGAGGCGATCGGCACCAACGCCCACGAGCTGCCAATGGTGCTGGCGGCTCTCGCCGATGATGATGCCGGCGTCGCGGCCTCGCCCTATCGGATGCTAGAGGAATGGCAGGCACACTATGACGGTAACCTGCTTATCGCGCTCCCGGATGCTTTCGGCACTACCGCGTTTCTGCGCGACGCCCCCGATTGGCTCGCCGACTGGACCGGCTTCCGTCCGGACTCCATGCCCCCGATCCGGGGCGGCGAGCAGATCATTGCCTGGTGGGAGGCGCATGGCCGCGATCCTCGCACCAAGCTGCTGATCTTCTCCGATGGGATGGATGTCGACAGCATCGAAGCGACGTATCGTCACTTCCATGGTCGGGTGCGGATGAGCTTCGGCTGGGGCACCAACCTCACCAACGACTTTCGAGGCTGCGATCCCGATGGCAGGCACGAGCTGCGGTCGATCTCGCTCGTGGCCAAGGTGACTAGCGCCAACGGGCGTCCTGCCGTGAAGCTCTCCGACAATCCTTCCAAGGCGACCGGCGATCCTGCTGAAATCGAGCGCTACCTGAGGATCTTCGGGCAAGATGGTCGAGTACAACAGGCCGTCGCAGTTTAATCAGCCTCCGGGCGACGCCCCAAGTTATTTGAACTCGACCTGCGGGGTGAGGTGGTCGCGACGATCGTCTGCGATGAGGCCTGTTGGCAGCAACAAGTATCTGGGCTCTGGGATAGCCGCCATTGGTTTGGAGGATGAACGAATGGCGCCTTGTAGGACCGTAGGCGGATCACCGAAACGGCGGCTATGTTGGCGGCCGACGCCATACTCCGGGCGGCTACGGCTTGGTCGAACCCTGCCGATCTGACCCGTGGCCCCTATGCTGAGTGAGCGGCTCTTCGTTAAGGTGAACGGTAAGCCCGATGTCGCACAATGTCACTTTCTCGAAATATCGATCACCGTGACGGTCGATGATCCTCTCATGCCGAGCGAGCGCTCCACCTCGATTCCGCTGAGGCGTGTAGGCAATCCGCACGTTCAACAAGCGTCCTTTCGTCTTGCTTTCACCGGCGCGCCATGCGGCACCCTTCAGTACCGTGCCTTGTTCAGTAAGAGCATCTGCCCTGCACCACACCCGGGACAATGGGGCGGCGAGGCATCAACGAGTTCGGCGACTATTAGCGCATCGCATGGCTCACATTTGCAGATGAGAAAGCCTGGCATGCAATTCCTCAAGTTCCCACTTGTTTATCTGCAAGCGCAGATGAACGAAGGGCAGCTTACAACGACCGGGCCAAGCGCGTAAGTGACCGTTTAATTGGCGAAATTCTCCATCATTGCCCACGCATGACCGTCGGACAGCTGAATGACTGACCGGCTGACGCCGGTAGGATCATGGCGAGGGGCTGAAGCCGTTTTTGTGGCCATGTCTGTTGAGGTACCGCAGGATGGCGTCATCGGTGATGTTGCCGGACGTGGTCGAGAAGTAGCCACGCTGCCAGAAGCGCTGACCCCAATAGCGCTTACGGATATGCTCGAACTCCTGCTGGATTTTGCGCGATGACCGCCCCTTTGCACGGCGAACGAAGTCACTGACCGAGACGTGGGGCGGTATCTCGACGAACATATGGATATGATCGCGCGAGAGCACGCCATGAACGATCGTCACCCCCATTTCGGCGCAGACCTGTCGGATGATCTCGCGCACGCGTAGACGCACCTCGCCATGGAGTACCTTGAACCGATATTTCGGTGCCCAGACCAGATGGTAGCGATGATGAAATGTCGTGTGACAACCGCTGCTGTAGCCCATAGCCTGTACCCTCGGAGAAAAATGAACAGCCCGAAGGGCGAGTGTTCATTTTTCTCCGAGGGTACAGGCTACTGGCCGAGTCCGTGGCTGAAGCCAGCATCCGACTGAAGTCGGAGGGGTTTCTCCTCATGGAGGACTCTAAAATTTCTGCGGTGCGGGCACATCATCGCCATCATATTCAAACAGGAGCCTGCTAGCCCTCCCGTTGTCATCGATACCAGGAACGGTCGTGATGCGTTTACTCTGAAAGGCAGCTGCGAGGATCTCTGCTTCAGTCATAGCCAAATTGGCCATCAGGTGGATGACGCTTCGCCTTCCCTCATCGCGCCGGCTCAACTTCTCCTCGCGAAGGTAGGTTTCTAGCGAGTTTCGCCTTTGCCACTGCCCCCAAACGAAGCGGCTATATGCCGCGCTTGCAATGGCTGCGGTAAGTATTGTTGCCCAGTTTGCAGCGACAGTCAGTCCGTCCATATATGTCATTTTTGCCCCCCATCTACTGGCAACGCTGTAGCGCTTGATAGCACTGGCCATACAGAAGCGTAGTTGTGAACGTATGGCGCTTTCAGGCAGACGATGATAGCCGATGAACGTCCGAAATGTTGGCGGAGCCGGATGCGGGGCTGGCTTTCGCCAGCCCCGGCTGGATCAATCTCGCCAATAATCATGGCGTTCGGTGCCATCGAAAGCAGCCCGTCTCCAGACAGCACCGCTTGAAATCTGAGGCCCGAGCCACACGGGCAAGGATCGTTGCGTCCGAGCTTCTCGATCAGTTCCTTGTCACCATGCACAAAGCGCAAGCCACGCTTTACGTGCGTTTCGGACGGATAGCCCTTGCGGCGCTTAGAAGTGCGCTCGAAAGCAGGGCAGGTCGAATGGGTCGCGATTGATTGTCATCGTGGCCTCCTGTTGTTGTGGGCAGTGGCGGTTAGCACGATCGCCAGCGCCGATCGAGAGTCATGTGACCCCCAGCCAGGCGAGGCCTTCCGGCAGCTCTTGAGTGCTGAAATCGATCTGCAGTACACGCCGCCGCCCTGGCCTGGCGGCAGCCTCAGAGGCATGGAGGATCGGCGTGGAATAGGCCCAGATGTCGCCAGCCAAAGCGGTGCATGCGATCGTGCCACAGCGCCGGGCCGCTGTTTTGACTTGATCCGCCGGTACACGCCCTAGCTTATGGGAACCGGGAGCGATCAGCAGCGGAGCATTCGTGGAAGGCACATCGTCTAGATGTACGCGCAGCGTGACCATTCCCGCCAAGAGGTCGAATGGCGGTGCCACATGATACAGGCCAGCCTTAATCGACCATGGGCCATAGTCTTCAACATCCGCCTGATGCTGGACGCAAATCGTCCGATCTTGGTGCCATGCGAGGGACCAATTCGTGCTCTCCGTTTTGTCGAACAGGATAGCGCGGACCGCCTTGCCCATGCCCCCTAAAGCCTGGCGTGCCACAAGCCCAATCGGCCCATGTGGCGCAACGTAGGTTTCCAGAGCCGAAAATCCACTGATCCGTACACCTGCTTGCTCTACCGGGAGTGAAGCTAGGATGGCCTCCAAGTCACTCAGATGGGGCAGAACCGCGCCCCTAAACAACGCGGCACCATGTTCGTGGAGGGTGAGATGATCGAGATCGGTATCCATCAGCATGACCATGGCTAAGCTGGTCGAGACTGTTTTTGCAATGGCGGAAACTCCGATTTCGCGAATGAATGAACGACTGGTTCCGACGCCCCGGGCCGGGCCGCTGAACGTCTCGTTTGTTGGCGGCCCTTGCCGTGCCTTTTACCGAAACTGAAGCGCAGCAATCGACCAGGAACCGCCGGTCCAAGCTAGCCGCGCGAGTGGCCGGTTTCTCCGCAACCGGACATTCGCCTTACATTCATGTGAGCTTGCGAGCAGGCCACGGCTAATCAAGCACAGCTGTTGCAACTCTCAATCGTACAGAACATGTGGCGTGATACTAACGGTGCGGGAGCCAATGGCCGGGGGTGCTGTATGCGGCAGAATGTCAGCGTATTGAGCTTCGACGAACGAGATTTACGATCGCAAGCAAGATGATCGCACCAACTAGCGATACCAGGAATGTCATGACCGTAAGCGGGGCGTTGTTGATGTCACCTCGGGAGAGGATCAGGCCGCCGATGAAGGAGCCGATAATGCCGACCACGATATTGAGGATGATGCCCTGCTGACCATCTGTCCGCATGATGATGCTGGCAAGCCATCCGATAACGCCGCCAACGACGAGCCACATGATAATTCCCATAACCGTTCTCCTGCGATCCAGAAGACGATTTGGCCGCATTGACGCATCGTGCCCGGAATATCTGCTAACCCCTCAGTTGGCAGAAGCGTTCCAAAGACTTTGGATACACCAGACGAGATGAAATAGTTTGGGCGCTTATTCATGATATTAGCGCGAAAAATAAAAATAAAATCTGCCGACCGTAACATTGTCACGTGCGGATCGTTGTCTGAATGCTCCAAGCGATGCCTTTCCATCCTGGATGGTGCGTTTCCAGCCCAACAATAGACGCCAACTTCCCACAGGCAAAAGCCTGTGGATGCCGCGTCTGTAAGGAATAACACCATGAAACATAACGTTTTCGCCGTCCTCGTCGGGACGGCAGCACTTGGCGCCGCGACTATTGCGGCAGCCCAGTCCACGACGCCGGCTACCACGGGCAGCTATTCGAGCATGAATGTGGGCGCCGCTCCCATCCACGGCCTCGACGGCCCAGCTTTCTCCGCCGCCGCCTCCGATGCCAATGGGTTCCAGATCGCGGCAAGCCGCCTCAGCCTGACGCGCTCGCAACGCAGCGATGTCAAGGACTATGCCCGGCGCATCATTTCGGAATCACAGACCTCCCAGCAGACGCTGATGGCGTCGCTGAGCAACGACCAGCGCAAGATCGCCCGGCCCAGCACTCGCCTGT
>NZ_JBEGHQ010000012.1:0-631044 GCF_040676285.1 Sphingobium sp. LMC3-1-1.1 | reverse complement strand
TGACCCCGCTGTCGCGGATCGCGTCGATCAGCCGTTCCGGTATCCCGCACAGCCCAAATCCGCCCGCGCACAAATGCATCCCGTCAAAGAGAAGCCCCTCCAACGCGCGCGCAGCATCGGGGTAAAGTTTCTTGACCATGAGCAAGCCTCTCCTTCGTGGCCTGTTCTGGCGCAGGTGAATTATCATTTCTAATGATTTGTTTTTTGGAATAATAATAAGTGATGGCTATCAATCGCATCGGTCTATTTCATCTGGAAACTCTGTTGTGGATCGACCGGCTCGGCACCTTTGCGTCTGCAGCAGAGCGGCTCAACACCACGCAGCCGGCCATTTCCGCGCGGGTGCGGGAATTGGAAGCGCATCTGGGCGCGCGCCTCTTTCGCCGGGAGGGCCGGACCATGTCCTTCACCCCGGCCGGGCGCCAGTTGGTGCGCGATTGCGCGCCGCTCTGGAGCGATCTGCAGAGCGTGTTGCTGCGTTGCGGCGGATTGGCCGAGGCGAGCGGCGTGGTCCGCATCGGTACGGGCGAGATTGCGGCGGCAAGCTGCCTTCCGGACTTTGTGGCGCGACTGAAGGCGCAGATGCCGCATGTCAGCCTGGAGCTGGACATCGACCTGACCGCCAATCTGATCCAGCAATTGCTGGTCGGGCGCGCCGACATCGCCTTCGCGGCCGGGCCGGTGGCGCATCCTGCGCTGCAGTCGAGTCCCATTGGCGGCGTACGGCTCGTCTGGCTTGCCAGTCCGGCGATCGCCGCGTCATTTCGCAACGGCGGAGGGGACCGCACCATTCCGATCTGGTCGCTGGCCAGCCATTCCCCGATCTATGGGCGGATGCGCGACGCGATCGCCGCCTCCCGGATCGCCCACAAATCGCTCAACCTATGCAACAATGCCCGGATGATGATCGACATCGCCAAGGCGGGCGGCGGCATCGGCATCTTTCCAGAACCCATGGCGCGCGCCGACATGATGAACGGGGCTCTGGTGGAACTGGGCGACATGCCGGACCTGGCGCCGATCGAATTCCATGTCGCCAGACGGGTGTCCGACAATGATCCGGTGGTCGCCGCGATTTTCGAGCAGGCCAGCGCCCTGAGACTGGGGCAGGGTGGGGCAGAGGCGGGCGCGCCGCCGCCCTGGGGCGGGTTTCGATCTGACTGAATCAGATCGCCGCTCTGGATTCCTTGTTTTCCACGATTTCTTGACCAGCGATCGGTTCCGATCGCTTGGAAATCGCTCTAGGAACCGAGCGCCTGATTGGGATCGACGGTTCTGATGGCCCCGGACGTCGCCCCGGTTTCGGGCGGGACGGCGATCGCGGGTTGGGCCGGCGCCGTGCCAGTACCCAGAGACAGCTCCTTGTCCACATAGACCTCGAACTTCGTGCCGGCCGGTAGCTTGACATCCTTGCCGTGCACGAGGACCGCGAGCGGGAGGAAGACGATGCCCGCGCCGACGGCGCCCAGGGTGCCGGACTTGCCCTGCGCATTGCGCTGGCCACGCACGGGCACATCCGTTCCGCCCGCCTTGACGGTGCTGACCTTGATGTCGAGCTTGCCGGAGCGGCCGAGCAGGCCATTGTCCCTGACCCGGCTGACTTCCCCGACTGCCGGGCTGCCCGCAGGGATGAGCGTGACGCCGCCGATGGTCACGGGCCTGGCCACCGCCAGCTCGACCCGGTCCCCGACGCGGGCGGATTTGGAGGATATTTCCTGACGCGTCTCCAGTTGGATCGCCATGCCTTCGGGAAGGATCATCGACTGGGCCAGGGCTGGGCCGGGGGCGGCCGCCAGCAGCAGGGCGGCGGCGCTCCATGAGCCGCTCCAGCGCGTCGGCGACAGGCCAGTCATCGGGTCATCCTCTCCGCTTCGGGCACGGGCTATGCAGTCCATGGCAATTTACGCCTGCCGGGCCGCGGCTTCAAGGAATGAGTCCGGTCCGTCGTGCCCCGACCCCGGAGCGCGACCTGCCTCTGATCTATCGCAGCGCGCTCTGGCCGGCAGTGGATGCGCCTTGTTCGGATGGCTCGAACGCCTGCGCCAGCGGGCCTGCCATGGCGAGGACGGTCAGTTCCCCGTCCATCAGCATCCGGCCCGCCTGCTTGCGCTGCACCTTGCCGCTGGTCGTCCGGGGGATCGTGCTGGCGGACACCAGCACCAGATCGGTGACGGCCAGTTCCAGCCGTTCCATGGCCATGGCGCGCAGCCGGCCAGCCATCTCCTGCACCTTCTCGTCGGACAGGGCGCGGGCGTCGTCGCGCTTCATTTCCGCGATCAGGACGATGTGCTGAGTATCGCCCATCTCGATCTCCACGGCGGCGGCGCTCGCCTGGCCTACCGTTCCGGAGAGTTCCGACCAGATCTGCTCGACGTCGCTGGGCGCATGGTTGCGGCCGCGGACGATGATCAGGTCCTTGAGACGGCTGACGATGAAGAATCCTTCGGCCGTTGCAAAGCCGAGATCGCCGGTGCGCAGGAACGGGGCCCCTTCGTCCAGCCGGCCGAAGCTTGCCTCCGTCGCGGCGGGGTTGTCGATATAGCCGGCGGTGATGTGCGGTCCGCGCAGCCAGATTTCGCCCACCGCGCCGTCGGGGAGCGCTGCGCCGGTCGCAGGATCGACGATCCGCGCCTCCGCCCCCGCCATGGCGGGGCCGCAGCAGGCGAGCTCCAGCACGCCTTCCCCGTCCTTGCTTTCCTCCGCCCGTCCCGCCGCCAGAGCGCGGCTGTCATAGCTTTTGACGATCGGGTCGCTTTGCGGCGGGACCGCGATGGTCACGAGGGTGGATTCGGCCAGGCCGTAGCAGGGCAGGAAGGCGCGTTTGTCGAAGCCCGCATCGGCAAAGCATTCGGCAAAGCGGTCGAGCGTGCCGGGCCGGACCCGTTCCGCGCCGTTGAACGCGACGCGCCAGCCCGACAGGTCGAGATCGTCCGGCATACCCCGGCGCGTGGCGAAATCGACGCAGAGGTCGTAGCCGAAATTCGGGCCGCCGCTGGTATGCGCGCCGTAGCGGGTGATGAGCTGAAGCCAGAACATCGGCCGGTTGATGAACGCGGCGGGCGAGGTGATCACGCAGGTGGAGCCCAGGAACAGCGGCTGCAGGATATTACCGAACAGGCCCTGGTCGTGATAATGCGGCACCCAGCCGACGAAATGGGAATCCTGGTCATGGCCGAAGGCGACCTGGATCATCGCCTCATTGGCGATGATGTTGCCATGGCTGATCATCACCCCCTTGGGATTGGACGTGGTACCGGAGGTGAACTGCAGTACGGCAAGCTGGTCGGGCCGGAGCGTCAGCGCCGCAAAGGGGTGCGGTTCGGCCGCGAGCGCGGCAAATTCCAGATAGCGCACCGGGCCGACGGCGAGGGCGGCGGACAGTTCGTCCCCGAACAGCGCGGCCATGCTGTCGTCCAGCAGGATGCAGTCGGGCCGGATGTCGCCCAGCATGTTCAGGATATTCTGGAGCCTTGCTTTGCGCCGGCCGACCGGGGCGAGCGGAATGGCGACGCCGCCGGCCGCAAGGCAGGCGAGCAGCGCGAGTGCGAAATCAGTACCCGCCGAGAAGAGGAGGGCGATCCGCCGACCCGCCAGCCCCCGGGCCGACAGGGCGCCGGCAAGCTGCGTGATCCGCGTCGCCAACTCGGCATAGGTCAGGCTGCTCTGCGCGCCGTCGCCCTGGTCGAATATCAGCGCCGTCCGATCCGGAACGCTGTTGCCATGATCGAGGACGATGTCGACGATCGACCGGCTGAAGTCTATCTGCATTTCTTTATGCGAACCCGATATTCTGGTCATTCTGCGGCGAAGGCTATCCGAAGCAGGCCGATCTTGCGCATGCGGAAACCGGCTGCCGACATGCGCAGATAGCGGGAATATTTCTCGACCGGATGGACCGCGGGATCGACCACGCCGCCGCGCACCGCGCCGCGCAGCCGGTTGCTCCACATCTCGCAGGTGCGCGCATAGTCCAGCCCGTCGTCGCGCAGCCTTTCCATGCGGAACAGCCCCTTGGATGCGACGACGATATCCTCCAGCGTCGGCAGTTCCGCGGCCGGGAAGATCTCGTTCGAAATGAAGGGATTGGCATCCTCCGGCGACATCCTGCCATAGGCGATGGTCTGGAGCGAGAGGCGGCCCTTGCCCTCCATCCAGCCGCGGCAGGCCTGGAAGAATTCACGGTACACGCCGCGACGCTCCTCCACGCTCTGCTGCGGATGGGCGAAATGTTCGAACGCGCCGACGGAGATGATCGCGTCGAACGGCCGGTCGGGGCAATAGTCGTGCCAGTTGGAAAGGACCGCGCTGATGCCGGGATCGCCCAATTGCTCGATATAGGCGAGTTGTTCCTCGCTCAGCGTCAGGCCGACGCATTCGCTGACGCCATGGGTGCTGCGCAGGTTGCGCATCATGCCGCCCCAGCCACAGCCGACGTCCAATATGCGCATGCCTTCGCCCGCGCCGACCGATTCCGCATGATAGTCGAGCTTGCGCTGCTGCGCCTCCTCCAGCGGGGCGTCCTTTGGCAGGCCGTCCCACATCGCGCTGGAATAGGTCATGCTGGGGTCGAGCCACGCCGAATAGAAATCGTTGCCGACATCATAATGGTGGCGGATGGCGGCGGCCGAGCCGCCATATTCGATCTGTTCGTCCTGGATCATTGCGGGGCGCCGCCCTGCTGCATCGCCATGTCGCTGACCGCCGCGGCGATGCCCGTCGCCGCGTCGCGGATCGATTCCGCCTCGAACAGCAGTTCCAGCGGCAGTTCGTCGGGCAGGTTCAGCCAGTTTTCCAGCTCCACCATCAGCGAGATCGCCTTGGCGGAATCAATCCCGAAACTGTCGAAAGGCGCATCGGGCGAGATGGCGGCCGGCGCCACATTCACGATTTCGGCGATGTGCGCGACGATCCAGCTTTCGATTTCCTCTGCCGATGCCTGTCGAATAAGGTCGGAATTCATCAATGTCCCCTTGAAGCCGAACGGGATGCCCCGAATCTGCCATAATAGACGTCCGCCCCGGTCGTGGCGGACGGATGTGTGCCGGACTCGATCTCCGGCTGGGCGGCGATCTTCTGCAGTTCCGGATGCTCGCGCGTCAGCCGGGCCGCCGCGACATGCACATTGTCTTCACCTGGAAGCAGCTTGTCGATCAAGATGTGCGAGGGCCGGGGCAGGCCCCACATCTGGCGCATCTCATCGAGCGCCGCCTGCGACACTTCCACCTCATAGGCGACGGCCTCCCCCTGGCCATAGTCCGTGGCGGAGCCGAGCAGGGTCAGTTTCCAGCCGACGCCATAGCAGAAGCTGAGCATGCGCACGTCGGTGAAGCCCACGCAGCGGTCGATCCCGGCCTCATAGGCAAGCTCCAGCGGCGCGATCATGCAGGCGGCCTTGCGCCGCAGATTGTGACGGCGCATGCCCCGCTCGACGCAGAACCCGCGGCTCAATTCCCAGGTGCGCCCATCGTCGATCGGACGGATGCCGGCCGGCAGGACATGCGAAAAATGGTCGAGCAGCATGGAACAGTCGTCCGTGGGGCGGAAGCGCAGCCCCATGACGACCTGGTTTTCCGCCGAAAACCCTATGATGTTGCTCGCGCGCGCATCATCATATTCGTCATATTCCAATCCGTCCTTGACCGTGAGATCCCAGCCAAGCTGGTTAACGAACACCTCCGCGCGGGCCTGGTGCAAATCTCTGATCTCTTCCTGGTAAAGGGCGGAATTGTCCTTCGAAATCAGATGAATCAAATCCGTTGGTCCCCCGCAAGCAGCGGCAGCGCCTCTAGCATATTATACGCGGCAGGTCATCGGAAAGTTGCGCTGTGCAATCCATCCGAGCGCAAGGAATTCGGATGCTTTCAGGCGCCCTGCTTCTGCCGGGCGCGCTGCACATGGACCTTTATCGCCTGCACGGAGCGGTCGAGCGCTTCTGCAATGTCGAGGTCGCACCATCCGGCCTGCCGCCGGTCGAGGCAGAAAATTTCCGTCTCCGTCAGGTCTGTGGCGGCCGGATCATCCCGCGCGTCGAGCAGGGCGATGCCCCTGCACAGATAGAGCGTCGCCATGGCGTGCAGGTTCGCATGCTCCTGCGGGCTTTCGAGCATGCTGAGCAGGCGGATCTCCACCTCATAGGGCCGCTCGTCCCATCCGGTGATCGGGAAACAGAGCCGGGGAAGGGCATCGGGCTGCGCGATGGGGCCGCGCCAGCCGGCCTCCCCGAACAGGCCGGTTTCCCCGAACAGGAAGCGCCTGCCGCCGTCGCTGACGTCGTAGCAGGCATGGCTGGCGGCCTGAAGGCCCAGCGCCTGGCTGAAGCGGGTCACGAGGCTGTCGATGCTGAGCATGCCGTCGACCCCGGCGATGAAATCGGCGGCGGTCGTCGAGCTTCCGGCGCGAAGCTGGGTGCTGGGGATATATTCGCTCATGGTTCCTCGCGCAGGCTATGCCTGTCGTCATGCAGCGCCAGGTCTTAAAGGCGGGTTAAGCCTGCTCCCCCGCGCCGTGCTTCTTCTTTGCGGCAGAGCGAGCCCTGGGCGGGATGTCGGTCGACCGGCGCTTGACATGGAGACGGAAAGGCAAAAGGTCGGCCACAGACCGGACATCAACGATGGGGACAACATGCTGCCGACATACCGAACCGAACCTTCCGCGGATGATGCGGTCGATGCATGGCTGGCGTCGCATGGACAGGATGAGGGCGCGCCGGCCATCGCGGGCGACACGAGTCGTCCGGAACTCTATTCCCAGGCGCGTTGGGAACCGCTGTTCCGGCAGATGCGCGAGGCGGCGCCACTGAATCGGGTGGAGGGCACGGCCTATGGCGATTATTGGAACGTTTGTTCCCACTCGCTGATCATGGAGGTGGAAGGGAAGCCGGACCTGTTTTCCTCCTCCTGGAAATATGGCGGCATCACCATTGCCGACCCCGCGCCGGGCGAGGAATTCCAGCTTCCGATGTTCATCGCAATGGATGAACCGGAACACAGCGCGCAGCGGAAGACCGTGGCGCCCGCCTTTACGCCCGCGCATATCGCCGAACTGGCGGTGAAGCTGCGCGCGCATACCGCAACGGTGCTGGACAGCCTGCCCGTGGGCAGTCGTTTCGATTGGGTGGAGAAGGTTTCGATCGAGCTTGCCACCAGCATGTTGGCGACGATCCTGGGCTTTCCGTGGGAGGACCGCCATCTGTTGACGTTCTGGTCCGACTGGGCCGGGCATATGGAAGCGGCCCGCATAGCCGAACTGTTCCAGGTGCGGCGCGAGATGCTGACGGAGATGGCGACCTATTTCCACCTGTTGTGGGAACAGCGCCGGGCCAGTCCGGAGGGGACCGACCTGCTGGGCATGATGATCCGCAGCGACAGCATGTCGGAAATGGGGCCCATGGAATTCATCGGCAATCTGGCCCTGCTGATCGTCGGCGGCAATGACACCAGCCGGACCAGCATGTCGGCCGCCATATTGGGGCTGGACCGCTTTCCCGATGAGCGGGCGAAGCTGATCGCGGACGAGAGCCTGTTGCCCAACGCCGTCCAGGAGATCATCCGCTGGCACACGCCCATCGCGCATATGCGGCGGACGGCGACGGCGGATTGCGAACTGGCGGGGCAGAGGATCGCCGCGGGCGACAAGCTGGCGCTGTGGTATATTTCCGCCAATCGCGACGAAGCCGTCTTTCCGGACGCTGATCGGCTGGACCTGTCGCGCGCCAATGCCAGGCGCCATCTTTCCTTCGGGCATGGCATTCATCGTTGCGTGGGCGCCCGCCTGGCGGAATTGCAGCTTCGGATCCTTCTGGAGGAATTGATGAAGCGGCGACTGCAAGTGAATGTGGTTGGCGAGCTGCGCCGCGTTCACGCCAATTTCGTAAATGGTTTCCGGCAGATGGAGGTCGAACTGACGTCCTATTGAACACTGCTCGAACATTGCCGCGCGCGTCCGATCCGGAGAAGGATGGGGATGGCGTTTAACCTGCAATTTACCAAGCCCGGTTACAGGAAAGGATCATCAAGAATATAACGGATCGTGGGCCATGCATATTTGGGGTTATAAGGGGTGTTGGAAGCGGCTGCTTCTCACGTCGGCTGTGTTTGCGATGGCGCCGCCCGGCGCTGCATGGGCGCAGGCCGTTCCTGACGCCGACATATTGGTGACAGCGCGCAAGGTGCCTGAACCGCTGCTCAAGGCGCCCCTCTCTGTCACCAGCGTTTCGGGCGACACGATCGTCGCCGCCGGCCTGCAAAGCATTACCGACCTGACCCGCTTCGCGCCCAATGTCGATATCAGCGGCGGCATTGCGGGCCAGTTGCAGGGGCAGATTTCCATTCGCGGCATTTCCACGCTCGTCCGCAATATCGGGCTGGAAACCGGCGTGGGCATCTATGTCGACGGGGTCTATGTAGGCCGGCCGGAAAATTTCGTCCAGCATCTGCTGGACATCGATCGGGTCGAGATCGCCCGCGGGCCGCAGGCCACGGAATATGGCAAGAACACCATAGCCGGCGTGATCAATGTCCAGACCATCCAGCCGGACGCCGATCCGGGCCTGTCCGTCCGGTTGGACGCGGGCAATTACGACTATCGCCGCGGCGAAGCCGTGCTGGGCGCGCGCCTTGACGACCGCTTTTCGGTGCGCGGGGCGGTCGCCTATGCGCGGCAGGACGGTTTCTACCGGCATCTGTCGGGCGGTCAGGATGCCGGGTCGACCGACCTGTTGACTTGGCGCCTTTCGGCCAAATTCGCGCCGACCGACCAGTTGTCTTTCATTGCGCGCTGGGACGGCCTGCGCGACCGGGGCGTGCCGGCCTTTTTCCAGGCGGATGCGCTGGCGGGCTATCCGGCCGACTTTCCCTCGCGGCAGCCGCTGCATATCAACAACAACCGACCCAACCGGCTGCATCGCGACAGC
This sequence comes from Sphingobium sp. LMC3-1-1.1, assembly GCF_040676285.1. Taxonomy (NCBI): domain Bacteria; kingdom Pseudomonadati; phylum Pseudomonadota; class Alphaproteobacteria; order Sphingomonadales; family Sphingobiaceae; genus Sphingobium; species Sphingobium sp. LMC3-1-1.1. The sequence goes on along the minus strand of NZ_JBEGHQ010000012.1, from coordinate 622,133 downwards.
CAGGGACTTTCGTTGACGGCCGAATGGACGTCCGACACGATGTCGCTGACGTCGATCACGGCCTATCGCGATTCTTCCTATGAAGCGTCGCTGGACGACGATCAGGAACAGGTGGACTTCGTCTCGGCCGACAATTTCAGCGATGATTCGCATTTCTTCAGCCAGGAATTGCGGCTGGCCGGCGGGACGGGGAAGCTACACTATCTGGTCGGCGCCTATTATTTCGACCAGATGGTGCGGACCGACCGGGGACTGGGACTGGGCGCCGACACCGGCGTTCCCGGCAACCCCGTGCTGACCACCATGGGCAGCGTGAAGACGGAGAGCGGTGCGCTGTTCGGGAGGCTCGATTATGCGCTGACCGATCGTCTCTCCCTGTCGGCGGGCCTGCGTTATACGCGGGAGAAGAAGCGCGCCCATTTCGTGCAGGATGACGTTTCCGGCATATTCCCGCTGCTGGGATTCCCCGCGCTGACCTTTGACGGGCATTCGACCGACAATGATCTGTCGCCGAGCGCAACCCTGTCCTATGAGATTGCCCCGGACGCCAATCTTTACGGCCGCTTTTCCAGGGGCTTCAAGAGTGCGGCCTATAATGTCGACATCGCTTCGTCGTTGAGCGGCCTGACCGCCACCCCGGAAAAGGCGACCAGCTATGAGGTCGGCTTCAAGGCGCTGACCTTTGGCAAGCGGTTGCGGCTGAACCTGGCGGCGTTCGTGACGGATTATGAACGGCTGCAGGTCTCGCAGGTGCTGGGCACCGGGTTGGCGCTGACCAATGCCGGACGCGCCCAGATCCAGGGGGTGGAGGGAGAGATGGCCCTTCAAATCTCCTCCCGTCTGCGGATCGAGGGGAATGCGGCGGTGCTCGATGCGCATTACAAGCGGTTCGACAATTGCGGCGTGCCTGCGTCGGTCGGTGGCGGCAGCATGGACTGTTCGGGCAAGGACCTGGTGCTGGCGCCGCATTTTTCGGCATATGGCGCGGTCACCTATGAGGTGCCGGTCGCGTTCGGGACGATCTTCACCCGCGCCGACATGGATTACCGCTCGACCGTCTATTTCGAACCGACCAATTCCGACAGCTTCAAGTCCGGTCCGCGTACCCTGGCCAATCTTCGTCTCGGGCTTCGCCACGACAATTGGGAGGTCGCTGCCTGGGTCAAGAACCTGACCGACAAGATCTACAAGACCTATGCCGACGATCGATCCGGTTTGGGCGTTTTTCGCACGGCCGCCTATGGTGCGCCCCGCACCTACGGCATCAGCCTTTCTTCGACATTTTGAGCATGCTGGCCGCCGGTGCATGAGGGCCGGTCATTAATCAAATCTTAGCCAGCAGATGGTGAATCATTTGCAACGCCCCTGGCGTCGGAACAGCAGGAGTATAATGGCGGACCACATTTCATCGCGGTCACCTGACGAATGGAAAGGCAGGCAAGACCCGATGGATGGCGACCAGAAAATTCTGGCGTCGGCTGGCGTTCTGCGGTGCGTGGTGGATGGCGATTGCCGGCTTCACCCTGATCCCGCCGCTGCGCATCATTTTGGCCTGGCGCCATCGCAACCCCTTTTTAACTGGCTTCGTGGGGTTCGGGGCGCCCTCCGCAAGCCGATCTTTGAGATTATCCGCGTCGTTCGCCAGGAGCAGCAAGCCGAAGCGACTCTTACGCTGCACGGCGGTGCCGGCGACCTCAGGCATATCCGCGTTCTTGCGCAGGCCCGGCATCGGGGGCCGGATCGGCCAGTCGTCGATCTGGTGGCGGTCGACGTGACGTCGGAGCATGCGGAAATCGACCTGCTCCGGCGCAGCATGGAAAATCTGCGGCTGATCGTCGAATATAATCCGCAACTACCCTGGATAGCCGATGCGGAGGGGCGGATCATCGATTTCACCGATCGGTGGCTGGAGAATACCGGACTTGAGCGGGATGAGGCGGCAGGTTCCGGTTGGCTTGCCGCCACCCATCCCGACGATGTCGAGCCGGTGACGCAACGCGTCGCCCATTCCCATGCGACCGGCGAGCCGTTCGACGTGCGCGTTCGGCTGATGGTCAACGACCAGTATCGCTGGATGCGGGCCCAGGCCTATCCCCGGCGGGACGATGAAGGCCGGATCATCCGCTGGTATGGCTATACCGAGGATATCCACAAAAGCGTGCTGATCGAGGAGCAGATACGCTGGAATGCCGACCATGATTCGCTGACGGAGTTGCCCAACCGTGCGATGTTCAACGCCTGCCTGGACAAGGCGCTGGGAAGGGCGCTGACCGATTTCAAGAAGGTCGGCGTGTTCCTGCTGGACATCGACAATTTCAAGGACGTCAACGACCTGATGGGCCATCATGCCGGTGATGACCTACTGAAGAGCTTTGCCGCGCGCCTGAAGGCGATCTTCGCCGGCGAGGGAGTGGTGGCGCGTCTGGGCGGCGACGAATTCGCCATATTGATCGAGAATGCCGACAACCGGCAGCAACTGGCAGATCTTGCCGATCGCGCGCTCACCATCCGCGAGACGCTGTTCGCAGCGGGACGTTCGCTGGAATGCCGGGTCAGCGTCGGCGTCGCCGCATTCCCGGAGGACGGGCGCGTGGCGACCGAATTGCTGCGTCATGCCGACCTGGCGCTGTACCGCGCCAAGTCGCTGGGGCGCGGGCGGGTGCAGATGTTCGAGCAGTCGTTGCTGGAGGACATGCAGGAACGGGTGGCGATGATCAACCGGGCCAGGACCGCGGTGCGCGACGGCACTATCATAAGCTATTATCAGCCCAAGGTGTCGTTGCAGACCGGCGAGCTGGTCGGATTTGAAGCGCTGCTGCGGTGGCGCGACAGTTGCGGCACCATCCGGTCGCCGGCCGAGATCTACGCGGCGTTCGACGATCATGACGTCGCCGACATGATCGGCCAGACGATGACCAGCCAGGTCTTTTCCGACATGGCCGCCTGGCGCGCGCGCGGCCTGGCCGTGGGGCATGTCGCCATCAATGTCTCGTCCGCCGAATTGCGGCGGGAGCGCTTTGCCGGACGATTGATCGAGACGATGGAGCGTTTTTCGATCGCGCCCGATTCGATCGAGATCGAGATCACGGAGGGCGTGTTCCTGGGCGCCGGATCGGACGCGGTCCGCCGTTCCATCGACGAACTGCACATGTGCAACATCCCGCTGGCGCTCGACGATTTCGGGACCGGCTTCGCTTCGCTCACCCATTTGCGGTCCCTGCCGGTCAGCACGCTGAAGATCGACCGATCTTTCGTCAGCGGGGTCACCGCGCGCGAGAGCGACGGCGCCATCGTATCCGCGCTGATCACGTTGGGCCGGGCGCTCAACATGAAGGTGGTGGCCGAAGGCGTGGAAGAGGCGGACCAGTCGATCAGGCTGCGCGAGATGGGCTGCGATTATGCCCAGGGTTTCTATTTCAGCCGCCCTGCCCCTTCGGAGACCATTCCCGCGCTGATCCAGTCATGGAGCGAAAACAGCGCCGTCATCAGCCTGAACCGGCGAGCGGTCCCCCGGTCTTCACTGGGAAGAGGGGGCGAAGGCTGGGCGGGATCGCGGATCGCCTGAGAGACGGCGCGGCAACCTCCGATCATGCCGGCTAGAGCGATTTCCAAGCGATCGGAACCGATCGCTGGTCAAGAAATCGCGGAAAACAAGGAATCCAGAGCGGCGATCTGAATGAGCAGAAACGCTCCGGTCTTTTGATGCCGCATTTTCCGAGCCGCCGACCGTAAACGGTCAACTTGAAAATGCTCTAACCGTTGACGATGGTGCCGCCATTGGGGTGCAGCACCTGGCCCGACATGTAGCTGGCGTCGTCGCAGGCGAGGAAGAGGAAGGCGGGGGCGACCTCATTGGGCTGGCCGGGCCTGCCCATGGGCGTGCTCTCCCCGAAATGCGCCAGTTTTTCCGGACTGGCCCCGCCGCTGGGGTTGAGCGGAGTCCAGATCGGCCCCGGCGCGACGGCGTTCACCCTGATGCCGTCGCCCACCAGATTTTCCGACAGGGACCGGGTGAAGGCAGTGATCGCTCCCTTCGTGCTCGAATAGTCGAGCAGTTCCTTCGACCCCTGATACATGGTGACGGAGGTGCAGTTGACGATCGCCGCCCCGCGCTTCAGGTGCGGCCGCACCGCCTGCGTCAGGAAGAACATGGCGAAGATGTTGGTCTGAAAGGTCCGGCGCAGCTGTTCCTCGCTGATGTCGGTGATATCGCTGTCGGGATGCTGTTCGCCCGCATTGTTGACGAGAATGTCGATCCGGCCGAGCTCCTTCACCACCTGCGCCACCGCCCGCTGGCAGAAGTCCCGGTCGCCCAGGTCGCCCGCCACGGTGAGCGCCCGCCGTCCCTCCGCGCGGACGATCGCCGCTGTCCGGGCCGCGTCGTCATGTTCGCAGAGATAGAATATGGCGACATCGGCGCCTTCGCGGGCGTAGAGAGCGGCAACCGCCCGCCCGATGCCGCTGTCGGCGCCGGTGACGATCGCCACCTTGCCTTCCAGACGGCCGGAGCCGGGATAGCGGGGTTCCCATTCGGGCCTGGGTTCCAGCCGGCTTTCATGACCGGGCAGGCCATCTTCGTGGATCATCTCCTGGATTTCGGGCATTGCAAATCTCCTCTGCCCGAAGAACTCATCCCCCGCCGGGGAGTTCATTGGCCGGAACCCGATTCGCCGTGCGAATGGGGCAGATGGAGATAGGCGATGGTTGTGAAAGCTCTGGCTCTCAATTCTACCCGGAAGGCGGTGGAGGGGCGGTCGAGCTCGACCGATGCGATGATTGCGGACGACATGGCGCGTGCGGCGCGCCTGTTCCAGTTCGCCCCCTATCCGGGTTGAACGTTCGTGGAGAAGGGTGGTCGCGCCGCGCATGTCCGGGAAAATATCGTCCTTTATGGCGCGCTGCTGGCCAATGTCGGGATAGCAGTCGCCAAATTCATCGCCTCCGCGCTGACCGGCTCCTCCTCCATGCTGACGGAGGGGGTGCATTCGCTGGTCGACAGCGGCAACCAGCTGCTGCTGTTTCATGGTCAGTCCAAGGCGAAGCGGCCGGCCGATGCGGCCCATCCCTTCGGCTATGGGCGCGAACTGTATTTCTGGGCTTTCGTCGTCGCGATCCTGATCTTCGCGGTTGGTGCGGGCGTATCGGTCTATGAGGGCTGGCTGCATGTCGCGCGGCCGGAGCCGCTGCGCGATCCGGCCGTCAATTACGCGGTCCTGGCCATCGCCTTCCTGCTGGAGGGCACGTCCTGGACCATCGCCGTGCGCGAATTCGGGCGCAGCCGGGGGCCGAGCAGCTGGTGGCAGTCGATCCGCCGGTCGAAGGATCCGGCGGGTTTTATCGTCCTGTTCGAAGACAGCGCCGCTCTCATCGGTCTGGTCGTGGCGGCGATCGGCGTCTGGGCGAGCCATTATTTCGGCGATGCCCGACTGGACGGCGTCGCCTCCATCATCATCGGGCTGGTGCTGGGCGGGGTGGCGGTCCTGCTGGCGCGGGAGGCAAAGGGCCTGCTGATCGGGGAGAGCGCTGACCGAGCGATCATCGACACCGTGCGGCGGCTGCTCGACCGGCGGCCGGAGATCACCGCCGTCAATCACATCCGCACCATCCACACAGCGCCCGATGCCGTCTTCGTGGCGATCAGCGCCGATTTCGACGACGACCTGCTCATGGGCCGGGCCGAAAGCCTGATCGAGGAGATGGAGAGCGAGTTGAAGCGCGCCATCCCCGAACTCACCTCCATCTACATCCGTCCGGAAAAGTGGGAGGATGCGGTCATTCAGCCGCCTGCGCGGTAAGACGCTGCACCCGCCAGCGCCGGTCGTTCATGTCCATGGCGCGCCAACTGGCCCCTTGACCATTTGACGATGATCACCATCAAATGCCGGTCTGTCGATCCGGAACCGAGGCCTGCATGCTGTCCGCCATCCTCGCGCGCCATATGGGCGCGCGGCAAATCCATTATGGCTGGGCGGTGCTGGCCGCGACCTTCCTCACCATGCTGGTCGTCGCGGGCGCGGTAGGCGCGCCCGGCGTGTTCATCATCCCGCTGCAGAAGGAATTCGGCTGGAGCGCGGCGGATATTTCCGGGGCGCTGGCCATACGCTTCGTCCTGTTCGGCTGCATGGGGCCGTTTGCCGCCGCCTTCATGAACCGCTTCGGCGTGCGGCGGATGATGCTGATCTCGCTGTCGATCGTCATCGGTGGGCTGCTGCTGTCGATGGGCATGACCCAATTGTGGCAACTGGTCCTGCTATGGGGAGTGGTCATCGGCATAGGCACGGGCCTTACCGCCATGGTGCTGGGCGCCACCGTCGCCACGCGCTGGTTCACCCATCGGCGGGGGCTGGTCATGGGACTGCTGTCCGCCAGCACCGCGACGGGCCAACTGGCGTTCCTGCCGCTGCTTGCCGCGTTGACGGAGCGTTTCGGCTGGCGGGCCGCCATCCTGCTGGTGTGCGGAGCGATCCTGCTGGCGGCGCTGGCCGTGCTGCTGCTGATGCGGGATCGTCCCTCCGACCTCGGCCTGCCGCCCTATGGCGAGAGCGAGGTCCATCCCGTGCCAGCCCAGCCAGCCGGTTTCGGCGCCCTGCTGATCAGCCCGCTTCGCATATTGGCCGACGCCGCGCGGGTGCCGAGCTTCTGGATATTGTTCTTCACCTTCTACATATGCGGCGCCAGCACCAACGGGCTGGTCCAGACGCATTTCATCGCGCTGTGCGGGGATTATGGGCTGGCGGCGGTGGGCGCTGCGTCGATGCTGGCGATGATGGGGCTGTTCGACTTTGCAGGTACGCTCGCGTCGGGCTGGCTGTCGGACCGGTTCGACAATCGCTGGCTGCTGTGCTGCTATTACGGGCTGCGGGGGCTGTCGCTGCTCTATTTGCCGTTCAGCGATTTCTCGCTTTACAGCCTGTCGATCTTCGCGGCCTTCTATGGTCTGGACTGGGTTGCGACCGTGCCGCCGACCGTCAAGCTGACGGCGCAGCGTTTTGGGCCGGAACGGGCCAATGTCGTGTTCGGCTGGATCTTCGCCGGTCACCAGCTGGGCGCCGCGAGTGCGGCGCTGGCGGGCGGTCTTTCCCGGACGGTCTGGCAAAGCTATATGCCCGCCTTCGTCGCGGCGGGGATATTGTGCCTGATCGGCGCTGGGCTGGTGCTGTTCATCAATCGTGGGCGGGGCAAGGCCTTCGCCCTCGCCTGACCGGCTGGTGGAGAAGGTTGAATGTTGCAAGGGAAGATCGCCCTCGTCACCGGGGCCGGGCGCGGCTTGGGACGCGAAATCGCGCTGGGCCTCGCGGGGGCGGGCGCGCATGTCCTGCTCCATGGCCGACGGGCGGCGCAGCTTCAGGACACGGCCGCCGCCATCGCCGCCGCAGGCGGGACGGGCGAGCCGCTGATCTTCGACCTGGAGGATGGGGAGGCGCTTCGGGCGGCACTGGATCGCCGCCGCCCGATCGACATATTGGTCAACAATGCCGGCCATCGCGACCGCCGGCCGATCGGAGAGCTGGACAGGTTCGCGGTACGGCGGATGCTGGAAGTCAATCTGGTCGCGCCCTTCGATCTTGTCCGGGCGGTGGCTGGCGACATGAGGGAAGGCGGGCGGATCGTCAACGTCACATCCATCGCGGGCCAGATCGCCCGATCGGGTGATGCCGCCTACACCATGGCGAAGGGCGGGCTGGACGCGCTGACGCGGGCTCTGGCGGCGGAACTGGGCGTTCGCGGCATCACGGTGAATGCCGTCGCGCCTGGCTATTTCGCGACGGAGGCCAATGACGAGATGATCGCCGATCCGGGCGTTGCGGATCATCTGGCGCGGCGAACGTCGCTGGGGCGATGGGGACGGCCGGAGGAGATTGTCGGCCCGGTGCTGTTCCTGGTGTCGGACGCGGCATCCTATGTGACCGGGCAGGTGCTGGCGGTGGACGGTGGATATACCGCCCATTTCTGAACGGCAGCGCAGCGCGCAATCTCACAGGAACAAACCCTAGGCAGCCAGGCCCCGCATGCGCAGCAAGGCGTCGACCTCTGGCGCGCGGCCGGCAAAGGCCCGGAAATTGTCCGCCGCAGGGCGGCTGGCCCCAGCCGCGAGGATTTCGCGGCGGAAAGCGGTCGCGCCGCCGCCGGGGATGTCGGCATGGGCGAAAATCTCGAAGGCGTCGGCCGACAGGAGTTCGGCCCAGAGATAGGAATAATAGCCCGCCGCATAACCGCCCGCGAAGATATGGCTGAAGGCATGGGCGAAGCGGTTCCATTCCGGCGGATGGATCACGGCGACCGCCCGGCGCACCTGATCGAGCATGGCGTTGACCCGCGCGCCCTGCGCCGGATCATAGTCGCGGTGGAGCAGCAGGTCGAAGGTCGCGAATTCGATCTGGCGCAAAATGGCAAGGCCTGCCTGGAACTGCCGCGCCGCCAGCAGCCGGTCGAACATCGCCTGCGGCAGCGGTTCCCCGCTGTCGACATGGCCGGACAGCCCGATCAGCGTGTCCCTGTCCCAGGCGAAATTTTCCATGAACTGGCTGGGCAGTTCCACCGCATCCCATTCCACGCCGCTGATGCCGCCGATGGAGGGCAGGTCGACCTCTGTGAGCAGATGATGCAGCACATGGCCGAATTCGTGGAATAGCGTCACCACGTCGTTATGCGTCAGCAGCGAAGGCCGTTCGCCCGACGGTGGCGCGAAATTGGTGGTGAGATAGGCGACGGGAAGATGCAGCCGATCGGCGTCGCGGAAGCGCGAACGGCAAACGTCCATCCATGCGCCGCCCCGCTTGCCCGCGCGCGCGAACAGGTCGAGATAGACGCCCGCCACCACGCTGTCGTCCGCGTCCAGCACATCATAGAACAGCACGTCCGGATGCCAGGTCGACACGCCCTGGCGCGCGACCAGGCGGACGTTGAACAGCCGGCCGATCAGCGCCTGCGTTCCCGCAAGCACGCGGGGCAGGGGGAAATAGGCCTTCAGCGCCTCCTGATCGACGCCGTGCAGGGTGCGGCGCATCGCTTCGGCGACATAGGAAAGATCCCAGGGCCGCACATCGTCCAGCCCCAGATGGTCGGCGGCGAAGGCGCGCGCGTCGGCCAGTTCACGCTCCCCGACCGGCCGTGCCCGCCGGGCGAGATCGGTCAGGAAGGCCAGCGCCTCGTCAGCGTCGGCGGCCATCTTGGTTTCCAGCGAATGGGCGGCGGAATCGGCAAAGCCCAATATCTGCGCCGCCTCATGGCGCAGCGCCATGATCGCGTCGATCCGTTCACTGTTGTCGTGGCTGCTGTCCTCTGCCTGGTCGGAGGCGCGGGTGTTGTAGGCGCGATAGACCCGTTCCCGCAGCGCCCGGTCCCTGGCGTGATAGAGGATGGCGAGCACGCTGGGCTGGCGCAGGGTGATGAGCCAGCCTGGCAGCCCGCGTTCCTGCGCATAGGCGGCGAGGGTCGCCCTGTCGCTGTCCGGCACCCCTTCGAGCGCCGCTTCGTCGGTGACATGCTCGCTCCAGGCTTCGGTCGCATCGAGCACGGCATTGCCGAATTTGGTGCTGAGGTCGCTCAAGGCGACGCCGATGTCGAGGAAGCGTTGCCGCGCCTTCCCCTCCAGCGCGACGCCCGCCAGGCGGAAGCCGCGCAGGGCAAGATCGACGGCGCGGCGGGCGGCGGGCGGCAGGCCGGCGAAATCGGGGCGGGCGGCCAACCGGGCAACGGCATCGTGATGTGCCCGGTTCTGCCCCGCCTCCATCAGATAGGCGGTCATCAGCGTCTGGGCGGCGGCATGCGCTTCCCGCAATTCGGGCGTATCCGCCACGGAGGAGAGGTGCCCGATCGGGGACCAGACCCGCGACAACAGGAAATCGGCACGCTCGGCGGCGAGGATGACCGCTTCGAAATCATCCTTCCCGCTGGCGGTGATCCCTTCGACGGCGGCGCGGTGGGCTGCGATCGCCTCCTCTATGGCGGGGACGACATGGGCAGGCTGGACGGCGGCGAAATCGGGCAGGTCGCTGTCGGCAAGAAGGGGATTGGCGGTGGTCATGGCTACTCGTGGACTGCTGGCCCCCGTGGGAGGAGGAACAGCCTCTAATTGGGCGCGGGCGCGCCACTGTTCAAGCATTTCCCATCAGGCGAGCGTCACATAGATTTCCGCCTCGATGATCCAGTCGGCGCCGATCTGCCGCCATTTGGCGCTGTAGCTTCCCGATGCCAGGACATGGTCCGAACCGGCGGTCACGCCCTGCCACCGGCCATGTTCCATCGCGATGGGTTCGACCGGCGAGACGATGATATTTTCCGGCGTGCGGGTGTAGACGGCGCGCTTTGCGGCCGCGAATTCCCGCTTCCAGGCCTGGAGCTGCGCCTTGCGGCCGGAGATGACCGCGCTGTCCGATCCGGTGACGAGCAGGGCCTGGGGCGCGAGCAGGGGGGCGATGGCGTTCAGGTCCGCTTCTGCCAGGGCGCGGTTGAAGTCGGCGCGGCGCAGGCGAATGGCAAGTTCGGGGGAGGAGGTCATCGGGCTTCTTTAGGATTTTTGAGCAGGAATAGCCAATGGCTGCCGTCAGGCACGCCGTGCTTCCGGGAGGCTGAACGGCGGCAGACCGGCGGAAATACTGCCTAAATCCGCATCTGGTTCAACAGTCCCAGCGTTGCGGCATAATAGTCCTGATCAGCGGTGGCGGCCGGCAGGTTGCGATCCAGCAGGCGTCCTGCGATCGCGGTGGCGCCCGCGGACAGGGCATAGGGGGCCGTTTCGCCGGTCACGACATTCACCCAGGCCGGCAACGGCTTGCCGGCGCGGTTGAGCGCGGACCAGTAGCGCGCGATGGTGTCGCATGCGCTGCGTCGGCCGCTCATCAGGCAATAGAGCGGCACGCGAATGCCCTCGAAGCCGAAGACCGGATCGCGTCCCTCCGCCGGTTCGACCACGCCCTTCCCCTTGATGTCGAGCCAGTCGGCGGGCAGGCCCGACGGGCCGAAGCGCGCGGCCTTCAGGATCTTGAGGCCGTCGGACGCCAGCGGACCCCAGAAACGGGGTTCCAGCCGGACGAAGCTGTCGATCGCCGGCCACACATAATAGGACGGGTTGATGACCACCCGGTCCGGCCTGGCAAAACCGACCAGGCCCGGCAGCAGCAGGGAGAAGCCGTGACGCTGCACGATCAGCTTCTGCGCGATCGCGCCGCGGATGGCCGCTGACTGATGCAGATAATCCGCCTTCCCCCAGCGGCGGCCCGCCATCAGCAGCGCCCAGGCGATCAGCAGGTCGCCATCGGTCGCATTGTTGGGATCGGCCACCGGATCGGCGCGGCCGGGGGTGAAGCGCCAGCTGTGCAGCGCCACGTCCTTGCGCAACAGGGTCTGGGCGGTCCAGCGCGCCATGCCGTCGAAGGCGGCACTGTCGCCCGCCGCCTGCGCCAGCACCATGCCATAGCCCTGGCCCTCGCTATGGCTGACGCCGCCATTGCCATTGTCGACGATCCTGCCTTCGGGCGCCAGGAAGCGGGCCTTGTAGCCCTGCCAGAGCGCGGGATCGAGCATCAGGCCATCAGCGGATCTGGAAGATTTGGCACGGGCGCAACCGGTCGTCAGCGCGAAGGCGAGGACGGTCAGGACCGTCCGCCGTTCAAATCCCATGGCGCAGTTCGATATGCCCGTCCTGGTTGCGCGAAATCCTGGTGCTGAGCCGTTCGCCGCTGCCCATCTGCCGAAACCATGCGTCATAGGCTCCTTCCAGGATGAAGGGGGCGACTTTTGCCCAGATTCCCTCAGCATCGCCCTCCAGCCTTTCGGGCAGGCCATGGTGGAAGATGTCGATTCCTTCATCGTCCAGTTCGAAACGGACGCTGCCCCAATGCAGCCTGTCCCAGACCATGTTGCCGTGCTGCGTCAGCCTGTCCATGTTCCTGGCGTTGTCGATCGGATGGCTTTTCGCGAGGCGGGCGCCGAGGGCCCGGAAAAATCCCTGCATCTGCTCCGCCGTGGCGGCGGAGGCGATTTCGGCGAGCATCAGGCTGACGAAGCGCTGCGCAGCCTCCCCGCTGGAGGCGAGCATGGCGATGTCCTGATCACCCGCGACCGGGAAGTCCTTCACGAACAACATCAATTGCCTCCGATATTCTGCTTGAGCCCGATAAGTGTCTTGAATTCCTTATATTCACCGAAAGTGTTTATATTCAGTTCCCCGCCCAGCCGGGTATTCGGGCTGACCCGGTAGGAAATCGCGCCGGTCGCCGACAGGCCGAAGCCCGTCTTGCTGATGCTGTCATAGCGGGAGCGGACATCGCTGTTCTGGCTCTTGAGGAAATCCAGAACGCCCTGCGCGCCCGGCTCCGTCGGATAGACCGGCTCACCCTGTTGATCATAGCTTTGATAGCCCGGCGCGACGCTGGCCTGGATGCTCATCGGGCCGTCATTCGTCCAATAGCGGATCGGGAAATTGACGCTGAGGAAGCTTTGCGGGCTGAAATAACCGCCATGGCCGTAGGTGAAATAATTCTGGTTGTTGTCGTAATTCTGGTAATTGACGTTGAAGCCGACGGAAACGCCCGAGCGCGCATTCTGCCACGCGCGCAAATAGCCGCCGGCGTTGATCTCCACACTGTCATTGTCGCGCACTGCCGTGCCGTCATAATGATAGAAGGAACCGTCGGCATAGACGCCATTGCCGTTGCGGTCATAGGACAGGGACAATCCGCCGCCGCTCTTCATGACCGCGCCCCAGAAGGCGCCGGTGCGAGGATCCTCCGTGCCGGCATAGGCAATGATGCTGTCGGTCACGGGCTTGCGGTCGGCCCAGATGCGGGCGGTCGCGTTGGTCGACAGGCGCGGCGTCACCTCGATCCTGCCGGTGACATGTTCCTTGGGGAAACCGAGCGGCGTGACGCCTGCTTCCAGCATCAGCAGCTTGCTGACATAGCTGGCGGTGACGGCGACGCCGGACTGGTGCTGCGTTTCGGCATTTGTCAGCACGGATGGTTGCTCGTCCACGATCCCCTGCGCTTCGGGCGTGGCGTTGGTGCCGAAGCGGGCGAGGCCGGAGCCTGTCGGGCGGCCCGCATCCAGCACGACCGCCGTCGCCTTGACGCCGACCCGGCCCCCGGCGAAGGGCGTGGAGACGGAGGCGCTGCCTGTCATTTCGCGCAATTTGCTGAGGCCCGTCTCGCCGGAGCGGGAGCGGAAGCCGGTGTCGACATCGACGCGCGGGCCGCTTTCACCGGCCGATTCCTGCAATTGCTGATCGATCTCCGCCAGTACCGGATCGGCGGGGACGTTCGTCATGCCATTGCCCTGAACGCCGTAGACCGGATCGCCATAGACGGGGTTGCCGTAAGAGGGCGCTGGTGCCGCCATGCCGGGGAAGCCGGTCGGGGCGGCATAGCCTGGCGCGGTTGGGTAGGCGGGCGCGGCAGCGGGCAAGGGATAGGGTGATGCCGCCGGCTGCTGCGGGGCGAAGCCCATGGGCGGCGCATAGGGCGCCGATATGGCCGTGGGATTGCTGCCGAGTGCGAATGGATTGACCGGCTGCGGCGCGGCCATGGCGCGGAAGGGGTTGGCCGACTGGGGCGCCGCCGCAAAGGGATTGCCGTTCGCCATCATGGTGTCGGGCGCCATGCCTGTCTCACGCATGTAGAGCGCCTTGGCGGTCTTGAGGTAACGCGCCGCATCGCCGTCATTGCCGCGGGTACGGGCCATGCGCGCCGCCGCCATATAGACCCGGTAATCGGCCGGGTGCATCTGGATCGCCTGCTGGGTGACGGCGCGCGCCGTATCCATGTCGCCCGACGCGCTGGCCGTGTCGATCAGGCCCACCATGGCGTCGCGATCGGACGGCTTCTGCGCCAGCAGCATGCGGAAGGTCTGCGCCGCCTGCGCGTTGAGGCCGCCTGATTGGTACAGCCGCGCCAGGGCGGAGAGGATTTCCTCATTGCCCGGCGTCTCGTTCCATGCCGCCTGCAACATGTCGAAGGCCGGGGCGAACTGACCCGCCTGCCGCATTCGGTCCGCCTGCGCGGCGGCGAGCGTCGCCTTCAGATTGCCGAGGCTGCGTTGACCCTGAAGCGACGGGCCGGCCAGTGCCGACGCCTTTTGCACGGCGCTCATGGCCAGGCCGTCCTGCCCGGTCTGCGCCAGGACCCGCACCGCGGCGTCATAGGCGCCCGCATCATTGGCGGGGGCGTCCAGAGCCTGGGCCGCCAACTGGCTTGCGCCGCGCGCGTCGCCCAGTTCCAGCATGCCCTGGGCCAGCGCGCCCATGCGGTCGGCGAAAATGCCCCGCATCTCCGACGCTTGGCGCAGCATGGCGAGACCCTGTCCCTGCGCGCCCCTGGCCCCTGCGGCCTTCGCCTGGACTATGGTGGCGGATATGCCCAGGCCGGCGATGAAATTGCGCATCTCCGCCGTGCGCTGCCCTTCCGGAATGCGCGCGGCGACAGCCTGCGCATCGCCGGTGCGGCCCGCACGGTCCAGGATCAGCGCAGCGGCGTAGAGCGGCTCGGCCTTGTCCGAATAGGAAAGCTGGCGGACGAGCGCGTCCTGCTCCGCCACGCGGCCCTGCTGCTGGAGCAGGCCGGCGAGATCATAGGCGACCCATGGGTCGTCGGGCGCACTGCCCATGGCAGCGCGCAGCAATTGTTCGGCGCGCGCTGCGTCACCGCTATCCAGCGCGGCGCGTGCCTCGTTGCGGGTGGCGCTGGCCTGGGCGATGGCGGCGCCTGAGCCGGCGGCCCCGCCGGACTTGCCCAATTGCCGGTAGAGTTCGGCCGCCTCATTATAGCGGCCCTGCCGTTCATAGACGCTGGCCAATACCGATATGGCAGGCCCCTTGTCGCGGACGTTCGACTGGGTGAGCGTGGTGGCGAGTTGCTCCGCGCGCGCCAGATCGCCCTTGTCCAGCGCCGTTCGGGCCGAGTCGAGATCGGCATAGAAGCGGGCGGACTGCAATGCCTCGGCCCATTTGCCTGCGCTGCCCGTGCGGGAGGCGCGGGCCAGCAGGTCGCGGGCCTGTGCAAATTCGGACTTGCGCAATCGTACGATGCCCATGCCGCCCAGCGCGTCGGCGTCGTTGGGATTGGCGGAAAGCGCCGTGCGGAAGCGGGCGGCCGCGGTGTCGAGTTGTCCAGCCTCCAGCGCCCGGAAGCCGGCGGCGCGGGCATCGCCGCCCCGGTCGCTGCGGGTCGGGCGGGCCGGGCCGGATGGTGCGGCGGCCGCCTGCGCGGGTGCGGCGGGGCGAGCGGCCTGTGCGGGCTGCGGCTTGGCTGCGGCTTTGGGTTGGGGCGCATTGCCGGCAAGGCCGCGCCGTGCCTCCGCATTGGCGGGGTCAATGGCCAGCACCCGGTTATAGGCCTGTCGCGCCAGGTCGCCGCGTCCCTTGGACTGCCAATAGCGAGCCTGCTTCAGCAGCGGGGCGACACCCTGCACCTCCGCATGCGCCAGGGGCATGGTCGTGATGGCGAGCAGAGGCAGGCCGAGGATCGAGATCGTCTTCTTCATGATCATTTCACCGCTTCGAGGCGCTTGGCTTCCTGCCGTTTGAACAGCAGATAGACCGGGGCGGAGATGAGGAAGGCGACCAGCAGGCCGCCCAGGGCGATCAGGAAGGGCCGCTGGCTCATCCAAAAGGCGATCTTCATCCAGACCGGCAGCGATCCGACCCAATAGCCGTTGCCCACCGCAAAGCTGGCCATGCTTTCGCCGTCCACCACGGAAAGGTCGCCCTGGACCTGGGCGTTGATCTTGGTGTCGTTAAGGCCGTTGACCAGAGCGGGCAGCGCTTCGGGATCGCTGGCCAGCAGCGCGACGACGCTGCGATCGGCGTCGAAGGGCGACCGGAAGCCGACGATGCCGCTGAAGCTGTCGGTCCCGGAGAAGAAGCCGTCGACGGTGGCGCTGTCGCTGCGCTCATAAGGGGAGAAGAGGTCGAAGACCCGCTCCACCGGCGTGCGTTCGGTGACGCGCAGCCGACCATCCTGGTAGAAGACGGGCGCGCCGGCGAAGAGCGATTCCGACTGGGCGATCTGGACCGGACCGATCACCAAAAGGTCCTTGCCCGCCATGCGGGCGGCATCGATCGAACGGGTGACGCTGATCCGGATCGCCGGGGTTCCGGTGGCGTCACCAAAGCGACCCATGACGTTCAGGAAGGCCTCCACCACGCCGGGCGTGGGATCGCCGGGCAGCAAGACGACCGTCTCTGCCATGTCCGGCCGCACGGTAAAGGGATAGCCCCCGCCCGCGAAGCTCGCAAGGTTGGGCATGTGCAGCGCATGATAGGCGTGACTGAGGTCGATCGAGCTTTCCGGCAATATGCTCACGCGCACATTGTCGGGCAGCATGCCCTCGCAGCGCTGCTTGGACTGGACCAGCAGGTTGTAGTCGAACACAAGCGAGTTCTGGCCGAACAGGTCATAGCGAGGCAGGATGACGTCGGCGCGCGACGTGTATGCCGTGGGTCGCCCGCCGCCGAACCATTTGTCCCACCAATGTTCGCCGGTCAGCGGCAAGGTGGTCAGATATTGGCCGTTCATCGACAGGTCGAGGCGCGAGCGGGACTTGTCGAGCCAGGGAGCGGAGGGATAGCGGTAGCGCAGGTCGAGCTTGGCCCCCTGGCGCGGCCAGAAGAACAGGTCGGGCGCCACATGGAAACCGGCGCTGAGCGGGCCGGGTGGCAGGCCGATGCCCTGCAGGGCGTAGCGCGGCACGATCTCGCCCAGGCGCACGGGCCGGTCGGTCCGCAGCCAGCGCGGCGCGGAATAGCGGGGGAAGGAAGGCAGGCGCACGCCGTCCAGCGACGCACTCGCCCCGCCGAGCATGCCGCGCCCGATGGCGAGCGCTGCCGCAGCCTGCTTCAGCTGCTTTTCGTCGCTGCCGCTGACGACCAGCAACTGGCCCTCGCTGTCCACCGGGTTGGTGATGATGGTCGCGGCGGGGCCGGCGGGAAGGTTGATCCCGGGGATGCGGCGGCCCGGCGTCACGAACAGCACGGCATTGCCGGCGGGGATCTGGCCAAAGCTAGGCTTGAAGGAATAGCCGCGATAGCTGGCCATGCCGCCGAACCAGGACGCGGTGCTGGCTGCGGCCTCCAACTCGCCATTGGTCGGCTTGCCCGCGAAGACGAAGGGCAGTTTCAGCGCCACATTGTCGTTACGGTCGAAAAAGGGCGCGGGCAGGCGCGCAAGATCGGGCTTCAGCGGCAGCGACTGGGTGGTGATGTTCAGCACCGACCGCGTGTTGCTGACATTGGCCCAGAGCGAACTGTGGAAGGGGTCTTCGCAGTCGCGGGTATAATGTCCGATAAAGCGCAGATTGAGCGAATTGTCGCCCGGCAGGAACAGCGCCGGATTGATCGGCACCGTCACCGTCTGCGCCGTGCCGTCCGAAGGCCGGAGCGGCAGGGCATTGACCACCTCTCCGTTCAGCAGGACGACGATCTGGCTGAGGTCGCCGAGCAGCGAGGGGGAGAAGTTGAAGGCCAGGGTCAGCGAGGCACCGGTCACGACCTGGTTGCTGCGCAGGCCGAAGGGAATGCCATATTCGCCGCGTGTTCCGGCAAGGCGAATGGGGTTTTTGACCTGCAGGTCCTTGAGCAGCAATCGTTGCTGCCTGCCGCTGGATGAAGCGATGGGAGCGGCCGCGGCGGGCGCACTGGCCGGCGCGGCTGGAACCGCGTTGGCGGATGTGGTGGCGAGCGCGCCGGCGGCCGCGGCGGCGGCCATGGCGCGCATCGCCTTCTTGCGGCGACGCGGCAGGCGCCAAATGTCGATGATCGTGTCGATGCCCACGCTGAAGATATCCTTGATGGATTTGAAGCCGGCGACCGGCGCCAGCGGCTTGTCCGATTGCCACGCATCGGCGCGGCCCATGACGGCGCGCACCAGATGACGGGCGTGCACCATGTCGAGCGGCTGGAAGCGCAGCTTTGCCCGGCCATTGTCCATGCGAACGGTGTCGACCGGAATGGTCAGCGTCTCGTCACCCATCGGCAGCGAGATGTCCGTGACATGGCGCCCCTGCAGCGCGAAACCGTCCGGCAGATTCGCCGCCAGACCGCCCAGCGAAATGTCGACGGTCGTGCCGTCGACGACATAGCCGTCGTCGAAATAGAGCGTGACCGGCATTTGCGCGGTGATGCGGATATTCTCGCGCACCTGACGCTGTTCGCGCGCGACGGAAATGGCCGCGATCAGGATCAGCAGGCTGAAGCTGGCCCAAGCGGTGTTGAGCAGCACCGTGTCCCACTGCGCGTCGAACAGGAGCGGGAAATTCAGCTTGATGAAGCCGAAGACCACGCCGAACATCAGCAGCAGGGCGGTGATGACATGCGGCCGCACGGTTGTGCCGTCGAAATAGGTCTGGTCCAGCAGGCCGCCCTTGTCGGTCACGTTGAACTTGCCCTTGCGCGGGTTCAGCAGCGTGAACAGCGTCGGCTTCACCAGGTGGAAGGCGAGCAGCGTTTCGTAGATTTCCCCCCAGAAGGGCCGGCGGTCGCCGCCCTGGATACGTTCGCTGGACATGGTGGAGATGAACAGATGCGGCAGCGCATAGGCGAAGATCAGTGCGGCCGAGGCATGGATGATGTTCTGTCCGCCGATCAGATAGGCGAGCGGGGAGGTCAGGAACACGATGCGCGGCAGCGGAAACTGAAAATGCAGCATCGCGTTCAGGTAGCAAAACCGCTGATGCCAGTTGAGGCCCGGTCCGAACAGCGGATTGTCGATCCGCATGATCTGCGTCATGCCGCGCGCCCAGCGGATGCGCTGGCCGACATGCAGCACCAGCCGCTCGGTCGCGAGGCCGGCCGACAGGCGGACGCCGATATAGGCGGTGTTCCAGCCCATGCGCTGCAGCTTGAGCGCGGTATGGGCGTCCTCCGTCACCGTCTCGCCGGCAAAGCCGTTGGTCTGCTCCAGCGCGGATCGGCGGATGACCGCGCATGACCCGCAGAAGAAGGTGGCGTTCCACAGGTCGTTGCCCTTTTGCACCGCGCCGTAGAACAGATCGCCTTCGCCAGGCAGTTCCTTCACATTGCCCAGATTCCGCTGCACCGGATCGGGCGAATAGAAATGGTGCGGCGTCTGCATCAGCGCGAGCCGCGCATCCTTCTGGAACCAGCCGACCGTCATCTGCAGGAAGGCGCGGGTGGGAACGTGGTCGCAGTCAAAGATCGCGATTAGTTCGCCGTCCGTCTTCTTCATCGCGGCGTTGAGATTGCCTGCCTTGGCATGCAGATTGTCCGCCCGGGTCAGATAACCGCAGCCCGCCTGGCGCGCAAAGGCCCGGAATTCGGGGCGCCGGCCGTCGTCGAGGATATAGACGTGGAACCGGTCGCGCGGATAGTCCATGTCCATCGCGGCGAAGACCGTGTTCTGGACGATCGCCAGGCTCTCATTATATGTCGGGACATAGACGTCGATGACCGGCCATTGATCAGGTTCGCCCTCGATCTCCACAACCGGGCGGTCGAGCGGCCAGCTTGTCTGCAAAAGGCCCAGGACCAGGATGACCCAGGCATAGAGTTCCGCCAGATAGAGGCCCGTGCCCAGCAGGGCCGCGGGCAGGCTGTCGAAGTCCAGCGTGTGGGTCGTGCGCCAGAACAGATAGCGGGTCGACACCAGCAGCGACAATATGCCGATGGCGATGGTCGACCGCTTCCCGGGCGAACGGTTGAACAGGATCACGCCCGCCATGGTCGTCAGCGCGAAGATCCACTGCGACTCCAAATCGAGCGGGACCGTGACGACGGCGATGATGACGGCGGCCACGAAGAGCCCCACCGCAAGCCTGAACAGGGCCTGCGGCGCGAAATGGGAAGGGAGGGACATCAGGCGTCTCCTGTAACCTCGATGTTCGCCTCTCCCGTGGCAGGTGTCAGTCCGATGCGCTCTTCTACCGCGTCCGCGAACAGGCGCAGGTCCTGCAGCGCGGCGCTGGTCGGTGCATATTTGCTGATGAGTTCAAACCGCGCGAGCGCTTCATTGACGGCCTCGTCGCGGCGGATGGTGGCGAGCAACTGGTCCCCGAACAGGTCGCGGACGAAGCTGTGGCTGTGACGCGACAGCTTCTGCCTGTCGTCGAGCTGGTTCAGGACGAAGACAGTGCGGTCGAGCTTCATTGCCGGAGCCGTCGCGCTGAGCCGGTTGAGCGTGGCGAGCGAAGCGGCGGTGGGCAGCAGCGGGCAGATGTGCAGTGCGCAGCGTGGCGTCAGCAGTTCCAGCAGATGCCGGTCCTCCGACGCGACGTCCAGGATCCACACATGGCCGGAATCGAAGATCCGGTCCAGTTCACCCTCCACGCGCGTCGCAAATGTAGCGGAACGGCTCTGGCCATGGCCCTGCAGGACGCTGACGCCGAACGCGACGAGCGGTTCGCCGCCGCCTGCGCCCCATTCCGGCACGGCCTGCGCCGGCATGAAGCCGAAATGCATCTTCAGCGAATCCTGGAAGGTGCAGTCCAGCGCATTCACCTCATAGCCCTTGCCTGCAAGGTGCAGGGCAAGCTGGGCCGTCAGGAAGGTGGTGCCGGTGCCACCCTTGGGCGATTGAACCAGGATGACGGTCATCAATCCAACTCCGAGAAGCGGTTGAAGAATTCCCGGAGGTCGACATCGCTTTTCGGCGCGGGCCGGTGTTGGGACTTGCCATATTGGGCAAAGATCTGACCGGGTTCGGGCGAAGATTGCGGTGCCAGCCGTACAGGGGCCGGCTTTTCGTCCTGCCGGGCCTGCCAGACAGGCAGGGGCGCCGCTTCATCGCCGACAATCTTGCTGTCGCCCAGCACGGCGGCGAAGATAGGCCATAATTCGGTTTCGGAGAATCTGTCCTCAAAGTCGCGATAGGCGAAGTCCTTGCGGTTCAGCTTCTCCAGCAGTTTGCGAGCGTCGCGGCGCATTGGCCCCCCAAAATGCGTAAAACAAAAGTTGATCGTTACTTATATCTAATTTACTATATCTTTCTTAATAGAATGACAGCGCAATGCGACAAAAATTTCAAACTTGATGTGTATCAAGCTGAGACGCTGGGCTGTCCTGGTGTTTCGTTTCTGTACAGCAGCTCTCATCCGCTCGTGCGCGGCCAGCGCTATACTGGCCCTTACTCTTCGGACGACTGATCGTTCCGCGGGACGTATCGGCCTTGCGTCAGGGTGGAGAGCCCCCAGGCATTTTGACGCATGGTCGGGTGATCGCTAGGGAGGCGTCATGATCGTGCTGCTATCCCCCGCCAAGACGCTTGATTTCGAAAGCGCATTGCCACCTCTGCCCGCCACGAGGGCGCATTTCGTCGAGGAGGCCCATAGTCTTGCCAGATCGGCCGCGAGGCTGTCGCAAAAGCGACTGTCGGAATTGATGCATATTTCGCCGCGTCTGGCAAAGCTCAATGCGGAGCGATTTCGCGATTTCCCTGAGCAGCCCGAGCGGCAGGCCCTGTTCGCTTTCGCCGGCGACGTCTATGCGGGCTTTGAAGCGCAGACGCTGGACGAAGCGGGCATCGCCTTTGCGCAGGACCATGTCCTGATGCTGTCGGGCCTTTATGGCCTGCTGCGGCCGCTGGATGCCATCAGGCCCTATCGGCTGGAAATGGGAACGCGCTGGGCGCCGCGCCACAGGAAGCTGACCGACTGGTGGGGTGGCCGCATCGCCGACCTGCTGCGCATGCAGGTGGCGGAGGAAGGATCAGGCGTGGTGCTGAACCTGGCCAGCCAGGAATATTTCGCGGCGGTGGAAGGAAAGCTGGCGGGCATCCGGGTCATCGATGTCGATTTTCGTGAGCCCGGTCCCGAGGGGCCTCGTTTCGTCAGTTTCAATGCGAAGCGGGCTCGGGGCATGATGGCGCGCTGGATGTGCGAGCATCATATCGGCGACGTCGATGCGATGCAGGGTTTCGACAGCGACGGCTATCGCTTCGATCCAGAGGAAAGCACGCCCGATCGCTGGCGTTTCGTTCGGAAGTGATGGGGCGGACGTGACGGGGCCGAAGTAACGGGTCTTGCGTCGTCATCGCGACAGGCATTGAATACCGGGCCTGTGGTTGCGGGAACGCTGGTGTCAGCCATATGGTGAAGTCGTAGGCGGCGGGAAGCAAGAACTTCGCATCTTGCTTCCCGCCCATGATCAGGACTTGGCGGCTGTTGTCTCAGCGGCCTTTCCATCGTTTCCCAGATGCGAGTTCGCCGCTTCCAGCGCTGCCTTCAATGATTTGGGCTTGGCAGGGGCGGCCTTCTTAGCAACGCTCTTTTCCTGGCTGGACGCCTTGGGGGACGTAGCAGTCTTGCCGTTCTCCTTGTCGCTTTTCGGCGCGGCGATCGACAGGCGCTTGCGCGACTGCTTGCTGGCGGACGCAGGGGCGGCGCGACTGCCACGGTTCGAAATGACCGGGGCGGGCGCGTCGGCCTTGTCCTTTTTCGGGGTCGCAGCTTTCGGGGTCACGGCCTTTGCCGGGGCTTTGGGCGCCGCCGCCTTTGTGCCGGGAGAAGGGGCCGGGCTTGCGGCAGCGACCGGTGCCTGTGGAGAGGCGGTGCTTCCGGCAACGGCTGGCTTCCGGCCGAGGCCTGTCTTTTCCGCGACGGCGCGCCGGGTCTGCGAATAGCTTTGGGCGACCAGCGGATAGCTGCTCGGCAGCCTGTAGCGCTCACGATATTGTTCCGGGGTCAGGCCATGAGCGGCCAGATGGCGCTTCAAGGTCTTGTAGGGTCTGCCGTCGATGAGGCTGAGGATATGGTCAGGCGAGGCGAGGCTCTTGCGCACGGAAACCGCAGGCGTGAAGCTCTGGGCAGCGGGTTCGGCAATGGCCGCGGCCGCGTCTTCCGTCAGCGCCGTCCGGGTGGTCCTGATCAGATCGGCGAGGCTTTCGCTCGAAACGCTGTTTCTGGAGACATAGGCGCTAAGCAATTGGACGGTGAGGGCAGTGATATCGTTCTTGTCTTCTTCAGCCATGTGAGCGGACCCGTTTCGTGAGGATGTCAGCGCTATTTGCGGAAATCAACGCGGATTGTAAACGCCGCATTTCCAGTAATGGTCAGCAATATTCGTGCTTGCGCCCAGTCAATCAATTCTCGGAAAGTCGATCCCGTTCCGCGATCGTCGAATTTTCTGTGCGGAAATGGGTTTGATCACTGGTTTTCGACGGCACCCATCCTGGGCATGAAATGACAGTCGCGCCAGTTCCGGTCGCCCTTCGGCACGAACGACACATAGTCACCGTCTATGATGAGCGCGGCCGTCGGGCCGCGATAATATCTGCCCAGCGACAAGGTCCCGCGTTCCAGCGTGAGTCGTCCCTCCGTCCAGATGATCGTTGCCCGGGCATCATCGACATGGAGGGTAAAGCGCCGTCCGGCTGCACATTGCACCTCCATGCCCCGGGCCGCTCCCTGCGCGCTGGCGGGCGCGGTGGCGAGCAAGGCCACGCAGATCATGGCCACGGGCATGAGGGCGGCGGGCATGAGGGAGGCGAAGAAAGAGCCGGAGGTCATTGCCGGAGCCTTGTTGAGACGAACTCTCCTGCTAACTCGCCGCGGATTCGTCGGTTCCTGCGGCAAGGGCATTGGCGATCATCGCGGCCAGCGTTTCTTCCGCCCGCTGCTTGACGGCTGCATCCTTGGACAGCAGGTCGTGCCGTATCCATTGGGGTACCCGGCCGACAATAGTCGTGATGAGATTCGTCAACTTCTCGTCCATGGCTTCGCTATGCGGACACCGCCTGCCTGGGGCAACTGCAAAAGACGTCATCCAGATCAAGCCGCCCCTTCCGCGTTCACGCCTCGCGCCATTGGCCCTGCGCGATGCCGTCCAGCGCCCAGTCGCCAATATTCCAGCGGACCAGCCGCAAGGTGGGATAGCCGACAGCCGCCGTCATTCGCCTGACCTGCCGATTGCGTCCTTCGCGGATCGTCAGCCTTATCCAGCAGTCGGGAACGCTCTTTCGGAACCGGACGGGCGGATCGCGGGGCCAGAGGGAGGGCGCGTCGATGCGTTCGACCTCAGCGGGGAGGGTCAGGCCATCCTTCAGGCGCACGCCACGCCGCAGCGCCGCCAGCGCGGCCTCGTCCGGATCGCCCTCCACCTGTACCAGATAGGTCTTGGGCATCTTGAAGCGCGGATCGGCTATCCGCGCCTGAAGGCGGCCGTCGTCGGTCAGCAGCAACAATCCCTCGCTGTCGAGGTCGAGCCGCCCTGCAGGATAAAGGCCGGGACGGTCGATATAGGCGGCGAGCGTGGGACGGGGTGGTCCCGTCCTTTCATCGGTGAACTGGCAGAGCACGCCATAGGGCTTGTTGAACAGGATGAGTGCCATGACGGATCAGTCCGCGTCGAACGCCAGGCTGCCCAGGTCGATCAACGCCGCGACCAGCATGATCACGGGCGGGGAGGCAGCCAGCCTGGCGTCCACGACCATGGTCGGTTCTCTGCACAGCCCCTCGGCCAGCCGCGCCGTGTCCCCGTCGCAGTCGAAGTCATGGCCGTCCACGAACAGCAGCAGGTCCGGTTCGCCTTGCCGGATGAAGGAAAAACGGCTGGCGGGATTGCGGCTGAGCGGAACGCCTTGGGCCAGGAGGGCGCGCACCGTCTGTTCGTCGGTCGGTTCGTCCGGCCGCCAGTCCATGTCGGCCGACTTGGGCAGGCTGTTATATAGGCCGAACCAGCGGGCGAAGGCGCTGCGGTCGGAGAGAGCCTCCAGCACCATGGCATGCATCCGGTCGAGGGCTGACGCGGCGATCTCGCCGGCATTGGGCTGGCGGCGGAGGTCGGGATCGGCGTAGCGATCCTCGTCCGCCATGTCGTCGGCCTGATGCCGGCACCAGTTTTCGACCAGCTCGGCGCGGGATGGCGCGCGAAAGCCGATGGAATAGGTCATGCAGTTCCCGCCGATCGCCACGCCGTCATGGGCGAAGCAGGGCGGAACATAGAGAATGTCGCCCGGTTCGAGGATATAGTCGTCCGTCGCCTCGAAATCGGGGATCAGGCGCAGGTCGTCATGCGGCAGCAGCGGTGTCGAGGAATCGCATCGCGGGCCGACGCGCCAGCGCCTTCTTCCCAGGCCCTGCACCAGGAACACGTCATATTGGTCGAAATGCGGCCCGACGCCGCCTCCGTCGGTCGCGTAGCTGACCATCACATCGTCGATGCGCCAATCGGGTATGAAGCGAAAGGGTTGGATCATCGCCGCGACATCGGGCACATGATGATCGACCGCCTGCACCAGCAGCGTCCAGGCGCCGTCGAGTTCCGTAAAACGATCCTCCGGCAACGGGCCGCTTTCCATGGCGAGCCGATCCGTCCGCCGGGTGATGAGGCGCGAATCGATGCCCTCCTCGCAGGAAAGCCCGGCCAGATCGTCGGGATCGAGCGGATTGCGCCACACGCTCCACGGGTTGCGGATCAGCAGCGGACGTTTCTGCCAATAGTCGCGCAGGAACAGGTCGATGTCGAAATGGGCGAGGTGCATGCCCCGCCCATGCGCCGTCCGGCGGCTGCTGTCAAAAGGCGCCCTCGAGCGGCGCCCCGGCGCCGTTCAGATGGCCCAGTTGAGATAGAAGTCCTTGAGCGCATGCGCATCATGGAGGGCATTGTGCGGCATCCGGCTGTTGGATGCGGCGCTGAACCCCGCGCCGTTGATGAGTTCGAGGCGCAGCCCGTCCAGCCTGATCATCTCGGCGGGACCGGTTACGAGAAGGGCGCAGAAATGGGCCAGGTCATCGGGCCAGTCAGCGATGATCACGGGATCGCGGTCATGAGCCAGATAGGCCTCCAGATGCTGGGCCGCCTCCACCCGGTTCAACTGATGGTCGACGCCCGGGGGCACGAAGCGCAGATAGGGAATCACATTCTTTTCCACCCAGGGATGGATTTCGGCCGGCAGGGGAAGCGAGACGTAGAAATCCTGGTCTCCGATTTCGGGGACGAGCGCCAGGCTGATCAGGGCGCCGCCAAAGCCGTTGAATTCTGTATCGAGGAAATATCGCATCTCGCTCCTTTGACGCCGCGCCGCATTGCCGTAAAGCCCCCGCTGGCGACGAAACGCCGGGAGCAGATGATATGCAGGCACGCGAATTCATAGGATCGGCGCAGGTTCCCGGTGGCGAGGAACTGACCCTCTATCGGCGGGGCGGGGATTTCATGATCGTGCTCGACCGCAACGAGCTGATGAGCAGCCGGATGAGCGGATCGGAGGAGGCGCTGGCCAATCTCAGTTGCGAGCGGCTGCGCGGCCGGGCGCGTCCGCATCTGCTGATCGGCGGTTATGGCATGGGGTTCACGTTGCGGGCGGCGCTGGCGGCCCTGGACGACACGGGAAGCGTGACAGTGGCGGAACTGGTGCCGGAGATCATCCAATGGGCGCGCGGGCCGATGGTGGAACTGGCCGCAGGGTGCCTGGACGATCCGCGCGTGCGTCTGGTCCAGGCGGATGTGGCCGATGTGATCGGCGCGGCGCGCGGCGTGTACGACGCCATATTGCTCGACGTCGATAACGGGCCGGATGGGCTTGTGCGTCAGGCGAACGACCGCCTCTATTCGGCGCAGGGCATCGCGGCCGCCATCGCCGCGCTGAAGCCGGGCGGCATATTGGCGATCTGGTCCGCTGCTCCCGACGCAAGCTTCGCCCGCCGCCTTTCCCGCGCCGGCCTGGCCGTGGAGGAGGTCGCCGTGCGCGCCCGCAGCAACGGGAAGGGGCCAAGGCATGTCATCTGGTTCGCCACGAAGGGCCCGCGAAGCTGACGCCTGGCTGATCGCCGGCGGGTGTTCGACCAGTGATCGGTTCCTATCGCTTGGAAAATCGCTCTAGCTGGAGGTGGGCTGTCACAATGCAGGTGGCGGACTTCGCAGCGCAGCTTGTGTGCAAGGAAAAACTCTATCGCGGCCTGGCTCAGCGCTTTCTGGAAAGGGCTGAGCCACCCGCCGCATCAGATCGGCAGAACTGAAGGCGGGCGACCGTCCGGACCGGGAGCCGCCCGCTTTCCGGGAGCAGGCCTGCTCCCGAAGGCGTTCGCCAAGTGGCCTCAATCGCCGATGCCGGCCAGCAATTGGTCGAGCTGCGCCAATTGTTCCGGCAATGTCGCTGCCGAACCTTGCAGCGCTTCTTCCAGCGCCGCGGCGGATGGATAGATTTCGTGGAAGCGCAATAATGTCTTTCCGCCCTGATCCTCGAAAGTCACGGTCGTGATCGCACCCTCTTCGCCTTCATCATTGGTCCAGACGATGCGTTCGTTCGGCACTACTTCGAGATATTTGCCGTAGAAGGCCATGCTGTCCGAACCGCCGGTGCCGAATTCCAGGCGATATTTGCCACCCGTGCGGACGTCCATGTCGCATGAGAGGAGCGAAATGCCCGATGCGGATCTGGGCATCCACCAGCGCTGGAACAATTCGGGCTGGCTCCACGCCTGGTAGACCATGCTGGGCGGCGCGTCGAACAGCCGCGTCACGAGAAGTTCGCGAGTCCCCTTGCGTTCGACGGTCGTGCGGTTTTGCTCATTCATCCCTTCTCTCCTGCTTCATTTCGTCGATGATGGCGTCCAGGGCGTCGAAGCGGGCCTCGAAGAGCTTGCGACAGGACTCGATCCATTCGGCCTCCGCGCTGAGGTCGCATTTTCCAAGCGCGCATTTGCGGACCCGTCCGATCTTCCGCGTGACGACGAGTCCCGCCCGTTCCAGCACCTGGACATGCTTCTTCATGCCCGTCAGCGTCATCTGGAACTGGTCGGCAAGGCTGGTGATGGACGCGTCGCCCCGGCCAAGCCGCTCCACGATTCCCCGGCGGGTCGCATCGGCCAGCGCCGCAAAGGAGAGATCGAGGGGAGGTGTTAAACACTGAACCATATGGTTCAGTATCTACGCGATTCGCGCGGAAACCGCAACTGGTTGCGATCCTGCAGCTTCAGCGGTGCTGATTGTCCCTGGGATCGAGATTGCGGATGGAGCCCGTGAGTGCGGAATGGCTTCCTGCCCGCAACATGCGCGCGACGGTCACGACCCCTTCGGGCGACCAGGTCCGGCGCACGACTTCAAGCAGCGGCGTGCCGGCGTCGATGTCCAGCAACGCCATTTCGCGCTGGGATCCTGTGACGGCGCGCAGGACCTCCGTTCCCTGGCGATTGGGTTTGACGAG
This sequence comes from Sphingobium sp. LMC3-1-1.1, assembly GCF_040676285.1. Classification (NCBI taxonomy): domain Bacteria; kingdom Pseudomonadati; phylum Pseudomonadota; class Alphaproteobacteria; order Sphingomonadales; family Sphingobiaceae; genus Sphingobium; species Sphingobium sp. LMC3-1-1.1. The sequence continues at coordinate 594,048 of NZ_JBEGHQ010000012.1, read as the reverse complement.
CATGAGGCGGGAAAACATCGTCTGGCTCGTCAGGTCCATCTCCATCGCGTCCGGAAGGAATCGCGGCGCGATCAGCCGGTCTTCCAGCTCTATCGGCCGATCGTCTTCATGATGAAGGACAATGGCATGGAACAGCATCTCCCGCGGAGACATGTTGAACGCCGCAGCTTCCTCAGGCGACGACTCCCGCAATTCGCGACGCAGCACCTGGGCCTTGTGGCGCCCGCCACGGCGCGTGATCTCCTTGATGATGTCATGGTGGCGATATTCCGTTACATATTCGCTCGGTCCGGCGACGAAGGTGCCGGACCCTGCCCTTCGAATGAGGAATCCGCGCGCCGCCAGGTCGCGCAACGCGTGATGAACCGTCATGCGGCTGACCCTGAACAGGTCGGTCAGGGCCTGCTCGGACGGAATGCGATCCCCGGCCTGCCACTCGCCGCTCATGATCCGGCTGGTGACATGGGCGATGATCTGACCGCGCATTCCCGATGAAAGCTCTGTCCTGTCCATCGCATGGTCCTAGAGCATCGCGGGGCAGAGTGGGAACCGCTTTTGCGCTTGCGAGGGTGCGTCAACAACTGCTTGGCGGGCCCAGGAAAATCTGTATATACATTTTGTGCGGCGCAACGGTTCTGTGCCGGCAGGATTCCACCATCGTCAGGACGATCAAGATGAAATTCATATCCGAGGAAATGTCAGCGTCGCTCATCTCGCACGAAATGGCGTATCAGGCTGCGCGTGAGGCATTCATCGCGGTCGGACGCGACGCCGTCATCTTTCCTGCGGTGTTGGCTCATGGCTCTGCGCCCACGAACCGGATGTCGATCAAGTCTGCGTCGACGTCGACCTTTGCAGGCCTGAAAGTGGGTTCGTTCTGGCCAGGTAATGCCGAACAGGGACTTCCCCGGCACAATTCGCTGATATTGATGTTCGATCAGGATGTCGGCCGGATCGAATGGGTGATCGAGGCCGGGAAGGTGAACGCCTATCGCACGGCTGCTGGGGATGCCGTTGCCGCGGACGCGCTCGCCCGGGAAGATTCGTCGATCCTGTCCGTTTTCGGGGCCGGCAATCAGGCCTTTTACGAGTGCGTTGCCCTCGCGCGCATCCGCCCGATCAAGCAGGTCCTGGTGGTGGCGCGGGACGAGGCGAAGGGGGATGCCTTCGTCGACCTGCTGGCGAAGGCAGGATTGGACGCAGAGCGCGCCGATGCGGAAACCGCTTGCCGGCGGGCCGATATCGTCGTGACCGCGACGCCTTCGCGCGCGCCCCTGTTCGACGCGGACTGGATCAGGCCCGGCACCCATGTCGCCAGCATGGGGTCGGATGCGGCTGGCAAGCAGGAGCTTCCGCCGGCCCTGTTCGAGCGGGCTTCGCTGTTCTGCGACCTGGTGCCGCAGGCTGTGGTAATGGGTGACCTTCAGCATTTTGAGGGCGATCATCGCCTGATCACCCCCATCGGCGACGTCCTGAGCGGACAGGCGCAGGGCCGCACCTCTGCCGAACAGATCACGCTTTTCGACAGTTCGGGAATTGCATTGCAGGATTTGACGATTGCCCAACATCTGATAGCGGCGCGCAACAGGTCCGCGATCCCCGCTGAACTTTCAGACGGCGGCTGAACCGCTTTCGTCGCGGCAGATGATGCCGATTCCGACAGGCGCAGGATCAGCCTATGCCAATGCCGGGGGCAATTATGGCGTCTTTGACAAAGTCATATCCATAGAATGCCCGGCAGGCACATCGCATTCATGAATTCCCTGCGGCCGACTGGATGGTTTTCAAGGCGCGGCATCGCCCTGCGGCGCGATGTCCGGGCCAGATAGGCGGCAGTCCTGAAGGGAAATGGCATGACCAATCCTCACGACCTTTCAGGAGCTTTCGGATTATGAGCATCGTTATCGACCGGCAGGTTGACGCCGTCATCGACATGCGCGCCTATGCGGCTGGCGCGACACCTTCCGGCGACTGGTTTCAGGGCCGTTCGGAACCCGCCTTTTCCGATGCGGCGGTGGAAGTTGCCGCTTTCGCGCTGCGCGGCGAAGGGCAGGTCGACAGGCTTTTGACCGACGAATGCGTCCTCGTCCTTCAGGGGCGCCTCGAAATCGAGAGCGGGGCCGGCAGGCTGGTGGTCGAGGCGGACAATGGCGCGGTGCTGCCGGTCGGCAGCAGCTTCCGTTGGCGCGCATCGGACGATCTTCTGGCCATCATCTACGCCGCGCCGACCCAGGCTGCCGGCAATGTTTCGGAACCGGTGCTGATCGACAAGAATGCGGTACTGTCGCCCTCGAACCCGCCGGCGTCGGAAAATTTGCTTGGCCCGGTTCCGACCTGCCGCTCCCACTCGGACTATATTTCCGCCAACAGGGAGTTTGCCTGCGGCATCTGGGATTCGACGCCCTATCATCGTCGTCTCATTCCCTATCGGCAGGTCGAACTGATGCTGCTGCTCGACGGGAAGGTGACCTTCACCGACGACAAGGGCAGCGTGACTTTCCAGAAGGGTGATGTGTTCATGTTCGTCCGGGGCGATGGCTGCGCCTGGCTGAGCGAGGAATATGTCAGGAAGCTCTATTCGATCCAGCGTCCGGTCGCCTGAGGCGGAACGAAAAGTGGCAGGGCGCGAACCGCTCCGTCAGGCAGCACGCGCCCTTTTCCGGATGGCATCCCTGTCACGGCATCATCTGTCGAGCCAAATGCATCGCACCGCAGGACAGCTTCGCCTTATCGAGACATTCAGGAGATTTTGCCAGCAGTAACGGGCTTAATGACGGTTGCCAGCATGCCGCAGACGTGCAGCATAATCGACCAGGGGTGCGGATGATCCTCGTCGCGGATCGTGCGCGGAAATGAAAATGGGTGAACGTTCCAGATGACGATATCTGCCTCTTCCTCAGCCCGGCCGACGGCGGGCGACGCGATTCCGCTGGAGGCTCGTCACCTTGCCCAGGCGCATGCCCTGTCGCAGGCTCTCGATTGGCCCTATCGCATCGAGGATTGGGCCTTCGCCCTCCAGTTGGGCCGGGGCTTTGCGGTCGAGGCTGATGGCGAACTTGTCGGCACCGCGCTGTGGTGGCCCTATGGCGCCGACCATGGTTCCGCCGGGATGATCATCGTCGCGGACAAGGCGCAGCGGCAGGGGATCGGCGCGAAATTGATGGATGCGCTGCTGGCTGATGCGAAAGGGCGCACGGTTATTTTGAATTCGACGCTGGAGGGCGAGGCGCTGTACCGCCGGCTGGGCTTCACGCCCTATGATGCGGTGTACCAGCATCAGGCGATATTGGCGCAGGCGCCCGAGATCGGACCGTCGGAGCTGCTTCGCGCCGCCGGTCCGGAGGATCGGGCTGCGCTGATAGCGCTCGACAGGGAAGCTTCCGGCATGGACCGCGCGGCATTGCTGGACGGGCTTGCCGCTATCGCCGACATGCGGCTGGTTGTGCGGAACGGTCGCGTGGCGGGCTATGGCTGCGTGCGCCGCTGGGGTCGCGGCCATGTGATCGGACCGGTCGTTGCCCGCGACGCGACGGATGCGCGCGCGCTGATCGCCGCGCTTGCCGCAAGGCATGTCGGCGACTTCGTCCGGATCGATGTCACGGAAAGCTGCGGCCTCTCCCCCTGGCTGGAAAGCATCGGCCTGCCGCGGGTACATCAGGTCCTGTCCATGTCGCTTGGCGAGCCGCCCCAGGGCGGACCGGAAGCGCGCCTCTACGCCCTTTCCAATCAATCGCTCGGCTGATCCGCGCCATGACCTCAGCAAGGTGGATATCATGACCCAGAATTCCTTCCCCATTGGCGATGCCCCGATCGCCGAAAGCCTGGAGACGATCGAGACTCCGGCCCTTGTCCTGGACGTGTCGAAGGTCGACAGGAATGTCGCGCGGCTGCGCGCGCGCCTTGCCTCGCTGGGCGTCGCTTTCCGTCCGCATGTGAAGAGTGCCAAGTCGATCGATGTGGCCCGGCGACTGTTCCCGGACGGGCGCGGACCGATTACCGTCTCGACCCTGGCGGAGGCGGAATATTTCGCCGAAGGCGGCTTTACCGACATCACCTATGCCGTCGGCCTTGGCCCCGACAAGATACAGCGCGCGCGCGACCTGGTGGCACGGGGCGTCGACCTGTCCGTCCTGATCGATTCCATCGAACAGGCGCAGGAGCTGGTCGATGCGGCTCGGGACGGCAAGGCCATGCCGGCTGTCCTCATCGAAATCGACTGTGACGGGCACAGGGGCGGCCTGCTGCCCGACGATTCCATGCTGCTCGTCATCGCCGATGCACTGCGGGCGGGGGGTGTCGATCTGCGCGGCGTGCTGACCCATGCGGGCGAATCCTATGGCGCGCGCGGCGGCGTCGGCCTGCCGGAAGCGGCCGAGGGCGAGAGGGCGGCGGCGGTGGCGGCGGCACAGCTTTTGCGCGAAGCCGGGCACCCGGTGCCCGTCGTCAGTGTCGGATCGACGCCGACGGCCCATTTCGCCCGGAATCTGGAGGGCGTGACGGAAGTGCGCGCCGGAGTGTTCATGTTCTTCGATCTCGTCATGCATGGCATCGGGGTATGCGGGATCGACGATATCGCGCTTTCCGTGGTGGCGACCGTGATCGGCCATCGCCGGGAGAAGGGGTGGATCCTGACCGACGCAGGCTGGATGGCTATGTCGCGGGACCGCGGCACGCAGAAGCATCCCGTCGACCAGGGCTATGGCCTGGTCTGCGATATTGACGGCAGGCCCTTCAACGACCTCATCATCGAGGATGCGAGCCAGGAACATGGCATCATCAAGGTACGGCCGGGCAGCGACGCGCCGCTTCCCGATCTCGCCATCGGCACGCGCGTCCGGGTGCTGCCCAACCATGCCTGCGCCACCGGCGCGCAGCACGATTGCTACAAGGTGGTGGCGAATGGCGGCCGCGACATCGCCATGACCTGGCCGCGCATGCGGGGCTGGTAAAGACTGTGATCGCTGTTCCTTGCAATGGATAGACGCGCATGAAGATGACTTCCTACTGGCTCGATACGGCAACCCCCTTCGCATCGGGTGCGCAGGGCGGGCCCCAGGGTACCGCCGACGTCGCGGTGGTGGGCGGGGGCTTCACCGGCCTCTCCGCCGCGCTTGCGCTGGCCAGGAAGGGGGCGAAGGTCGTCGTGCTGGAGGCGGATCGCGTCGCCGGCGCGGCCTCCGGCCGCAACGGGGGCATGTGCAACAACGGGTTCGCGCAGGATTATGCCGGCATGTGCGCGCGCCTTGGCACGGAACGCGCGAACATGCTCTATCGCGCCTTCGACGCCGGGGTGGACCTGGTCGAGACGATCGTTGCCCGGGAAGGGATAGACTGCCATTTCGGCCGCGTGGGCAAGCTGAAGCTGGCCGCCAAGCCGGAACATTATGACAAGATCGCCCGGTCGCAGGAATTGCTGGCCCGCGAGGTGGACCCACAGACCCGTATGGTGCCGCGTTCGGAGATGCGCGCGGAAATCGGGTCCGACCGTTATTTCGGGGGCATGCTCTACGAAAAGAGCGCGAACATGCACATGGGCATGTTCGGCCAGGGACTGGCGGAGGCGGCGACGCGGCATGGCGCGATCATCCATGAACATAATCCGCTGGTCCGCATCAGGCGGACCGCCGGCCAGGCGCATGAGCTGACGACGCCGCACGGAAGCGTGCGCGCCAGCCAGGTGCTGCTGGCCACGGGTACATCGGCGACCGGCCCGCTGGGCTGGTTCCGGCGGCGGATCGTGCCGGTGGGCGCCTATCTGATCGCCACCGAGCCCCTGTCGACCGAACAGCTCGACCGGCTGACCCCCCGTCGCCGCAACACCACCGACACGCGTCATTTCGTCAATTATTTCCGCACTTCGCCGGACAACCGGCTCATCTTCGGTGGCCGCGCGCGGTTTTCAGGACGCAGCGATCCCAGAGCCGACGCGAAGAGCGGGATCATCCTGCGTCGTTCGATGGTGGAGGTCTTTCCGGAACTGGCGGATGCGCGGATCGACTATTGCTGGGGCGGCATGGTCGACATGACCCGCGACCGGCTGCCCCGCGCGGGCGAGCGTGACGGGTTGTTCTATTCCATGGGCTATAGCGGCCACGGCACGCACATGGCGACCTATATGGGCGCGATCATGGCGGAGGTGCTTGACGGCCGCGCCGATCTGAACCCCTGGCGCGATTTCGACTGGCCCGCCATCCCCGGCCATTTCGGCAAGCCGTGGTTCCTGCCGTTCGTGGGCGCCTATTATCGCTTCAAGGACATGGTGGAATGACGACGAACCTGGCCGAAATCATGGGGTCCGTCGTGGACAATATGGGTTGCGCCTATATTGACGGTGCTTGGGTCGAGCTCCCTGGCGCGCAGACGCTGCCGGTGATCGATCCGTCGAGCGGCGAAAGCATCGCCGAAGTGGCGGCAGGGACGTCGGTTGACCTCGATCGCGCCGTTGCCGCCGCGCGCCGCGCTTTTCCGGCCTTTGCCGATTCCCCGATGGAGGCGCGCATCGCGCTGCTGGAGCGGATCCATGCATTGATCCTCGAACGCGCCGAGCCGCTGGCGCGGATATTGACGCTGGAAATGGGCGCGGCGATCGGTCATGCGCGGGCGGCGCATGTCTCGCTGGCGGCCGCGCACGTCCAGGCGGCGATCGACGTGCTGCGCGACTATGACTTTCTGACGATGCGCGGCAGCACCGCCATCGTGCGCGAGCCGATCGGCGTCTGCGCGCTCATCACGCCCTGGAACTGGCCGCTCTACCAGATTACGGCAAAGGTCGCGCCGGCACTGGCGGCGGGATGCACATTGGTGTTGAAGCCCAGCGAACTGTCGCCCCTGAGCGCGATGATGTTCGCCCAGATCGTGCATGACGCGGGTGCGCCCGCCGGCGTGTTCAACCTGGTCAACGGGACGGGATCGGAGGTCGGTGCCGCCATGGCCGCTCACCCGGATGTGGACATGATCTCGATCACCGGGTCCAACCGGGCGGGCGTTTTGGTGGCGCAGGCCGCCGCGCCCACGGTCAAGCGGGTGACGCAGGAACTGGGCGGGAAATCGCCCAATATCCTGCTGCCCGACGCGGATTTCGAACGGGTGGTTCCGCTCGGCGTGATGGCCGCCTTCCGCAATGTCGGCCAGTCATGCAGCGCGCCCACGCGCATGATCGTTCCCCGCGACCGCCTGGCCGAGGTGGAGGCGATCGCGCGCGCCACGGCGGAATCCATCGTCGTCGGCCCTCCGGGGGAGGAGGCGACCGTGATGGGTCCGATCGCGAACCGGGCGCAGTTCCATCGCGTGCAGACGATGATCGCCGCGGGCCTGGACGATGGCGCGCGGCTGGTCTGCGGCGGCGCCGGTCAGCCGGAGGGGCTGGAGCAGGGCTTTTTCGTCCGCCCCACGATCTTTTCCGACGTGACCTGCGCCATGCGCATAGCCCAGGAAGAGATATTTGGACCGGTACTCGTCATCATGCCCTATGATGATGTCGATGAGGCGGTGGACATGGCCAATGACAGCATGTTCGGCCTTGGCGGCCATGTTCAGGGCAAGGACATGGAACAGGCGCGCAGCATCGCCCGGCGCATCCGCACCGGCCAGGTGCACCTCAACCATCCCGCCTGGGACCCGCACGCGCCGTTCGGGGGCTACAAGCGATCCGGCAATGGACGCGAATATGGCGCCTTCGGCTTCGAGGAATATCTTGAGGTCAAGTCCATCCTCGGCTTCGCCTGACCTTTCGGCTTACTGGAGACTTCATCATGCCCGCGCCGATGCGTTTCATCCAATCCTCGCCAACCCTGCCTGCGGAGGCCGATGCCGTCATCATCGGCGGTGGCATCATCGGCACCTTCGCGGCCTATTATCTGGCGCAGCGCGGCCTGAAGGTCGCGCTGGTCGAGAAGGGCGTCGTGGGCGGGGAGCAATCGAGCCGCAATTGGGGCTGGTGCCGGCAGCAGAACCGCGATGAGCGCGAACTGCCGCTTGCGACCAAGGCGCTCGACCTTTGGGAACAATTCGGCATTGAGAGCGGCGAGGAGACCGGGTTCCGCCGCTGCGGGCTGTTCTATGTCAGCAACGACGAGTCCGAGATAGAGACCTGGGCGCGCTGGGGCGAATATGCCCGCTCGATCGGCGTAAAGACGCGAATGCTCAACAGCCAGGAAGCGACTGAAAGGGGCCAGTTCACGAAGCAGGTCTGGAAGGGCGGCGTGCACTCGCAGATGGACGGCATCGCCGATCCGGGCCTGGCCGTTCCCGCGGTGGCGCGCGCGGTAATGGCCCTGGGCGGCACGGTGCACCAGGCCTGCGCGGCCCGCGGGATCGAGACGACCGGCGGCGCGGTGAGCGGCGTCGTGACCGAACGTGGCACCATCGCCACGAACCTTGTGATTCATGCGGGCGGAGCATGGGCATCGTCGTTCATGCGGCAGCTTGATGTGCGTTTTCCGCAGGCCACCGTGCGCCAGTCGATCCTTGCGGTGGGCACCGGCCACATGAGTCTGCCGGACGCGTTCTATGGCGATTCCATGTCGATCACGCGGCGCGGCGACGGGGCCCATAGCCTGGCCTATAGCGGGCGGGCCAAGGTCGATCCGACCATGCAGTTCCTGCGGTTCCAGAAGCAGTTCATCCCGATGTTCAGGCAGCGCTGGAAGAAGGTGTCGCCCGGCGGGCTGCAGGGCTTTCGCGCAGGGCACGAAACGCTTTCGCGCTGGGTGCTCGACCGGCCGACGCCGATGGAGGCGCGCCGCATTCTCGATCCCGTTCCCGATCCCAAGACTATCCGGCTCACTGTCGAGCGCGTTTCTCGGCTGATCCCGGAAGTGGCGCGGGCGCCCATGGTGGGGGCGTGGGCAGGCTTTGTCGACAGCACGCCCGATGGCGTTCCGGTGATTGGCGAGATACCGGCCGTTCCTGGCCTTATCCTTGCGGCGGGCTTCAGCGGCCACGGCTTTGGTATCGGACCCGGCGCGGCGCATCTGGTCGCCGATATCGCCACGGGCCATGACCCAATTGTCGATCCGCACCCCTACCGGCTGGCGCGTTTCACGCCGGGCGAGAAGATCGACGTCTCGGAATTCTGAGGCGCTGCAGGTGGAACGGGCAGGAGGGGGCGATCAATGTCTCCTCCGGACGCGAGAAAAAACGCAACGGATCGACGCCGGGTCACAGCCAACGGCCCGCCAGGCAAAGGGTCAGGGCGCCAGATGACGCTCGGCCAGCGCCACATGGAGCCGAACGCCCAGTTCCAGTACATCGTCGTTGAAGTCATAATGCGGGTTGTGCAGCGGGGCAGATCCCTCCGCCCTAGCCTGCCCCAGCCAGATATAGGCCCCCTTGCAGGCCTGTAGCATGAAGGCGAAATCTTCCGAAGTGAAGGCCGGGTCCGGCGCAAGGATCGCAGTGCCCACCGACGCGGCGGCGGCGAATGCCTCCTGTGCGGACTCGGCATCGTTGATCGTCGCGGGATAATATCTTGTGTAATCGACCGAGACGGTGAGCTCCCCCGCCTGCGCGACGCCTGCGGCGATCTGCCGTATCGAGTTTTCGATCCGGTCCTGGACCTGAAGATCGAATGTCCGCACCGTACCGGTGACGGTGACGGCGTCGGGGATCACATTATGGGTGTGGCCTCCGTGGATCTGCGTGATCGACAGAACTGCCGAGGCGGTCGGCGGGATTCGACGCGATATGATGCTGTTCAATTGCTGCACCAGCGCGGCGGCGCCCAGTATGGCGTCCGGCGTGCTGTGCGGTATCGCCGCATGGCCGCCGCGACCCTCCAGCCGGATCTCGAACTTGTCGGCCGCGCCCATAATGGGTCCGGGACGCGTCGCGATCGTACCCGCGGGAAGGTCGGGCCAGTTATGCAGGGCGAACACCCGGTCGCAGGGGAAGCGGTCGAACAGCCCCTCCCGCACCATTTCGCCGGCGCCGCCATGGCCTTCTTCCGCGGGCTGGAAGATGAAATGGATGGTGCCGTCGAAATGGCGGGTTCTGCTCAGATGCTGCGCTGCGCCCAACAGCATGGCGACGTGCCCGTCATGACCGCATCCGTGAAAAGTGCCGGGCGTCCTGCTGGCGTAGGGCAGGTTGGTCTGCTCCTCGATCGGCAGCGCGTCCATGTCGGCGCGAAGGCCGATGCTGCGCGAAGACGTGCCGTTGCGCAGCACGCCCACCACGCCGGTCCGGCCGATCCCCTCATGCACCTCCAGCCCCAGCGCGCGGAGTTGTTCGGCAATTCGTCCGGCGGTTCGATGTTCGCGGAAGCCCAGTTCGGGATGGGCGTGAATGTCGCGGCGGAACGCCACCAGCGGTTCGATCAGGTCGGCAATGTCCGTCATGGCCATATTCTATCGCTGCTCGCCGAAGAGATGCTGGATGGGATAATGATGTTTGATGAAAGGGGATTTGATCACGACATAGCTGAAATATTTCTCGATGCCGTAGTCGCTTTCCAGCATTCCTTCGATGATCGACTGGTAATGGGCGACGCCACGCGTCACGAATTTCAGCAGATAGTCATAACCGCCGCTCACCAGATGGCATTCGACGATCTCGTCCAGCTTCCGGATGCGCGCTTCGAAGCGGGAAAAGTCGCCGGAACGATGCTCCGTCAGCGTGACTTCGGTAAAGACGGTCAGATATTCGCCCAGCTTGTGCAGGTTTATCTCGGCGCCATAGCCGGTGATATAGCCCGCCTTTTCCAGGCGCTTCACGCGCGTCAGGCAGGGACTGGGGGAGAGGCCGACCGCGTCAGCCAGCTCGACGTTAGTGATGCGGCCGAATTGCTGAAGCTGGGCAAGGATCTTGAGGTCGATCCTGTCCAGCTTGGGTCCAACCAACATTCTCGTCCCCCTTATGTGCTATCGTAACACGGCCCGAATATCCGCCTCTTCGAGCAGATCGTCCAGCGTCTTGCGGATACGTCCGAAAATCTCGTCCATCTCGCCGTCCGACGCGCAGAGCGCGGGGGCCAGGCCGATGATATTGTCCCCGAAGGCGCGGAAAATGACGCCATTTTCATAACCCTTCGCGAACAGCCGGTCGGGCAGGCCAAGCGTCGGGTCGAAGCGGGTCTTGCTCTGCCTGTCCGCCACCAGTTCGATCGCGCCGAGCAGGCCGCGCCCGCGCGTGTCGCCCACCATCGGATGGTCGGCCAGCCCCGCCAGCCCCGCATCGAAACGCGCAGCGACCCTGCGTCCGTTGGCAAGGATCCCGCCCTCGGTATAGAGGCGCAGCACCTCCAGCCCGACCGCGGCGCTTACCGGATGGCCGGAATAGGTCGCGCCATGGCCGATCACGACTTCAGCCGCAGCGCCATTGGCTATGCCCTGATAGACGGCGTCCGACATGAGCACGGCGCCCATGGGCACATAGCCGGAGGTCAGCCCCTTCGCCACGGTCATCAGGTCGGGCGTCACATCCTCCGCCTCGCACGCGAACATGGGGCCGGTGCGACCGAAGGCGGTGATGACCTCATCCGCCACCATCAATATGTCGAGATCGTCGCAAGCCTGCCGCATGGCCTTCAGCCAGCCGACCGGCGGCACGATCACGCCGCCCGATCCCTGGATCGGCTCGCAGAAGAAGGCGGCGACGTTGTCCGCGCCAAGTTGCGCAACCTTGTCCTTCAGCTGCTGGACCGAGCGGGCGATGATGGCTGCGTCGTCCTCCAGGTCGCTGCGATAGGGATAGGGCGAGGGGATATGGTGCTGCCAGCGCAGCGGCAGGTCGAAGCCGCGATGGAAATTGGCGAGCGCGGTCAGCCCCGCGCCGGTGCTGCTGGAACCGTGATAGCCCCGTTCCAGCGCGATGCACTGTTTCTTGTCCGGCTTGCCGATGGCATTGTAATAATGGGTGATGTAGCGGATCGCACTGTCGACCGCATCGGACCCGCCCAGCGTGAAATAGACATGGTCGAGGCCCTCTGGGCTGAGTTCGACCAGCCTTTGCGCCAGCCGCACCGCCGGCTCGCTGCCGAAGTGGAAATAGCCGGTGGCGTAGGGAAGGCGGCGCATCTGTTCGGCCGCCGCCTCGACGACGCTCTCCTGGCCATAGCCGACATTGACGCACCACAAGCCGGCAAAGGCGTCGAGCAGTTCCCGGCCCTCCATGTCCTTCAGCCACATGCCCTTGCCGCTTTCGAGCAGCAGCGCGCCATGCGCCTCATGACCGCGGAAGGACGTGACGGGGTGGATCAGGTGGTCGCGGTCGATATCGATCAGAGAGCGGTTGGTTTGCAGCGTCATCGGAAGGCTCGCCCTGGTGGTACTGAAGGTAAAACTAGCCCGATATCGCAGGGCGAAAGTCCGATCTGAGGCGGGCGGCGGCCGGCGGCGTGCCTAATCGCCGACTGCCGCGGCACTTTATGCCGCGGCCGCTGATGCAGATCAGCTCAACGCGTCCGCGATCGCCCGGCCGCATTGTTCGGTATTGGCCTTGCCCTGGAGGTCGGCGGTGCGGAGCGCCGGTTCGGCCAGAACCGTTTCAACCGCGCGCATGATCGCGGCGGCGGCTTCGCTTTCGCCCAGATGGTCCAGCATCATTGCCGCCGACCAGATCTGGCCGACGGGGTTGGCGATCCCCTTGCCCGCGATATCGGGGGCGGAGCCATGGACCGGCTCGAACAGGGAGGGGGCCGTGCGATCCGGATTGATGTTGGCCGATGGCGCGACGCCGATCGTGCCGGTGCAGGCGGGGCCCAGATCGGACAGAATGTCGCCGAACAGATTGGACGCCACGACGACATCGAACCGATCGGGGTTCAGCACGAACTGCGCCGTCAGGATGTCGATATGATATTTGTCATGGGTGATGGCGGGATAATTTCTGGCCATCTCCTCCACCCGCTCGTCCCACCAGGGCATGGTGATGGCGATGCCGTTGGACTTGGTGGCCGAGGTGACATGCCCGCGCGGCCGCGTTGCGGCGAGTTCGAAGGCATAGCGCAGCACGCGGTCGGTGCCGTGGCGCGTCATCACCGTTTCCTGGATCACCACCTCGCGATCCGTGCCGGCGAACATCTTGCCGCCGACCGAACTATATTCGCCCTCCGTATTCTCGCGCACGACCCAGAAGTCGATGTCGCCGGGCTTGCGTCCGGCGAGCGGGCAGGGAACGCCGGGCATCAGCCGGACCGGACGCAGATTGACATATTGGTCATATTCACGCCGGAACTGGAGCAGCGAGCCCCAGAGCGAGATATGATCGGGCACCGTGTCCGGCCAGCCGACAGCACCGAAGAATATCGCGTCGGGATTGCCGATCTGCGCCTTCCAGTCATCGGGCATCATCTGGCCGTGCCGGGCGTAATAATCGCAGCAGGCGAAATCCTGCCACTTCTGCTCGATCGAAAAGCCGTAGAGGCTGGCCGCGCGCTCCAGCACGCGAATGCCCTCCACCATCACCTCCTTGCCGATGCCATCGCCGGGTATGACGGAGATGGAGTAGGTGCGGGTCATGGCGGTCGTTCCTTTCGGCGAAATGGGCAGGCGTTCGATGGGTCGTCAGCAAAGGATGTTCCCACGGCGCGGGAACATGACGAGAGGATGATTAGAGCTTCAGACCCCCGATGTGGAACGTCTTGGTCTCCAGATATTCCTCGATCCCGGCATGGGCGCCCTCGCGGCCCAGCCCGGACTGCTTGATGCCGCCAAAAGGCGCCATCTCCATTGCAATGCCGCCGGTGTTGAGCACGACCATGCCCGCCTCCAGCCGCTCGCCTACGCGGAAGGCGCGGTGGAGGTTTTCGGTGTAGAAATAGCTTGCGAGGCCAAAGCTGGTGTCGTTGGCGAGGGCAATCCCCTCCTCCTCATGGGTGAAGCGGAACAGCGGTGCGACGGGACCGAAGGTTTCCTCATCGGCCAGCCGCATGTCGCGCGTCGCGCCGGTAAGAATGACGGGCGTCGCGAAGCGATCGCCGCGTGCGCCCTCAGGCGCGCGGGCATAGAGGGTGGCGCCGCGGGCCAGTGCATCCTCGACATGCGCCTCCACCTTGTCGACGGCCGCCCGGTTGATGAGCGGGCCGATTGTCGCGCCGTCCTGATCGCCGGGCGCGACCTTCAGCGCGGATACCGCCTTTGCCAGTCTCCCGGCAAAGAGATCATAGACGCCGTCCTGGACCAGGATGCGGTTGGCGCAGACGCAGGTCTGGCCCGCATTGCGGAATTTGCTGGCCATGGTGGCGGCGACGGCAAGGTCGATATCGGCGTCGTCGAACACGATCAGCGGCGCATTGCCGCCCAGCTCCAGGCTCAGCCGCTTGATGGTGTCGGCGCTCTGGCGCATCAGCAGCGCCCCGACCCGCGTCGATCCGGTGAAGGAAAGCTTGCGCACCGTGTCGCTGCCGGTCAGCACGTTCCCGATCGGCGCGGCCTGCCCGGTCACGATATTGAAGACGCCCTTGGGAAAGCCCGCCCGCTCGGCCAGCTTCACCAGGGCGAGCGCGCTGAAGGGGGTCAGTTCGGACGGTTTGACGACGACCGGGCATCCTGCGGCAAGCGCGGGCGCGCATTTGCGCGTGATCATCGCGGAGGGGAAGTTCCAGGGCGTGATCGCCGCCGACACGCCGACCGGCTCCTTCATCACCAGGATGCGGCGATTGGCTTCAGGGGCGGGGATCATGCTGCCGTCGATGCGGCGGCCCTCCTCGGCAAACCATTTGATGAAGCTGGCGGCGTAGCGGATTTCGCCTTCCGCCTCGGCGGTCGGCTTGCCCTGCTCGGCCGTCATGATCCGTCCGAGATCGACGACATTGTCCATCACCAGCGCATACCAGCGCTCCAGCAATGCCGCCCGCTCGCCCGCTGTCCTGGACCGCCACGGCCCCCAGGCCGCTTGCGCCGCGTCGACGGCAGCCCGCGTTTCATCCTCGCCGCAGTCGGGAATGGTGCCCAGCACGGCGCCGGTTGCCGGGTTGTCGACGTCCAGTGTCGCGCCGGATGCCGCACCGACCCATTCGCCGCCGATAGAGGCGCGTTCCACGAGCAGCGAGGGGTCGTTCAGGGAGAGAGTCATCCGAGTGCCTGTGTTGTTAGAGTGAAAGTCCTGACGGACGAGCCGGCTTTGACAGGCCTGCCGCGCCGCATGCGCAACACGCTGCCGACGCGGGGGAGGCCAAGCTCCTCCAGCCAGTCGGAAAGGCCGCTTTCCTCTGGCACGTCCAGGCGGCAGAACATGCCGCTGTTGAAGCCCAGCCAATGGGAGATCAGCGCCTTGGCGCCGCTGGTGTCGGGGGCGACGGTCGGCCCGACCACATAGCCGCGCCCGAACCGACGGAACAGCGCGAATCCGACAGGCTGGTTGCCGCGCGTCAGGACCACCCCCTGTGCACCGGGAACCAGCGCATCGAGCAGCGCGTCACGGTTCATTCCGGTCGCTTCGCGGGCGAGGGCGCGCAACATGTCCATATCCTTGCTGCCCAGCGGCCGGACCCGTTCGTCGGGGATCAGTTCGGCCATGGGCACGGCGAAGGCGGCGCCCTGATGCTGGAAGACGGGGCCGACCTCTTCGAAGCCGAGCGCGCGGCAGAGTGGCACGCCTTCAGCGGGCGCGTTCAGCAAAACGGTGCGGTCGCCCAGTTCGTCCAGCACCGCATCCATCAGGCGGCGGCCCGTTCCCTCGCCCCGCACGCTGGGCGAGACGATGACCATGCCCAGGGTGGCCGCATCCGTGCCATAGAGCCAGGCCATGGCCGTGCCGACCACCTTGCCATCGCATTCCGCGACATAGCCGAAACCGAGCTGGAAGAGCATTTCCCAGTCCTCGATCCTGTGCGGCCATTTCTGTTCGCGGGACAGGTCGCGGGCAGCGGCCAGATCCCCGGCGACCATGCGCCGCAGATCCACCCTCGTTTCTATGCCTGCCACCATGCACCTTGCTCCTTCGGCGGCGAAGACCGCCCTTGATCCTGAATCGATGGCCGGGAAACTAGGCTGCGCCAACAAGCATTAGCTGCTGCCTTCGCTCAATTTTTGGAAGAAAATCGCGGAGATTTTCCTGCCCGCCCCGGCAAATGCCGCCCTGCTTGCCCCAGGGAGAGGGAAGGCAGGCAGGGCGGCCTTCCTCGACAATGTCAGAGGCCGACGACCGCTGGCAGGCAACCGATGTGCGGGATTTCCACGTCGCGATAGAAGGCGTTGGACGGTTCATGCCCGCGACCCACGAACACCCGGCAACCGAAATGCAGGTCGGTGGCGGTATTCTGGTCGTAGCGGAAGCTGGAGGAAACATGCATCATTTCTTCCGGCTTCGCGCCCAGCTGGTCGAACATATATTCGAACGCCTGCCGGCGGGGCTTGTAGGCCTGCGCCATCTGCGCGGTATAGACCGCATGGAATGGCGCGCCCAGCAGGGCGACATTGTGGTGGATCTGGTCGTTCATCGCGTTGGACAGGATGACCAGCGGAATCTTGTCGCCGATCTTCGACAGGCCGCCGGGCACGTCGGCATGCGGACCCCAGGTGGGTACGCGGTGGTAGACGGCATCGGCATCCGCCTCGCGATAATCCACGCCCCACTGCTTGCAGACGCGGCGCAGCGAGTTGCGAAGGACCTCCTGATAGGGTTCCCACGCGCCAAGCACCTGATCGAAGCGGTAGGTGGCCCAATCCTGGCAGAAGGCCGGAAGATTTTCGGCGGCGATGCGATCGGCCATGAATTCGGTGGCCATTTCAGTCATGCGGAAACGGGTCAAGGTTCCGTAACAGTCGAAGCTGATATATTTCGGTCGGAAATCAGTCATGGATCAATTCCCCCTGATTGGGTCGCTGTTCAACAGGATCATTACGCCACGTCCTGCCCGCAACATGTTTCCGATTGGTCCGGGCAGGACGGTTGTTCGGGCTTTTTGTCGGGGCCTTTCGGCATAGTTTGCCGTGCCTTCAATATCCCTGATTCCGATCGACTTCGCCATCGGGCGGCAGGCCCGCCTGAAGCCGCCTGATATTGGCGATCAGGGCGCGCGCGCCGCTGTCCGCGCGGGTTGAGCTGGCGATATGCGGGGTCAGGATGATGCGCGGATGGTCCCAGAAGGGGTGGGACCGGGGCAGGGGTTCCGTTTCGGTCACATCCAGCACGGCGCCGGAAATATGGCCTTCGTCCAGCAGCGGCGGCAGATCCTGCTCCACCAGGTGCCCGCCCCGGCCAGCATTGATCAGCGCGGCGCCACGCGGCAATCCGGAAAGGGTTTCCCGGCACAATATGCCCCTGGTTTCAGCCGTCAGCGGCAACAGGCAGATCAATATGTCGCAACCCGCAAGGAAGGCGTCCATCTCCTCCGGTCCGGCGTGGCAGGTGACGCCCTCGATCGCATGGCGCGACCGGCTCCATCCCGAAAGCGGAAAGCCGAACGGGCGCAGCGCCTGCAGGACGGCCTGCCCCATCTGGCCCAGTCCCATCACGCCGATCCGGCGGGCGGCGGCGGGAACCAGCTTGATCGCGTCCCAGCGATGCTCGCGCTGCGCAATGCCGTAATCGATGAAGTGGCGGTGCAGCATCAGCACGCTGCCGCAGACATATTCGACCATGCCCTCGATCAGCCCCGGTTCGATCATGCGGATCAGCCGGACATGCGGCGGCAACTTGCTCATGTCGAACTGGTCGACGCCCGCTCCGATCGAAAACAGCACTTCCAGGCCGGTCAACCGTTCGAGCAGTTCGCGGGAGGGATCCCAGGCGGCGAGATAGCGGACGGCCGCCGGATCGCGCATCTCGTCCAGCGTCATGAAGCCGACATCGGGCGCCTCCGCCGCGAAGATGTCGCGCCATACGCGTCCGCGCTCTGTTTCGGAGGTGTAGAGGAGGGTCATGCAGTCTGCTTTCTGGAGGAGGACCGGCGGCGCGCGGCCTGCGCCTGCCACCACATCAGCGGTCCGGTTAGGGAAAGGGCAAGCAGCGTCAGCGCCGCGACCATCAGCACCACCGGGCCGATCGCGCCGAAACTGTCGCCGGCATGCAGGGGCAACACCGTCATCCAGAGCGCGCGGCTGTCTTCGGCCCTCGTTACGCGGACAATATTCGGCCCGGCGATCGTCAGCACCGCGCGATGCACGGCGCGCGGATTGCGTTCGGGGGCGGCGAAATTGACGATGATGCGATCGCCGGTCAGGCGGAAATCGCGCAGGGCGCTGCGCGGGAAGGCCCTGTGCGCCCGCGTCAGTGCCCGGTCGATCGTCGTCGCGCTCGCCGTGGGCCGCAAGGATATGGGGGCGGCTGCGTCGAACAGGTCGGGTGTCGCCAGCAGCAGCCCGGTCAACGCCATGAACGCCAGCAGCGCCGACATGACCACGCCGGCGGTCCGGTGCAACTGTCGCAGCACCAGTCGAAACGCCAGCGTCCAGCGGACCGAGAGCTGCTTTGAAAGCGGGCCGCGCTTTGGCCACCAATAGGCAAGGCCTGTCACCGCCATCGCCAGCAGGGCGAGCGCGTTCAACAGTACGACAGTAGCGCCCGCCTTGCCCGTCATCAGCCGGTAGTGGATCTGGAGCGCGGCCTCGATCGGGAAGGCCCAGGTCGATCCGGCCCGCAATATGCGCCCGCCGGCCGGATCGACCGATGCATAGCGCTGTGCCCCATGGGGGCCGGTGAGTTCGGCAAGAAAGGTCGCGCCTTTCCCGCTGGGCGCGTAGAGGCGGGTGACGGCAAAGCCGGGGAACGCGCCCGCCGCCCGCGCTGCCGCCATGCCGGGGGAAATGCCGGGCGCCGATCCGTGGCTGACCATCCCCGCTGGATCGATCCAGCGCGCCACCGGGCCACGATAGAGCAGCAGCATGCCTGTCATCGCCTGCACCGCCAGCAGAGTCGCCATGGCAAGGCCGGTATATTTGTGCAGGCGAAGCCATTGCGCCCGGGTCATGGGTGATCTCCCAAAATAAAATACCGCCGGCGACCCTACAGGCTTGGAGGGTGGGTCGCCGGCGGCCGTTCGGGCCTTGAAGGCCCGAATGAACGGAACGTCAGAAGTTGAACGAACCGCGGACCGTGAAGGAGCGGGGCGCTCCCGGCTGGATCCATAGCGCCGCATAAGAACTGGCGTAGTACTTTTTGTCGAAGAGATTATTCACGTCCGCCGATATCTTGATCTGGTCGGTGATGTTGAACGATCCTGTGATCTTGGCGATGGTATAGCTGGGAAGGAAGAAAGTAGTCGCCGTTTCGCCCAGGCGACGACCAACATAGTTCACGCCCGCGCCCAGCATCGCCTTGTGCTCGCCGACCGAGAAGGTCTTGAACAATAGGGCATTGCCCTGATGCTTGGGAATGTTGATCAGCGGATCGCCCACGCGGATTGGAGCGGCGAAGTTGGGATCAAGCGCATTCACGT
This sequence comes from Sphingobium sp. LMC3-1-1.1, assembly GCF_040676285.1. Taxonomy (NCBI): domain Bacteria; kingdom Pseudomonadati; phylum Pseudomonadota; class Alphaproteobacteria; order Sphingomonadales; family Sphingobiaceae; genus Sphingobium; species Sphingobium sp. LMC3-1-1.1. The sequence goes on along the minus strand of NZ_JBEGHQ010000012.1, from coordinate 574,730 downwards.
CCCATCCGGCGTCCGTGTAGGCATAGGTCAGGAACAGTTCGAAACCAGCCGGAAGCTTGGCATTGACATCAAATTCCACGCCCTTGCTCTTGGCTGCGCCCACTGGCAGGGAGAAGCCCGCATTGACGGGGTCGGTGGTCAGCACATTGTCCTTCTTCATCGTGAAGAGCGACAAGGTGCTGGTGATCTTGCCGTCCAGCGACACATATTTCGCGCCGACTTCATAGGATTTGCTGATTTCCGGATCGAAGGGCTGCCCGCTGAAGCCCGTTCCGCTGTTGGGACGGAAACCCTTTCCGTAGCTGGCATAGATGGAAACGGTCTTGGTGGGTTCGAACACGAGACCGGCCATCGGGCTGAACTTGGTATAATGCTTGCTCACGAACGGGAGGGTGATGCTCGCCCGGTTGGCGATATCCTGCGAGAAATCATCATAGCGCCCGCCAAAGCGAACCTTGAACTGTTCCGTGATCTCGATCTGGTCCTGAGCATAGATGCCCCAGGCCTTCTGGATCTCGGTCGCGTTCTGAACCACGCCGGTTGGAGCGGGGGCAGGAATATTGTAATTTGGATTGAAGATGTTGATCGAATAGGACTGATCGGCCGCGGTTGGACGATAGCGCAATTGGAAGGTATCGATCTTGAACCGATCCCAGTCCGCGCCTATGCGGATATTGTGCACGATCGACCCGGTGTCGAACTTGCCGCTGATTTCGCCGCGGAACACCATATGGGTGGTGCTGTAGTCGCGATAGCGACGCTGGCGTGACAGGGTCTGGCCGTCATTGTCGATCATCTGGCGGCTCAGGACCAGTTCAGGATCGCTGGAATAACCGCGGAAGATGGTGTCCTTGTACCCCGCACCCAGCATCAGTGTCCAGTCATCGCTGAAATCATGCTGATATTGCGCCTGATGCCCCAGAACCTTTACCTTGATAGGACCATTATTGGGATCGCCCAGGAACCGGGAATTGGGGATAAGGCCGAGCTGATAATTGGTGATCACCCCACCGACAACTGTCGGAACGGCCACCACGCCGCGGTCGAACGGCACTTCCTGGTTCACATATTCCATTTCATAGGTGAAAAGGTCGTGGTCCGAGAATTTCGCGAGCAGCGACGGCGTCAGCACATATTTGCGGGTGTGCACCGTGTCGCGGAAGCTGTCGGCATCCTCGACCGCGCCATTCAGGCGCACCGCGAACATGTCGTTCAGAGGCAGGTTGAAATCGCCTTCGACCCGATAGGTGTTCCAGCTGCCGCCGGCCACGCCGAAGCTGCCGAAGGATTTTTCGAGGACCGGTTTCTTGGTCACGATATTGACGGTGCCGCCCGGTTCTCCGCGACCGAAGAGCGCGGAGTTCGGTCCCTTCAGCACTTCCACGCGCTCGACATTGGATGCATCGCGCGGACCGCCATAGCCGCGACCGCCGTTGAAGCCGTTGACCAGGAAGCCGCTCGGGAAATTCTCGTCCCCGGCGAAGCCACGAATGGCGAAGCTGTCCCACAGGCCGCCGAAATTATTCTGCTTCGAAATGCCGCTGGCCAGTTCCAGCGCGGTGTCGAGGCGGGTGATGTTGAGATCGTCCAGCAGCTTGCCGTCAAGGAACTGCACGGCCTGCGGAATTTCCTTCACCGGCGTGTCGCCGAAATATTGCCGCTTCATGGCGGTGACGACGATCGTGCCGTCCCCGGCATTTCCTGCCGTCTGGGCCTGCGCGCCCGATGCCAGGGCAAGGGAGGCGGTGCTGGCGGCCAGTGCTATTTGGAACGCTGAAATTGTCTTCATTTTATTACCCCTTTTCTGATCGCCATGTCCTAAGTCCTGCGAATTGGGGTGATCCGGCGATAAGTTTACCCCTCTCCCGTCAGACATCTTGCGTGTCCTTTTGGCCGGCGCCGGTCACGGAGCGTTTTGTCGCCTCTTATTGAAAACAGACTAAGGCTGGATTACAAAAATATTACCGCAAATTCATCTGCCGCCACGGCCGAAAATTGTGAGATGAAGAACCACACGGCAGAATCGGCCGGGCCGTTTCGAGAGATTGCGCAAGGTCCAGGATCCCCGGTGGACATTGGCTTTCCAAGGAGGAGGGCAAGCGCGCCATCTCACGCTGCGATGCACTGGTGAGTGCCGCCGCAGGCCCTGTCCATCGCAAGGACGTCATTCGGATTCCGGCAGGAAGAGATTCTTGTAGAAACCGACCGTCTTCACCGTAACGGTGACCGGCGTCTCCCCCTTGTTGCGGAAGTACCAACCGTGGGTGCCGTCGAAAGGAGCGGTGAAATCTCCCTGTCCGCCGGTCATTTCCAGTTCCTTCCAATAGTCGGTGAAGGAACCGTCCGTCGCGGCCAGCTTCTCGCCATGCATTTCCGCCTTTACGGGGCCGCCGGATGATTTCCATTGGAAGACGAAACTGTCACCCTTCGTCATATGGGCTTTCACTTCCCGGCCGCTGTGCGGCGCCAGGCTGATGGTCTGTTCGTCCTGTCGCCATGCAGTGGTTTTGGCGATTGCATCCTTGGTGGGCATGGGCAGGGCGCCCTTTGCGACGGGTGCCTGTGCTGGCGAGGGGATCTGCTTCGCTTCGCCGGACACCATGCCGGTCAGGCCCAGCGCGGTGCCGATGCCGGTCGGATCGATGCCATATTCCGCGGGCAGGACGAACAGCGTCAGGATCGCGATGGCGGCGGTCGCCGCGCCCCCGGTCGCTTTGGCCAGGCTGGAGCGGGAGGGAGAGATATGCGTGGGAAGCGTGGCAATGGTTTGCGAGTTCATGTCATGCTCCTTGCATGAAATAGCCCGAAAGCTGGAAACCGATCAGAACGAAGCCTGCCGTCATCAGCGCGGCGTTGGCGAAGATGGCGCTGCGGCGAAAGCTGTCGGTCCTGCGCCAGAAGTTCATGAGGATCAGGATGACGGTCAGTGCCATGAACTGGCCCATTTCCACCCCGATGTTGAAGCTGATGAGATTGGGGATCAGACCGTTCTGGGCAAGTGTCAGTTCCTGGATCTTCGTCGCAAGGCCGAAACCGTGAAAGAAGCCGAAGATCAGCACCGCTGCCTTGGGATTGGGCGAAAAGCCGAACCAGGTCCGGAATCCATCCAGATTGTCGATCGCCTTGTACACGACGGACAGGCCGATGATCGCGTCGATGAGGAAAGGATTGGCCCGGATGTCGAAAAGGACGCCCAGCAACAGCGTAGTGCTGTGACCGACGGCGAACAGCGTCACATAGGCGCCGACATCCTTCAGGCGATAAAGGAAGAAGATCACCCCGGCCAGAAACAGCAGATGATCATATCCGGTGACCATATGCTTGGCGCCCAGATACATATAGGGGATGATGTTGACGCCCGAAGCGCCTTCGATGAAGGCCTTGTCGTTTTCGTTGACGCCATGCGCCCAGATCGGGGAGCAGGCGAACAGCAGGGCCAGTCCCACGATGAGCAGCGCGACCCGCCGCACCGTGGAACCATCGAGCGGGGGGAGGGTCGCGTTGTTCATGCTCGCCTCTTACTTGGTCTGGAAGGTGGCGAAGGTCTTTGCGCCGCTCTTGTCGATCACCGCGACGACGACCTTGGCGCCTTTCGCGGGCTTGAAGCCCGGTGCGGTGAGCCTGTTGCCGCCGGCTGCCTTGAGCGGTGCCTCGGTCTTGGCGCCGCCGGCCGTCTGGGTCAGCTTTCCGGTGAACCCGGCCGCCGGGATCGGTTCATCCTCCTCGCTCAGATAGACATCGACGCCCTTTGGCCCGGTGACGAGTTCGAACATGGTCTCCCCTGTCATCTGCACCAGTCCGCCATGCTGCGGTTTCATGCTGCCATGGGCGATGGCCGTGGCAGGCAGGGCAGCAAAGGCGACAACGGCAAGTCCGGTGCGGAAAAGGTCGTATTTCATGGTGCTTTCTCCAAAATCAGACGGGCGATCATTCCGGCAGATGCGGCAGGACGAAGGCGAGCGAGGCGCGATATTCCTCATGATCGACCTTCTTGTCGGCCGTAGGGCCGACATAGATCGCCATCAGAACGTTGATGCCCTGGTTGCGCAGCTTGATCGTCGCTGTGCCGTCGGCTGCGGTCTTGGCAGGGGCGGCCTCGTCGGGATCGTTGATATAATCCTGCATGACGGTCGCTCCGGCGATCGGCTTGCCCTTGTAATAGACGCGCACCTTCATCGGCTCGCCCATCTTCTGGGGGATGTTGAGGTCCGCCGGCACGATCTGCAGCATATGGCCCTCGATCAACGGCACCGGCTTGGTCGGCACCTGGCCCAGATAGACGGCATATTTGAAATTATGCTCGGCCAAGGTCGCATTGGGCACTTCATCGCGCCCCTTGTTGTGCCACTCGCCGTCGGGCGTCTTGCTCCAATAGCCATAATCCACGACAGCGGCCACCGCAGCGAGCGGTTCGTCGCTGTCGACCACGGGAATGGGGCCTGCCGCACGCAGGGAGGTGTTCACCGGCGCCCAGTCGGCGTCATAGCCGGTCACGGATTTGACCAGCGGCAGGCGCTTCACCATATCGAGGTCGTCCGCGCCCACGCCATAGATGAGCGCGAGCTGCTTGGCGCGCTGCGCAAACCAGATGCCGTGAGCGCTGGCAGGAACGGCCAGTGCGGCCAGTGCGACGATGCCGATGCCGGCTTTTGCGATGCGGTGTAAGGCCATGTCCGAGCTTTCTCCATTCAACGGATATGCTACGGATGGTGTCTGAGTTTCCCGACTTAATGTGCCAAAGTCATGGGTCGCCGGAGCCGAATATGTCAACCCATGGAGGCGCGTCCACATATTATTCTCCGATCTCTTTGCATCGGTCATCTGGAAACTTGCGATTGCATGATGATCGCCGCAGGTCGGGCGGCGAGATGCGTACCATCAGCCGGGAAAGGCCGTCCAGAGCGGGGCTATCGGCCAGCACAACCGCTCTTTTCTCTGTTGCCGGCTTCCCTGACTGGAAATCGCTTTAGGGCACGAGATCCTCTTCGGTCCGGTGACATAGTACCGCGTTACCGGCCGACATCGTGCGGCGCGGCGGCGGCAAGACATCGCAGATGTTCGCCATGGCCATGGGGCAGCGCGGCAGGAAGCGGCACAGGTCGGGCCGTTCCCCCATATGCGCAAAGGGTGCCCTCGCAACGGCGGTTTCGTCCGCCAGCCAGTCGGTACGCATTTCGGGAACGGACGAAATGAGAAGATCGGTATAGGGATGGTAGGGCGCGGCGGCATAGCTTTCGCACAGGCCGCTTTCCACCCGCGTCCCCCGGTAGAGCACGACGATTTCGTCGCACAGCGCCTTCACCGTGGCGATGTCGTGGCTGATGAAAAGATAGGCGACGCCCAGATCCCGGCGCAGATCGGCCAGCAAGTCGAGAATTGCACCACGAACGACGGTGTCGAGCGCGGAGGTCACCTCGTCGCAGAGGATCAGGTCGGGCTCTGCCGCCAAGGCGCGCGCAAGGTTGACGCGCTGCTTCTGGCCACCGGAAAGTTCGTCGCAACGGCGACCGGCCACATTGGCGGGAAGCCGGATGAGATCGAGCAATTCAGCGACCCGGCGTTGCGCGTCCACCCTGTTCATGCCGTGGTAGAAGCGCAGGACGCGGCCGAGAATGTCTTCGACGCTGTGCGCCGGGTTCAGCGCCACGTCGGCGTTCTGGAACACGATCTGGATGCGGCGCAACTGTTCGCGCGTGCGCCCGCCGACCGTGGGGGCGAGCGAAGTGCCGTCCAGCGAAACGGTCCCGGCGGTCGGCGCGAGCAGGCCGGCGACGACGCGCGCGACCGTGGACTTGCCCGATCCGGATTCGCCGATGACCCCGACGGCGGCACCCCGGCCGACGCTGAGGCTGACGTCGCTCAATACCGGATGAGCCGGACGGCCCGCCTTGTCCACCGCGCCATAGCCGGCGAAAACGCCGTCGATCGTCAGCAGGGGTGCTTTCGCGCGCACGCCGGGGCCGCGTGCCTCGACCACTGGGTTGGCGGCCGCAATCAGCATTCTGGTATAGTCGTCGGCCGGCTCTTCCAGGATCCGGCCGACGCTGTTCTGTTCACGCACCCGCCCGCGATTGAGGACCAGTATCTGGTCCGCCATCTGTGCAACCACGGCAAGATCGTGCGAAACATAGACGCCGGTCGCGCCCTGATCGCGTACGACCTTGCGAAAGGCCTGCAGCACTTCGACCTGGGTGGTCACGTCCAGCGCGGTTGTCGGCTCGTCGAAGATGACGAGGTCCGGTTTCGTGATGAGCGCCATCGCCGCCATCAGGCGCTGAAGCTGGCCGCCCGACAATTCATGCGGATAACGGTTGCCGATCGTCTCCGGGTCCGGCAGCGCCAGCGCGCGGAAGAGTTCGACCGCGCGGGCGCGGGCAGAGGCGGCGGATGCGGTGCGATGGATCAGGGCGGGCTCGATCACCTGGTCGATGACGCGGCGCGAAGGGTTGAACGCGGCCGCCGCGCTCTGCGCGACATAGGTAATGCGGTGTCCCCGCTGGGCGCCAAGCGACGCACCGCCCTGTCCGGCGAGGTGCGCTTCGCCGACGCGGATGTCCCCGCTGATGCGGGCGCCGCCGCGGCCATAGCCCATCAGCGACAGGGCAATCGTCGTCTTGCCGGACCCGGATTCGCCGATCAGCGCCAGCATCTCGCCGCGCGCGACGTCGAAGGAGACATCGTCGACGATGCGCAAGGGCCCGCCGTCCGGGCCGCGCACGGTGACACAGAGGTTGCGCACCTCCACATGGGGGGCAGTCCGGTTCATCCTTTCCCTCCCTGCGTCGCCGCGTCGATGAGCAGGTTGACGCCGACCGTCAGGCTGGCGATCGCCGTCGCGGGAACCAGAATGGCAAGCGCGCCTTCGCCAAGGCCCGACACATTTTCGCGCACCAGCGATCCCAGGTCCGCGTCCGGCGGCTGCAGGCCAAGGCCCAGGAAGCTCAATCCCGACAGGAGCAGCACGATGAAGACGAAGCGCAGGCCGATATCGGCGAACAGCGGACGGATCATGTTGGGGAGCATTTCCACCAGCGCGATGTGCAGGCGTCCTTCGCCACGGGCGCGCGCGACCTCGACATAATCGAGACGGGCAAGACCCACTGCCAGGGATCGGGCAATGCGAAAATTGCCGGGAACATAGGTGATGGACACGATCAGCGTCAGCAGCACCAGCGAAGAACCGAAAGCAGCCACCAGAACCAGCGCGAAAATCTTGCTGGGTATGGAGATCAGCGTGTCCATCGCCCGCGACAGCAGTTCATCCAGCCAGCGCGGTCCAACCGCGGCAGTGAGCGCAAGGCCGGTTCCCGCCGCGACCGCCAGCGTGACGGCGATTGCGGAAAGACCGACGGTGAACCGTGCGCCTGTCAGCAGGCGGCTCAACACGTCGCGGCCCAGATAGTCGCTGCCGAACCAGAAATGGCTGCTCGCGCCGGCGAAGACTTCCTCGCTGACGAAGGAGCCGGGCGGATAGGGTGTGACGAACGGGCCGACAATCGCGGCGATGATCCAGAAGGTCACAAGCGCCAGGCCGATCTTGCCCGACGGGGGCAGCGCGCGCGCGCGGCGAAGGAGGTTATGCGGTTTCATCCCTGGCGCAGCCTTGGATTGGCAAGGATCGCGATCGTGTCGGCGATCAGGACCAGCAGCAGATAGGTGGCACAGAATATCATCGCGCAGGCCTGAAGCAGGGGCATGTCGCGCGACGTGACGGCATTGACCATGAGGCTCGCGAGCCCAGGATAGCTGAAGATCGTTTCCACGATGATCGCACCTCCGAAAAGATAGGACAGGCTGAGCGCCATGGCGTTGACGATGGGGCCGACCGCATTGGGCAGGACATGCCTGACGATCAGGCGGTTCTGCGACACGCCTTTCAGCCGCGCCATTTCGACATAGGGGCGGTCAAGCTCTGCGATGATGGCGGCGCGGATCATGCGCCCAAGCTGCGCGACGACGCCAACGGCCAGCACCATGACGGGCATGGCATAGGCGCGCACGAATTGGCCGAAACTGGGATCCTGCGGCACCAGCGCGATGGAGGGCAGCCATAGCAGTTCCACCGCGAAGATCAGCACCGCTATGGTTGCGACCAGGAATTCCGGCAGCGCGACCATCGACAGGGTCAGGATATTCAGCGCGCGGTCCAGCTTGCGGCCGCGCGCGATGGCCGACGCGATCCCGATGAGAAAGGCGAAAGGCAGGGACACCAGGGCGGAAAGCGCCGCGAGCGTCAGCGTGTTGGGCAGGCGCTCCGAAATAATGTCGGCAACCGGCTTGTTGGCGACCAGGGATTGGCCGGGATCACCCACCATCATGCCCTGCAACCAGAGGACGTAGCGGACCGGACCAGGTTGATCGAGACCCATTTCATGGCGCAATGCGGCGACCTGTTCGGGCGTGGCGGTCTGGCCCAGAACCTCCTGCGCGGCATCGCCCGGCAGAAGGCCGCTGATCGTGAAGATCACCATCGAGACCAGCAGCAGCGTCAGCAGCGCCAGTCCAATGCGCCTGGCGATCAGCCGCAGCGGCCCGCGCCAACGGGAAGAGACGGCGGCGGCGCTCATGCGTCCCACCACACATGTTCACCGAAGGTATAGGCCATGAAGCCGCCCAGCGGGATCGGGAATATTCCCTTCAGGCGGCGGTCGAACCCGTCCATCAGGCTTTGGAAGGCCGGTATGGCGACGCCGCCATATTCATGGACCAACCACTGCATTTCGCCATAGATCTCCTTGCGCTTTGCCTCATCGGTCGATCGGCGCGCCTCCAGCAGCAGGCGGTCGAAACGCGCGTTGTTCCAGCCGGATTCATTGGCGAGCGCCTTCGACTGGAAAAACAGGCTGAACATCAGGTCCACGGTCGGCCGCGGATTGGTGTTGCCGAAGGTCATCGGGTGCTTCATCCAGTGCGTCGCCCAGTAACCGTCGCTGGGAACCCGATTGACCGCCAGCTTCAATCCGGCCTGTGCCGCATGTTCCTGAAGGATCGATGCCATGTCCACCGACATGTTCGCCGCCGGCGAGGCATAGACAGCCAGGCGCGCGCCCAGAAGCCCTGCGCGCTTCAGATGAAAACGGGCCCTGTCCGGGTCGAACGGCCGCTGGGGGATGTCGGGATTGTAATAGGGGCTGAAGGGGGGGACCGGATGGTCGTTGGCGATCGTGGCATAGCCGCGGAACAGCGCGCGCTTGATGAGTTCGCGGTCCTGCAGATATTTCATCGCCAGCACGAAGTCGCGATTGCCGGTCACCGGATGCTCCCGCCTCATGATCAGGTCGGTGAACAGGCCTGACTTCGTTTCCATGAAGCTGTGATTTGGGGATGCCCGCACCCGCTTGACCGAACCGGGGCTGACGGCGTTGATCATCTGCACGTCGCCCGACAACAGCGCATTGACGCGTGAAATCTCGTCGGGAATGGCGATCACCTCTATCTCTTCCAGATAGGGGCGCCCCGGTTTCCAGTAATTGGGGTTGCGGTGGACGACGGTCCGGATGCCGGGCGCGAAGGCGCGGCAGATGAAGGGGCCTGTGCCGTTCGCCACGCTGAAATCGCGGCGGCCATTCTCGACGATCAGGAAGTGCGGCTGGGCCAGGATGACGGGCAGGTCGGGATTGGGGCCGGTCAGCCGGAATTCGAGTTCAAGCGGGCCGGTCCTGCGCGCGCCGGCAAATTGTTCGGCGACCGCCTGCACCTTCGATCCGGTGGCGGGATCACGATGGCGCATCAGCGAATAGACGACGTCGTCGGCGGTCAGCGGCTTGCCGTTATGGAAATGGACGCCCTTTCGCAGGCGGATATGCCAGACGATATTGTCACGCGTCTCGATGCGTTCGGCCAGTCCCGGCAGGGCGCGCAGCTGGCCGTCATATTGGGTGAGGCCGCTGTAGATCAGGTACAACCGCATGAAGTCGGTCGAAAGATTGCCCTTGGCAGGGTCCAGCGTGTCGGCGGTCGAGGCGGCGATGCTGGCGACGCGAATGCGCCCGCCTATCCTGGGCCGACCTGTCACCGCGCCCGCACCGCTCAGGGTCGCGCCGGCGGCCAATCCGCCCAGCAGCATCCGGCGGGAAAGATCGGTGGAAATCACGTCAACCATAAGGGTCTTCTCATTCCTCACATATCTGCAATTTCCACCGCCAGCAGCAGTTTGCCGGGGTAACCATATTGTCGGACTGCGCCTCGATCACTGCATGAATAATGTTGATATGTCGGGGCAGCAGTTTCCGTGTTCCTCACGACCGGGTCGGGTGATGCGACATGTGGATTGCCCGACAGCATCGGCCTCAGAAATATTTGAGCCAGCTGATATCGCGACGGCGACGTTTCAGGCGAGCATACCATATCGTGGGCAGGTACAGCGGTACGATCATCGCGACATACCAGACCAACACCCAATTATAGTTGTTGAAGGCGTAGAAGGCGCCGCTGTTCGGTCCCCATATGCCGAGCGCGCTGTGATAGAGAATGCGCAATACGGTAAGGTGTAGGATGTAGAAGAACATCGGTGCGCCGCCGAATACGGCCAGGGCGGTGACCAGGCCTGACGTCCTGATCCGTTCGAACAGCACGAGCAACAATGCCCCCCCGCCGAGCGTCGGCATGAGAAAGAGCAGTGAGGGCGGATATTTGGTCAGCGAGATGAAGGCGATGATCGTGCGGACCGGATCGCCATCGACGACGGACCAGGGCTTGTCGCCATAGACATTGAGCAGACGGAGGGCAATGAAGCCGGCGATCAGGCCAAATCCCAGAGTGAGAAGGCGTCGCTGCCGGGTTTCTTGCGAAACTTCCGGGCGGAACCAGGGGCCGATGCCGAAGCCGAGGGAAATGACGCCGATCCAGGGCAGGATCGGATAGGTCGTCTTGGCGACGAAGCCGAACGGCAGGGCAAAGGTGTCCCGCTGATGCAGCATGGCCCATAGCGGGAACAATGCATCATCCTGCGTCAGGCGGATCGGATCGAGCAGGTTGTGGAAGCAGACGAGCGCCAGTCCCAGGGCGATCAGCGCCGGCCGGGGCAGCCGCATCAGCGCGGCGAGGATGATCATGCACAGGCCGATGCACCAGATGACCTGTAGCCAGAATGTGGGTTGCGGAACGATGCCCCAATAGAGTTCGCTCAGATAGAAGACTTCGATCGCCATCAGCAGCAGGCCGCGCTTCACCAGATAGGAGGTCGTCTCCTGAACCGTATGATTGATGCTGAACAGATAGACGCCCAGGCCGGTAAGAGCGACGAATATCGGCGCGCAGAAACTGACGGCGAAGCGTGCGAAGCCGATCGCCGGCAAGATCGTGCGCGCGTCGATGGGATCGGTTACCGCATAATGGGCGAACCAGGTTTCGCGCAGATGGTCCAGCAGCATCAGTACCATCACGAAACCGCGCAGCGCGTCGATATTTTCCAGGCGGACTCGCGCGGAAGCCTTCGCGTTTCCTGAAGCGGCACTGCCGGCGGTTGGAGGCGCCATTGATATACTTCCCATCGTCCACTTCCTTCCCGCGGGTTCGATCTCCACGGCATCATCATGACGCGACAGCCAAGTGAAGGACATTGAGTTTGCGCCTGTTGCGGCGCTTGATGCCACATCTTGTCGCCGCTGTGGAAGAATCTGCCGCCCCGGGACTCGCGGTGGAACCGCAGGGACCCGGCCTGTGCCATGCAAGCAGGGCGGCGGAGTCTTGTATCCAGCCGCCCGCCAAAGTCGTCATGCAGGGAAAGCGCCGACCGTGCCGATCAGATCAGGCTTCCAGCGCCTTGTCGAGCACGTCGACGAACAGGTCGACATTCTCGCGGCTGAAGATCAACGGTGGCCGGATCTTCAGGATGTTATGATCTGCGCCGCATGCGCTGATGAGCACGCCATTGTCCCGCATCGCATTCACGACCCTGGTGGTGCGGTCGCGATCGCTGGCCTGGGTTTCCCGGTCGGTGACAATGTCGGCCGCGACGAACAGGCCGGCCCCGCGCACATTGCCCAGGCAATCGTGACGCGCCCGCAGCGCGTCGACCTTGCTCAGCAGATAGGCGCCGACATCCCGCGCATTGTCCATGATCCGGTCGCGCCTGATGACCATCAGCACTGCCGCGGCGGCCGCGCACGACACGGCGTTGCCAGCAAATGTATTGAAATAACGGGACTTCTTGCCAAACTCCTCCACCACATCATGTCGGGTGAGAAGTCCGGCGATCGGTTGTCCATTGCCCATCGGCTTGCCCAATGTGACGATGTCGGGATCGACGCCGTGGCGTTGGAAGCCCCACATATGGCTGCCCGTCCGTCCGAAGCCTGGTTGCACCTCATCAGCGACGAAGATGCCGCCGGCCCTGCGGATCGCCTCCACCGCGCCCTTCAGGAAGCCTGGCTCCTCCGGCAGGATGCCGTCGCTGGTGAAGATGGAATCGACGATCAGCATGGCGGGGCGGATGCCGTGGCGCTTCATGTCGGCGATCGCCCTTTCCACGTCGCGGGTGAAGCGGTCGGCGACATTCGGCCCGCTGCGATAGGCGGCGGGTGCGGGAACCGTTCGAACATGCGCGCCCAGCGAAACGCCTTCGCCCAGGGTCGGAGAGAATTTCGACACGGCATCGGTGATGCCGTGATAGGCGGTCTCCGTGATGACGACGCCGGTGCCGCCGGTGCGGACCTGCGCGATGCGATAGGCCAGGTCGTTCGCTTCGCTGCCGGAGCCTGTCAGCATCATGTGCGACAGGTCGCCTGCCACCGTCGAAAGCAGGCCGTCGGCCAGTTCCAATATGGTCTCGTGCAGGTAGCGCGTGTTGGTGCAAAGCGTTGCGACCTGCCTGGTGATCGCCTCCACGACATCGGGATGGCAATGGCCCAGCGATACGACATTATTATAGGTGTCGAGATAGGCCCTGCCGTCCGCGTCATAGAGCCACACGCCCTCACCCCGGACGAAGTGGAGGGGTTTCTGGTACATCAGGCGATAGGCCGGGCCCAGCAGCCGGTCGCGCTGTTCGATCAAACGCGCTTCGCGCGCGTCCAGCTCGACCTGGCCGGGGATGAAGGCGTTGACGGATGATGTGTCCACAAATGTCATTGATCGTCTCCTGACAGGCAGAATTGCAGCAACCGGCTGTTCGCCTCTTCGCGGGAAAGCCGGGCGATATGCTCCAGGCCCGCCCATGCGAGGCCATTGTTGCGCAGGATATAGGCGCGGTTTTCCGGGTAGCGCTCCGCCCGCCATTCGGTGATCAGGACGGTGATGACCAGGCGGGCCATGACCAGATCCAGCAGGACCGCCTTTTCGGCCGGCCGCAGCGGCAGCAGTTCATGATAGGCGCCGATCATCTCGGCAGCGCTCAGCAGCGGATCGGCTCCGTCCGCAAGCTGATAGGCGGCGGCGGTCGCGATCTCGCTCACCAGCGGGCTGTGGATGACATCGCCAAAATCGATGATCGCGGCGACCTCGTCGGTTCTGTCGGGCTGGACCAGCACATTGCCCAGATTGAAGTCGTTGTGAATGACCTGCGCGCGCAGCGGGGGCAGGGCATGCAGGGTGATCGCCTCATAATGGTCCATGAACTGCCGGACCTGCCTGCGCCGCTGCGCGTCCATGATGCTGTCGATCATGCCGCTCAGCCGATGCGCCGCCGCGACATTCCACAGCAGGTCATGGTGAGCTGCCGGGTGCGAGAAGTCATGGAGCGCCTGGTTCAGCCCGGCCAGGCACCGGCCCAGCGCCTGGCGCTGGCTGGTGGAGCGGGGCGATTGGACAAGCGGCGTACCCGGCAGGAAGGTGAGCATCCGCAGGATGGAAGGGCGGCCGTCATCCAGCAGGATCGGGGTTTCATACGTCCCCTCGACCGAGGCGACGAGGCGCGGCACCGGCAGCGAGGGCGCCCGGTCCCTCAGATGATTGAGAACGGCGTTCTGAAGATGGACGATGTCGACCGCTTCGGCGGGATTGGAGATTTTGAGAAGGAACTGGCTGCCGTCCGGCGCGACCATTCTGAAATTGCGGTCGCGCTCCCCGCCCAGTTCATGCGCTTCCAATATCCTGCCATAATGGGTCCGTACCAGCGCCTCGGCATGTTGCGCGCCAAGCTGTGGCGGTCGGGTCGTGAGCGTAGGATCGATCAGCATATTCTAGCCTATGGTTATTCAGCGTGGAACGGCGCAGTCCATGTGTCCATCCTGCGGAAGCATGGTCGGGGCTGGGTCAGTCGGGTGTCTGGACAAGATCCAGAAATCCGCGATCGCCGGGATCGAAACTGCGGACGACGAAATAGCTGAAATAGCGATCGACCAGCCCGCTTTCCTCAACGATCCTCATGATCGTTTCGCAATAATGGGAAACCGATCGGGTCAGGAGCTTCAATATATAATCGCAATCCCCGCTGACCCGCGCGCATTCGCAGAGTTCATCGATGGTTTTCAGCTTCTGCTCGAACCGTGAAACCGTGGCCATGCGTCGGTCGTGGAGCGTGATCTCGGCGAAAACCGTGACCAGCTCTCCCACCGCCGCCAGGTTGATGCGCGCTCCATAGCCCGTGATATAGCCCGCCCGTTCCAGTCGATCGACCCGCGTCAGGCATGGACTTGGCGACAGTCCCACCATTTCCGCCAGCAGCGAATTGGTGATGCGCCCGTTTCTTTCCAGAACGGACATGATCCGCAGATCGGTGCCATCCAGTTTCATGGGCCTTTTCACGGGAACAGCATCTCCACTTTGTTCCTGGCAAGCAAGGCGGCCGCCCTGGCCCATGCTGTCCGCGGAACGGATCCGTTGGAGCGGCGGTCGCGCCTGATCATCAGGGATCCCTAGAGCCCGAGCAGACCGGGGAGGTCGTTGAAGTCGCGGATGCGGGTGATGCCAAAATGATCGGTCGGCGGCTCATGCCCGCGATCGACCAATATCTTCGCGCCAAAGCCCAGGTCATGCGCGGTCATCAGGTCGTAGCGCGGGCTTGACGATACATGCATCATGTCTTCGGGCGCGCAACCCAGCCGGTCCAGCATATATTCGAACGGGCGCATCAGCGGCTTGTAGGCCCCCGCCTCCTCGGCGGTCAGCACGGAGTGGAAGGGAATGCCGATGTTGCGCGCGCTGTGCGGGATCAGATCGACCATGCTGTTGGACAGGATCACGAGGGGATAATGCTCGGCAATCCTCGCCAGCGGCCCCGGTACGTCCGGATGGGGCTGCCAGGTGGGGACTGCGTCGTACAGCGCCTGGATATCGCGCGGGTGGAACGACACTCCATGCTTGCGGCAGGCGCGTTCTATCGAATTTCCGACCACGTCGAAAAAGGGCTTCCATGCGCCCAAGACTTCATCCAGGCGAAAAGCGCGAAACGAGTCGATGAAATCGTCCATCTTCGACGGCTCGACCCGGTCGGAGAAAAGCGCGCGCGCCGTCGGCCCCATGATGAAGTTGATCATCGTGCCGTAGCAGTCGAAACTGATGAATTTGGGTCTGAACATGACCTTGCGCCTTTGCTGTCGTTGAATGTCCCGAGGGTAAGGGGATCGAAACGGAAATTTCCGCTGTCGACCCGATTTTCGGAAGCAGTAACTTCCGATTTTCGATGCAGCGGCAGAAGATCAGTCGTCGATGGGCAGCGATTGGTTCCGGATGGGCGTTGCCGAAACGATGAACACCGAATAGCTCTGAATGCCCAGATCGGCCTGCCACATCTGCTCCAGGATACGGGCAGGCCCGTCATAGCCGACGGCAACGATCTTCATGAGATAATCGAACTTGCCGTTGACCATGTGGAATTCGACGACTTCGCGAATGCGCAGCACGGCCTTTTCAAACTTCTGGGCCTCCGCCCGGCGGTGATTCTTGAGGACGACCTGAACATAGGCGGTGACGAAATTGCCCAGTTTCGCCAAGTCGAACTGTGTTTCATAGCCGCAGATGATGCCGGCCGCCTCCAGCTTCTTGACCCTTGCCAGGCAGGGACTGGCGGACAGGCCTACCGCATCGGCCAATTCGACATTGCTGATGCGACCATCGGCCTGGAGCCTGCGCAGGATCTTAAGGTCAATCCGATCGAGCTTCATTGCACTGGTTGATCCCATTGAGCCGGGCGGTCGTCCACGGCGCCCGTGAGCCGACAAGGCATTTCGTCAGGATAGAAGCGCCGGCGGAATAATTCCTCCTTTGGGTGGGCGATGAAAATATCAATCCGGTGTTTCGATGATGCTTCCCGACAGATTATGCTGCGGCAAAGCTTATAGCATGGCGCGATGCACGCTGTCCCAGGGGGATGAAAGTGGAAAAGCTCGACCGGCTTGATTTCAAGATATTATCCTATCTCCAGGACCATGGCCGCGTCACCAATGTGGGCCTGGCCGACGCGATCGGCTTGTCGGCCAGTCCTTGCCTCAGCCGTCTCAAGCGCCTTGAAGATGCGGGCTACATCAAATCCTACGGCGCGCGCGTCGCGCTGGAAAAGCTCGGCGATTATCTGACGGTGTTCACGGAAGTGACGCTTGCGGATCACCGGATTGCCGACTTCGACCGTTTCCTCTCGCGGGCGCGGGAGATATGCGAAATTGTCGAATGTCATCATGTCAGCGGCGGCTATGATTATTTCCTGAAGGTCGTCGCGCGCAGCGTCGTCCATTATCAACGGATCTTTGATTCCCTGCTGGAGAGCGATGCGGGGATCGAAAAATATTTCAGCTATATGGTGCTTGATTCGCCGATCATGCGCGACGTCTATCCCATCGACAGCCTTTTCCGTCATCGGCAGGAGTGACGTTTACCTCATGTCTTTCGCGCCGCAGTTTTGGGTGCGCCCCTAAGTTGTCGGGTCAGAGGTTGAAGCCGAAACCGATCACCGCCATTGTGGAGCCGACGCTCTCTCCCCCGGAGCGAGCCAGGCGGCGCGTGCTCCCGAGCAGGCGTTCGTGAACGATCGCGGTGTAGAAGGTCGCCTTCTGCGTCAGGCGATAGCGCAAGCGCAAAGACCCTTCCCCTTCGGTAAGACCCGGCTTTACCGACTCCTTGCCTATTGCCTGCGCCGACCAGCCGATCGCGATCCGTGGCTCCAGATAGAAGTGGCGGGAAAGCGGCAATTGATAGATGATCTGCGTTTCCCCGGTCAGATCGCCGTCGTCGGACAGAAAGGCATAGCCCTCCCAGTTGAGGCGGGTGCCGACCGTGCCCTGCGCGCCGATCGCCGCATGGGTGTCGCGCGGATGGGGTCTGAAATCCTTGCGAACGCCCAGCAACATCGTCGTATTGCCAAAGCTGCGGCCGTAAAAGAGTCGCATCTGCACCTCGTCGATCTGCCCGCGCAGCGCGCCCCCGCCATTCGTCACCAGCATGAACTGGTCCCTGGTATCGCCATAGGAAAAGGTGCCGTCCCAGAAGAACAGGTCATCTCCCTTGGCCCCGCGCAGTTCGAGCAGGTCGAAGCCGCCGCTCAGCGCCCATGTGCCGGCGGCATCTCCATCCTGGGCCGCAGCCGGGGATGCCGTCAGCGCTGCGCATGACAATGACAAGCCCATGCAGGCGAAACGCAGCATCTACCCTGGTCCATTTTCCGTTTGATTGGGGGAGAGTAAGCGGCCGTGCCCGCCGCGTTGACGCAAAGCGCCCATCGACCCGAACGGTTGATGACAAATTGCAGCGTACGCGCAGCAGCTTATGCCGAACTGATTTTCATTATTAGCTGGCGGCCGAAGCGGGCGCCGACGAGGGACGGGCGTTCCCGCATGTCGATCGGCCCGCATGGAAAAAATATGCGCGCGGAGTAAGGGATGACGTGGGCTGGTGCGTAATTGCCGTCATCACCCCGATGGAGACAAAGCCATGACCCGCGCATTCCTGACCTTCGCCGCTGCCTTTGCGATGGCGTTGCCCGGCGTTGCCGCCGCGCACAGCAAGTTGGTCTCGTCCAGCCCGGCCGCCGATGCGACCGTGACGAAGATCAACAAGCTGACCCTCACCTTTTCGGAGACCTTCCTGGCGCCGATGAGCGGCGCTGAACTGACCATGACGGGGATGCCGGGCATGGCCAATCATGCGCCGATGCCGATCAAGGGCTTCAAGACCAGCGTCGAGGGCAAGACAATGACTCTCGCCTTGCCCCGCGCTCTGCCCGCCGGCACCTATAATCTCAAATGGCATATCGTCGGCGCCGACCAGCACAAGATGGAAGGCGGCTACAGCTTCACGGTCAAATAAGCTGCCATGACCGAGGGGGCGCTCATCGCCGCGCGCTTTGCGCTGATGCTCGACCTTGCCCTGCTCATGGGCCTGCCGCTCTTCTGGTGGGTCATGGGCATGGCGGGCCGAAGCGCGACGCTGATCATTCTCGCCATCGCCGGGGCGGCGCTGTCCGTGCTCTGGTTGATGGCCAGCGCGGCATCGATGACGGGCGCACCGATCACGTCGCCGGATTGGGCGACGGCACGGATATTGCTGACAATGACGCCCATCGGCCCCGTGCTGGCGGTCCGGGCCGCCGCACTGCTGCTGGCGCTCCTGCTTGCCGGCATCGGCTCGATCCGCCCGACACTCCTGCCGGCTGCCATTGCCGCTGCGACGCTGGCCTGGACGGGTCATGCGGGCGCGACCGAAGGGCTGGCGGGCACGATCCACCGCGTGGCGGATGTCGCGCACATCTGGGCCGCGGCAGGCTGGATCGCTGCGCTGGCGGTATTGCTTCACGCCCTGCTGACGGTGAATCCCACCCGCACGGAAGCGCGACGCGTCGCCAGGATGCTGGCACATTTTTCCGTCATGGGTACGCTGCTGGTCGTCACCCTGGTGATCAGCGGCGCGGTCAACGCCGCCATGATCGTGGGGTTGTCCGATCTGCCTGCGCTAAGGAGCAGCCGGTACGGCTTGCTGCTGGGCATGAAACTGACGCTGTTTGGCCTGATGCTGGCTCTGGCGGCGCTCAACCGCTGGCGGTTGACGCCAGCGCTGGAACGCGGAACACCGCAGCAGGCGACAAGGCATCTGCGGCTGTCCCTGACGGTCGAGACGATCGCCGCCCTCGCCATCATCGGCCTGGTGGCCTGGCTTGGAACGCTCGACCCTCTGGGGTGAAGCGCGATCGCCTTTCCGTGCCTAGGCCTGTGGCGAGAGACCTGCGGCCATGATGCCTGCGAGGACGGCCTTTTCATCATTGTCGGAAAGATCACCGGAAATGCCGACGCCGCCGATCGGCTGGTTATCCGCGTCGACGACGATGACGCCGCCGGCCGCGGGAATCAGGCCGCCCGCTGCGATCGGACCCAGCGAGGCGATGAAGGTCGGACGTTCCGCCGCCATGTCCGCGATCTTGCGGGATGAAAGACCCAGCATCAGCGCACCGCTGACCTTGCCGAGCGCGATCTGGAAGCGCCCTGTCGAGGCTCCGTCCTGCCGTTGATAGGCTATGACATGGCCCCCGGCGTCGACGACGACTGCGGCAAGCGGCTTGTATTTGGCTTCTGCGGCATGGGCGAAGGCGGCCGCGATGATCCTATTGGCCTGGTCGAGCGTGATGCGGGTCATGGGAATATCCTTTTTCCAGATGTTTGAGGGACGAAGGGGCCGGCCCTCCGCTTGCCCAATCGAGAAGTTCTATCGTGTGCGCGATGGGGGTCGCCGCCCGTTGGCCGATCTGCATGGCGCAACCGATGTTGCCGGTCGCGATGACGTCCGCCTCGAGCCGGTCGAGATTGGCGGCCTTCCGCTGGCCGAGTTGGCCGGCGATGTCGGGCTGAAGGATATTATAGGTGCCCGCCGATCCGCAGCATAGATGCGCTTCGGCCGGACTGCGGACGGTAAAGCCCGCACGGGTTAGAAGCTGCTTGGGTGCTTCCGTCACCTTCTGGCCATGTTGAAGGGAACAGGCGGCGTGATAGGCGACGACGAGGCCATGTCCGTTTGCTGCCGGCATGTCCACCGTGGCCAGGAATTCGGAAATATCCTTGGCAATGGCCGACACGCGCTGCGCCTTTTCGGCATAGGCGGGGTCGTTCCGCAGCATGAAGCCATAGTCCTTGATCGTCGTGCCGCATCCCGAAGCCGTGATGAGGATCGCGTCGAGACCGGCGCCGTCCATTTCGCGCATCCAGGCATCGACATTGCGCCTGGCGGCGGACAGGCTTGCCTCTTCCCGCCCCATATGGTGGACGAGCGCGCCGCAGCAGCCCTCACCCTCTGGAACAGCGATGTCGAAGCCGGCGCGATCCAGCACACGGATGGCGGCGGCGCGAAATTCGGGTCGAAGCACGGGTTCCGCGCATCCCTGCAACAGCGCAACGCGGCCCCGCCGGGTGGCAGAGAGACGCTGCGGATCGGGAATTTTCGCGGCAATCCGGGCGGGCGCCAGTTTCAGCATCGCGGCGAGCGGGCGCAGGGCCGGCCATTTGTCGAACAGGGGCGCGACAGGCCGTGCCAGCCTCGCCAGCCGCAGGGCAAGACGGAACCGTGCAGGATGGGGCAATGTCCACGCGAGCAGCGCGCGGAACAACCGATCCTGAAACGGCCGCTTGTACCGGTCATGGATATAGGCGCGGGCATGATCCACCAGGTGCATGTAATTCACGCCCGACGGGCAGGTGGTCATGCAGGAAAGGCAGGAGAGGCAGCGGTCGATATGCTTGACGATTTCCTGCGTCGGTTGCGCCTGCTTCTCCAGCATGTCCTTCATCAGGTAGATGCGTCCGCGCGGACTATCCAGTTCGTCGCCCAGCAGGACGTAGGTCGGACAGGTGGCGGTGCAGAAGCCGCAATGCACGCATTTGCGGATGACCGCTTCGGATGCCTGCATTGCCGGGTCGGCCAGCGCCGCTTCGGAAAAATTGGTCTGCATCTAGAACCGCCCTGTTTCGAACACGCCATTGGGATCGAAAGCGCGGCGCACCCGCGTTTCAAGCGCCGCGACGGCTGGCGCGGCGGGATGGAAGGCGGCGATCCGATCGCGCAAATCCGTTGAGCCGCGCACCAGCATGGCATGGCCGCCCACGCGCGCCGCCGCATCGCGGATGATGGCCGGATCGCCATCCACGGCTGCCCAGATCAGGCCGCCGCCCCAGTCCAGCATCCATTTCGCGCCCAGCGGCTCGATCGCCGCGACGATGGCTGCTCCTTCGCGTGGCGCCACGTTGATCCGCCAAAGGGGAGCATCGCCCGCCAGCGGCCTCAGTGTCCTGAGTTCGGACCAGAGATGATCCGCGACATCGCCCTCCAGCTGCCGCAGATCCCCGACGTCGGAAAAGAGCGCGTCCAGCATGGCGCACCGTGCCGTCACGGAAGGCCCGAATCCCTCGACCTTCAACAAGGTGAGCGACGCGCCGCCCTGGACCTGCCCCGGAATATGCGCCGCGGCCGAGACATCGGCCTGCGAGCCGAGCGCGCGTGACATCAGGCGTATGGCATCGGCGTCGGCGAGGCCTTCCATGGCTTTCGTCACGGAAAGGCGGGGCCGCGGCAACACTTTCAGCGTCACTTCGGTCAAGGCGACAAGACGCCCCCAACTGCCACTGACCAGCTTGGAAAGGTCGTAGCCGGTCACATTCTTGACCACCTTCGCCCCGGCGATGAATGTTTCTCCCCGGCCGGAAACTGCGCGGAAGCCAAGCAGATGGTCGCGGGCGCTGCCCTGGGACACGCGTTGCGATCCCGCAATGCCGGCGGCGACGACGCCCCCGATGGTGCTGGCGCCTGCGGGCCGGCCAAAGACTGGCCCGTAATCGAAAGGAGCGAAGGGCAGTTTCTGTTCGCGGCTGGCGACCAGCGCCTCCACCTCGGAGAGCGGAGTGCCTGCCCCGACGGTAAGGACCAGCTCCGCGGGATCATAGTCCACGATGCCGGAAAAACCGCGCATGTCCAGGCAGCGGGCATTTTCGACATGCCGGCCAATGTCGGACTTGGTCGCGCCGCCGGTGATCGCCAGCCTTTCCCCGTCGCCTATTGCCTGGGCAATCGCGTCGCACAGATCGGCCTCGGACCGAGGCATGAGGTTGTTGCTCATCGAAACCCTATCAGAAGCGCGGCAGGTCGGGGAAAGGAAGCTGGCCATGATGCACATGCATGCGGCCGAGTTCCGCGCAGCGATGCAATGTCGGAAATACCTTGCCGGGGTTGAGCAGCAGATCAGGATCGAAGGCGCATTTGACCCGTTGCTGGTGGGCAAGGTCGATTTCCGAATACATTTCGGGCATCAGGTCTCGCTTTTCGACGCCCACGCCATGCTCGCCGGTCAGCACGCCGCCCACCTCCACGCACAGCCGCAATATGTCGTTGCCGAACGCTTCGGCCCGGTCCAGCTCTCCCTCCTTGTTGGCGTCGTAGAGGATGAGCGGGTGCAGATTGCCGTCGCCGGCGTGGAATACATTGGCGACGCCAAGCCCATAATGTTTGGACAGCACGCGCATGCGTTGCAGCACCTCCGGCAACCGACGGCGCGGTATGGTCCCGTCCATGCAATAATAATCGGGCGCGAGACGGCCCACGGCGGGAAAGGCCGCCTTGCGTCCGGCCCAGAAGGCCATGCGCTCGCCTTCGTCCTGTGAAATCCGGCAAGACACCGCGCCATTTTCATTGGCGATGCGCTCCACCTCGCCGATCAGGTGGTCGCATTCGGCGGCCGGGCCGTCCAGTTCGACGATCAGCAAGGCTTCGACGTCGAGCGGATATCCGACCTGCACGAAGGCTTCGGCGGCGTGGATGGCGGGCTTGTCCATCATCTCCATCCCGGCGGGAATAATGCCCTCGGCAATCACGTCGGCCACGCACTGTCCCGCGCCTTCGACGGTCGAAAAGCCGATCAGAAGCGCGCGCGCGGTCTGGGGCTTGGGAAGGATCCGCACCGTCACTTCGGTAACGACACCCAGAAGGCCCTCGGACCCCACGACGACGCCCAGCAGATCAAGGCCCGCCGGATCCAGTTGCCGGCCGCCCAGCCGGACGATCTCGCCATCCATCAGCACCAGTTCGACGCCCAGGACGTTGTTGGTGGTCAGCCCATATTTCAGGCAGTGCACGCCACCCGAATTTTCCGCGACATTGCCGCCGATCGAGCAGGCGATCTGGCTGGAGGGGTCGGGCGCGTAATAAAAGCCGCGATCCTCCACGGCCTGGGTGATGGCGAGATTGGTCACGCCCGGCTGCACGATGGCGATGCGGTCCTCATAGTCGATGTCGATTACGCGCTTGAACTTGCCAAGGCCAAGCAGGACGGCGTCGGCCAGCGGCAGCGCGCCCCCCGAGAGCGACGTGCCCGATCCGCGCGGCACCACCTTCACCCCCTCGGCATGGCACCAGGCGAGTATCCGGGACACCTGCTGCGTCGTTTCGGGAAGGACGACGAGCAGGGGCGGCTGGCGATAGGCGGTCAGCCCGTCCGATTCATAGGGGCGCAACCCGTCCGGGTCTTCGATCACGCCCTCGCCGGGGACGATCGCGCGAAGCGCCGCCGCGATCTCCGCCCGTCTGGCGATCACATGTTGGTCCGGGGCGGGCATTTTGAGCGACATCGCAAATCCTTCTAATCGAGCGTTAGAGGATGCGCCATTGCTGTTTCGACATGCAAATGGACGATGCCGCCGTGTGAAGCTGTGCCACAGGATGCTTTGGCAACTAAGGAAGGTGCTATCATCGAAATGCCGGGTTCCATGACGCCGGGATATGGTCTCCCCCTCTCAGACCGGGGCCATCGAACGATGCCGCGCCGGGTTCGGCGAGGGTATCGGGTCCGCCCATGCCGCATGGCCTCCAGCCTCTTTCGCTGACCGGCAATCGCATCGGGAGAGAAAAGTCCATGAAAGACCTGAAAGTTGCCGTTGTCGGCACCAACATCGGCTGCACCTTGCACATTCGCGCTCTGCGCGCTGCCGGCTTCACCGTGACCACGCTCGTCGGAAGGGATGCGGAGAAGACGGCGTATCGTGCGTCCCATTTCGGTATCCCCCATGCGCTGACCTCCTATGAGGCTGCGCTCGACAGCGACGTCGATGCCGTCGTGATCGCGACGCCGCCCCAGACCCACCATGATTTCACGATGCGCGCCCTGGCGGCGGGCAAGCATGTCATTTGCGAAAAGGCGTTCGCGCTTGATATCGGCCATGCGCAAGAAATGCGGGACGCCGCCTCGGAGGCCGGGGTCGCCAACATGATCAGCCATGAATTCCGCTGGTTCCGGCAAAATGCCCTGGCGCGGCGGCTGGTAAAGGATGGCGCGCTGGGCGCCCCCATCCACGTCGTCGCGCAGTTCGATCATACGCTCTGCGCGCCCCGCTCGCTGGAACTGCCGGACTGGTGGATGACGCATGAGGGCGGGGGCGGCTGGCTGCGCAATTACAATGCGCATGGCATCGACCTGATCCGCTATATGGTCGGCGAATTCGCGGCGGTCGCGGGTACGGTGCATCCCGGATCGGACCGGGGCATGACGTCCGATGACAGCTATGCCTTCGCCTTCCTTCTGGACAATGGCGTCCAGGGCGCG
This sequence comes from Sphingobium sp. LMC3-1-1.1, assembly GCF_040676285.1. Classification (NCBI taxonomy): domain Bacteria; kingdom Pseudomonadati; phylum Pseudomonadota; class Alphaproteobacteria; order Sphingomonadales; family Sphingobiaceae; genus Sphingobium; species Sphingobium sp. LMC3-1-1.1. Next base: position 550,291 of record NZ_JBEGHQ010000012.1, on the reverse strand, counting down.
ATGACCGGGACGTGCAGGACGTGGGATCCGTTCGCGACGACGCGCATCACCGGCGCCGACGCCGGCGTGTCGATCGGCTGGACCTATGATGTGGCGATGAGCAGTGCGGACGGCGTGCAGCAGGTGGCGGCGCCGGACGATCTGCTGCAGGAGCTTCGCGGCGGAGGCCCGGAGGTGAGCGCGCCGCAGGAAGCGCTTCCGACCATGGAGGATACGCCCTATGTGCAGACCCACAGCAGCGATTACGGCTTCGTGGAGATGGTCGGCCTGACGTCGGCATTCAAATCCTGGATTGCGGACCCCGCTTACAGGAACCCTGCTATAGCCACGTTCGACGACGGGCTGGCGCATGTCAGGGTCATCGACGCGGTCGAGCGATCGCGCAAGGAAGGGCGCTGGATCGAGCTGGCCTGACCAGCGATGGAATTTCCACTGTTTTAAGGAGAGTGACGTGAAGGCTGTACAATTTGAAGAGCATGGTCCGCCGGAAGTGCTCAAGCTCGTCGAGCTCGACCCACCCAAGGCGGCGGCCGGGCAGGTCCAGATACGGGTGACGGCGATCGGGGTGAACCCGGCCGACTATAAGTGGCGCAACGGCTTCAGCCTGCGCTATTATCCGCTGCCCCTGCCGCATGTGCCCGGCTATGACGTGGCGGGCACCGTGTCGGCCGTGGGGGATGGCGTGACGGCGCTGCGCGTCGGGGACCGCGTGTTCGCGACCGTCAATGGCGCCTATGCCGAATATGCCGTCGCCGACGCGGCGCATTGCGCGGTCATTCCGGACAATGTCGACGACGCGCAGGCCGCTGCCCTGCCTTGCCCTGCTTTGACGGGAGTCGAGATGGTGGAGGAGGGGGTGGCCCCGCTCGGTGGCCAGACTGTGCTGGTCACCGGCGCGACCGGCGGCGTGGGCCGCTTCGCCGCCTGGGCGGCCAAGGGGCTGGGATGCCGGGTCATCGTTGCTGTCCGTGACGCCTATGCCGATGAGGCAAGGGCGTTGGGCTTTGAGGAGGTGGTTGGTTTTGACGATCCGCTGCCTGACGATCTGCGCTTCGATCATGTCGCGGACACAGTGGGCGGAGCCGCAGTCGGCCGCCTTTGCCGCAACCTCAAGCCCGGCGGCAAGATCATCACCGTGGCCACGACGCCGATCGAAGGCGAAGGATTGCCTGCTGAGCCGAAGATCTTCGGCTATCATGGCGATGGGGAGCGGCTCGCCCGGATCGTCAATGCGATCGCCACGGGGGAAATGAAGATGCCCGTTTCACGGACATTGGCTCTCGCTCACGCAGCGGAAGCGCACCGCCTTGTCGAGGACGGCGGCGTGCGCGGCAGGGTGATCCTGATGCCCTGATCCTTGAACCGAGCCGGCGGCCCTCGTGCGGGGACGCCGGCCGGTGAGCCGGTTCGGCCTATCTGAATGCCCTGAAGAAGCCGGTCAGTTCTGCAACGAACAGATCCGCCGCATCCTGTGCCGGAAAGTGCCCGCCATGGGGATGAACCGCATAGTGACGCACATCATAGACACGCTCAAGCATGCTGCGCGGGACGGGTGGAATCAGGTCGTCGGCAAACAGCATGAAACCCGCCGGAACGCTGATCCGCGTTCCCGGCGGGATGACGCTTTCATGCAGGAACCCGTAAAGCCACATCGGCGCCGACGGTCCGTTGATCCAGTATATCATGATGTTCACGAGCAGATCATCGAACGGGAAAGGCGGGCCACCATCGGCGGCGGGCGTGCTCCAGGACCTGAACTTGTCGATGATCCAGCTTGCCAGACCCATCGGCGAGTCGCTCATCGCCATCGCCATCGCATCGGCTTTATGGCCCTGGATCGCCTGATAGGCATATTCGGGATCGGGCGCCAAAGCGCGCTCGAGCCACTGGGCTTCCTCCGGGCTAGGGCCGGGGCCAGCAGGATCGGGCGCGATAAATCCGCCTGACGTCGAGAACAGGAGCGCCCGCAACCCTTCGGGCGCAAGCTCCGCGAGATGCCGTCCCGCCAGACTGCCCCAATCGGACCCGAAAATGACATAATGATCCAGTTGTAGCTGGCCGCACAGCTTGTCCCACAGCGCGCTGATCTGTGCGGCCGATATCGGGCTGGCGGGCGGCGGGGAAAAGCCATAACCCGGCATGGACGGGATGATCACGGTAAAGGCGTCCTCAACCGCCCCGCCATGTCGTTCCGGATGCGCCAGCCGGTCGATCACCCCGTCAAATTCGACGAAGGAACTGGGCCAGCCATTGAGCAGCACCAATGGCAGCGGGTCGGGGCCGGAACCCGGCTCCACCACGACATGAATGTCCTGCCCGTCGACGTTGACCATGCGCTGGGCAAAGCGGTTGAGGCGTTGCTCGTGCGCCCGCCAGTCGAAACCCTTGCGCCAATGGTCCAGCAGCTTTGCCGCCGCTTCCAGCGGCATCCCGTGCCGCCAGCCAGCGCCGGCTTCGACGCGTGGCAAGCGGGTCCGTGCCAGCCGGTCCGCAAGATCGGCCAGCACGTCGTCGGCGACCGCGATCCGGAACGGACGGCCCGCCTTCAGGCAGAGTTCGGCGGCAGTTTCAGCCTGCCCTTCAAAAGCATCAGACAAGGGCAGTCTCGATCTTCGCCATGTAGGAACGATAGGCCCTTGGCTCAGGGTCCTTGCGTGGATCGTGGAAAGGCAGCAACGCCTTGAGAATGCGGGGCAGTGCCAGTTTCATCACCTTTCGGCCAACGGCTTTGGATCGTTTATGCATTTCGGCGATCTGCTCGGGCGTCATGGCGAGTGAATCCTGGGTGAAGAGATAGTCCTTCACCATCCTCGACATGCCCTGCAGGTGCTTCAGCTGGAAGAAGAAGCCATGGATACGCTGGAAATAGCCGACGCCGAACATGCGCGCGACGTCGTGGCAGACGGTACGATGCTCATATTCCTCCATCAGGTGCCACTTCCACAATGTCACGACATTCTGATCCGCATTGCCGATCAAATCCTCTATCTCATCGAGCCAGACGAGAGCCATGGGCGGGCCGAGCGTCTCGAAGCCTTCGCAATAGGCGCACAGGAATTTGAAGGACTTCGTAGCCAGCAGCCGTTTGAACTCCGCTTCGAAATGGCGTTCGAAATGGGCGATATCATATCCCCCGCGCGGCAATATCGCGTTGAACGCGGCATGGAGCGCAGTGTGATTGCCTTCCTGGCGGATGAAGGTGCGAATGTCCGCCTTGAGCCGCGCATGCCCGGGCTTGGAAGCGTCGAGCTTCGCATTCGCCTGGGACATGACGCGGTTCAGAAAACGCTCGAGATGGGGAATCCAGAGCGACGAGGCGTTCATCTGCTGCGCGAATTCGCCATGGGGCGCCCATCGCGCGGAGGTTTGGGAAAAATCCACATCTGGCTTGCGAACGCGCATGACGAACAAACCTCCGGCTCCATCCTTCCAACATAGCAGTTTTCCGGCAACCGCCCCCGGCCGTCCGGACTATTCGCGGGTCAGGAACGCCATGACCGCGCTTTCGAACGCGGCTTTCTGCTCGATCATCGCCCAGTGGCCGCATTTGGGGAAAATGTGCAGTTCCGCATTGGGAATGAGGCGGAGGGGGAGAAGCGCCCCGTCCAATGGCGTGACCCGGTCGTCACGACCCCATGTCAGCAAGGTGGGCGCCTGGATCTTGGGGAGGTAGGCGAAGCTCTGGACGGCGTCGGGTCCGGCCATCGCCTGCGCGATGGCGGCAAGGCCGGCGCGGGAGTAGATTTTCCGGTTGGTTTCCAGCGCCTGGGGCTGCGTTGCGGTACTGAATCGCGCATCGATCAGCTCCTCGGTCAGGATCGACTGGTCGAACACCATCGAGCGGAGCCAGAGAATGATCTGCTCCCGCGTCGGGTTGGCCACGAATTCCGCGAGCCGTTCGACCCCCTCATAGGGGAAAGGATTGAAGATCGGCACGCCCACGCCGCCGATCGTCACCAGCCGCGTGACGCGATCGGGATGGGCGGCCGCCAGCCGCGCCGAGATCAATCCGCCGAAGGAGTTACCGACCAGGCTCGCGCGTTCGATCTTCAGGCTGTCCATCAGGTGGATCACCGCGTCGACGGTGCCGGCAAAGGGATCGCCGGCGATGCCGGAACTCTCGCCATATCCCGGAAGGTCAGGAACGATGCACCGGAACCGCTCTGCGAAGATCGGAGCGTTGCCGGAAAAATTGCGCCACCCCGTCACGCCGGGCCCCGACCCGTGCAACATCAGCAGAGGCGCGCCGTCACCCATGTCATGATAGGCGATCTGGCCTTCGCCAAAGGGTATCGTCATCTGGGTTTCCGGCATTCTGCTTCTCCTTTCGCGAACTGATTCGCGAGGGGTGGACCAGAGCGTCCCGGCCCGCCACGGCGGAGGGGACTAGATCGGAAATTTATTCGCCCGCTATTGGCTCATCGCAAGGGCGAGAACGCTGGTCAGCACGAACCGGACCACGTCCGCCTGCCCCCGGGCACCCATCTTGGCATAGATCCGCTTGGAATAGTTGCGAGCGGTCGCTTCCGAAATGCCCATCTGCGCGGCGGCCTCCGCAATGGATGCGCCGCGACAGATTGCGACGGCAAGGCGCGCTTCGCTGGGGAGCAGGCCGAACAGTTCCGCGATCTGTTCATGCCGGTCGACCATGGAATTTTCATCGTCCTGCAGGAATGCGGTCATCACGGCGGTTCGTCCCGTCGATGCGACGGGATTGGCGATGGGGATGAGCAGGAGGGAGAGCCATGGATCGTTGCTGATGCTGAGCGCCCGCGGCTGGGTTGCGCGGCGCTGCGCGATGTCGCTCACTGCAGTGGAGAGGCGCATGTTGAGATCCCTGCCCGAAGCCGTCAGCCTCCCCGAAGGAGAGACAGTGAGCGGTCCGTTGCGACGCAGCATATGACGCGCCTGATGGCTTGCCTCCACAATGGTGCCGGTGGCGTCCAGGCTGATCCAGCCGAAATTCAGACGGCTGATGGCATTGTCGGAAATCGCCGCATGCACGCGCTGATTTTCCATCGTCACATACGTCTGGAGCGAAATGCGGAAATGCGCGGCCACCTGCTTCAGAATGACCGAATGGTCGGGGGAAAATGGCAATTCGTCCCGGCCAAGATAGAACCACGCGCCAATGCCGCTCGGTTCACGGACACGCACGCCCAACATATGGCGCAAGCCCCGCGGGATGAGCAGTTCGTCGACATAACGCCTGTGACCGGGATTTCCGTTGTCGATCAATCGGTCCAGTCCGTAGACTTCCCCTTCCTCCAGATTGCCGTTGAGATAGGGGTCTAGCCTGTAGAATCCCTCCTCATACATGCGGGGGATGTCGGGCAGGGCGGCTGGACCGGCGAACAGTTCCAGGGGGCTGTTGGGCGGCCGGTCCATCGGTCGGAACAGAATACCGGCATAATTGGCATGGCAGACATCCCTCAGCCGATGCAGAAACCGATCCCATGGAGGCGTTTCGAACGGTCCCCCATGCAGAGCGATGAGCAGCTCGCTCATTTGCGTCACGTCCAGCACTGCGAGAGTCCCATTTGGTAGGTTCGGTACCGCCAAGCCATGCCTATCTTCCGCGCAAACAGCAAATGAGGAGAGTCGCATGGCTGCGGAACTGGAACAGGGTCATGACCAGATCTGGGCCGATTATCTTGCCGGGCAGAACATGGCCAGGGATATCTGGATGAACTCCCCCTGGGTTCGCGATCGGCAGGAACGAAGCAGGGCGTTGATGCAGGTGACGTCGTGAGCCCATGTGGCCTTCAACATCGCCATCTCGCCCCGACACAACTTTCCCTTTTTCGACAGGCATCCCTTTCATCATCCGGTTGCCTATAGCTGGGGACTGTGCTGCCCCGACTTTCACTATCGTCATGCATTTGTCGACGGCGCGCGCAGCTACAGGATCACGGGCCGCCGCGGCAGTTCCCCCTGGAACGAGTTTCACCTGATGTCGGAATTCTGGGGTGATCCTGACTATGTGCAGGCCGGCGCCTGGGATCTTGATGATTTCGAAATAGCGGATGATGGCCGCTTCGAGATCATCCTGTCGGCCGAGCATCATGACGGCAACTGGATTCCGCTGGATGCGAACCATCACAATTACATGATCGTGGTGCGCGATGCCATTTGCGACTGGGCCCGCGACCAGCCCTGCGAAGTGACCATAGAAACGATCGACCGGGATCCGAAGGATATCGGCTTCATAGACGAAGCCGATCTTTACCGGCGTATCGGCAAGGCGCGCAATTTCGTCATTGCTTCCGCCAGGCACTGGGTCCAGCGGACGCAAGATATTGTCGATGACGTCGGCTTTAACCAGTTCTGGGAGGGGCGCGAACAGAATCTGGGCGGTATCCAGCATGCCGGCTACCATTTCATGGTCTTCGACATCGACGACGGGGAAGCATTGGTCATTGAGGTCGAGATCCCGCGCAGAGCCCGTTTCTGGGCGATCCAGCTCGCGGATCTTTGCCAGCACACGCTCGATTACATGAATCACCAGTCGTCGCTCAACATGATGCAGGCGGATGTCGATCCGGACGGCAAGGCGCGTTTCGTCCTTTCCCTGTCCGATCCGGGCGTTCCCAATTGGCTGGACAGCGCCGGCAACAGGCGCGGCATCGCCGCATGGCGCTGGGTCCATGCCGATTTCGTGCCGCGGTCGACGGTGACGAAAGTCGCCCTGGCTGACCTGCACGACCATTTGCATCCCGATGGCCGAAGGATCTCGCCGGCGGAACGGGAAGCAACGATCGAAGCGCGCAGGAGCGGCGTCAAGCGGCTTTACGGGCTTTGAAGCCGATCCGCGGCAGGCGCAAGGAAGGAGACGGAATTTGAACAGGATAGCGGATGCGCGCGCGCTGATGCATGGCGCAGAACTGGAAACCGGACGATCGGACTGGGATGCGCCATTTACGGGAAACCCGCTGGAGCCACTGACCATATTGGTTGATGACCTGAATACGACGGCCCGTCTCCATGAACTGGGTGCTCGTCGCATCTATCGGCAAATACATGAAAATCTGTGCTCGCGGCTCGTCTACCTGGACGACCGCAAAAGATTGAAGGGGGTTGGGGACGAGCCGATCGACAGCCCGGTCTTCATCCTCGGTCTTCCCCGGTCAGGGACGACATTCCTGCACAATCTGTTGGGTTCTGATCCTGACAACCGTGCGCCGCGCATGTTCGAAATGCTGTCGCCCGGGCCGAAGGATCCCGATCCCATGCATTGGGCGTTGCGACTGCAACGGGCGCGGGAAAGCGCGCAGTTCAACGGGCTGATGGATGATGACTGGCAGGGCGTGCACCCCAGCGATGCCGATCGGGCGGAAGAATGTCCGTTCATGTGGGAAATGTTTCTGCAATCGGTCAACTATGCAGCGCGCGCGCATATTCCGAATTTCGAGCGCCATGTCTTCTCCCGGGATTTCGCGCCGCTTTATCGGGAACAGCGCGCCCTGCTCCAATATCTGCAATATGGCGAGCCGCGTCGCCGGTGGATCCTCAAGACGCCGATCCACGTGCGCTTCCTGCAGGAGATCATCGATGTCTTTCCCGACGCGCTGTTCGTGCATTGCCACCGCGATACGGCGAAAATCTATCCTTCCATGGGCAGCCTGACCTCCATCCTGCATTCGAAGCATGGCGATCAACCTCCCGGCTCGGCCGCGGTGATCCAGGATTATGATGGAACCTGGGTTGATGCGCTGGCCTTCCGCAAGCGCCCTGGCATGGCCGATCGGTTCATCGATATCCAGTTCGTGGACCTGCAGGCCGACCCCATGGCGACCGTCGATAGCATCTACCGCCATTTCGGCATCGCGACCGACGACGGCCGACGGCAGGTGATGCGGCATTGGCTGGAGGAAGACAGGCGCATCAGGGCGGGCCGCAGCCATCACGCCTACACCCTGGAAAGCGCCGGCCTGACGCTCGACGACATAGACCGGATGACCGGGGACTATTTGCGGGCTTTCTCAGTGCCGCTCGAACGCTGAGACCATTTACGGACATATTTGCGGAACTTGGAACCAGAGTGGTGGTGGGCCGCACCGCCGGAAAGATCGAGGAGGTCGTTGACACGATCTGCGGGGCAGGGGGCAGGCCATTGCCTGCACGGCCACCGTCAGCCGCGAAGACGATGTGGCGCATCCGATGCAGAGGTTCGGAACGATGGATGAGATCGCGGCAGCGACCGTCTGGCTCCGTTCCGATGAGTCAAGCTATGTGACGGGTCAGATATTGCCGGTCGAGGGCGGCTATACGGCATCATGCCTTACCGTGACAGCGCCGCCCGGAACGCAATATGACAGCTATCAGGCCGAGCATCAGGCATCAAATAAGATGGAGCGCGCTGCGTTGGATTAAACGCAGTGCGCTCCAGGCTGTCCGGGAACGGACAGGGTGATCTCCTATTGCAGCGGCGTCGAACTCATGCGCCCCAGCGGGACCAGGCTGTTGGCCAGCAGCGACACCAGTTGCGCCTGTCGCGACACGTCCGCCTTGGCGAACATCGAACGCAGATGCGCACGCGCCGTGTTGTGACGGATATTGAGTTGGGATTCGACGTCCTTCAGGCACAGACCCTTGGCCAGCCCGACCGCGAGATTGGCCTCCGTCGCGGTGAAGGAGAAAAGCTGCTGCAGCAATTTCTTGTCCGCTTCGCCGACTATTTCCTTGACCCGCAGGAAGATCAAGGCGGATGTCTCCGTCTCGCCGGAAATCATGGAACTGTGCCGCCGTGAACTGACGACGAGATGCAGGCGACGGTCGTCATCCCCGCTGTTGATCAGCATCGCCCGCGAACCGGCCGGCTCCTTCTCGCACAAAGCCGCCCGGAGCGCCTGCTGGAAGGCGCCATCGTCGGTGCGGTCCACGGCCCGCAGCCCGCGCGCCGTCAGTTCCAGACCGACGCCTTCATCCAGCGCATCCTGAGCCGTCTGATTCAGCAGGACATGGCTGCCCGCGCGGTTGATGAGAATGGCCGCAATGCCCAGGCTGTCCAGCGCCTCTGTCTGGAACTGGCTGACGACCTTGCTTTGCATATTCTGGCGACGAAGCGCCATGGCGCGACGGAAATGCTCCGCAATCTGCCGGAAACTGTCCAGGTCTGCGGACCGGAATTCCGAATCTTCAAAACCCCTGCTGCAATTGAGCGTATATTGGGCATCATCGATCACATCGACGCATACGGTCGCTGTCACCGCGATATCATATCGCTGCAACAATTTGGAGCATTGAACGGCATTGCTGACAAGGCGCCAGTCGATGACGGTGGTTTCGCCTGGCTTGAGATCCTGCGGTAGCAGTTCCCGGGAATTTATCTGTTCCCACTCGCGAATGGAGTCTTCGGTCGCATGAGGTCCTGAGGCGAAAAGATATTGCCGATGGGTCTTGGATTGCTGCGCGATGCGCAGGCAGGCCACATTGGCCCCCAGATAGCCCCGAAGGATGTCGAGCGCCTCAGGCCAGGCGTCGTCGTCGTCCACGCTGCGATATATTGCTGAGATAAGGGCGTCGTAGGAAATGCTGCTTTGGGAAGCAGGAAATTTCAATTGGGCTACCGCCATGCGTGCCTCTCCTATCGTGCTTACCGGCGTTGCCCTCGGCAGGCCCACCGAATCTTGCCATGCATTTAAATGCACATGAATGGAGAATTATGTCAATATGGCTTGGCATCCTTTTGTACGGTCCTGCGCCACGGTTCTCCTTATCCCAATATTCTCGATATCCCGCTGAAAACAGCCATTATGCCAGAATGTCCTTGCTGCATGGCAGCATTTTTTGTTCCCGAACCGCGCAGCACCAATCTCGGCTTTATATCCATATATTTACAAATATGGTCATTTAACGCCGTTGCCGCACGGCTGGCCGCGTGCCGCCTAGTTCAGTTGGACGAGGCGCATATCCGTGCGGCGTCTATGCCTCTGGCAGCCGCGACGCGGCACGTTCGGCCGATATGAACGGTCGGCTTGCGAACTGAATTCTGATCCTTGGGGATATTTGTACATGATCGGGCAAAAGGACGACTCCAACGTGCACCTTTCCTGCTTTCTCCATGGAGACGGCCAATGAGCGTTCAGGACCGGAAAGTCGCCATATTGACGGGAGCGGGAACGGGAATAGGCCTGGCGACGGCGCGTACGCTCGTCGCCAACGACGTCCGCATCGTCGCCGTGGGCCGCACGCGCGAGTCGCTTCAGCAGGTCGAGGACGAACTGGGGAGCGACTCCGTCGCCCTGCATGTCGCCGACATCACGGCGGCAGAGGCACCGGCGGCCTCAGTGGCCATGGCGATCGAGCGGTTCGGTCGTCTCGACTATCTCGTCAACAATGCAGGCAAGGGCAAGCCATCGCCCGTGCATGAAACCACGGACGAGATACTGGACGATTTCCTGGACGTGCTGCTGCGCGCGCCCTTCCGTTACTGTCGGGAGGCGATCGCCGTGATGAAGCCGGGTTCCGCCATCGTGAACGTGTCCTCGACCTTTTCGATCCTCGGTGGTCTGCGCGGCGGCGCCTATTCGGCGGCGAAGGCCGGCATCAATGGCCTGACCCTGCACATGGCGGCGCAATATGGCTTTGAGGGCATTCGCAGCAACGTCGTCGCGCCGGGCGTCACCGAAACGCCGATGACAGCCTATAATTGGGAGAATGAAGTCTTCCGGCGGATGAATTTCGAGATGACGCCGATGAACCGGACCTGCACGGCAGAGGACATCGCCAACGCGATCTGGTTCCTGCTGTCGGATCAGGCGGGCTTCATCAACGGTCAGATCCTGGCCGTGGACGGCGGCTGGACCACCACCAAATTCCTGAGCGAGGAAGCGCGTCTCGCCGAAAGGGTCGCGAAATGACGCCAGCGCAATCCGGCATCACCCGTCGCGTCGTGGATGGCTGGTCGATCAGGCACGACCCCGACCGCGAAGCGCAGGCGCGCGCGGGCGGCTGGTGGCTCGACACGACCATCGGCGAAGCGGCGGCCCGGCTTGCCGCGCAGGAGCCCGAACGGGTGCTGCTGATCGATGGAGAGATCCGGTTGACGGCGGGCGACCTCTATCAATCGGCACGCCGCCTGGCGGACGCCATGCGGCGGCGCGGCATCGGGCGGGGCGATGTGGTCTCCTTCATGCTGCCCAACTGGCATGAGGCCTGCGTCGTCTATCTCGCCACGGCATTGATCGGCGCCGTCAGCCACCCGCTGGTCACCAATTTCCGCAACGCCGAACTGCTGTTCATGCTTTCCGATTGCAAGAGCAGCGCGATCTTCATTCCCGCCAAGTTTCGTCGCGTCGATTATCGGACCATGATGGCGGAAGTGGGCGCGCAGATGGAAAGTCCGCCGCTTGTCGTCGTCCTGCGCGGCGATCCGGGCGATGGCGTGGGATATGATCAACTGGTCGCGGAGGGCAGTCCCGAGGCGACGTTCGATCTGGTCGATCCGGGCGCCGTGCGGATGATCCTGTACACGTCGGGCACCACCGGTCGTCCAAAGGGTGTGCTGCACACGCATAACACGATCAATGCGGATATCGTCCAGCTTCACCGTTTCTGGAACCGGGGGGAGGATGCGCGCTATCTGGTCGCGTCTCCGGTCAGCCATATCGGCGGATCGCTCTATGCCTTCGAGATGCCGCTTCTGTACCGCACCAGCGCGGTGCTGATGGACATGTGGGACGGCGCGACCGCCGCAAGGCTCATCGAGCAGGAGCAATGCACGCACATGGCGGGCGCCACGCCTTTCCTGCAGCATTTGCTGGACGCCTGCCGGGTTTCCGGCGCCTGTCTTCCCAGCCTGCGTATCTTCATCTGCGGTGGCGCTTCGGTGCCGCCGTCTCTGATCCGCGAGGCGACCGAATGGTTCGATAACTGCATCGCCACCCGCGTTTATGGTTCGACCGAGGTGCCCACCATCACATTGGGGTCGATCGATGCGGGCGACACCGACCATGCGGCTGAAACCGATGGAAAGATCGGCGCGGCCACGGTGATCATCCCCGCCGCCGACGCGGAAGGCGTGGGTGAACTGCTCGCCAAGGGGCCGCAGATGCTGGTCGGCTATCATAATATCGAGGATGAGGCCGCCGCGTTCGACGAGGCGGGCTATTTCCGCATGGGCGACCTTGGTCGCATCGTGGACGAAGATTATGTCGTCATTACCGGCCGGCAGAAGGATATCATCATCCGCAACGGCGAGAATATCAGCCCCAAGGAAATCGAGGATCTTCTGACGCTCCATCCCGATGTCGCGGAAGTGTCGGTCGTAGGGATTCCGAGCGAGAAGACGGGAGAGATGGCCTGCGCGGTCGTTCTGCCGGCAAGTTCCGCAAGGCCGACATGCGCCGACTTTGCTGCCTTCCTGGCGGATTTCGGCATTGCCAAGCTCAAATTTCCTGAACATGTCGTCTTTCGCAACGATCTGCCCCGCAATGCGACGGGCAAGGTCCTGAAGCATGTGCTGAGGGACGAGATATTGGCCGACATGGCGGGAGGCGCCGCGTGAAGCGGTACTCCATCGCGGTCATTCCAGGAGACGGCATAGGCAAGGAAGTGATGCCCGAAGGCATTCGGGTGCTGGACCGCGCCGCCGATATCTTCGGCTTTTCCTTCGACTGGCATCATTTTGACTGGAGTTGCGAAACCTGGCACGCGACGGGCGCGATGATGCCCGACGACGGCATCGACCGCCTGTCGCAACATGATGCCATCTACCTTGGCGCGGTCGGTTATCCGGGTGTTCCCGACCATATTTCCCTATGGGGCCTGCTGATCCCGATCAGGCGCGAATTCGACCAATATGTGAATTTGCGGCCGGTGCGATTGCTGCCCGGCATCGATTGCCCGCTGAAGGGCAAGCAGCCCGGAGACGTCGATTTCTGGGTCGTCCGGGAAAATACCGAGGGCGAATATTCGCGCCTGGGCGGCAGGAGCGGGAGCGGGGAAAACGAGTCCGTCATCCAGACCGCCCTGTTCACCCGGCGCGGCACCGATCGCATCCTGCGCTACGCCTTCGACCTCGCGCGTCGGCTGGATCGCCGCCATGTGTCCTCGGCGACCAAGTCGAATGGACTGTTCTATTCGATGCCCTTCTGGGACGAGCGCTTTGCCGCGATTGCGGCGGAATATCCCGACGTGCGGACAGACAGCCATCATATCGACATCATGGCGGCGCGCTTCGTGATGAAGCCTGAACAGTTCGACGTCGTTGTCGGGTCCAACCTGTTCGGGGACATATTGTCCGACCTTGGGCCCGGCTGTACCGGCACGATCGCCGTCGCGCCTTCCGCCAATCTCAATCCGGAAGGTCTTCATCCCTCCATGTTCGAGCCGGTTCATGGTTCTGCACCGGACATCGCCGGGCGCAACATCGCCAATCCGATCGGGCAGATCTGGGCCGGGGCGATGATGCTGGACCATCTGGGGCAACAGGCGGCGGGCGCCGCCATCCTGCAAGCCATTGGCGACGCCCTGCTGGCCGGGGACGCGCTGACGCCGGACCTTGGCGGCCTGGCATCGACGCAGGACCTGGGCGCTGCGGTGGAGGCGAGGCTTTCTTTGCTCGCGGGTGATTGCAAACGTCCGAACGGATGATGGTGGGCGGCAGTCCGGGGCGTAGGTCATCAGGAAACAGTATTTGGGAGTGATCCATGTCGGCTGTCCACGCTGATACCAAGAACGAAACCATCCCGTCGGTCGAGCAGCTTGTCGATCGGACGCGCGCCTTGATCCCGCTGCTGCGGGAGCGTGCCGCGGAGGATGAGGCGAACCGGACGGTGAATCCGGACACGGTCCGGCGAATGAACGAGGCCGGATTGTTCCGCGTCCTTCAGCCGCGCCGCTGGGGCGGCTATGAGCTTGGCCAGCGCGCCTTTGCCGAGGTGCAGATCGCACTGGGCGAGGGCGACATGTCCGTGGCCTGGATCTATGGCGTGATCGGCCTGCACAGCCTGCACATCGGCCTGATGGATGACCGCGCGGCGCAGGACGTCTGGGGCAACGACAGCTCGGTGCTGGTCGCCTCGCCCTATATGCCGGGCGGCACGGCGACGCCTGTCGAGGGTGGCTTCGAATTTTCCGGTCGCTGGTCCTATTCCAGCGGCAGCGAGCATTGCGACTGGACCTTCCTGGGCGGTTTCGTCAATGGCGATCCGACCGACTATCGCGCCTTCCTGCTGCCCAGGGCGGATGCGAAGATCGTCGACACCTGGCGCACAACCGGCCTGGCCGCGACGGGCAGCCACGACGTCGTGGTGGAAAAGGCCTTCATCCCCGAATATCGGACACATAAATTCATCGACGGCTTCAACGGGACCAGCCCGGGCCGGCAGTGGAATGACAACCCCCTCTATCGCATGCCCTTCATGCTCGTGTTCATGCGGGGGATCACCAACGGCCAGATTGGCGCGCTGCAACACTTCCTCGACCTGTTCAAGGCCTATGCCAAGGACAAGGTATTCATGGGCAGCAAGACCGCCAAGGATCCCGACGCGCAGCTGGCGGTGGCATCGGCCGAAGCGGGCATAGACGAGATGAAGAAGGTGATGTTCGCCAATTTCGAGATCATGCAGGACTATGCGGAGCGCGACGAGATGCCGCCGCTGGACATGCGGCACATGATGCGGTTCCAGAGCGCGAGCGTCGCCGACCGCTGCGTCAAGCTGGCCGAAGGCATGCTGACGGTCGCGGGCGGCGGCGGCGTGTACGACACGTCCAACATGGGCCGCATCTATCGCAACATGTTGACCGGGCGTCAGCATGCCGCAGCCCAGTACCGCATCTACGGACGCACCTATGGCGACAAGCTGATGGGCGGCGAACCGTTCGACATGATGCTCTGAGCGGCAGGGTCCGGGATTCGGCGGACCGCAACGTCCCCGGTCGGACCCTGTTTTCGCACGCGCTTCGGCTGTGATGAAGGGAGAGGAAGATGAGTGGCAAGACCAGAGCGGTACTCAATCTCGTCGAAGCATGGGCGCGCCGCGACATCGACTTCATGATGGCGCAATTTGCCGATGATGCGATATTCGAGAATGTGCCGATGGACCTGATCGTCGGCAAGGACGACATACGGGCAGCCAATCAGGCCTTCATGGCCATGTATCGGGAGGCGCCATGGGAAATCCATCATATTGTGGAAGCGGCCGATGGCACGGTGCTGACGGAACGGTCCGACATATTCATCCTCAATGACGGACGCAGGACAGAATGTCGCGTGATGGGCGCCTTCACGGTGAACGACGACAATCTCATCGTGCATTGGCGGGATTATTTCGATCTTGCGGACTGGAACCGGCAGCTGGGGGCGGATCCGGATTTCGGCCGTAAGGGGTATCGGCAAACGGAAATGGCCACCACGGCTGGGGAGTGATCCATGTTGAAGGACATGTTCGTCGAAATGGCCAAGGGGCGGGAAACGCCGGCTGGCGACAGAATTCGCGACCTCGTCACCCGGTATCTCGCGACCTTTGCGACGGGCGACATAGAGGCGCGCGTCGCTTTATTCGCGCCTGATGGGTCATTCGAGGACCCGGTCGGTACCCCGCCCATGGTCGGCCATGACGCGTTGCGCGCCTTCTTCTCTCAGGGCAGCGCCATGAAAATATCCGCCGAACTGGAACGGATCGCCATTTGCGGCAATGAGGCCGCCTTCGCCTTTCGCGCCCGGCTGGACGCGGGGGAGGGTGGACAGGTCACCATCCACCCGTTCGAGACGCTGGTGATGAACGATGACGGCCTCATTGCTCAGATGCGCGCCTATTTCGACGCCGGCTCCATAAGCTGATTTTCGGGAACAGACAGGAAATCCGGCAGGCCCTTGACGCTGATGCGATAATTCAGCCGTGCCTTGTCCGGCGCGTCGGAATATTCGATGGGCGTTGCCCGGTGCATCACCGACAGATTGTCCCACAGCAGCACGTCGCCCGGCATCAATTTATAGTCCTGCACGAATATCGGCGCCGACGCATGGCCTTTCAGATCGTCCAGAAGCGCCAGTCCTTCCGCTTCGTCCATCCCCTCCACCGCGAAGGCGGAACCACCCAGCCCGTATAGCGCCTTCACGCCCGTAACCGGATGCGTGCGCACCAGAGGATGGAGGACAGGCGCGGGTATGTCCACATGACGCTGCATGTCTTCGGGCAGATCCTGCGGACGAATGATCGTCTCATCCTTTCCCGGCTGCGCGGCGCTGACGCCATGATGTACGCGCAGCCCGTCAATGCGATCCCGCATGTCTTTCGGCAGGGTCGCATAGGCGGCGACCAGATCGGCAAAGAGCGTCTCGCCGCCCTCCGCAGGCGCCTTTACCCCAAGCAGCATGGTGACGGTCGCCACCTCATCTTCATAGGAGCTGTCGCAATGCCAGTGGGACGCGACGTTGCGCATGAAGGCCGGCACGGACCCCGAATTGGACTGGACGATCATCTCGGGATGCTCGCCATGCCGATTGCTGCGGGAGACGAGCAGGACGGGCCGCCCCCAGCGCTTGCCGAAGGCCACATATTGATCGTTGGACATGGCCTGCCCCGGCACGACGAGGATCCGGTTCTGGAAAAGGGCGTCGGCCAGGCCGCGCAACAGGGCGTCGTCCGCATGGTTAAGGTCGATGCCGACCGCCCGGACGCCAAAGGCGCCCGGCAGTGGTTCAAGGACGAGGTCCTGGTTCGTCCTGTCCTGCATTTCGACCCCGCCGTTCACGCTGCGGCGCCCATGGGGATATGGGCGTCGGTGGGTGCGCTACGCGTGCCACGCACCAGCTTCCCGGGCAGCGCGCCCGTGTGGATGCCGTCGCGATAGGTGACGCTCCCCGACACCAGCGTCGCGACATAGCCCTGCGCTTCCTGCCGCAACCGCTTGCCGCCGGCGGGAAGGTCCGCCTGGATTTGTGGACGGTGCAGCACGATCTTTTCGGGATCGAGAATGTTGATATCGGCCTTGTAGCCGGGCGCGATCCTGCCGCGATCGAGCAGGCCGACCGATTCCGCGGGCTGGCTGGTCAGCGACCGGACCAGCCGGGGCAGGTCCAGCCCCTCCCGGCCCAGGCGATTGGCCAGCATGTAGGTGGGATAGGCAGCGTCGCAGATCATCGCATAATGGGCGCCGCCGTCACCCAACGCCACGATCATATTATCCTCCCCGATCAACGCCGACGTCCGTTCGACGGTATCGCGGACATTGCTGCCATAGGCGCAAAGAATCGCCCGGCCTTCGCTTTCCAGCAAGGCATCGTAGATGACGTCGGCAAGGGGACGGCCGCTCCGCGCGGCTTCAGCCTGAAGACTTTCCTCCTCGGCGAAATCATAATTTGCCGGCTCGCCGAGGCGATAGAGGGTCAGCCCCGCCTTTAGCAGGCCGACAAAGGCGGGATTGGGGTCTTCCGGCTCCTCTGAAAGGAGGCGGGCGCGCAGCGCGGGGTCCCGCATTTTTCCGACCTTCTCGGCCAGCGGCAGGTCCGCCAGGGCGCGGTAGCTGGGGTTGAGGCTGAAAGGATGGAAGCTCAGATCGAGTCCGAAAAGGACACCCATCGCGCGGGGCAGGAACTGGCCGTTCAGACGCAGGCCCTTATCCTGCGCCGTGCGAATCGCATTCACATAAATGTCCCAGTTCGCGGGGTTGCCCGGCATGGGGATGAGGCTGAAATTGACCGGACGTCCGCATTCCTGCGCTATGGCCTCCAACATCCCAACCTCGTCTGTGCCGTTGCCGTCGATGTCGGGAATGCATTGGAAGACGCCGTCTCCCGCGTCCTTCAATCCGGCTGCCAGCGCCTTCAGTTCGGCTAGTTCGGAACGAACGCTGGGCGCGAGCTTCCCGTTGCGGAACCGATGGAACAGGTTGCGTGACGTCGACACGCCGAGAGCGCCCGCCTGGATCGCCTCCGCGACCAGCCTGCGCATATGGCCCAGATCCTGCTCGTTCGCCGGCTCCAGATCGGCCCCGCGTTCCCCCATGACAAAGACCCGCAGGGGCGAATGCGGGATCTGCGTGGCGAAATCGACGTCGCTCTGGCGCTGTTCCAGCGCGTCGAGATAGTCGGGGAAGCTTGTCCAGTTGAACGGCACGCCGGCGGCCATCACGACATGAGGAATGTCCTCCACCCCTTCCATCAGGCGGATCATGAGATCCTCGTCCCCTTTCCGGCACGGGGCGAAGCCGACGCCGCAATTCCCCATGACGACGGTGGTGACACCATGGTTCGAGGACGGCGCCATCCGGCTTTCCCAGGTGATCTGACCGTCATAATGAGTGTGGACGTCGACGAAGCCGGGCGTCACGATCAGGCCGCTGGCGTCGATTTCCTCTTCCGCGGTGCCATGAATCTGTCCGACCTTGACGATCAGGCCGTCCTGTATCGCCACGTCGGCCGCCACAGCCTTGCCGCCGCTTCCATCGACGACGGTTCCGCCGCGGATGATCAGTTGATAATCAGCGCTCATCGGACTCGCTCTCCACATGTGGGTTGTTATTAGTCAGTGATCACTATCTAAAGGACATGCAATTGGCAGGCAAGGGGACGCGGAACAAAATAGAAGATGGCGCAGGCGGTCGCCGCCGTCGTGGTTCGGCCGAGGTCCGGTCGCTCATTCTGGATTCCGCCCGCGCCCTGTTCGCGGCCGACGGCCTGGCAGGCACGACCACCAGGACCATTGCAGAAGGCGCCGGTGTCGCCGAGGCCCTGATTTTCCGCCATTTCGAATCCAAGGCGAAATTGTTCGAAGCGGCGATCATCGAACCGTTCAAGACTGTCTTTACCGCTTTCCTGCAGAGCATGGACGTGGAGGCTGAGGGCAAGGAAGCGCGTAGCCTTTCCACCATGCAGGCGCTCTTCCTGTTCCTCAGGGAGAATGCCGACCTCCTCCAGGCGCTGGCGAAGTCGGCGACCGCTGGCGATCTACCCCTGTCCCATGCCCTCGACGATTATTTTCTCGCTGCCGAGAAGAGGGTAAGGCTGTTCTACCGCGATGAGGATGGAGGCTATGACATCCCGCCGGCCATATTCGTGCGCTATGCCTTTGGCATGGTGGCGGCCGCGGTCCTGTTCGAAGGATGGTTTTTCCCGGACGAACCACTCGACAATGACATGGCCGCCGCGATCCTGGCCCGCATGAGCTACAAGGCGATCCTGCCTGCGAGGGATAATTAGCCGGCAAGCCCCTATCCTTGTCTTTTCGGACGATTGCCGCCGCCGCGATGCGCGCTAGGCGCGCTGATGAGAACCGTCGTCCGGAGCAAGGAACAGGACATGAAGATCGCTGAATTGGGCTATCTGCTGGTTGGAGCACCGGAGGTTGCCGAATGGAAATTCTACGCTGAAAAGGTTCTGGGGGCCATGGCTCTGGATGGACCGGCGGGCGCGCTCTACGTGAAGATCGATCACCGCGCCTTTCGCATCGCGATCCTGCCGGACCAGGACAATGGCCTGATCGCCAGCGGCTGGCTTGTCCAGACGGAGGATGACTTCCATGCGGCGAGGGCCGAACTGACGGATGGTGGCGTCGAACTGGTCGAAGGAACGGCGGAAGGCGCGCAGATAAGGCAGGTCCAGGGATATTTTTCCTTCAAGGATCCCGAAGGTCACAGCCATGAACTGGCCTGGGGCCCGATATCGGATTTCCAGCCCTTCGTCTCCCCCGCTGCCGTCAGCGGCTTTGTGACCGGTGATATGGGCCTTGGTCATGTCGTGCTCACGGCAGTCAAGGATTTCAAGGCCGAAGCCGACTTCTGGACCAGCCTTGGCGGCTTTTCTCTGTCGGATATCCTGCATGTCCCCATGCCGGACGGGAAGGCCAGGGTGCATTTCCTGCATTGCCGCAATCGGCGGCAGCACAGTCTCGCCTTTGGCGAACTTCCCATACCGGGGGGCTGCATCCACATCATGCTGGAGGTCGGGAGCATCGACGATGTCGGCCGGTGCCTGGACCGGGTCGCGGAACATGGCGTCAAGGTGACCGCCACATTGGGCCGCCATGTCAATGACGACATGATTTCCTTCTACATGATGACACCGGCGGGCTTTTCGCTCGAATATGGCTTTGGCGGAAAGCAGATGGACTGGTCGGAACATGTCGTGTTCGAAACGACACGGGGCAGCGATTGGGGCCACAAATTCCAGTGATCGCGGGTTGAGCAAGCCACGTGCTGTACCGGACCGCCTGAAGCGGTCCGGTACAGCACGAAAACTTCAGAAACAAAAATCCGGCAGGAAGGGACATAAACGTCCGTTTCTGCCGGATTTAACATTTTAGCGCATTAAAGTCGGATCAAGTGCTGCGCGGCGTCTTCTTGACCTGCTGTCCTTCGGCATCGAACATCTTGATAACGCGCTCGGGGCAGGCGAGCGAGCCGCGGAAGGCCGCGACTTCCTCGCCCTCCGGCACGTCGAAGCCCGTCGTGGCGATATAGCCGCTCTCATCCAGCTTGAAGAGGTGCGGGGCGACGTTCGCGCAACGCGCATGGCCGACGCACTGGTCCTTGTCGATTACGATCCGATATTTCATGATTGCTCTCTATATGGTGGTCCGGGATGGATCAGCCGGCTATCGCAGCTTCCAGTATTTCCTTGCGCGCGCCGCCATCCTCCGCGCTGGGGACGCCCGGAATGATGTAGCGACCTTCGCTGCGGGCCAGAATGTCGGCCGCTGCGGAGCGCGGATTGTAGAACTGCCTGTACCAGGTCCTGACTTTCAGGAAATTGCCGTCGCCCGGCATTTGCATCGGCCTGAAACACGGCATCTTGTTCGACCAGATCTCGAAATCCTGCGCGAACGCGTCGCAACTCATCTGCTGTTGCGCCTTCGCCGTCGCGATGTCCTCCTCGGTGGGGTTCCTGTCGCTGGGCTTGCTCAGGACCGCATGCCATACGAACACGGATCCGTCATCGATCGGCGTGTGACAGATGAACATGATGGAATCATTGGCATTGTTCGCCACATAGCGGGAAAGCAGGATGCCCGGCCCCGTATAATATGTGTTGAATTCCGACATGCCTGCATCCGCGCCGAGCAATTCATGGCGTCCGCCCAGCAGTTGCTGCGCGACATGGCCGTGAAGGATCGTTTCGAAATAATAGAATTTGGTCGTGGCATGCACGGGCGCCAGATGCTGGATGTCGCCGATATTGTCGACAACCTCGATCGGATGGAGGTTCATCGATCCCAGATGGTCGATGTCCCATTTCACATAATGGGGATCATCCCATTCGGGGATGGCGGGCAGGTCATAGTCCGGTTCGCCCCCCTCCGGATCATGCCAGTGGAACACGACGCCATAACGCTCCACGACCTTGAAGGATTTCAGTTTGGCGAGCGGCGGAATCTTGTCGGAATAGGGAATCTTGTTGCAGACGCCGTCCGGCCCGAAGCGCCAGCCATGATAAGGGCAGTGGATCGATTCACCCTCAATTTGTTTGCCCTGCTGGGCCATGAACGAGGTCGAACTCTTGCCGATATGGGTGTTCATATGAGGGCAATAGGCGCTCACCATGTGCAGCTGGCCGCTCTCGCCCCGGTAGATCACCATGTCCTGTCCGAAAAAACGGACCGAATAGGGCGCTTTTCCGATCTTGCTGGCTTCTGCGACCATGAACCATCCGCGCGGGAAGGTGAATTCCCCCAGACCATATTCCGCAGTTGTCGCCATTTTACTCTCCTGAAGGTCCGCTATGATTGCCGCCTGTGCGGTCAGACCGTGATCTCGATCTTCTTGAAGCCGGCGATCGTGCCGATATCGTCGCCCAGTTCGACGCCGCCGTCGACCAGCTTGTAATTGGGCGCTTTTTCCAGCAGGACCTGGAACATGGTCTTGGCCTCCAGTCGCGCCAGATGCGAACCCAGGCAACGGTGTGGCCCGACGCCGAAGGAGAAATGACGGATATTTTCCCGGCGGAAGTCGATCTCATGGGGATTTTCATAGTCGTCGGGATCGCGATTGGCCGCGGCCCAGGACATGAACACCTGTTCTTCAGGCTTGATGACATGGCCCGCCACGGTGATTTCCTTGGTCGCGCGGCGTGAATTGCCTTGCGTTGGCGGGAAAACGCGCAGGAATTCCTCTATGGCGTTGTCCAGAAGCTCGGGATGATCGATCAGCTCCTGACGGCGCTCCGGATTGCGCGCGAGATAGACGCTGGCCATGCCGAACAGCGCCTGCGTGGTGTCCAGCCCGCCGCCCAGCATGATGAGGATGAAGCTGTCAATCTCATCGACGCGCAGCTTCCGCCCGGCCATGTCCACATTATAGAGATATTCGATGACGCTGCCGGGAACCGGATCGTCCTTCAGACGGCGGATTTCGGTCCGCATGCGATCGATCATCACCGCCATGTCCTTCAGGCGCTCTTCCATGGGAAGGCGGCTGTAGATGAGCTGGTGGAGCGGCGGCGCATAATGCTGCCAGTCCTCCGGCGGCAGGCCCGCCAGCTTGAGCGTCATGATGCCCGTGAGCGGCAGGGCGAAGTCCCATTTGAGGTCACCGCCGCCCTTGGCGACGATCTTGTCCATCAGCTCGTCGGCCACCTGGCGGACATAGGCCGCGTGCAGCTTGACCTTGTTGGGCGAAAACAGCGGATTGAGGATGGCGCGATAGTCGTAGAGTTCGGGCGGATCGACATTGATGGGGATCATCAGCGTCGGTTCGAGCGCAGGGATCACCTCCGCCGGCCAGTTGGAGAAAACGTCGGCGTTCTTGGCGACCTCCAGGCAATCCTCCGCCTTCGTCGCGACATAGAAGCCGCCATATTGGGTGCTGTGGGTGAAGGGGCTTTTGCCGCGCATGTGCATCAGGATGTCGATCGAATTGCTGCGATATTCCTCGCTATGATGATCGAAATCACTGGCGAGCTTGTCCAGCGTCGCTTCGGAAAGGTCTTTGGTAAGCTCGAACACAAATAGCTCCCTTAAGGAAGGTCTGATATGGCCTGTCCACTAGCACGGGGAACGGCGAATGTGTGTCGTCCACTCGGACGAGGCATCGGCAAAGATTTTTCCCCTATGTCGGATGATGCCCAACAAGGCTGAAAAATCCGCGGGAGAGAGTTTCATGCCGTCAGCACCCCGCACGCTGGACGACCTGGTCGCCATCCACAGCGTGTCGCAGCTCAAGGCTCGTTATTTCCGGTTCATGGACACCAAGCAGTGGGACTTGTGGGAAGCGCTGTACACGCCGGACGCGGTGCTGGATGCGCGCGACGACGGGCCGGCGATGGCAAAGCTGGGCTTCCCGGCGCCGCCGGCCGACGCGCTGCTGTTCCGCACGGCAAAGGGCATTCGCCAGGCCGTGTCCACGGCGCTGGAGGGGGTTCGCACCGTCCATCACGGGCATATGGGAGAATTCGAAATATTGGCGCCGGATCGGATCAAGGCCATCTGGGCGATGCAGGACATCATTCGATATCCGGCAGGTGCGCCCACGCCGATACGGGGCTTCGACGGGTTCGGCCATTATGAGGATCATTATGTGTACCGCGATGACAAATGGCTGATCGAGAGCGTGAAGCTGACCCGGCTCGTCCTGATGCCCGTTTGACCCTGATGCCTGTTTGACGATGTCGCGCTATGAAGGAGCCGGGATGGCTGAAATGATGGAATATGACGTTCTCGTCGTGGGGTCGGGCGCGGGCGGGATGGTGTCGGCGCTGCGCGCCCACGATCTTGGCCTGCGGGTGGCGGTGATCGAAAAGGCCGATCGCTTCGGGGGCACGAGCGCCGTGTCCGGCGGCGGCATCTGGATTCCCAATAATCCCGCCATCGCGCAGAATGACAGTACCGAACTGGCCATGGAATATCTGCGCGCCTGCACCAAGGGGCGGGTGCCTGACGCGAAGCTGCAGTCCTATGTCGTGAACGGCCCCCGGCTGCTTGACGAACTGGCGAAGTGGAAGGTCGGCTATTTCAGCGTGCCTGGCTATGCCGACTATATGCCCTGGCTGCCGGGCGCGTTGCAGACCGGCGGCAGAACCATGATGCCGTTGCCGTTCGACGGGCGGCTCCTGGGAGACGAGATCTTCAAGATGCGTGAACCCCACCCGACGCACAAGGTGCTGGGTCGCATGCAGATCGACCTGACGGAAATGGGGCCGCTCATCCGCCGCAACAGTACCTGGTGGCTGACGGCAGGCAAATTGGTGTTCCGTTACCTGCGCGACATGCCGTTCCGTCTGAAGAGCAGGCGGGACCGTCGGTTGACGACGGGCAACGCCATGATCGGCGCGCTGCGCAAGGCGATGATGGACAGGGACATTCCCCTGTTGCTCGACACCCGACTTGTCGGCTTCACCGAGGAAACGGGCAGGGTGACTGGCGCCACGGTGTCCAGGCGCGGGCGCACCTATGATATCAGAGCGTCGAAGGGAGTCATCGTTGCGTCGGGCGGTTTTGAAAAGAACCAGACGCTGCGCGACCGGCATATGCCCGTGCCTACGCCCGTCGATTTCAGTCTGACGCCAGGCCTGAACAACAGCGGAGACGCGCTGATCGCCGGCGAGGCGATCGGGGCGGACAGCGAATTCCTGGACCAGGCATGGTGGGTTCCGACGATGCGCGTTCCCGCGCCCGGCTTCAACAATGCGGACATGCGGGCGGCCTTCTTCATGGAGCGGGGCTATCCCCACACCATGTGCGTGAACAGAAATGGGGAGCGTTTCGTCAACGAAGCCATTTCCTACAATGATTTCGGCGCGGAGATGATCGCCGACCAACAGCGGACGGGCGCCAACACGCCATGCTGGATGATTTTCGACGCCACGGCGCGGTGGCGCTATCCGATCGGCGTTGTCATGCCTCCCGTCATCATGCCTGACATGCTCGTCCCCCGCGAATGGTGGGACAATGTGCTCTACAAGGCCGGTTCCATTCAGGAACTTGCCCGCAAGATCGAGGTCGATCCCGCAGTCCTGCAACGCAGCGTGGAGCGCATGAACGGCTTTGCCGAAAGAGGCGTGGACGAGGAGTTCCACCGCGGCGAAAATGCCTATGACATGGTCTTTGGCGATCCCCGCAACGCACCCAATCCCTGCCTCGGCAAGATTGAGAAGGCGCCCTTCTACGCGATCCCGGTCGACCTTGGCGACATCGGTACGAAGGGCGGGTTGCGCACGGACGAGAACGCCAATGTCCTTCGGCCGGACGGCACGCCCATCGAGGGGCTTTACGCGACCGGCAATGTGTCCGGCGCGGTCACCTATGATTCCTATCCGGGCGCGGGGGGCACGATCGGGCCGGCGATGGCCTTCGGCATGGTTGCCGCGGAACATATCGCGCAACGCAACAGCAACAGCATGGGAGCTCGGCATGGCGAGTGATGCGAACAGTGCGAGCGGCGCGCGCGAATTGGTGGACATGCGCGACGCATCCTCGTCCGTCGTGGACCTTCCGCTTGACGCCCGCGCGGCTGGGCCGGTCGACGCCGTCTATGATGCGATCGTCATCGGCTTTGGCCTTGCAGGCGCCAGCGCCGCGCTGGAGGCGGCCGAACAGGGACTGAAAATATTGTTGATCGACCGCTTTCAGGGCGGCGGCGCAAGCCAGATGAGCGGTGGCATCGTCTATGCGGGCGGCGGCACGCATGTCCAGAAATCCTGCGGTGTCGAGGATAGCCCGGCCGCCATGGCCGATTATCTGCGAAAGGAGGTTGGCGGCCTCGTTTCGGATGAAGCTGTTCAGCGCTTCTGCGATGACAGCCTGGAGACGCTGGGTTTCCTGGAAAGGCATGGCGTCAATTTCAGCGGTCCCAAGGCGCCCAAGAAAACATCCCACCCCACCGACCAATATTATCTCTATTTTTCCGACAATGGCACGGTGCCCGCCTATATGGGCCAGCACGCCCCGGCCGAGCGCGGCCATCGTACCAAAAATCCCGCCAAGGTCCCCGGTGCTCCGCCGCTGCCAGGAAAGAAGCCGCATGGCGGCTTTTCGGAAGGCGCCGACATGGGCTGGTATCTGATGGCCGCGATCAAGCAGGCGGTTGCGAAGAACCCGCTGATCACCGTGTTGCCGCAGGCCCGCGCCAGGCGGCTCATCGTAGAGGATGGCGTCGTGGTTGGCGTGCAGGTGGACGCCATTCCCCAGGGTGGCCTGAGCAGCCGGGTCCATCGTTGGGCCGAACGCCTTGCGAACAAGCTGACATTCCAGGTCATGCAGGTTCACCGTCCCTTCGCTGCCCTTTTCCGCTCTATCGAAAAGCTGTCTTCGCGCCTGCGCACATTCCGCGCGCGCCATGGCGTGGTCATTGCGGCGGGCGGTTACATCCGCAACCGGGCGATGATGGCCCGCTATGCCGCGCCCTATGTCCGGACGCTGCCGATCGGCTCTTTCGGTGATGATGGCGCGGGCATCCGCCTGGGCGCCTCCGCTGGGGGGGTCGGCGATCATCTCGACCGGATATCGGCATGGCGCTTCATCAACCCGCCCTATGACTGGACGAAGGGCGTCGTTATCGGCGCCTCGGGCGATCGACTGACGAATGAGGAGCAATATGGCGCGCATCTGTCGCGCGCCATCTATGAGCAGTCCGACGGTCGGGCATGGCTGGTGGTGGACGACGCGATCTGGCGCGCGGCGTTGCAGGAGGTCAATTCGGGCGACCTGTTCGAATTCCAGAAATTCCCCGTGAAGCAGGCGCAGAAGGGCGCGAAGAAGGCCGGCAGCATTGCCGAGCTGGCGGGCAAGATCGGGGTGCCGGCTGAGGCGATGGAGGCCGCCATAAGGGCCTATGGCGATGCGGCGCGGTCTGGCGCGCCCGATCCCATGGGCAAAAGCGACGCCTGTCGCCAGGCCTTTGGCCCGGGCCCCTACTATGCCATCAATCTTCGCCACGAAATGCCGATCAGCCCGATCACGGCCCTCAGCACCGGCGGGCTGCGCGTCGATGAACATTCGGGTGGCGTCCTGGACGAAAGGGGCCAGACCGTGCCCGGACTCTATGCTGCGGGACGTTCGGCCATTGGCATTCCCTCGAACAACTATGTCAGCGGTCTGTCGCTGGCCGATTGCACCTGGTCCGGCCGCCGCGCCGCCAGCGCGATAGTCAAGCGGTCCCGAGCGGACGGGCGGGGCGAAGGCAGGGATTCAGCCTTGTCGCCCGGTGCTGCGGCGGAGGCGGGATAGGGCGATTTTCCAGCGATCGGACCCGATCGTTGAAAATAGCGGGAAACAAGGAATCCGGCGCGGGATTCGATCTCATTCAATCAGATCGAAACCCGCGCCGGAGGATCGGTCTGACCTTCGTCCCGCTGTTCGGTGAACCGATCTAGTCGGTTCCCGTCCTGTCTGGCGCGATCCTTTCGGCTGGCCCCATGCGTTCCTCCCCGGAAAACAGCCGGTCAAGGCGGGCGCGAACCTCCTGCCGATATCCTTTCCTGTCGACCGGGCGAGCGGCTCCGATGATGATCTCGTCCCCGATGGCGGCCTTGATCCGGTTCAACGCGTCTTCATCCAGGATCCCCGCCCCTCGAAGTTCCACGCAGAGCTGAACCAGCCCCGCCGCCGTCGCCTGCGCTCTCAGGCCGACATTGGTCAGATCATGGTGCAGTTTCTTCTGATTACCGGCGCCGATCGACATGGCGGTTCCCGTCCTTGCAAGAGGTCAACAGCAGACCGAATGATCCATCGGGGGCATTCGATCCTGTTCGTCGTCATCTTCGCCTGATCTGGATCATTTGTGCTGCATCAGTCTCCGGCGGCTTTCGCTCAGTCCTCCGCAGGCGGCGTCGAGCAGGCGAGCGGCCTTCAGATAGAGGTGGGCGTCGCATTCCGCGCTGAAACCCATGCCGCCGTGCACCTGAATATTCGTGCCCGCATTCTCGCGCGCCGCCCGCAGGGCGAGGTTGAGCGCCGCATCGGCCTCTCGTTCCGCCTCCGCATGCCCCTCTGTGAAGGAGAGCGCGGCGAAAGTCGTCAATTCCTTGGCCGCGTGCGCCATGATCGCCATGTTGGCGCAATGATGCTTGACCGCCTGGAACGCCCCGATCGGCTGACCGAATTGTTCACGCACTTTCGCATATTCGACGCCGCGCTCGCAGCATTCGGCGGCGATCCCGGCGAGCAGCGCTGCGATCAAGAGCCTGCCGCGAACGGCTGTATCCCGGCTGGCGTCGAAAAGCAGCGGTTCTTCGACGGCAGTACGCAAAACGGGGCGTCCCCAATGCACGTCGTCATCGATCTCCAGCGTCCCATTGGCGCGGATCTCGACGCCTTCGCGGGTCATCGCGACGAGGTGGGTCGCCCCCTCCGCGTCGATCGCCCGGCCGACGCCCTGTGCATGGCCATGCAGTGCAAAGGCCGCGCGGGCTTCCCCCGCCAGCAGCGCCCCAACGGTATCGCTGTCGCCTGCCTTGTGGAAGGCATGGGCCGCGATCACCGTGGCGGGATAGTTTGTGGAGATCAACTGCCGCCCAAAATCCTGCGCGGCCAGAACTTCCTCCAGGGCGGAGAGGCCGATGCCGCCCGCCTCCTCCGGCACGCTGATGCCGAGCCAGCCCAAGTCGACAATGGATTGCCAGCGGTTCGGTTCGCCATCCGGGTCGTCGCGCAGACGCGAGACGGGCAAGACCGTCCGAACTGGCCGAGTAAAGCTGTCGACCAGCTCATGCGTATCGCCCAGGCTACGGAATATCGTCATGATTTGCCCCTCGGCAGTCCGAGAACCCGTTCGCCGATGATGTTGCGTTGAATTTCTGCCGTGCCACCCGCGATCGTCTCGGAAAACGCATCCAGATATTCGAAGGCCCAGCCATGGTCGCCGGCGAGCGCGGGCGAACCGATGCCGTACAGGTCGATCGCCGCATCGGACGCGCGCTTGGCGAGTTCGGCGAAATAGAGGCGGATCAGTGACCCTTCCGAACCGGGCGTGCCCGTTTCGCTGGCAAGGGCGAAGCTGTAGGACATGGCCCGCAGCGCCGCGGCATCCGCCAGCAGATCGGCCAGTCGGGGCGCGAGCATCGGGTCGGTGCAGTCCCGCGCCAGCCTTTCGATCTTGTCGACCAGCCCGATCTGAAGCGCGAGGGACGCGGTGCCCCGTTCGAAACCGAGCGTGGCCATCGCCGTTTTCCAGCCATTGTTCAGTCCGCCGACGACGGCCTGATCGATGGGCAGACGGACCTGATCGTAGAAGACCTCGCAGAATTTGGCCGGGCCCGCCATGGTTTCGATCGGACGGACGGTGATGCCCGGCAGGTTCATCGGGCAGATGACCCAGGTGATGCCCCGGTGCCGTTCCGACCCCGGTTCTGTTCGGATCAGCAGTTCCTGATAATCGGCAATGTCCGCATAGCTGCTCCAGATCTTCTGGCCGTCGATGATGATCTCGTCGCCCTCGACGCGTCCCTGCGTGCGCAGGCTGGCAAGGTCCGACCCTGAACCGGGCTCGGAAAAGCCCTGGCACCAGATCGCCTCGCCCGACAGGATCCTGGGCAGGTGAAAGGCCTTTTGCGCGTCGCTGCCGCAGGCGATGATCGTCGGCCCTGCATGGTTCACGCCGACGAAGGACGCATTATGGGTGCTGGGCGCCCCGGCGCGGGCATATTCCTCAAACCAGATGATCTGTTGCGCGACGGGGAGGCTGCGGCCGCCAAATTCGCTCGGCCATGTCAGGCCGGCCCAGCCGCCGTCATACATTTTCCGCTGCCAGTCCAGGACATAGCGGCGGGATTCAGGACCATCCAGCGGCGCGGCATGGTCGGGGATATTCGCCTCAAGCCAGTTCCTGGCCCCGGCCCGGAACGCGGCCAGCGCGTCATCTTCGGTGTTGAATGTGGTCGCCATGGGTCAGGCCGCGTCCGCCCAGCTCAGCTCGGCGGCCGCCCGTGCCTGCCCGCCGCTGCCGCCCAGTTCCCCGAGAAGCGCCTTGAGGCGGTAGGTCCAGAGATGCAGCGGAAATTCCAGCGTCAGGCCCATGGCGCCGCAGAATTGATGAAGATCATATGTGAAGAGCGGAATGGCGTCCTGCGCATAGGTGGCCGCCATCGCGCAGATGGCTTCATCGTCCGACCATGCGGCGCGCAGGGCGAGCCATTTCGTGGCATTGGCGGTGGACGCCGCCGTCGCGAGGCGATGCTGCACCGCCTGGAACGAACCCAATGCGCGGCCGAACTGCTTGCGCGTCTTCACATGCTCAAGCACGGTGTCCAGTGCCGCCTGCATCAGTCCGGCCGCTTCGACCGCGATCGACAGTCGCCAGCGGCGCAACACGGGGGCGACCATGTCGCGGCCGAAGCGCTGCACTGCAAGTCCATCGACGCTCTCCAGCCTGCCATAGGGATAGGCGAACAGGCTTTCGACCGGAACGACCCTGTCCGGGGTGAGGGAGATCAGGCTGACATTTTCATCTTCGACGACGATCAGGGAACGCGCGTGCGGCAGGAACCGCGCAGAACCGAGCGGCGAACCGCGCAGCATGGCCAGGGGGCGCTGCAGCGCGTCGATGGGGAACAGGGGGCCGACCAGCGCGGACGTCGCCACTTCGGCGCACAGCGGCAGCCGGGCGATGCGTTCGACGATCAGAGCCGCGTCAAGCGGCGAGAAGCCGTCTTCCCTGGCGATGTCCAGAAAGCCCGACGCCGCCAGTTCGGCATCCAGCGTTTCGGAAAAGGCGACAAAGGTCGCATGTTTGGGCGGCTC
Source organism: Sphingobium sp. LMC3-1-1.1 (assembly GCF_040676285.1). NCBI lineage: Bacteria > Pseudomonadati > Pseudomonadota > Alphaproteobacteria > Sphingomonadales > Sphingobiaceae > Sphingobium > Sphingobium sp. LMC3-1-1.1. Next base: position 519,677 of record NZ_JBEGHQ010000012.1, on the reverse strand, counting down.
GATCTTCTGGGTGGTGATGAGCTGTTCCAGCCCGTCCAGAATGGCGGCCTGATTGTCGTCTGGTTCAAAGTTCACGGCTTTACTCGCTGGGAAGATCGAGGAAACGGCGGGCGGCAAGGTTGAGCTGGATCTCCGCGGCGCCGGAGGCGATGCCTGCCGCGATGGCGCGCTGGTGATGGGCCTGCTGCATGGGATCGTCGCCCAGCATGCCTTCGGGCATATATTCCAGCATGAAATCGGACACTGCATGGTCCGCCTGGACCACGGAAAAACGGGCAAGATTGCCGAATGCCGACGGCGGTGCGCCCTTGGCGCGCTCATCGACCACGCGATAGACCATCATCCGCGCCGCTTCGCATTTCGCCAGCACGCGGCCCGCCCGGTCCTTGATGACGGGGTCATCGAACCGGCCGTCGGCCTTCAGCTTGGCAATCGCCCGGTCCAGAATGCGTCGCGCGAAGGCGTAACGCGGAATGCCGATGCGTTCGTTCTGAAGCGCGTAGTTGATGATTTCCCACGCCTGCCCCTCGGCGCCGAGCCTGTTTTCCTCCGGCACGAAAACGTCGTCGAAGAAGAGTTCGTGAATGTCGCCCTCCCCGATCAGCGCGTCGATTTCCTTGACCTGGATACCCTTGCTGGTCATCGGGACCAGAAGGATCACGATGCCGGCCTTGCCGGTCCCCGTGCGGGCAAGCAGGAAACAATGATCCGCCAGCCCGGCATAGGAGGTCCAGACCTTCGCGCCGTTGACGACATATCCGCCGTCCACCTTTTCGGCGCGGGTCTGGAGGGAGGCGAGGTCGGATCCGGCCGACGGTTCGGAAAAGCCCTGGCACCAGATCACATCGCCCGCGACGATATCGGGAAGATAGCGCTGCTGCTGTTCCGGCGTGGCATAGCGCATCATCACCGGGCCGATCCAGTTGACGTTCATATATTGGGGGCCTCTGGGCTCGCCCGCCGCCCAGATCTCTTCCCCCAGGATGAAATGGTCCCACGACTTTCCGTCTTCGCCGCCGAACGCGCTCGGCCAATGGGGGATCAGCATGCCTTCCCCGGCCAATGTCTTGCAGAAGGACTTGGAGAATTCCGTCTGCTGCCGCGACCCCGGACCGTGCACGGCGATCTCGTTCCAGTCGGATGGAAGGCTTTCGTCCAGAAGCTTTCGGACCCGGTCCCTGTAACGGACCTCGTCCTCATTCCATCCAAACTCCATTCCAACTCTCCAGTTTCTCGATCACGGGGAAAAAGCGGCACCTGGAGATGCGGTTGGCACCGAAAGGTTCGGGGCACCACGTCTTATAGGACTATGACGGGTGGGCGGGCTGGTTTTACCGCTTGCTTCCGGACGTTCGCCTCGTGCCACGGGGTGCCGGCGCAACCCGCACCGCGGCGATCGACCACCTTGCCCCCGTCAGAACAAAAGGGACCGTTGATGTCCGCAGATCTTTCTTCCTATGCGCATTTCGAGGGGCTGGCCTTCGAACGTCCTGCCCCCCATGTGCTGCGGATCACGATAGACAATCCAGCGCAAATGAACGCGCTCAACCAGCCCCTGCTGAAATCCATTCACGGAGTCTGGGGCGTGCTGGACAGCGATCCGCTCACCCGCGTCGCAATCATCACCGGCGCGGGGCGATCATTTTGCGCGGGGGGCGCCTTTGATGCCATGCCCGATGGTGCGCAGGAAAAGGGCGTTCAGTTCAATCATGATTTCGCCGAGGCGCGTGTCCTCGTCAACAACATCGTCAATTGCCGCAAACCCGTCGTTTCGGCGATCAACGGCCCGGCTGTGGGCGCCGGCCTCGCCATCGCATTGCTGGCGGACATTTCGGTCGCTGGCAGCACCGCCAAGCTTTTCGACGGGCATCTGCGGATCGGCGTGGCGCCCGGCGACCATGCGCTGCTCATCTGGCCGCTGCTGTGTGGCCTTGCCAAGGCGAAATATCATCTGATGACCAACCGTCCGGTCACGGGGGAGATGGCAGAGGCCATGAACCTGGTGTCCCTTTCCGTTCCGGACGAAGAATTGCAACAGGCGGCGCTGGCCATTGCGGTGGACCTTGCCGCCACCGCGCCGACGGCGTTGCGCATGACCAAATATCTGCTGAATTCCTTCCTGCGCAAAAATCAGGATGTTTTCGATCTTTCGGCAGCGTTCGAGATGATCAATTTCGGCAGCGCCGAAAATCAGGAAGCGATGCGGGCCTATCGGAATCGTGTCGCGCCGGAGTTTGACGATCGGGGTAGCGGCTTCTGGTGAAGTCGTGGAGAAGAACTTTCCGATTTTCAGCATGCTCGCCCGCTGATGCGGGACATTTTTGCAACGGAGCGGGAAAAATTGCCGTAATGCCCGTAAGTATCCGCGAAGTAGTCCGATCGGACGAAAGAAGAATCAGAAAGAAAACTAATCGGCGCAGAATATCCAAGGAATTCCGCTTCCGTTTCAGGGCCATGCTGAAACGGCAGGGTGATGTTCGCCACGGAATTTCGAGGAAGTGGCAAGGCGACGGAACTTGTCGCTGAAATTTCAAATTCTAGGAGTTGGAATGTGAGGAAGGTCGTATTTTTATCGTCTACCGCGATTTTGTCCCTGGCGGCTTTCGCGAATCCGGCAATGGCGCAGGAGCCGGCTGCAGCCGCGTCCGCCCAGTCCGAAGCAGGCCAGAACGACACGAACCAGCTTGAATCGATTGTCGTTACGGCTCGCCGGGTCGAGGAAAACCAGCAGAAGGTGCCCGTGGCCGTCACCACGCTGACCGCCAGCGCACTGCGCGAGCGGAATGTGAGTTCGGTCAGCGATCTGCAATATAACGTCCCCAATCTTCAGATCAAACCGAGCACGCTTTATCCCTCGCAGGTCGAGTTCATCCTACGCGGCCAGCGCCAGGTGCTGTACACGGATGAAAATGTGGTGACATATGTCAACGGCGTACCGCAGGGCACGCGCGGACTCATCCTCTACGATATGGAAAATGTCCAGTCGCTCAAGGGCCCGCAAGGCACCCTGTTCGGCAAGAATTCCATGGGCGGCGCCATGGTGTTCACCACGACAAAGCCGAAATATGATTTCGGCGCAGAGGGCACGTTCGATTACGGCAACTACAACCTGATGCGGTTCAATGGCGTCGTCAACGTGCCGTTGGTTGACAATGTCGCAGCGCTGCGTATCGCCGGCCAGGTCGAACGACGCGACGGCGTCTACAAGAACAGCTATCCGGGGATGCACGATCTGGGCGATCGTGACAATGACAGCCTTCGGGCCACCCTATTGCTGCAACCCAGTTCCCGGTTCGAGAACCTCCTGACCGTGGACTACCAGCGCCGGAACGAAATTCCCTATCCTGCCATCATCGAGGCCGCTCCGCTCAACGCGACCGGCTTTGCTGCGCTGGTCTCCAACCTCACGCAGCAGGTCGTCACCCAGCAGAGCGCGCTGGGCGGTGGCACGGCGCAGGTGCAGGGCAATCTGCTGGTGCGGACCGGAAGCCCGTTTAACGTCAACATGCTCACGGGCATCAATCGGGTCATTCCCGGAATCGGGCCGATTGCGCCTGGCGCCACGCCCATCACCCCCGTCAACGGTTTCGGATCGAAGGTGAGAACCTGGGGTGTTTCGAACAGTTCTACCTATGAACTGAGCGATGTCATCACGCTGAAGAACATCTTCGGATACCGTGAAGAGCGAGCAACCGACCATTCCGATCCGGCCGGCATATCCGGTACGACAGTCGACACCTCGCTCTTCCTCAACTGCGTGTTCGATCCCACCGGCGCATGCAACGGCGGGGTGCCGTCGCCGTTCCCCGGTCAGTTTTCGAACAACAACACCAATATGTTCAATAACATAAAAACACTGACGGAAGAATTCCAGGTCATTGGCAAGACCGACAGTCTGAACTTCATCGCAGGTGGTTTTTACAGCCATAATAATCTGCTTTATACCGTCAATTCCTACTTCTCGGTCGGCCCGCTTTCGCTTTATCCCTTGCAGACGCGCCATGCCACGGCGACGACCAAAAGCGATTCCTATGCCGTGTTCGCGCAGGGCACCTACGATTTCTCGAATTTGGGACTGGAGGGCGTTCGCCTGACCGCCGGCGCGCGCTACACCTGGGACAAGCGTGATTATTTCAGTGAAAATTTCTTCTCTGCAAGCAACGCGGCGCAACAGCAATTCGCTTCCTCCCCCGGCGCGATCTGTAATGAGCTGAACGGCAGCGCTGACGGTGTGACAGGGGTCAATGACGGCACGAATTGTTCGATTTCGGGTAATCGTACGTACAGGGCCCTCACATGGACCGCGTCTCTGGAATATCAGGTCACGCCGCAGACCCTGGTCTATTTCGCCAACCGCCGCGGGTTCAAGGCCGGCAGCCCCAATCCGACGACCCGCTCTCCGCAATTCGCCTTCTTCAATCCGGAGCGGATCACGGATTACGAACTGGGCTTCAAGCATCAGGGGCGCCTGGGTTCCGTTCCTTATAGGCTCAATGTCGCGGGTTTCATCGGCAAGTATAAGGATATCCAGACCCAGAATATCCTGACTTTCTGCAGCGACAGCATCAATTGCAGCTCCGCTCAGGGCACCTATACCGATCTCATCGTGTTCAATGTCGGGCAGGCGACGATCAAGGGCGTGGAAGTGGAAGCGTCGGTCAAGCCCTTCCCCGACCTTACCCTGGATGTCGGTTATTCCTATCAGGTGGGGCGTTACGGGAAAGGCTCCATCCTGCCGCAGCCGACCGACGCCACGAAGCCAATCTATGACGGCAATCCGATCGATTACACGGGCGGCACCGATCTCAACGGTCGGGAATTTGCCGGCGTGCCGCGCACGACTTTAAACGTGGCGGCGACCTATCATGCCAGCTTCATCCCGGAGAGCTTCGCGAAAGTCTCGCTGAGCGGCAATTACTCCTATCGCGGCAATACCAAGGGGTTGAGCGTCCAGGGCATCTATCAGACGCCCGCCTTCGGTATTTTCGGCGGCCGACTGTCGTTCAACGAATTGTTCGAAACGCCGATGTCGCTGTCCTTCTGGGCGCAGAATCTGACGAACAAGGACCACAAGCTGTACTGCGCCGACAACCTCTACAGCATCGGCTATGCCTCCTGCCGTTGGGGTGAGCCCCGGACCTATGGCGCCACGCTCGGCTTCAAGTTCTGATCGATTGGATCTCCGCCCGGCATGGTTTCGGGCGGAGATCTTCCCTTATGGGACATAGCCGGTAGCGGCTTGTGAAGCAGAGCTGCTCTCTAGAGCGATTTCCAAGCGATCGGACCGATCGCTGATCGAAACCCGCTCTAGTCTGCCCGGACGAAGGGGTGATGTCTGGTCAGGGATAGTCTGTGTCGCCAGAGGATAGGATGACTGGGAACGGACATGGCGCTGCCAGGTGATATCGATCGGTTCATTCGCGATTATGTCCGCGCCTTCAACGCGCGCGATTTGGACAGTGTGGCATCGCTCTATGCGGAAGATGCGACCCTGGAGGACCCGGTCGGCAGCACGATCGTGCGCGGCAGGCCGGCCATACGCGCCTTCTACGAGCAATATAAGGACCAGCCATCCTATCTCCATTATTCCGGTGATTGTCGTGTCGCGCAATCGGCCATCGCCTTCTCCTTCGTCGCCTGCATCGGCACTGGAGCCGATCTCCACGTCGTTCGGATCTTCGACAGTTTCCGGTTCGACGATGCGGGCAAGATCAACGAAATGCGCGCCTTCTGGGGTGAACCCGACCTCGGCGGCATTGTCGAGGACCAGGCGCCGGGCGCTCCCTTGCTGTTGCCGCTGGCCGGGCGTGTGGCACTGGTCGCGACTGGCGGCACATCGATCGGTCATGCCTGCGCGCGCCTTTTGACGCTTGCCGGCGCACGCGTGGTCGTAAGCGGGGACTCCGAATCCGCCCGCGAACGCCTGGTCGAAGAGCTTCTTTCTATCGGCGGACAGGCGATCGCGATCTCCGGTCCTGCGCAAGATGCACCGTCCCGCGCGATCGATCTGATGGGGCGGCTGGATCATGTGGTGAATGTCGTTACAGAAAAGGATGCGACTGTCCGGTGGAACGGCGCGTCGCAAATCGCCGCCAGTGGGCGATCAGGCGCTATCGTGGATATCATGTATTCGGACCCCGTAACGATCGCGCGGCGGCCGGCGGGCAACGGCATTAGGAGCAATGCCCTGATCGTCGATGGCGGACATGCAGTGTCGCAAGAGGCCGCGGCGCGCGTGGCGAATGCCGCCCTGATGCTGTTTCTCCCCCAGGCGGCAGCGATCGACGGCCAGACTCTGCGCGTCATCTGATCCAGGAACGGCGCCTCCGCGTCACCTGCCTTAGTCTCTACGGACCATGCAGCAAGGCGTCCCCAACTCTAACCAGTTCCGAAGACAAAAAGGCGAACGGGAGACGTTGATGCCGGTAAAGATGATGGCATTTCTGAAGGCCAGGGAAGGCATGTCGCGGGCAGCCTTCATTGCCCATTACGAAACTCGTCACGTGCCGCTGGTCCTCAGCATCATGCCCGGGATTGTCGATTACCGGCGCAACTTTCTTCCTGAGTCCGTGGGCGGCTTCGACGTGGTGACGGAAATCTGGTATGCCGATCAGGCGGCCTTCGACAAGGCGATGGCGCTTGCCAGTCAGCCCCCCGGCGGCGACCTGATCGCGGAAGATGAGGAAAAGCTGTTCGACCGCTCTCGAACGCTCGTCCGCGTGGTCGAGGAACGAGGCGGGCCGATCGCGGACTGATGACGGAACAGGGCCGGTCTGGGGCATCGCCCTTCGGGGAGCGACAGAAGAAGGAAAGTGGACGGCGATGGCTGCGCATGGATTGGATGAGCCGGACATGGAACTCGGCCCCTTGTTCGATCCCTTTGAAATCCGTGGGCTCAGGCTGAACAACCGCATCGTCATGCCCGCCATGGGACGCCATTTCAATGACGATGGCGTGCCGAGCGAAGCCTATGTCGATTATTTCCGCCGCCGCGCCGCCGCTGGCACGGGCCTGCTGATCACTGAAGTGGCCTCCGTCGAACATCCCGTTTCGCAGGCGCATCCGGGTTATGCGCGTCTGCATGGCGAGGATGCACTGGAATCCTATGGCCGCATCGTGGAGGCGGTACATGGGGCAGGGGGACGGATCATCCCTCAGCTGGTGCATTGCGGCACCGTCCGCGAAGTCGGAGCGTCGCCCAATCCCGATCTGGCGCCGCTCAGTCCGTCGGGCCTGTATCTGCCCTTTGAATCCTTTGGCGACAAGCCGGCGGTCAGGCAGGTGGCCGAGCCGGCGTCCGTCAAGGATATCGACGCAGCCATTGATGGTTTCGCCCGCAGCGCGCGCTACGCCAGGGCCCTGGGTTTCGACGGTGTGCAACTGCATGGCGCCCACGGTTATCTGATCGACCAGTTCTTTTGGGACAAGATGAACCGGCGCCAGGATGCTTATGGCGGCAGCTTGGTCGATCGCACCCGCTTTGCAACCGAGGTCATACGGGCAGTGCGTGAGGCCGTCGGCGAGGATTACCCCGTCTTCTTTCGCTGGTCCCAATGGAAACAGCAGGATTATTGGGCGAAGCTGTGCCAGACGCCCGCTGAACTGGAAGACTTCCTGACTCCATTGTCGGAGGCGGGCGTTGACATATTCGACTGTTCGACCCGCCGCGTATGGGAACCCGAATTCGATGGCAGCCCGCTGAATGTGGCCGGGTGGACCAGGCGGATCACCGGCAAGCCCACCGTGACCGTCGGCTCGATCTCGCTGGATCATGATCCGCTGCCGAGCAAGGAAGTGGGTGACAGGCCGGCCGAGCGGCAATTGCATGGCCGTTGCCCGCGCAGCATCCAGCATGTCGTGGGCATGCTTGGGCGGGGTGAATGTGACCTTGTCGCTGTCGGGCGCGCTATGATCACCAATCCGGACTGGACCCGCGATCTGCGCGACCGGCGGTGGGACAAGCTGGGCAATTATTCGGCGGACGCCCTGGCGAGATTGCACTGATGCGGTTCAAAACCCGGCCGTCTCGCCGACAGGGAAGCACGCACGGACAGGATATTGGAGGATGACCATGGCAGAAGAGACAGCGCAGCCCGTTCGGCCCGATCATGTGCCAGCCGATCGCGTTTACGAATATGACCTGTATGAAGCGCCCCGCGAGGTTACGAGCGATTATCAGATCGATATCGTCCGCCGCCTCCACCGGGAGGCGCCCGATATCTTCTGGACGCCCAAAAATGGGGGCCATTGGGTCGTCACCCGCGCGCGTGAGATTGACATGTGCCAGCGCGATGGAGAACTGTTTTCCATGCAGGACGTCGTGCTGCCGGCCGGCGCGAAGCCGTTCATCAATATCCCGCTGGAAACCGATGGGCCTGCGCATTCGGCCTATCGCAACGTCCTGCAGCCTGCATTCACGCCCGCCCGGATCATGCAACTGGAACGGGATATCCGCGCCCTGGCGATCGAGCTGATCGAAGGGTTCGTCGACAGGGGCGAGTGCGAGTTCGTCGGCGAATTTTCCGCCATCCTGCCCATCGAGATCTTTATGCAGCTTGCCGATCTGCCCAAATCCGACAAGGCGGATCTCATGAGGTGGGCGGATGCCTCGGTCCACCCGCGGACGCTGGAGGAACGCATCTGGGGCTATGGCCAGATGTCCGCCTATATCGAGGCGTTGATGGCCGAGCGGGCGGACGGTGCGCGTGAGGACGTCATTTCCATGATTATGCGCGGGCAGGTGTTTGACCGGGAAATGACCCATGAGGAACGGCACAGCATGATCCTGAACGTGTTGCTGGGCGGGTTGGATACCGTGATGGCGACCATGGGCGTCATCGCGCGCTTCCTTGCCACGCATCCCGACCATCGCCGGCAACTCAGGGAAGATCATGCCCTCATACCGCGGGCGATCGACGAACTGATGCGCTTTTACGGGGCGACCGGAACCGCGCGCGTGGTCACCCGCGATATCGAACATGATGGCATCCTGTTCCGGAAGGATGATCGGATCCTGATCCAGACCATGTTCCATGGCCAGGATGAGCGGCGCTTTGACAATCCGGACATCGTCGATTTCAACCGCAAGGATGTCCGCCACGCAACCTTCGGGCAGGGCAAGCATCGTTGCATCGGCGCCATGCTCGCCCGGCTTGAAATGCGCATCTTCATCGAGGAATGGCTTCAGCGGATTCCGGAATTCGACGTCGCCGCCGATGAATGTGCGATATTGGAGCGCGGGATGGTCAATTCCATGCGGAAACTGAAGCTGGTGTGGCCCCGTCTCGGCTGAAGGGCCGCCCTGGAGGGCCGCCTGACCCCTTTGGAGTCATCCGGGGCGTCAGGCGGCGGGTTCGTTGACCAAGGCCCAGAAATCGCGGCGGGGATCGGAACCATCCCAATGGTCCGCAATGTCGACGATCGCGCGATAGACCGGGTCGAGCGGGCTGGGCAGCGCGAGCTGCAAAAGAACAGCGTCTGGATTTTCCTGCGGCTCATAATAGGATTCGAAGGCGTTTCCGGCTTCATCGACATATTCCATGTGCGGCTTCAGGTGCAGGCCGCGTGCCGCCGCGTCCCCGACCGTGGCTTCGAAATCATTGCTGAAATAAGCCACATGGTGCAGGCCGCCCGAGGGGTGGCGGTCAAGGAACTCGGTGAAGGTCGAGCGCCTGTCGTCGTCCTGGCTCACCAGTTCCGTCAATTGTCCGGCAATGACGACGAAGGCGGCCGAAACATGGATGCGGATCAATTCCCCCCGGAAACGCGCCGCCATTTCCGTACCGCGGATGAAATGCGCAGGGCCGATCCCCGATGCCAGCAGCCTGTCCACGGCCGCGTCGATGTCGGGAACGACATAGGCGACATGATAGGGTTTGGCGTCGATATATATGCTCATGCCATGACTTCCCGTGCATGTCCCGGCTTCTGCCGGGAGGGCGTCATCCTGTCCGGCGGTCCCGCCTTCTATCGCTCGATCCGGGCACGGCCCGCGACTAGATTCAGTACTTCATAGGCGGGATCCTTGACCGAGCGGGAACCCTGGATGAAGAGATCGCCCCGCAGGAAATCCTCGCCGATGGGGGCGCTGGAGGACCATTCGGAAACGCAGCGCCGATCCTTGATCGCCCAGACGCCGTCGCGTCTTTCCATGACATCGACATAGCGGCCGACCATCATGTCGAGCATTTCCGTTCCGTCGGCGTCACGGGTCAGCGAAGCGAAGAAGGTCGTTTCCGCACCCGCCCTGTCGCCGTCCACCCTGATCCGGGACTGGCCGAGCAGATGGGTCGCGTTCTTCCAGACCGAACTCAGCGAGTCCGTGACCGCGTCGGCGAACTGGGGGCCGGTCATCTTCATCGGACCATGATCGTCCCAACTGTCGGGATGATAGACATCCTCCACCGCGTCGCGATCGCATCGGTCGCAGGCATGGACATAGGCCTCGATAACCTCGCGAATCTCGAAATGATCGACGAGGCGCTGCACTTTGGGGTCCATTTCGCTCTCCCATTTTTATCGCGATCCGACCCGCATGATGCACCAATGCCGCATTGGCATCGTCCGATCGAACGTGGTGCCGGCGCGAAACGCATGCTGCTGTGTCGCTCGACGGCCGGAAATGCGACCTTTTGTCGCGATCTGCGCGCTGATTTTAAACGGACGCCGGCAGAGGCGCCGGAAATTGGAGAGAGCCATGACCGACAGTGTAAAGGCCGGAAAAGCGGGCGCTTCCGCGGTGCTGGATCAAGGCCCAGCCGCGCCTCCTCCGCGCCAGGCGCTTTCGTCCATCTTCATCGTCATGACGGAAGCTTTCGAAGGTCAGGAGGATGAATTCAACGACTGGTACACCAATATCCACTGCCATGACACGATGCGCCTGCAGGGCAGCGTGGCGGTGCAACGGTGGAAACTATCACCCTATCAGCTCCGCTATAATGCCCGGCACTTCGGGCCTGAACAACGCTGGCTGTGCATCTATGAACTGAACGACACGCAACAGAATATCGACGATCATATCGAGCAATGCTTCAGCGATCGCATGCCGATAACCTCGGCGCAGCGCATCGACAAGGCGGAAGACTTCTATTATGTCCCCGCGCTATCGGGAAAGACAGCGGTCGAATCCTATGACTCGCGCAATGGCGACGTCCTGCTCATCCGCATGAATGTGAAGAAGGGCAAGGAAGGCGAGTTCATAAAATGGTATCGTGAGGACTATCTGCCGCGGACCTTGCGGCTTACGGGATTTATCGCCGGAGACCTCTACAAGGCGGCCGATATCCAGTTGATCGATGCCGTGCCCCGTTATGAGTTTTCCGCCGTCTACCATATTGCCGATCCCATGGTCGCGGTCGAAAGCCTGGACAGCCATCTGGCGCAGGCGAGTACGATACTCGACTGTCCCTTCGTCGAGCCCGACAGCATCGGCATCGCCTGCTACACGGCGATTACCAACCGTTTCACGGCCGAACAGGCCCATAACCTGCCGCCGGCCCAGAAGGCGCTGGAGGACGCGTTCAGGGCCAATATGGGCAATCGTCGCCACATGGCGGAGTCGCCCGACGGACTGAAGATCAAGCGCTGAAAAGGACGAAACCGGGCAGGACGTGGCAGCCGTGCCCTGCCGTTCAGTCGCAGCAGGTCTGAAGGATCAAGCAAGATGGCGGACGACGGAGAGAGCAGGGTAGCGGCCCTGCGTCGGGATTTGCAGCGCGCGATGAGCGACCAGGTCGGCTTCGGCCGGCCCGACAGCCTCTATGCCGAACTTCGGGAGATCGACCCGGTGTCGGAGGCCAATGGCATACGCGTGGCGACCCGCTTCGAGGATGTCCTGACCGGATATCGCGACCAGTGCTTCAGCCGCCACAGGCAGGCGGTGGCCGAAGCCCTGGCCCATGGGGCAGGCAACGCGCGGGACGAGACGCTGAAACTGGCCTGGGAAGCATCGACCGCGATGTTGATCAACGCGGACGGGCCCGACCACAAGCGGCTGCGCCAGATATTGGAAGTCGCGTTCAAGCCGACCCAGATACGGAAATGGGCGGAACGCATCCAGTCGATTACCGACGAACTGATAGCCAATGTAAGCGGCAGGAGAGAGTTCGACTTTCTGCGCGAACTGGCCTTTCTCCTGCCGGAGCGGGTGATCTGCGAACTGATGGGCGTTCCGCTGGAAGATCACGGTCTGTGGGGCAAATGGACCGCGGATATCGTCGCCGCCGCCCGGACGCATGAACCGAGCCCCGCCACGATGAAGGCGGTCGAGGATGCGCATCGCAATTTCTTCCTCTATTTTCGTGACCTTGTCCGGCAAAGGCGCGCGAACATGGGGGATGACCTGGTTTCCCTCCTGATCCGCGCCGAAAGCGAGGGCGACCGGCTGAGCGAGGTCGAACTGCTGGGCACGTTGCAGATGCTGATAGAGGCGGGCCATGAAACGACAGGCAATCTGATCGCCAATGGCATGTACGAATTGCTGCGGCATCCCGACCAATATGCGCTGCTGCGCGACCAGCCCGAACTGACCGACGGCGCGGTCGAGGAAATGCTGCGTTATTGCAGCCCCGCCCAATGGTCGCTTCCGCGCGAGCCGGTCGTTGATGTCGAACTGGGTGGCGTTCCGGTTCAGGCGGGCACGCCTGTCCTGCTGTCGCTGCTCGCCGCCAATCGGGATCCCTCCCTGTTCGACAAGCCCGACAGCTTTGATATTCAGCGCAATCCGAACCGCCATCTGGCCTTTGCCGGCGGGCCGCATTTCTGTCTCGGCAACCAGCTCGCGCGCACGGAAGCGCGCATCATGTTCCGTGGTATCATGACGAGATTGCCGGTGCTTGAACTCGCCGAGGAACCAAGGCTTCGCGACGCATTTGTGCGGGGTTATGACAGCCTCCGCGTCCGCGTGGCTTAAGTTTTGGGGCAGCCTTCGGCGTTCTGCAAGGAAAGGGGGCGGGCCTGAGTGGTTCGCCCCATTTTTTCAGGGATCAGGGGAGGCGATAGGCGATGACATAGTCGCCCACCTGGGTTCCCATGCCGGCATGTCCCCCGGCCGCGACCACCACATACTGCCTTTTGCTGGCGGGCGAATAATAGGTCATCGGGGTAGCCTGTCCGCCGGCCGGAAGGCGGCTGCGCCATAGCTCGCGGCCGGTCGCGCTTTCATAGGCCCTCAGGTAACGGTCCTGCGCGGCGGCGATGAAGAAGATCCCGCTGGAGAGCGCAACCGATCCGCCGGTATTGAACACGCCGATCGGAAGCGGAAGTCCCACTTTCATGCCGAGTGGCCCGGTATCGCTGGATGTCCCGAAGGGATGCTGCCAGAGGATCTTGCGGGTCTTGAGGTCAATCGCGCTGATCCGGCCCCATGGCGGCTGGATGCAGGGGACGAACAGGGGGGACAGGAAGGGAACGGCCTGCGCGGCATAGGGAGTCCCTACTTGTGGCAGCCCGGCCTCCGCGCCGCTCTTCGTTTCCGGCGATCCACGGCTGGCCTGGCCAGCTCCGGTCGAATTGGGTGCTCGGCTAAGGCCCATGGCGTTCGCCTTGGCGCGGGGTATGAGGGTCGTCTTGAACGGCGTGTGGCTGGTGTTCACGATAAGAATGCCGCGTTGCCGGTCGATGGTGACGCCGCCCCAACTGACTACGCCGGCACTTCCGGGATAGGATATGGTTCCCTGCGTCGATGGCGGCGTGAGCGGGCCTTCATAGCGTAGCTGGCGATATTTGATCCGGCAGATGAGCTGGTCGATCGGCGTCATCCCCCATGCCGACGCTTCGGTCAGTCGTGGCCCGACAAGGCTTGGCATGCCCACGGAATAGGGCTGCGTCGGCGCCGTGAAATCTCCCGGTACGGCGCCGCCGGGTGCAGGACGTTCCTCGACGCGGGTCAGCGGCTTGCCCGTCAAACGGTCCAGCACGAACAATTCCCCCCTTTTCGTCGGTTGGACGAGCGCCGGGACAGTGGCGCTGCCCATCGGGAAATCGACCAGGCTGGGTTGTGCGGGCAGATCCTGATCCCACAGATCGTGGTGAATGGTCTGGAACCTCCAGCGCAACTGGCCAGTCCGCGTATCCAGCGCCACCAGGGCGCTGCCGAACTGTTCCATCACCGGCTTGCGTCCTCCGCCGAAAAAGTCCGGCGTGGGATTGCCCAGGGGCACGAACAGCAGGTTGTTTTGCGCATCCGCCGTCAGTGGCGCCCAGGAATTGGGCGTGCCGCGCGCATAATCGCCCGCCTGGGGATCCGCGCCATTGATTGCGGCGCGATCGCCGGCGCCCAGATCCCATGCCCAGGCGAGCTTTCCGCTGACGGCATCGAACGCCCTGATCACGCCGGATGGTTCGCCCACCTCTGCCCCGTCCATGACGTTGGCGCCGACGATCACCTTGTCGCCGACGACCAGTGGCGCAGAGGTGGTGAAATAATAGCCCGGACGAACGCGGCCGAGGCCTTTTTTGAGATCGACGCGTCCCCCCTCACCAAAGCCGGAACAGGGACGGCCGCTCACGGCGTCCAGCGCCTGCAGGCCGCCGTCGACGACCGGGGAGAAGATGCGCTGCCGGCATTCGCCGCTGCCGGCTTGATTGTCGGCGGTGGCATAATAGGCGACGCCACGGCATGCCTTCAGCGGAGACCAGCCATAGCTGACCTTGGGGTCGTACATCCACAATCGCCGGCCGGTCGTCGCATCGATGGCGTGAACCTGCGTATGCGCGGTGCACAGGAACAGGCGGTTGCCGACCTGCAGCGGCGTCGTTTCAAAGGTCCAGGCGGTCTGCGCATCATTGGGGCTGGGCAGGTCGCCTGTTCGATAGACCCAGGCCCGTTCCAGCCTGCCCACATTGGCGCCGTCGATCTGCCCGAGCGTCGAAAAGCGGCTTGCGCCGAGATCGCCGCCATAGGTCGCCCAGTCCGATGTCGCCTGTGCGACAGGCGGCATCGAGCCGTCGTCCGGATTGGGCAGGCGCATCGTGACGGTCCAGGTCATGGCGCCAAGCAGCAGGACCAGAACGGTTCCAACAGCAAGCCGGCGCGCGCCGAACCGGTGCCACAGCCATGGCAGCGCCATGCCGGCGGCAAGGAAAAGGGGTGCACCCAACCGAGCGAATAGCGGCCAGAAGGCAGGGCCCGCTTCTGCCCAAGCCCATATCGCCGTTCCGGCGAGAAAAACCGCATAGAGCAGATAGCCGGAGGGCCGTCGGCGGAACAGCATCACTGCACTGGCCAGCAGCGGAAGGCTCGACACCGCATAATAAGGCGATCCGCCCAGTTGCAGCAGCCTCAGTCCCCCGATGAGGAAGAACAACCCTGTCAGAAGCAGGATCGTGGCTGACGCATAAGGCCGGTTGGGGATGCGGTGATGGGGCGCCGGCTTTTCCGACATCGTCTCTCTCCTGTTGGCGACACCGCCAATTGGGTCTGTGGGATGACGGGAGCCCGCATCACATCGTCCATTGGGACGTCGCGCCATCCGCAAGTTCGGGCACCGCTGACGGTCGACAAGGAGAGGAGACGATGATGTCCACCACTGTCCCGATGACGGAGAGAAACCTGGCGCATGCCGAAGCGATCCGGATGCTGAAGGCGCGCTATTTCAGGAATATGGACCAGCGGGATTGGGAAGCCATGATCGACGTTTTTGTCGATGACGCCGTCATGGACATGCGATCGGAAATGGCGGCGCTGGCGCATGCGGGATTGGCGGTGGACCCGCAAGCTGGGCTTATCGAAGGGCAACCGGCGATCCTGCAGGCGATGTCGAGCGCACTTGTGGGGACGATCACCGTCCATCATGGGCATATGGGCGAGATCGATATTCTGTCAGATAACGAGGCAGAGGGAATATGGCCGATGCGGGACGTCATCCTGATGCCGGAGGGCAGTCCGGTGCGGCAGCTGCGCGGCTATGGGCATTATCATGAACGCTATCGGCGTGTGGCGGAGGGGGAATGGCGGATCGCCCATCTGAGGCTCAGCCGCCTGTTGATCGAATGGATTTAAGACGGATCGACATTCAGGCCTGACGGCCTGCAAATGGCGACTTTCCGTGCTTCCAGTGCTCACGTACCGGAAGTATGCTGCGCGCCGGGTCACGAAAAATCACCATTTTCGGCTCGTCATCATCTGAATGTCGATCCGTCTTAGGCGGGCGACCGCATCGCCCCGCCATTCCCCCCGAGATCGGGTTTCAGATGCCGCCCATGCAGATATATTTGATCTCCAGATAATCCTCGATCCCATATTTCGACCCTTCACGGCCCAGCCCGCTTTCCTTGACACCGCCAAAAGGGGCGACTTCGGTCGAGATGAGGCCCGTGTTCACGCCGACGATGCCATATTCGAGCGCCTCTGCCACGCGCCACACCTTGCCCAGATCGCGGGCAAAGAAATAGGCGGCCAGGCCGAAACAGGTGTCGTTCGCCATGCGCACGACTTCCGCTTCGTCGCTGAACCGGAAAACCGGAGCCAATGGCGCGAAAGTCTCGTCCTTCGCCACCAGCATGTCGCTGGTCATACCCGTCATGATCGTGGGTTCGAAGAAGCTGCCGCCAAGGTCAGACCGGCCTCCCCCCGCTACCAGAGTGGCCCCTTTCGCGAGTGCGTCGCCGATATGGCTTTCGATCTTCGCCACGGCGCCCTCGTTGATGAGGGGGCCGATCGTGACCCCCTCGTCAAACCCGTTGCCCATCCTGAGGCCGCCCACCGCCTTGGCCAGCCGCTCGACAAAGGCGTCGTGGATACCGTCCTGCACGTAGAGCCGGTTGGCGCACACGCAGGTCTGGCCCGCGTTGCGGAACTTGGACTGCATCGCGCCGGCAACCGCGGCATCCAGATCGGCATCGTCGAACACGATGAAGGGGGCATTGCCGCCCAGTTCCAGGCTGAGCTTGGTGATATGCTGCGCTGCGTTGGCCATGAGGTCGCGACCGATTTCTGTCGACCCGGTAAAGCTGATCTTCCGCACCAGGGGGTTCGAACAGAATGTGTCGCTGATTTCCCCGGCGTTGCCGGTGATGCAGGACAGGATGCCGGGGGGAATCCCTGCTTCCTCCGCCAGACGGCAGAGCGCAAAGGCGGTCAGCGGCGTGGCGCTGGCCGGCTTGATGATCATCGGGCATCCCGCCGCGAGGGCCGGTCCCGCCTTGCGCGTGATCATGGCCGCCGGGAAGTTCCACGGCGTGATCGCAGCCGTCACGCCGATCGGCTGCTTGACGACCAGCAGGCGCATCCCCTTGTCATGCGCGGGGATCACGTCGCCATAGGCGCGCTTTCCTTCTTCCGCGAACCATTCGATGAAGCTGGCCGCATAGACCACCTCGCCGCGCGCCTCCGCCATCGGTTTGCCCTGTTCGGCGGTCATGATCGCCGCAAGGTCTTCGGTATTGGCGATGATGAGGTCGAACCAGCGGCGCAGGATCGCGGCACGGTCCTTGGCGGTTCGGGCTGCCCAGGCGGGCATGGCCTGTGCGGCGGCCTCTATGGCGCGCGTGGTTTCGGCATGGCCAAAACGCGGCACGTTCGCGATCACTTCCCCGGTCGCGGGATTGCGCACGGCGATCTTTGCCTCGCTGTCCATCCATTGCCCTCCGATCAGGCAGCGTTCTTCCAGCAATTGCGGGCGCTTTAAATTGTAAATGGCCATGAGGCGGTCCTTCTGCGGGAGTCGGATGGAGCGAGGCGTCAGCTTTGCCCTATTCCGGGGAACCCTCGCTTATCCATCGTCCGGTTGGACCATGTTCTCCACGGTCCCTGCGGCTAGAGCCGGGGAAAGGCAGTCAGCGGCCTTTGGCGGGTTCTGTCATCGAAGTACCCGCCGGCCAGGTTGGGCCTGAAGGATAATGGGGCGTGCGCCGGATGGTCCGGTGGGTTTAGTACAGGAAGATCATGATGCCAAAAGTGACGTTCAAGAGCCATCAGGGGGACGTGCGGGAGGTGGACGTCGCTGCTGGGCGCTCGCTGATGCTGGCCGCGACGATCAACGGTGTTCCGGGCATCGATGCGGATTGCGGCGGCACGCTTTCCTGCGCGACCTGCCATGTCTATGTCGATCCGCAGTGGATCGACCGGCTGCCGGCCATGGATGACGTCGAGAACGACCTGCTGGAGAACACCGCCTGCGAAAGGACCGGAAACAGTCGCCTGTCCTGCCAGATCATCGTGACCGATGAACTGGAAGGGCTGAGCGTCGAGGTTCCGGAACGTCAGTTCTGACATGAGCGGGCTGCTTATTGTCGGCGGCTCCTATGCCGGGCTGAACATCGCGGCATCGGCGCGGCAGCATGGCTTCGACGGCGCGATCACAATGCTGACCGAAGAGGCGTTTCTGCCCTACCACCGGCCGCCGCTTTCGAAGGGATATCTGACCGGCGCGGTCGACGCCGAAAGCCTGCCGCTGCGCGGAGAAGTCTTTTATCGCGACAATCAGGTGGACGTCGTCTTCGGCGCGCGTGCCGAGCATGTCGAGCCGGAAGGCCGTGTCGTCACGACCAAGGGGACGTTCGGGTTCGACAAGCTGGCCTTCGCCACAGGAACGCAGGCGCGCCGCATACCGCTGGCCGGAGCCGATCTGGACGGTGTCGTGACGCTGCGCTCGCTCGCTGACGCCAACCATATTCGCGAGAAGCTGGAGCAGACGTCGTCGGTCGTGATCATCGGCGGCGGTTTCATCGGGCTGGAGCTCGCCGCGTCGCTCGCCAAGGCGGGAAAGCCCGTGACGGTACTGGAAGGGTTGCCGCGGGTGATGGCGCGGGTGACCGGGCCCGTGATCTCGAATTTCGTCGAGCGCAGGTTCGCGGCTGAAGGTGTCCGCATATTGACCGCGACAGGCGTGGAGCGGATCGAAGGGGACCAGGGCAAGGTCACGGGAGTGCGGGACAGCCATGATGTGGTCCATGCTGCAGATCTCGTCGTGATGGCGGTGGGCGCGGTGCCCAATACGGGGCTGGCAGAGCCGCTTGGCCTCGCCAGCGGGCAGGGGATCCATGTCGACAGCTGCGGTCGGACGGCCAATGCCGCGATGTTCGCGGCGGGCGACTGCGCATTCGGCATGAACCTGTTCGCGGGGCGCGACATGCGCCTGGAATCGGTGCAGAATGCGACCGACCTTGGCAAGGCTGCCGGCGCGGCCATCGCCGGCAGGACCATGCCCAACTTGTCCGTGCCCTGGTTCTGGTCGGATCAGTTCGACATGAAATTGCAGATGGTCGGCTTTTCCCAGGATGCGCAGCAGGAGGTTGTGCGCGGGTCGCTGGAAGACGGAAAATTCTCCGTTTTCTACCTGCGCGACGAGCGCGTCGTCGCGATCGAATCCGTCAATGCGGTGAGCGATCATGTGCTCGGTCGAAAGCTGCTGGCGGTCGACCATCGTGTGAGTGCGGCGATGTTAGCTGATCCGGCCTTCAACCCGCGGGATCTGATCGCGTCGAAGGTCGCCACAGCCTGAAGCACGGGCATAGTCCGGTGGGACGTATGTCGCAGCCCCGGCGGGATTAAGATGATGGCGATCGGCGCCTTCCCTCAATCAGCGCCGGCCGGCCAGCCGGCCTCAGCGAGGGCGAGAGCCTGTCCCAATTGGTAATAAAAAAGAGCAGGAGCGAAGTCATGGCGGGCAATCGTGGTGTCGTTTATCTCGGACCGAACAATGTGGAAGTGATGGATATCGGCGATCCCAGAATGGAAACGCCGCAGGGACGCAAGATCGATCACGGCGTCATCCTGAAGGTCGTGTCCACCAACATCTGCGGATCCGATCAGCACATGGTGCGCGGACGTACGACGGCGCCGACCGGGCTGGTCCTGGGGCATGAAATCACCGGGGAAGTCGCAGAAGTCGGCAGCGGTGTCGAGTTCCTCAAAAAGGGCGACATCGTCTCCGTCCCGTTCAACGTGGCATGCGGCCGTTGCCGCACATGCAAGGAACAGGCGACGGGCGTCTGCCTGAACACCAATCCGGATCGCGCCGGCGCGGCTTATGGCTATGTCGACATGGGCGGATGGATCGGCGGGCAGGCCAATTATGTCATGGTGCCCTACGCCGACTTCAATCTGCTGAAATTTCCCGATCGTGACCAGGCGCTTGAGAAGATACGCGACCTGACCTGCCTGTCTGATATCCTGCCGACCGGGTTCCACGGCGCCGTCAATGCGGGCGTTGGTCCGGGTTCCACCGTCTATGTCGCGGGAGCGGGGCCGGTCGGGATGGCGGCTGCGGCGTCCTGCAATCTCCTTGGCGCCGCCTGCACCATCGTGGGCGACATGAACAAGGAGCGCCTGAAGCATGCCCGCGCCATGGGCTTCCAGACGGTCGACCTTTCCGAACATGCGGATCTGGGCGAACAGATTGCGCAGATCCTGGGCGTTCCTGAAGTGGATTGTGCCATCGACGCGGTCGGGTTCGAGGCAAGGGGGCATGGCGCCGATTCCGGTCATGAGGCGCCCGCCACGGTGTTGAACGCGCTGATGCAGGTGACCCGCGCGTCAGGACGGATCGGCATTCCCGGCCTTTATGTCACTGGTGATCCGGGCGGCGTCGACGAAGCGGCCAAGATCGGCAGCCTGTCGATCCGCTTCGGGCTGGGCTGGGCGAAGAGCCACGCCTTCTTCACCGGGCAGACGCCGGTGGTGAAATATAATCGCCAGCTCATGCAGGCGATCCTGTGGGACCGCCTGCCAATTGCCGACATCGTCAATGTCGAAGTGATCGGTCTGGATGAAGCACCGCGCGGCTATGAAGTATTTGACCATGGCGCGGCCAAAAAGTTCGTGATCGATCCCAATGGAATGGTGCCGAAGGCCGCCTGAAGGCGACCTTGACGGCTTATGGTTAGGCGTTTGCCGGAGGCATGTGAATGAACAGGGTAATCGATGTCGATGCCTCCGTCGCGGCCGTCGATGCGATTGGCGATCTTTTTCGCCAATCGATGCGGCGACTGGCCTCGGCAGTATCGATCGTGGCGTGCGAAAGCGACGGGGAGTGGTTCGGCCTCAGCGCGACATCGGTAACGTCCCTGTCGATGGAACCGCCGTCATTGCTGGTCTGCCTCAACCGGTCGGCGTCGCTGACGCCGATGCTGCACCAGGACAAGCCGTTTTCGGTGAATCTCCTCGACCGCCGGCATCAGAATGTGTCCAATGCCTTCGGCAGTTCCAGCTTGCGGGCAGAGCGTTTTCGCGACGGGGGCTGGCAACTTTCGGAGCGGGGCGTGCCCGTGATGGCGGAAGCGATCGCGTCGATCGAATGCGACGTAGGGAAGCTGGTCGAATATGGGTCGCACATCATCGTCATCGGCGAAGTGCGTCATGTCCGGATTGGGGAGGGCGTGGACCCTCTGATCTACTGCAACGGAAAATATCAATGACCTCAACCAACAACGCTGCGTTCAGCGACGCCCTCTATGACGCGCTTCGCGGACGGCATACGATCAGCCCTCTTGTCGAGCAGCAGGCATCACTGACGATTGACGATGCCTATGCGATCAGCCTGGGATTTCTGCAGCGTCGTACGGCCGATGGCGAGCGTGTCGTGGGCAAGAAGATCGGTGTTACATCGAAGGCGGTGCAGGATATGCTGGGCGTGCACCAGCCTGACTTCGGCTTCCTGACGGACTGGATGCATGTGGAGGGGGATATCGATGTCGACGCCAAGGCGTTGATAGCGCCGCGCGCGGAAGCGGAAATCGCCTTCATACTGAAGGACAGGCTGAACGGCCCCGGCGTCACCCCCGCCGACGTGATCGCCGCGACGGAGGCGATAGCACCGTGTTTCGAGATCGTCGACAGCCGCATCAGGGACTGGAAGATCAGCATCGTCGACACGGTGGCGGACAATGCCAGTTGCGGTGTCTTCGTGCTGGGCGAGGCGCGGGCCGATCCGCGCGCCCATGATCTGCCGAACCTGCATGTCACCGTGACTAAGAACGGCGCGCCACTTTCGGAAGGCTATGGCCATGCCGTGCAGGGCGATCCGGCCATGGCGGTGGCCTGGCTCGCCAATACGCTGGGCGCCTATGGCGTGACGCTGGAGGCGGGCGACGTGATCCTGTCGGGATCCGTTGTGCCGCTGGAGCCGGCGGCGAAGGGCGATCGCTTCGAAATGACATTGCACGGCATCGGCACGTGCACAGCCAATTTCATCTGAAGGAAACATGATGGGCAAGGTCAAGGCAGCCATTATCGGATCGGGCAATATTGGCACCGACCTGATGATCAAGATGATCAAATATCCGCAGAATATGGAGCTGGCGGTCGTGGTCGGCATTGACGAGGCGTCGGAAGGCCTGGCCATGGCTCGCGAGCGGGGCGTTGCGACAACGCATGAAGGGCTGGAAGGCCTCAAGGCGATGGACGTCTATCCCGAGATCGGGATCGTCTTCGACGCGACTTCGGCCTATGCGCACAAGGTCCATGATGCGGCCCTGCGCGCCGACGGCAAGCAGGTGGTGGACCTCACCCCGGCTGCCATCGGTCCCTACACCATCCCGACAGTCAATGGCGAAGCCAATCTCGACGCGGGCAATGTGAACATGGTGACCTGCGGTGGACAGGCGACCATCCCGATGGTGGCCGCCGTCAGCCAGGTCGCGACCGTCCACTATGCCGAGATCGTGGCGTCCGTATCCTCGCGTTCGGCGGGCCCCGGCACGCGCGCCAATATCGACGAGTTCACCCGCACGACCGCGGGTGCGATCGAGAAGGTCGGCGGCGCGGCGCAGGGCAAGGCGATCATCATCCTCAATCCGGCCGAACCGCCGATGATCATGCGCGACACCGTCTTCACTCTGTCCGAGGGTGCCGACGAGGAAACCATCCGCGCCTCTGTCGAGGCCATGGTCAAGAAGGTCCAGGCCTATGTGCCCGGCTATCGCCTCAAGCAGGAGGTGCAGTTCGAGCGCTTTGGCGACAACAACAAGCTCAAGATCCCGGGGCGCGGCGAGTTCACCGGCATCAAGACGATGATCCTGCTCGAGGTCGAAGGAGCAGGTGATTATCTTCCCAGCTATTCGGGCAATCTCGACATCATGACCGCCGCCGCTAAGGCGACCGGCGAGCTGCTGGCGCAGCGCATTGCTGAAGGCAAGAAGGCGGCGGCCACCGGGTCGCTCGCCGAGACGGAGAATTAAGAGATGAGCGCGAAATTCAACGTCGAAGCGGGCGAGAAGCTGTACATTCAGGACGTCACCCTTCGCGATGGCATGCACGCGATCAGGCATATGTACGGCATCGATCATGTCAAGGCGATTGCCAAGGCGCTTGACGATGCCGGCGTGGACGCGATCGAGGTCGCCCATGGCGATGGCCTGAATGGCGCCAGCTTCAACTATGGCTTTGGCGCGCATACTGACTGGGAGTGGCTGGAGGCCGTCGCATCGGTGCTGAACAGGTCCGTCCTCACCACGCTGATCCTGCCGGGCGTCGGCACGGTTGATGAACTGCGCCGCGCCTATGATATCGGCGTGCGATCGGTGCGGGTCGCCACCCATTGCACGGAGGCCGACGTCAGCAAGCAGCATATCGGCATCGCGCGCGATCTGGGCATGGACGTCTCGGGCTTCCTGATGATGAGCCACATGATCGATCCGGAAAAGCTGGCGGCGCAGGCAGTACTGATGGAAAGCTATGGCGCCCAGTGCGTCTACGTCACCGACAGCGGCGGCGCGCTCGACATGGATGGCGTCAAGGCGCGGCTGGAGGCCTATGACCGGGTATTGAAGCCCGAAACCCAGCGCGGCATCCACGCCCATCACAATCTCTCGTTGGGCGTGGCCAATTCGATCGTGGCCGCGCAATGCGGGGCGGTCCGCATCGACGCGTCGCTGACCGGCATGGGTGCGGGCGCTGGCAATGCGCCGCTCGAAGTGTTCGTCGCCGCGGCTGACCGCAAGGGCTGGAACCATGGCTGTGACGTCAACGCACTCATGGATGCGGCGGAAGATCTGGTTCGTCCCTTGCAGGACCGGCCAGTACGCGTCGATCGCGAAACGCTCGCGCTGGGCTATGCAGGGGTCTATTCCAGCTTCCTGCGCCACGCGGAAAAGGCGGCCGAAACCTATGGCCTGGACACCCGCACGATCCTGGTCGAACTCGGCCGTCGCAAGATGGTGGGTGGACAGGAGGACATGATCGTCGACGTTGCGCTGGACATGCTAAAGGAAAAGGCCTGATCCAGGGCGGGGCGGGGAGAGTCCCGCCCACCTGCAAGACGAAAAAATCCCCGGGAGAGGAAGTGTGGGTCTGGAGCAGGAGAGGAAGGAACTGGGAGCCCGTGAGGTTGTCCGTTTCCTGAAAGAGAGCGGATTCCGTCACATTTTCGGTCTTCCGGGAAGTTCGCTCGTATCGCTTTTGCAGGAACTGGCGGATTCTCCCGTCAAAGTGGTTCCGACGATCCATGAATCAGTGACGATCGCGGCGGCTGACGGCTATGCGCGGGTGACCGGGGCCGGGGCGGCCTATATCTACATGGTGCCCGGCACGGCCAATGCTCTTGCCAATCTGTACAATGCCTGGCGCGACGAAAGTCCCATTCTGGTGCTGGCGTCCCAGCAGGCGGCCTGGGCCCGCACGCGTGAAGGCACGATCGGTGAGGGGGATCTTGTTCCCCTGGTCGCGCCCTTCTGCCGCCATGCCCGCGAACTCGCGCCGGGCATGCCGGTCTATCATCATCTGGCGGCCGCCAGTCGTGCGGCAAGAGGCGTACCGACAGGGCCGGCATTCGTCTCCCTGCCGGAAGATGTGCTGGAGGCTGATGGACCCGTCGTTTCTGTCCCCCGGACGGTCCGCCTGCCGTCAGGCGCGCCTGACATAAGCCTGCTTGCAGAGAAGCTGGCAAAGGCTCGCCGGCCCCTGATCGTCGCGGGCGGCCAGGTGCGGCGCCATGGCGGTGCGGATGCGCTGGCCGCGCTTGCCGAGCGCCATCAAATCGCGGTCGCGGCGGAGCCGGGCTTCAATGACAGGCTCGCCATATCGCCTGGCCATCCGAATTTCCTGGGAGGAATGACCGGACTCTACGGCAGCGTCGCAGAGGCGCGGGCGGATTTCGTGCTGGTGGTCGGGGGACGTTTCATTCCGGAGGGGCATCCGCGACCAAACCCCTATTTTCCAGGGGCCGAATTCGTCGCCCACGTCAATGCCGATCATGCGAAGCTTGAGGAGACAAGAGTCGCCCACTGGTCCTGCGCCTGCGATCCTTCGGCCTTGCTGGCCGCTCTGCTCCAGGCGGTGTCCGATGCCGATGATGCGCTGATGCGGCAGAGGCGCGCCTTCATCGACGAGGCGAAGGCGGCCCGATTGCCGCCCGGTAATCCCTTTGCCGAGACATTGGCATCCTATGGAACCGCACTTGGCGCGCTTCACGACGCGCTGGATCACGGCTGGGTGGTCGACGAAGCCGTCATGGGATCGGTTGCCCTTGTGGGAGCGCTGCGATCGGGTGATGGCGGACGATATATGGGGGCAACGGGGGGGTCGCTGGGCTGGGGAACCGGCGCGGCCGTCGGTGCCGCGCTGGGTTCGGGCGGGCCGGTTACCTGCGTGCTGGGGGACGGCGCGTTGCGCTTTGGTCTCCACGGCCTCTGGACCGCCGTGGCGGAAAGATTGCCGATTACATTCGTGATCCTGGACAATGGCGGCTATGGGTCGACCCGCTATTTTTCCCGGGCTTATGCGGAACGCGCAAAGCCGGGTGGGGGACGCAACGCGCCCAGCTATGCCGGCATGGACTTTCGCGAAACCGGCGGTTCCCTGGCCGACCTGATCCGCGGCTTTGGCCTGCCATGCACCGGGCCGGTGGCTCCGCAGGACGCGCGCGAAGCATTGGAGGCGGCATGGCGTTCGGCGAAAGAAGGGCCAAACGCGATCATTATCAGCTTGCCGTTCGGTGATTAGGCCTGCATTCAGGCAGAGGTAAGGTCACCGCCATGGTGCGACGCAGAAGTGATCGGATGCTATGAGGATATTGGAAGGCTTTTACAGCATAGATTTTGACCATGAGCTGAATATTGTCCGTCTTTCGTCTTATGGTTTCTGGACGCTTGAGGTCGTCGATCAATTTGCCCGGGACGTGAAGCACGTTCGGTCCATTGTCGGCGCTCACCATGATTGCCTGATGGACGGTTCCCTATGCGAAGTGCGCACGCCTGAGGTCGCCGATGCCCTGGCCCGTCTGGCGCAGAAGGAGGATCACGTGTTTCTGGGGCGAACGGCCATGGTCATGAGTTCCACCCTGCTCAAGATGCAGAACCGCCGTTTCCTGAAGGACGACCGCTTCGAATATTTCGATAATGAGGAGGCGGCCTTGCAATGGCTCGCTACGGGCGGGCCGGCCACCTGATCCGCCCCTCTCCAACGAGCAGAACAGCGATCGGATTTTGGATCAGATCGCTGTTCTGCATTTCTTGTTTTCCGTGATTTTAGGATCGCTCCAGAATCGCTTTATCCGCTGCAGCTGTAGCCGCCGTCGACCGTCAACAGCACCCCATTGACGTAGCGCGCCGCGTCCGAACACAGGAAGAGGATCGGATCGGCCAGATCTCCAGGTTCGCCGAAACGCTTCATCGGCAATCGCGCGAGCAGCATGTCGGCCCATTGCTTGTTCTCGAACACCGGCTTTGCCATGCCCGTCTGGATCCAGCCGGGCGCGACCGCATTCACGCGGATGTCCGGCGCCCATGCCACGGCAAGCGATTTCGTCAGCTGAACTATGCCGCCCTTGCTGGCGGAATAGGCAGGCGTCCCGGCGCTGCCGAACGTGGAATAGAGCGAACCGACATTCACGATCGCACCCTTGGCCGCCGCGAGCAGATCGCGCGCCGCAAGACAGCAGCGCTGCGTGCCGGTCAGATTGATGTCAAGGATGCGGGCGAAACCTTCGGGCGTGAATTCACTGCTGGGATCGGCGGCCCCTGCGCAGTTGACGAGCGCGTCGATCCGATCGAACTCGGAGAAGAAGGCCTTGACCGCGTCATCGTTGCGGACGTCCAGCACCTTGGCGCTGATGCCCGCATGGCTCGCCGCGCCGCTGACCTCCTGATCGGAAACGCCCGTTACGACGACTTCATATCCCGCGTCTGCCATTGCCAGCGCGGCGGCCCAACCAATGCCGTCAGGGCGCGCACCCCCGGTGATAACTGCTTGTCTGGTCATGAAACTCTCAACTCCTCGTCGAAAACGCTCTTCAGGCTGGCGGCCATCTCGTCCAGCGCGCCGGCTGCGGCGGGCGATATCTGATAAAAGGTCATGAAGCCGTGGGGCAGATCGCGATAATGGTGGACGGTTACCGCAACATCCGCTGACGCCAGTTTTCGGCCATAGGCAAGTCCCTCGTCCCGAAGCGGATCGAATTCCGCTATGATCAGCACCGCCGGAGGCAGTTGGCGAAGATCCTCGGTCAGAAGAACCGACATCCTGGGATCGTTCCTGTCCATGCCCTCCGGCGCATAATGATTCCAGAACCATATCATGTCGGCTGCGGTGAGCAGGCCGCCGGTCCCTCTTTCGGTGTAGGACGGGCTATCCTGACCACCGCTGGTCGCGGGATAGATCAGCAGTTGCGCCGCCAGTGCGGGCCCTTTCTGGTCGCGCGCCATGACAGCGACGGCGGCTGCCAGGTTGCCACCGGCGCTGTCGCCCGCGACGGCCAGCGGGATGTCGTCCAGGCCCAGTTCGCCCTTGTGCCGGTCCGCCCATTGCAGCGCCGCGTAGCAATCCTCCAGACCAGCGGGGAAGACATGTTCGGGCGCAAGGCGATAATCGACCGCCAGAACGGCGCATTGCGAGCGATTTGCCAAGGCGCGCACGGCCTTGTCGTGGCTCTCGAGGTTGCCTACCACCCATCCACCGCCATGATAGAAGAGGATCAACCCGCGCGGATCGCCGAGCGGGCGATAGAAGCGGGCGGCGATCGGTCCCGCCGCGCCTTCGACTTGCAGGTCGCGCACTTCTGCAAGTGCTTCATCCTCGCCGAAATTGAACTGTTCGAACATGGCCCGCACGGCTTCGACCGGGAGCGTCGGAATGGGAGGTGTCTGGGCAAGTCCTTGCAGGACAGGGCCGAATTCCGGCGCAAGGCTCGGTTCTTGGCTCATGATGGAGGCCTCTGGAACAGTGACAGGAAAGACAATCATGTAGGAAAAGGATGCCAGGCGGGGCGACGTCTGACCAGACTAGGTCAAGGGCCGCTCGCCCTGCTACTTCCCGCTGCATAATCGGGATTGCTCCGGACGCCGCAAGGCGCGGCGAGGCCGGCGCGCCAAGCGAAACTTGCGTTGAACGGGAGAAGGTCGATGGGTTGGCTTGAAGGCGATGTGGCGCTGATCACGGGTGGCGGCTCCGGACTGGGGCGGGCTCTGGTCGAACGTTTCCTGGAGGAAGGCGCCCGTGTCGTCGTCCTTGAATATTCCCCTGACAAGGCCAGCGCGCTCGAAAAGGATTTTGGCGATGACGTCGCCACCGTCGTCGGCGACGTGCGCTCGATCGCCGACAACAAGAAGGCGGTGGCGCTCGCCGTCGAGAAGTTCGGGAAGCTCGATATATTGGTGGGCAATGCCGGCATCATGGATTTGCCCGCCATGCTCCTCGACCTGCCAGAGGACAAGTTGGACGCCGCGTTCGACGAGGTGATGGGCGTCAATGTCAAAGGCTATATACTGGCCGCCTACGCAGCCGCGCCAGAACTCAGGAAGACCAAGGGCAGCATGGTCTTCACGGCGTCCTCCGCATCCTTCATTCCCGGCGGCGGCGGCATTTTCTATACGGCCTCGAAGCATGCCGTCGTCGGCCTGGTCCGCGAACTGGCCTATCAGCTCGCGCCTGAGGTGCGCGTGAACGGCGTCGGCCCCGGCCCAATGCGGACCGACCTGCGCGGCAGCAAGGCATTGGCGCCACAGGATTATGTGTTTTCACCGCAGACCCAGGAAGTTGCCGATATGGTGTTTCAGGCTTTTCCGCTCAAATGCGACGACCCGGCGGATTATACCGGTCTTTTCGTAGCCCTTGCGTCCCGCCGCAATGCGGCGACGACTACTGGCGAAGTCATCAATGCTGCGGACGGCCTTGGGATACGTGGCACGACCTTCCTGACCGGGGCGCATTTCAAGAAGGGCTATGTCCACACCTGACCCGGATATGGAGTTCCGCGGCAGGCTGTTCAGATGGTCCGCCCTCCATCGGCGACGATGATGGCGCCCGTCACATAGCTGGCAAGATCGGATGCCAGAAACAGGACCACATGGGCGATCTCCTCCGGCGTGCCCAGCCTTCCCATGGGGATCGTCCGCATGAAATCCGGGTCAAGGGGCGCCCCGTCGATCAGCGGCGTCTGGATGACCCCCGGACAGACGGCGTTGCAGCGGATGCCCGTGGCAGCATATTCGACCGCGACGGCGCGCGTCAGCTGCGACAATGCCGCCTTGGCCACCGCATAGGCGCCGATGCGCGGTTCGGCGTGAAAAGCCGCGATAGAGGATGTGTTCACGATCGAACCGCCCCCTTGGGCCGTCATGACGGGAACGGCACGCCGAACGACGCGAAAGGCCGATGTGACGCCAAGGTCCATGGTATGCTGCCATTGGCCGTCGGATATGTCGGCCGCCAGCGCACCGGCATCCTCGCCCCTCCACGGGGCATAGCCGTTATTGTGCAGGAAATCGATCCGGCCATGGCGCGCCAGCGCTGTGTCGATCATCCCGTCTATCATCGCCGCATCGCCAAGGTTGCAGGGAACGAAGTCGGCCTTGCCGCCCGCCGCCTGGATGTCCTGGACGATGCCCTGTCCTCGTGTCCCGTCCAGATCGGCGATCACGGCCGTTCCGCCATGGGCGGCGAAAAGCCGAGCGACCGCAGCGCCAATACCCGAAGCGCCGCCTGTGATGACGCCCACCCTGCCGTCGAAGCGGATCATCGCCTAACTTCCAGCGCGTTGCTGCCATGCGTTCGGGGCAGAGATGATGCGGCGCGGAACACGCGGCATCATCCTGCCGTCTCAAGCGAGGAAAGGCGCGCGCTGATGTCCCAGAGCCGCTTGGCCCCTTCCTCGCTCTGCGCCGCTGGCGATGGTTCGACGCGTTTGCGCTCATGGAAATAGCCGCCGGATGGCAGGGCGCGATCGCGGTCCATCGCCAGCCAGACGATCGTGTCCGCGCCCTGCGCCGATGTCAGCGCCTCCCCGCTCTTTTCCGCCGCCGCATAATAGGTCCGGGTCTCTACGCCCGCGCTTTCGGGAAAGCGTGAGGCGACAAGTCCCGGATGGACGGCACTGGCGACGATGCCGTCTGCCGCATGGCGTGCCGCCAGTTCGCGCGTGAACAGGATGTTCGCGAGTTTGCTCTGCGCATAGGCGGTGATCGGGAGGAAAGAGATTTCCATTTGCAGATCGTCCCAATGCAGATCGTCGATCATGCTGTGGCCGATCGAGGATACCGTGATGACATGGGGAACGGACGAACGCTTCAGTTGGGGAAGCAGATCGAGCGTGAGGATATAGGGCGCCAGATGGTTCACCTGGAACATCGTTTCCAGCCCATCGGCTGTCACATGCCTTGTGTCGAGCAGGCCCCCGGCATTGTTGACCAATATGTCGATCCGGTCGACAATTTCCGCGATGCGGGCGGCCGCGGCATGGGTCTGGGCGATGGATGAGAGATCGGCATTCACCCATTGCGCGGTCAGGCCCTCGGCTTCGAATTCTTTCGCCGCGCTGGTGATCCGTGCCTCATCCCTGCCCAGCGCAATGACCCGCATCCCCTCCCGCGCCAGCGCGCGCGCCGTTTCCAGCCCGATGCCCGATGTCGCTCCCGTCACTACCGCAACCGGCTTGTCGCCTGATCCTGTCATATATGCCGTCCATCCATAGGCTGTTTTCAGCCCATGATAGAAGGCAGCCTGCCTGTGATCATCGTCTGGTTGGACAACCGGCCTCATTGCGGGCCTGTCGTCCGAACGGCTGATGCCGCCGGTCCGGCGGTTGCTAGGCGAGATGCTGCAAGGCGGATATTTTCAAAGAGAGATGGCGAATGACTGATGTGGCTGTGGTCGTGGGCGTTCGGGGTTTTGGCGTTGCATGTGCTCGCCGGCTTGGCGCGGGCCGGCATCTGCTGGTCGCGGACGTCAGCGCCGACGTGCTGGAGCAGGTGACGGGCGATCTGCAACGCGAAGGCTATCGCGTGACGCCCACGCTCGTGGACGTGGCCGATCCCGCGTCGATCGACGCGCTGGTGGCGGAAGCGACGCGGATCGGGCGACTGCATGCGATGGTGCACACCGCGGGCGTATCCCCGCGCATGGCGACGCCGGAGAAGATCTACGCCGTCAATCTGCTGGGCACGATCCACGTCATCAACGCGTTCCTGCCCATCGCGGTGGAGGGAAGTGTGGGTGTCGTCATGTCGAGCAACGCGGCCTATTATGCGCCGGTGCCGCCGGAGGTGGAGCGGATATTGGCTCTGGGATCGGCCGAGGAGATGCTGGCGAGCGTGCGCACCGTTCCTGGCTGGGACACGGGCCTGGGCGCCTATTGGCTTGCCAAGCGTTCGAACCAGCTGCGCGTGCAGGCCGCCGCTGCCGAATGGGGCCGAAAGGGCGCAAGGATCCTGTCCGTCAGCCCTGGCATCATCTCCACCCCCATGATCCATTTCGAGCGGGACGCCGGAGCGCCCGTGGATAAAACGGTGTCCAATGTGCCCGTCGGCCGGATCGGCGTGTCGGAGGATATTGCGGCGGCCGTCGCTTGGCTGTGCGGTCCCGAAGCGAGTTTCGTGACGGGCACCGACCTGCTGGTCGACGGCGGCATGATGGGCGCGCTCAAATGGTCCGGTATGACGACCGAAGATCCGCAAAGCGCGGCCGGGCAGGTGCCCGGTCCCAGGGAGTGCTGACGACCGGTATGGCGTCCGCTGGGTCTGAACGGGCCGTCGGCGGGCGCTTTCCATCGGCGATGTCTGAATGGACGAGCGCCGGACACGCATGGCGGCCTATTGTCCCGATCGTTGGAGAGACCGAAGGAGATCATGAATGGGCGTCGCCAAATCATCGCGCGTCGGCGGAAAGGTGGCCATCGTCACCGGCGCTGGATTGAACGAACGCGGTCTCAACATCGGCGGCGCTACAGCGCGGTTGCTGGCCAGTGAAGGGGCGCGGGTCCTGGTCGCCACGCGGACGGGCCGCGACGGCGACGCCCTGGCGGACCTCATCCGTTCAGAAGGCGGGGAGGTGGTGGCCTGCACGTTCGACCAGGGTGACGAGGCATCCATTCGGGCGATGATCGACGCGGCGCTGTCGGCCTTTGGCGGGATCGACATTCTGGTGAACAATGCCGTCGCCGTCCTGCCCGACGATACGGATCTTCTCAGCACGAGCGTCGAAACCTGGGAACGGGTTTTCGATGTCAACGCGCGGGGCGTTTTCCTGTGCACGCGAATGGCGCTGCCCCATATGCTGGAACGCGGCGGCGGGTCGATC
This sequence comes from Sphingobium sp. LMC3-1-1.1, assembly GCF_040676285.1. Taxonomy (NCBI): domain Bacteria; kingdom Pseudomonadati; phylum Pseudomonadota; class Alphaproteobacteria; order Sphingomonadales; family Sphingobiaceae; genus Sphingobium; species Sphingobium sp. LMC3-1-1.1. The sequence goes on along the minus strand of NZ_JBEGHQ010000012.1, from coordinate 487,231 downwards.
GTCAACATCTCGTCCGGTTCGGGCGTGAAGGGGGACGTGACGCGCATTGCCTATGGTCCCTCAAAGGCTGCGATCAACAGCTTTACCCAATATGTCGCGACCATGTACGGCAAGCAGAATATACGCTGCAACGCCATCACGCCCGGTCTTGTCCTGTCGTCCAAGGCCAGGCGCGACGTCACGCCGGAAGCGCTGGAAATCTTCGAAAAACATACGCTGACGCCCTATCTTGGCGAACCCGAACATATTGGCTGGCTTGCGCTGTTTCTCGCATCGGCCGAGGCTGCCTTCATCACCGGTGCCATCATTCCTGCCGATGGCGGCTTGCTGGCGCATCAGACCTACAGCGCGGATCTGGGGGCGGTGATGCAGGCAGGCGCATGATCCGGTCGATCCCTATTGCCGCCGCGCGCCCGGCGGTCCGGGCGTCACTTCCAGCCTGCGGATTTCGCCCGTGAAGCGATCCGGCGCTCCAGCCGCCTCATTGACCGGGCCGCCGCTGTCCAGGCCAATGTCGAATGTCTCGCCCGGTGCCTCCTGCACGACAAGAGAGCGTTCCAGCCGCCGTTCTGCGACCGGCGCGCCATTGACGGCGATGCGAACCAATCCACCCTTGCCATATCCGCCGCCGTCATAGTCGAAGTCGAAGGAGAGGCGAACCGTCGATCCCGGCTGAAGGACGGTGGGCGCCGCGAGGCGGAATTGATCTTCCGGCAAAGGGGTCAGCGCATGGCGGACCACAGGATGGCCGTCCTCGATGCCGAAGCTCCACCCGCCCATAAAGCTGCCCAGCGCGGCGATCACGCCATTTCCCGCTATGACATCCGCTGTCAGCGTGAAGGCGCGTCCGGTGATCGGTGGCGCGACGTCGGAGGGCAGGCTGATATCCTTGCCCCAGAATATATAGCTGCTCCGCGGTTTGACATAGGCGCGCGCCGAAAGGCCCGATCGCGCGGCGTCTGTACGGTCGTTGATCGGAAAGACCTTGTAGCGCGCGGCCTCAACATCAAACGCCTTGCGCATCCGGGCCAGGATGGCCGGTTGCGAGGCCGCCAGATCCCGTGTCTGGTTGAAGTCGGCGGCGAGGTCGTAAAGTTCCCAGCGGTAGCCAGGGGCGAGGTTCACGTTGGCGTCGGCGCCAAAACCCATTTCCCACGGTTTGCGTTCGGGACGGGTATTGGCCAGCCAGCCATGATCATAGAGGGCCCGGTTGCCCAGCATCTCATAATATTGCGTCGTGCGGCGATCCGGCGCTTGAGGATCGGCGAAGCTGTAGGTCATGTCGATGCCGTCGACCGGCTGCTGCGCGACGCCGTCGACGATGTCGGGCGCCTTTATCCCGGCGGCATGGAGAATGGTCGGAAAGACATCGATCACATGGTGATACTGGCTGCGCATGCCGCGATCGGTAATCCGTGAAGGCCAGGAGAAAACGGCGCCGTTGCGCGTCCCGCCCAGATGGGAGGCGATCTGCTTGTAATAGGGGAAGGGCGTGCTCATCGCGAGCGCCCAGCCCGTGGAGTAATTGCTGTGGCTTCGGGGGCCGCCAAGCTGGTCGATCTGCCGTCCATGCTCTGCCAGCCCCAGTCGCCGGTTCGCTATCTCCGTTGCTTCGCCGATCGCGCCGGCAGGGGAAGCGGCGCTGTCCGGTCCATTGTCACCTTCGATGAAGATGACGAGCGTATTGTCGTTCAGGCCCATGCGCCGCAACTCATCGACGATCCGGCCGAACTGCGCGTCCTGAAAGGCAAGCTGGGCCGCGAACACTTCCATCTGCCGCTGCTGGAACGCTCGCTCCTCCATCGACAGGCTTTGCCATGCCGGTATATAATCGGGCCTGCGGGGCAGCGATGTCCGCGCCGGGACAAGGCCCATCGCCTTTTGCCGCTCAAGGGTCTCTGAGCGGAGCTTGTCCCAGCCTTGCGCGAATTGTCCGTGGAAACGTTCGATCCAGTCGGCGGGCGCCTGATGTGGAGTATGGGCGGACCCCGGCGCGAAATAGATGAAGAACGGCTTGTCCGCCGCCGCCGCCTTCTGCTGATGAATCCAGTCTATGGCCTCGTCGGCGAGCCGTTGGTCAAGGATCCGGCTCGGCGGTTTTTCGTCGATGACGCGGCTTGTGTCGCGATAGAGCGTCGGGCGCCATTGATCCGTGTCCGATCCTATGAAGCCGAAGAAGTGATCGAACCCCAGCTTCGTGGGGAAATAGTCATAAGGCCCTGATGAACTGAACGGTCCCTTCGGTATGTTGTGATGTTTGCCGAAAAAGGCCGTGTTATACCCATTGTCCTGCAGGAGACGGGCAATAGTGGCGGCGCTTCGCGGTATCATTGCATCATAGCCGGGCGCGCCGAGGGCAAAGTCGGTCAGGGTCCCGGTGCCCACGGCATGGTGGTTGCGGCCGGTCAGCAATGCGGCCCGCGTCGGGGAACACATGGCGGTGGTGTGGAAGCGGTTGTACCGCAATCCATTCTGAGCCAGCCGCTCCAGATTGGGGGTTGGAACCGGGCCGCCAAAGGCCGAGGCCGCACCAAAGCCGACATCATCGGTGAGGACGAGGAGAATATTGGGGGCGCCCTCGGGTGCGGTCGGGATCGCCGGAAAGGCGTTGGGAAGCGGTGCGGAAGCCATTCCAGCATCGGTAGATGGCAGCACCGTGCCGCCCAAAGCCGGGACCGCATGCACAATCAGCGCGAGGAGCATGCAGCGCCTTCTCACTCGACCAAATCGGCTCGCCATCTTTCCTCTCCTCATTTTCGTTGTAGTTTTCAGGGCGGCGGCGCACGTCAAACCCATGAACGGACTAGGAAAGCGGGAAGGAGCATCGGACTATGATTCGCGCCTACTGTGGTGGATGTGAAATACGCCTTATTATAGCGGTTAGGTGGGGAGCGTATTTCAAATCAAAAAACACACTAGAATCCTATATCTGCTAGTGACCCCGATGAGTCTGAAGTTCGTTCAATGCCTACGCAGCAGTGGACGAACTTCAGATTCGGGTCACTAGTCGCAAACGACGATGTGGCGCGCTGGCCCGTTCGTCAGGATCGCCGGGAATGGAAATGGGGTGGTGCAAATGACGACGGCTTCGCGGGCAGGCGGTGTGATCTCTTCCGGACAGATTCGGAGGCAATTTTCAGATTGCGCGCCAGCAGCCCCCATCGCATCTGTGGAACAGCTATGGCGATCGGCCGGTGGACGGAGCATCCTGTGACATCTTCCTCTGACCCGATCCATGGCGAGCATATGGATGCAGGGCCCATAAAGGTCGAGCGGCTGGGCCGCGTCACCCGCATCACTATGGATCGGCAGGCGCGGCGCAATGCGCTGGACCGGGCAACGCAATCCGCCCTTTCCGATGCGCTCGACGCTTTTGCCGCCGATGGCGAGCAATGGGTGGCCATCCTGACGGGCGCCGGCGACGCGGCCTTCTCCGCCGGCTTCGACCTGAAGACACCGCCGCCCAAGGGCAGGGATGAACTCCTTCCCGGGGGCTTCGGCGGGCTTACCGCGCGGTTCGACATGGACAAGCCGATCATCGCGGCCGTCAACGGGCTCGCGTTCGGGGGCGGGTTCGAAATGGCGTTGGCCTGCGATATCATCGTCGCGGCGGAGCATGCCTCTTTCGCGCTACCGGAAGTGAAGGTCGGGATGGCGGCGCTGGGCGGGGGCGTTCTGCGTCTGTCGCGGCAGATCCCCTATCACCGTGCCATGGGCCTGATCCTCACGGGAAAGCCCGTGTCCGCGATCGAAGCGCGCGAGATGGGTTTCGTCACCGACGTCGCACCGGCCAGCGAGCTGGCTGACCGGGCGATGCGGTGGGCGCAGGATATCGTTGCCGCCGCGCCTCTTGCGGTGCGGGCCTCCAAGCGGGTGGCGCTGGATTGCGCAGCCCTGCCTCTGGAGGATGCGGAACGGCGGCAATGGTCGCTGCCCGCCACAAGGATTCTCGCCGGATCGGAGGACGGAAGCGAAGGACCACGCGCATTTGTCGAGAAGCGCGCCCCGATCTGGAAAGGCCGCTGATCGCGGCCCATCGGGGGCGCCCGCTCAGGCCGCTGTCGCTTCCTCCTCCACGATCCAGCGGCACATGCGCCGCCATGGCTCGATCGCGTCCTGGATGCCGTGGTTGGGCATGCCAACGGCGTTGCCAAGGGTCACGAGGCGTTGCGCGCCGTGAATCGCAAGCTGGTCGCGCAGCCGGCGCTTCAGGCTCTCGGGCCATATGCCGATGGTCTGGGTATAGCTGGTGACGGCCTGCACGGGGGTCTCGACGTCGTCCACCGGCACCAGATTGAGCACGCGGTTGGCGAGCAGCGGCGCGAAATCCACCGGTTCTTCCATCTGCGACATGATGACCGCACCCTCGACGCCGCCGCCAATGACCTTGTACCAGTCATCGCCGCCCACACGCAGCGCGCTCACCTCATCCGCCAGGGCCGGGTCCATGCGCACGGCGGGGCCTGAAATCTGCGGGGGCAATGCCTGGATCGCGTCATATACAAGTTGCCCGAGGCGATTGAGCCGCTCCAGTCCCGCCTTGTCGGTGCCGCTTTCGACCCAGACGACGCGCGCATTCACGCAGCCTTCCTGGTTGAGGCCGCCGCCGTCCAGCGCGAGCGCCCCTGCCACCCGCGCCAATGTTTCCTCGTCGGCGAAGGCCTCGCGCCCGATGATCGTTGAGCTCAGCTTGGGGTCCAGCGCGACCAGCTCTATGCCTGGCTGCACATATTTGGCGATATGCTTGATCGACGCCATGCCGCCCCACGCGATGATCTTCTCGATATTGCCGGACGTGTAGAGCTTTGCCTCCACGCGCTCGTCGCCGCCCTTCCAATAGGCGACGCTGAGGTGGCGCGTCAGCGGATGATCGGGCGCCATGTCGATCATCGTCCGGGCGATCGCCGCCGCGGTCAGCGGATCATTGCTCGGCGTCTTGATGATCGCGTCGCTCCGGGTGATGGCGTTGCGGGCGACAGTCAGAAGCGACGTGCCCGGCGCGTTGCCCGCCACGATATGGACTGCGCGCGCGCCGAAGGCGCGGATACGTGCCGTCACCGGCCCCTCCAGCGGCATTTCGACCCAGTTCTCAAGATAATCGATGCCGATGGAATTTTCGGCTGCCTCGCGCAAGGCGGCGGGATCGAGCATCCTGTCCATATTATCGTACATGGCGTGCAGGATGTCGGCACCCAGCCCCGATGTATGGCAGGATATCCGGAATGCCTCCTCCATCCATGGATTGCGGGAGGGAGGCAGACGGCTTCCCAGTTCGCCCAGATAGTCGAAAATCTCCTCCATCCTCAGGGAGTAGAGGTCGCTCATGCTGCTGGGCGTGGACAGGGCAAGCTTGCCCAGATGGGCCGCCACATCGGGTGCGGTAAAGCTGATGCCCCCGCCGCGCCCGCCATGCGACACGCCATCCTCTTCGATTACTTCGCCCCGGATGACCAGCGGCACGCGAAAACCATGATCCGTCATTTTGTCAGTCCATTTCCGCGAGGAAAGCGAGCGCATTGTCGTGCGCCTGCGGGGCGCCGGCGCATGTGATCTTGTCGTCGCCGCCTTCCTTCTCGCTATAGCGGCGAATGTCGGAGTCGAGGAACGGACCGTCCAGTCCGCATGCGCATCGGCCAAAGGTCATCGTCACTTCGTCTCCGCTGACAATGCCGCCCCAGCGCGTCTCGATCGACAGGTCGATGACGCCGAAACGTCCCGTATGCGTCCCGCTGCGCGGAGCGGGCTGGCCGGTTTCCGGATCGAGCAGGAACAGCAGCATCCAGGGAAGGGCATGATATTTGCCCTCGCTGCATTTCGGCATCAGCGCTGTCATCTCGCTCATGCCGTACAGTTCATTGAGCATGGATATGCCGAGAAACGCCGGAATGGTCTCCCTGTACCCGTCCGGAAGGGTCGCGCCCTTGGTGCCGCCCGCGCACAGGAACAGGCTGTCCGGCGCGAAGATGCCGCCTACGCCGCGCTGCCCGCCTGCTTCGGCCATTTCATGATACATGGACCAGTTGCCGGACATCATGACCCGCTTGCCCGCCAGTCGATCGAATATCTCGTCGAAGAAGCGGGCGCGGCGTGCCGGCCCTTCCTTCTGGGCAGCAACGAAGTCGTCCAGGCGGTTCAAGATCGCGGGCGAGACCTGCGAACGGCCCAGTTCGCCGCGATTGCCCGCGGCGGCAAGGCGGCCCGCCAGCGACAGGACATCGGCGCTCAGCCGGCCGGGATTCATGGCGACGATCATCGCGTCGTCACCCTGGTAGAGATCGTGCAGCAGCGCTTCGACCATGGCGCCATAGCCATTGTACATGATGCGGTTGCCCAGGACGATGGTGGGAACCTGGTCCAGTCCGGTCGGTTCGGGCTGGCCAATTGCCTGCTGCGAGAGGCGTCCGGAACGAAGCTGGCGGCTCGCCTCCGCCGGACCGCGCGGCAGGAAGGACAATTTTCCGCTGGTGCCGGTGGTGTGGATGATCCGCACGCCCGCATCGCGATTGACCGCGTCCAGCCAGTCGTCGATCGATTCGACGCCGCTCGTCTGGACATCGGAAAGGTCGACCGTGGTCAGATTGGAGAGCCACTGGGTCAGCCGGTCGTAACGGTTCTTTTCGATCAGCGAGACCGGATAGGATTTGTAGACGGAATGTTTGAACAGCAGCGCGGCGGCGTCGTTCAGGGTCGCGATCTGGGTGATGCCCTGTTCCGCGGCGAGGTTGCGCAGGGCCGGAAGATGCTCCCGCAGTTCCTCAAACCGCTTGCGCACGGCGTGAAGCTGGATGCGCGATACCTCTTCGGCTGGCATGGCGAGGCTGGCGTCCAGGGGTTGCCAGAACATCTCCTCGGGATGCTCGTCGAACGACGCGGCGTTCACCACGCGTGATATGCCGGCTTCTGCCAAGATTCGATCCTCTCTCCTGTGCCTCAAAGGGCAAGAACTCCTGTCTCCCCCACTCGCGGTCATCCGCCCATGGCGCATCGTCTGTTCAGAGTATGCCTGGGGAAAGGGGACCGGTGGAAAGCGAATTGGGGGCCGTCACGAACCGATCGCTGTAGAACCGGAATCTTTCGGCAAGGGCCGCTGGTTCCAGACCAAAATCCTCTTTCAACCGATATTCCAACTGTCCGTGACGGTCGCGGGAATGATCGGCGATGTAGCTCTGCATCACCTGTTCCGCCTGCCCGGTTAGTTCAAGTCCGGCCATGGCGTAGATCCGGCGCACCGTGCCGATCTGATCCGACATGAAATCGCGGAAACGAACGTCGACCGCGCGGTCAGGCGGCAACAGGTCGCGATCGCGCACGCAGGCGCGCAACAGCCGCTCGATCCGGTCCACCCAGTAATTGGCGACTTCCCCCGGATTGACCTTCAGCCGCCGCAAGCGGTCGATATAGCAGTTCATCGTCAGGCAGGAGGCGACGACGTCGACCGGGTCGCGATGGGTCATGACGATGGTCGCGTCGGGAAAGGCCGTCATCAGCGGCCCGAGCTGTTCCAGATGTCCCGGCGATTTCAAGATCCAGCGTTCCGGGCCGCGCAGCCAGGTCAGCACCTGAAGCACCTTGCGCAGGTAGAGGTAGCTCGAAGTCTGGTCGTGGGAGAGATAATGGTCCCGCCAGCGATAGGGCCGGGAGATCCATTCGATCATGTAGGAGGAAAAGTCGAGCATCTGCAGCTCGATCTCTTCATGGATATGGGTCGGGCTGAGTTCGTGAACATTCTTCTGGAACGGCAGCAGGGCGTCGAGGCCGGCCCAGGACGCCTCGGTATCGGCGAGCCGGGTGTCAGGGACACCCTCGGTGGGGACCGGCATCAGCGATTCCCAATAGGGCATGGATCGCAGCCTGTCGTCCGACGCCATCAGGTTGACGAGATGCGTTGTGCCTGTCCGCGGCATGCCCAGAATGATGATCGGCCGGTCAATCCTGACATCCAGTATTTCCGGATGCCGGGCGACCATATGCTCGACACGAAGCCGGTTGGCCGCATAGCGGACCATGTCGTTGAAGAATAATGTGCGGCCAAAGGCGTTGAGACCGTCCTCGTCGGCGCTGCGCAGCATGATGTCGAGTCGAGGGAGAAAATCCTCGCGGCCGAAATCGGAAAGGCCGGTCATGCTGCGCGCCGCGTCCAGCACGGCGTCCCGCGTCAAGATGACGGGTTGGCCTTCGGCAGCCTGAAGCGCGGCGAGTGCGGCCGGCGTCTGCCGGGGCGAAGCGAGATCATCGATATACAAATGGACCTCCGTATCGAATGGCGCGGTCAGGCGATGGAAAAGCCGCCACACACGGGAATGGTCTGGCCGGTCATGAAGCTCGCGGCCGGACTGGTGAGGAACAGGACCGGTCCCGCAATTTCCTCCGGCCGGCCAAAGCGCCGCATCGGGGTGCGGGCTATCAACGGCTCCATCACCTCGGGCACATCCTTCACATGGTCGAATATCCGGGTCTGGACATTGCCAGGCGCAATCGCATTGACGCGGATATTGTCGGCGGCCCAGGCGATGGCCAGTGTCTTGGTCAATTGCACGATCGCTGCCTTGGCCGCGCCATAGCCGGGCACGGCGTCCATCCCGAAATAGGAGGACAGGGAGGCGAGGTTCACGACGCTTGCGCCGCCGGGCATGGCGCTTCTGGCGAGGACGGCGTGCAGCGCGTGCGCCAGCCGATAGGGCCCAAAAAGGATGATGGAGACGGCATCCTCGAAGATGTCGGGTTCATAGCGCCTTTCGAACCCGCCCGGATGGGATTCCCCTGCATTGTTCACCAATATGTCCAGCGCGGGCAGGCCGGCCGCGATCGCGGCACAGGCGACCGGATCGTTGGCGATCATGGGGAAATAGCCAAGACCGCTGATTTCGTCGCCATAATCGGCCGATCGGGATCTGCGCCCAGTCACGAACACGCTGGCGCCGGCATCGCGATAGGCGCGGGCAATGGCGAGGCCGATGCCGGCCGTCCCGCCGGTCACCAGGACCGTCCGTCCGGAATAATCGAATCTGCAAATCTCAGCCATGCTCATGTCACTCTCCCCGGATCGTCTTCTATCAGCATGGGCGCGGGAAGGGTGGCGATCAGTCCATTCCTTCGGCCATTATGTCGCGGATCGGACTCGAATATCCTGCCCGGCGCTGAAAATCGCGGGGCGTCATTCCGGTTTTACGGCGGAAAGCCGCGGAAAAGGCGCTTGTGGAGGCGAAACCGCACAGGCCCGCCACTTGCTTGATCGGCATGGAGCACGCCGATAGCAATGCGCAGGCCCGGTCCAGACGGATCTGGGCGATATGGGAAAGGACGGAAGAGCCCATGCTCGTTCTGAATGCCCGAAGCAGATGCCGTGGCGATATGTCAACAAGCCGGGCCAGAGCAGACACGCTGGGCGGGGGGCCATCGGTTTCGCGCACCGCTTCCTCGATGCGCCTGATCTGCCACGGCGCGAGGCCGCCGCGAGCCCTGGCCTGGCGAGGCGGCTGCGTGCGCTGGCTGCGCGTGAAATCGACCAGCAGGGTCGCAATCAGCGCTTCGATGAGCGCAGGCGCGGCGAAGCCCGGCGTGACGACTTCATGGGCAAGCCTGTGCATCGTCCGCGCGAGGGCCGGTTCGCGAAGGTCCAGCGCGGGCGGCAGATGTGCGACCGGGAGCGGCATGCCTTCGCCAGTCCGGTCGTCCGGCATGGAACACATCAGTAGCCTTTGTCGTCCTCCCGCATTGCGGCAGCTCATTTCCGACCCGGCCGGGCGGAACAGCATTCGTCCCACGGGCCGGAAATCCGGCCCGCCGCCCTCGCCATGGAAGCGCGCGACCGATCCATCGGGAACGCGGGAAAGAGACAGCCCGAATACCGCCGCGTCAGCGCCCAGAACATCGTCGAGGGGAGTGGGCCAATGATAGTTGCGTATCTCCACCATCCCGGCCGGGGACGAAAAACGGGTTTCCGTGGTAAAGGACATGGCGGCATTTCCTTCGCACGCGGCAACCGTCCTTTCGACTCATTGCCGCAACATCACTCTCTGCCGCCAGCATATGGCGCGCTGCGAACGGAGCCGCAGCCGATCGGACTAGACGCAAACAAAGCCAGCTCGGCCCGAACGGCTGTCTGAAGGGCGGCGACACGTATGGAGACGATGTGAGATGGATGCGGAACTGGAAAAAAGGGCTGGCGAACGGCTGCTGACGGGGGACGCCTGGAACGACCTGTGCGATGTTCTGAAACAGGCGGGACGTGTGATCGACCAGTTCGGCGACGCGGTGAATGAACTCGACCGGACGGAATGGTACAGGTTCCTGTCCCGCCTGGTCCGGCATGGTTTCCATCGCTATGTGGAAAATTCCGAACCGGAAAGACCCCGGCTGCTGGACACGCCATGGCGCCAGGGGATCAACTTTCAGTCCCCGGATCAGGACCATCTGATCGCCGAATTTTTCGACGGCGCGCACGACTATCGCATCGCCGGCAATCGCGGCACGATTCCCTATTTCGTCATGGCCGCGTGGGAGGGTGCCTTTCCGGCCGATCACGGTGCGCGCAACTGGGCGGAGGAGGGTGTCGACGGATTGAAGATGTTCGATCCCGCCGTGATGCGAGCGACGGCCTTCATCGCGAGCGACCAGATCCAATTCGATGAAGCCGGTAATTTCGAAGTCATCGTCAGCAGGGAGAAGCCGCCGGGCGGCGGCGCCTGGCTTCCGATCACCGGCTCCTCGGTGGGGATATTGGTGCGGACGCTCTATCATCTGCGCGAGGAAACGATCGCGCCCTCCTTGCGGATCGAACGGCTGGACGGCGGCATGCCTCGCCCGCTTCGCCCCGCGGAGCTGAGCGCCGGGCTGGCGAGGGCCGGGCAGATCACCCTGGGATATGCCGAGCTGGTCCGCCGCTGGTGGCAGGACAATTTCGACGGCCAGCCGAACCGCCTGTTGTTCGACCTGACCCTTTATCTCGCCAATGGCGGCGTGGCAGACCGACACCATGGGTTCGGCACGTGGGAATGCGGCGCGGATGAAACGCTGGTGGTCGAGTTCATACCGACGCCCTGTGACTACTGGATCCTCCAGCTGTGCAACATGTGGCAGGAAAATCTCGACAATTATGAGGATGGCGGCGGATATTTGCAGAAATACCGGGCACATTGTGAAGCGGACGGATCGGTTCGCGTCGTCATCGCGCATCGCGATCCCGGGATCGGCGGAAACTGGATCGATCCGTTCGGACATGTGCATGGCGGCTGGAGCCTGCGCCTGATCCGGACGTCGGGCAGCCCGCCGGAGGTTCTCGTCAGGCGCGTCGCGCTTGCCGATTTGCAGGCGGTTGGCCTTGCCTGCCTGGATGGGATTGAGCCAATAGTCAGCGGCGGCCTGGCCGTCTGAGGGAGGGACAGATGTCTGAGACGAAGCTGGACACAGCCTTTGAGCCCATTCTGGCGATGCTGGCGGCCGCGCCTCCGGTATCCAGCCTGGCGCCGGAAGAGGCCAGGGCATTGTGGGCCGATGCGGACATGGGCGAGAAGGAGGCGGTCTGGCGCGTACGCAATATGGATGTGCCCGGCGCGAGCGGCGCCATAGCCGCGCGCTTCTATTGTCCCGCGCGTCCCACTGCGTTCATCCTGTATCTGCACGGCGGCGGCTGGGTGCTGGGCGATCTGGCGCAGCATGATCCCGCCATTCGCGCTTTCGCCAACAGGACCGGGGCGGCGATCCTCTCGATCAACTACAGGCTGGCGCCGGAACATCCCTTTCCGGCTGGCCTGGAGGATGGCTATGCTGCGTTGAAATGGTGCCACGCCCATCGGGACGAGCTTGTGGGCGCCGCAGCCCCGCTTCTGGTGGCGGGCGACAGCGCCGGGGGCAATCTGGCCGCGGTCCTGGCCCTGGAGGCGCGCAACCGGGGCGGACCCCCGGTCCACGGGCAACTGCTCATCTATCCCGCGATCGATGGCCGTTGCGATACGCCTTCCTGGCGGGAGAACGCCCACTGCCCGCTGCTCACCAGCAGGGACATGGCATGGTACTGGAATCAGTATGCCGGGCAGGCGGATCGGCGCGATCCCCGTCTTTCGCCCTGTGAGGCACGCGATCATGCGGGTCTGCCCCCCGCTGTCCTGGCCATTGCCGGGATCGATCCCCTGCGCGATGAAGGCTTGAATTATGCCGACCAGCTTGCCCGCGCCGGAAACGAGGTGACCGTCCTTCGCTATGCCAGCTTGCCGCACGGATTTTTCAACTTCGCGCATGTCTCCGACCGCGCGGCCATGGCCTTCGACGAAATAGCGGCGGCGACGCGCCGATTGATCGCGGCCACGCCGGACTCAACGGCGGAGGGGTAGGCGGGGCATGCTCTATTCAGCGCCGTCATCAGTTGTATGACGCGGACTGCACCGAATATAGCATGGATATCAGGACGTCTTGCCGGCGATCGAACCGATCGCCGGCAAGACGTCGCTGCAAACAAAACTACTGGATCGACGATCTCATCCAATCGGATCGAAATCGGCTCTACAACTGATCGATCTCCTTGCGCGTCAGCGAGCTGACCAGCCCCTTGTCGCTGGCGGCCAGCTTGTCGAGGGGAATGCGGATCAGATGTCCGTTATAGATGATCGCGGCCGTGCCGTCGGCGACGTCATCTACGCGGCCGATCCGGCGGCCATCGGCCGAAAAGACCCAGGCGCCGCTCTTCACCGATTGACCCGTTTCCGGAGTCTGGGCGGAAACGAACGCCGGGCTGGCAAGGACGACCAGTGCGGTGGCAAGCGCGAAACGAAAATGCATATCGATCACCATCTTGATTGGGGGGCAAAAGCGCGTTGATTGGCTGCTTTGCGCAACGACTAAAGCGCCGCAGAAAAATTGTCGAGTCTGATTCGAAAACATTTGCGATCTGTATTCGGTAATGTTCCATGATAACGGTTTCCAAGGTGAAATATAAAGGATGATGACCAAGTGAAGAGGCAGGCGCGAAGGCATCCGGCGGAAAGGCGCTCCTCGGGCCGTCCCAAGACGCTTTCGCGGGATGCGATCGTCGACGCTGCCTGCGCCATCGGACTGGAACGGCTGGAAATGGCGTGCGTGGCCGAACGCCTGAACACAGGCGTGGCGACGCTATATGGCTATGTGAAAGGGCGAGAGCATTTGCTTCAACTCGTCGCCGATCGGCTGGCGATGAAGGCTCTTGCGGTCGAGGCGGGCACAGACTGGCGTGTCGTGCTGCGGCAGCATGCGGAAATGTGCTATTCGACCTTCCGGTCCGATCCGGCGCTGATCTGCAATCTGATCGAAGGACGTGGGGACGACGAGGAGATCGTCTATGGCCGCAAGCTCGTGGCACTGCTCGAGGCCGGGGGCCTGAAACGGCCGTCGGCGGTTGCAGCCTATATAGAAGCGAACCAGGTCATTATCGGCGCAGCCGTGATGTTGGCGCGCCGCCATGTTCTTGCCCGCCACTCCCTGGATGAAGAGGGCAATCCGGTCCCGCTGCCGTCAATATTGGGCGATTATCGGCCGGCGCTCGAAAGGATCGTCAAATCCGTTGCGGAGCATGGCGCGTCATCGGCCGCGCCGGATTGACGCCGCCGGTCGGCCTTCTGTCCGCCATCAGCGTCGCGCGTGCACCCCGTAAAGGAATGTCTTGACCGCGGCGGCCACCCATTGGCGCTGCTCTTCCAGCGTATGTCCGCTGTCGCCAAAGAGATAGTCGATGCTGCTGGTCGTCAGATGAAGAAATTGCTGGGCCGCGCGGGCATGGTCTTCGACGGTGATGACTCCTTCCAGGGCCTGGCGCTCCAGATAGTTTACCAGTGGCTCCAGCGCATATTGCCGGAACGAAAGGCCCTGGCGGGCCAGCGCAGGCATGCGTTCTGCTTCCATGACGAGCAGCCTGGAAATGGTGCGCGAGTCAGCGCCCATGGCATCATTGTAAAAGCACATGCCAACGCCATAGAGCGTGTCCCAGATGGGCTCTTCGTTTTCTATTACCTCAGCCAGCAGCGTTCTGAGCCGCGTACATGTATGTTTGGCCAGAACCTCCAGTAGTTGTTCCTTGGTCTGGAACTGGTTGTACACGGTCCGGCGCGAAACTTCCGCCCGCGCGGCAATGCTGGCTACGGAACTGGCGTGAAATCCCCGTTCGGTAAATTCGGTCATCGCTGCGCGAAGAATGACATCCTTGATTTCCGCCGCCCTGGCGCGCGTAGGTCTGCCAGCACCCCGGCTACGTTCTGCAGCACGATGCAAAACTTTCTGTTCCCCCGTCTGACGGTCAATATTCGACGTTAACATCCGACAAAAGCCCCGACAATCACGAAATACCACCCTATTTTGCAGACGGACGTCTGCCGAATGGGCAATATTGGTCAATATCGGGCCATAGCGGGTTTCGATTGGATCGTCCTAGCGCGATCGGACGATATCCGCCAAAAGCCTTCTCCGGATTGCGCCCCACTGCCTGCCCGCCACCATTTGTATCCCCTGTCCGCACGGACGATGCCGGGGCCGCGATCGCCGAATAAGCGGGGCTGGGAGAATGTCGGGCGCGCTGCCTGCAACTTGACTGAGAGATGAGGAAAATGGCGGATAATACCGGTGGCTTTACCTTCGATCCTGACGCCCTGCTCAAGAAATACAGGGAAGAACGCGACCGGCGCCTGCGCTCCGACGGCACCGCGCAATATGTGAAGATGGAAGGCGCGCTGGCGCATTATCTGGACGATCCCTATGCCGAGCGCATCGAGCGCGCGCCCATTGAGGAGGAGCTGGAGGTTGTCATCCTGGGCGGGGGCTTTGGCGGGCTGCTCGCGGGTGCCCGGCTGAAGCAGAATGGCGTTTCCGACGTCCGCATCGTGGAAAAGGGCGGCGATTTCGGCGGCACCTGGTACTGGAACCGCTATCCTGGGGCGGCCTGTGACGTGGAATCGTTCATCTATCTGCCGCTGCTTGAGGAAACGGGCTATATGCCCACCGAGAAATATGCGCGCGCGCCGGAGATTTTCGAGCATTCCAAGCGGATCGGCCGGAAATTCGATCTGTATGACAAGGCCCTTTTCCACACCCAGATCATGGAGGCGCGCTGGAACGAGGAACGCGGGCGCTGGCTGATCAGCACGGATCGGGGTGACCGCCTCTGGGCGCGGTCCTTCATCATGGCATCCGGCCCTCTTCAGACGCCCAAGCTGCCGGGCGTGCCGGGCATAGAGACCTTCAAGGGCCACAGCTTTCACACCAGCCGCTGGGACTATGACTATACCGGCGGCGACGCGCTGGGTGGCCTCGACAAGCTGAAGGACAAGAATGTCGCGATCATCGGCACGGGCGCGACCGCCGTGCAGTGCGTGCCCCATCTCGGCGCGGCGGCGAACGAACTTTATGTCTTCCAGCGCACGCCCTCATCGATCGGGTACAGGAACGATCATCCAACCGACCAGGCATGGTTCAAATCGTTGACGCCCGGCTGGCAACAGCGCCGGATGGACAATTATACGGCGGTGGTCATGGGCATTCCCTGTCCCGAGGATCAGGTCGACGACGGCTGGACGAAGATGATCCACGCCGTCATGAGCAAAGCCACGCCCGACATGACGCCCCAGCAACTGGGCCAGATGTTCCAGATGGCCGATTTCGCCTATATGGAATCGGTACGCAAGCGGATCGACGATGTCGTGAAGGACAGGGACACGGCTGAGGCCCTCAAGCCCTGGTACAATCGGCTTTGCAAGCGGCCCTGCTTCCACGATGATTATCTGGACAGCTTCAACCGCCCCAATGTGCACCTGATCGACACGGCGGGGCATGGCGTGGAACGGATCACCGAAGATGCGCTGATCGTCCAGGGCAGGGAATATAAGGTCGATTGTCTCGTCTATGCGACAGGTTTCGAACTGGCCGCCTATAATAATGACGCGGTCATGCCCGTCATCGGCCGGAACGGGTTGACGCTGGGCCAGAAATGGCACGACGGCGCGACGACGCTGCACGGCATGCTCGTCAACGGCTTCCCCAATCTCTTCATCCTGAGCACCACCCAGACCCCTTGGGGGCCGAATTTCCCCCACATGATGAACGAACAGGCGCGCCATATCGCTTATATCATTGCGGAGATGGGCGCGCGCGACCTGAAGACGGTCGAAGTCGCGGAAGATGTGGAGCGCGCGTGGGTACAGTTCCACGAGGACAATGCTGCCGCTGTCATCGAACAATGGGCGGAATGCACGCCCAGCTTCTGGAATGACGAAGGCAAACCGTCCCGCAAACTTGTCCGAAACGGGTCTTTCGGCGGCGGCCTGTTCGCTTTCGTGAAGATATTGGAGGATTGGCGGGCTGCCGGCGCCTTGGAGGGGCTGGTCGCGGACCGCGAGATCGCGTGAAGCGCGGCAGGCGCTACCTTTCGCCTGGCCGGGTTACCCGGCCGGGCATCCACCGTCCGCGTCGCCAGCCGATCGCCGAATGATGAAGGGTTCCTATGCGCGCAGTCCTTTTCAGGGAGGTTGGCCAGCCGCTTGCGGTCGATGAAGTTGCCGATCCGGCGCCGGCGGCAAATCAGGTTCTTGTGAAAGTCGCTCGGTGCGGCATTTGCGGGTCCGATCTGCACATGGCGGAGGGGCATGGCTATGTGCCGCCCCCCGGCACGATATTCGGCCATGAAATCAGCGGCGAGGTTGTCGAGGTCGGACGGAGCGTCGAGGGGGTCGCGGCGGGTGACAAGATTGCCGTCATGCCGATCTTCGGCTGTGGCCATTGTACCGCATGCAGTCAGGGCATGCCGGCCCGCTGTGCGTCGATGCGGTTCACGTCAGGCGGCTATGCCGAATATGTCGCGGTCGATCCGACTTCCGCCATTCGATTGCCATCCACGGTGTCCCTCGACGATGCCGCACTGGCTGAGCCTCTGGCGGTCGCGCTTCATGGCATCGTCGCCGCGCGGATCATGCCGGGCGATGTGGTGACGATCGTGGGCGCGGGGCCGATCGGCCTTGCCGCTCTCTTCTGGGCCCGCCATTTTGGTGCCGCCCGGACCTATGTGATCGAAAAAGTCCCTGAACGTCGGGCGATAGCCGAAAGGATGGGGGCGACCGGCGTCTTCCTGCCCCAGGCGCCCTCCGGCGGCGACGGCTTTGCCCGCCATTATGGCGAATTGCCCATGGGGGAAGCGGCCGATGTGGTGGTCGAATGCGTCGGCCGCCCCGGCCTGCTCATGGCGTCGGCGGCCTATGCGCGGCATGGCGGACGGCTGGTTTCCCTTGGCTATTGTTTTGGCGATGACCCCATCGTTCCGGCTGGCCTTGGCATGCGCGAATTGCAGCTCCATTTCCCGCAGCTCTATACGCGCAGCGAGTTTGAAATGTCGGTCAATGTGCTGGACGCGGGAGCTGTCGAGCCGCGCCACATGGTGACCGATACGGTGGGGTTGGATGCCGTGCCGGAAATGTTCGAGGCTCTGCGCACGTCGCCGCGACAGTGCAAGGTGTTGATCACGCCATTCCCATGATGCGGACGGACGGCCAGCCCGGACCGCCGCAACATACAGGAGGAGGATATGGACAAGGCGATACAGATCGGCCTGGCCAAACGACTTCTCGCCCATGCTGAGGCGAAGACGACGGATGCCGCCGAAAGCCAGATGCGCGTTCCGGTCACCGATTATTTCGACCGGCGGATCTGGACGAGCGAGGTCGAGAAAATCTACAGGCAGAAGCCTCTTGCGGTCGCGCTCTCCTGCGAATTGCCGGACGCCGGGTCGTTTCTGTCCCTGACGATCCTGGACACGGCCGTTCTCATCACCCGCACGGCAACGGGATTGCGGGCTTTCCTCAATGTCTGCCGCCACCGCGGCGCGGTTGTTGCACCGGAAAATTGCAGCGGCCGGCAGACGCGATTTTCCTGCCCCTATCACGGATGGACATATGATAATGAGGGACGCCTGCTGGGCGTCGCCGATGCCGCCACTTTCGGCCCGGTGGACCGGGCCAGCCGCGGCCTCACGGAACTGGCTGCCGCCGAACGATCGGGCCTGATCTTCATCGTCCTGACGCCCGGTATCTCGTTCAACATCGGCCAGTGGATGGCCGGCGCGGACCGGCATATGGGACTGGAGCAGCGGCTTGCCGATTATCGTGTGGTCGGATCGCGAACCGTGCAGGCCGCCAATTGGAAGCTGGTCGTCGAAGGACATCTGGAGGCGTATCATTTCGCGCAGTTGCATCGGGACAGCGTCGGCCGTTTCATGGTGTCGAACTGCACGGCGCTCGACCGCTTCGGTCCGCATATCCTGATCACCTTCTGCCAGAATTCGATACACCGGCTGCGCGACATTCCGGAGGCGCAATGGGAGCCGCTGAGAGAAGACATGATCAACCCCCAATATCTGATGTTTCCGGGCACGATGGTGACGATATGGGATTCGGCGATCATTGCGCAGGTTATCCAGCCAGGGGCGGAGCCGGGCAGTTCCGTTAGCCGGCTGGTCTACGGCGTCAAAAAGGATCTGGCCGACAATGATCTGGCGGCCGCACAGGCCGAGACGATGCTGGATGGCGTGGCGAAGCTGGTCGCGGACGAGGATTATCTGGCCAGCTTCCAGATCCAGCGCGGCCTCGCCAGCGGCGCGCAGGATGCGATCCTCTTCGGCCGCAATGAACTGGGGCCGATCTTGTTTCATGAAAATCTCAGGCAGCAAATGCCCTTTGCCGCCGAATAGCCGACAGATGAGGGCGATCCGGAATGAGGAAAGCAGGATGATCGATGCGTTGAAACCAGCCGTAACGAAGTGCAGGAGGGCATTGTGAGCGGCCGGGACTTCTGCCTGGAGCCGCTCGGCGTGCCGGAGTTGAACGGAGCCAAGCTCGTTGACGCGGCGGCGCAGGCAGGATTTCGCTTCGTCAGCATCTTTGCCCATGCGCCAACCCCCGAAATGCAGGTCGATGAGGTCGTTGGGGACCTGGGAAAGCGGCAGGAGATGCTTGCCCGCATGAAGGAGACGGGCGTCGGCCTGCTCAATCTGGAATGCTTCAACCTGACGCCTGAGGCGGACCCGGAAAGTTTCCGCCGGGCGCTGGAATGCGGCGCTGCGCTGGGGGCGCGTACGGCGACGGCGATCGTCTGGGAGAATGCGGACCGGGCCGACGCGTTGACCAAATATCGGCGGACCTGCGATATGGCCGCGGAACATGGCATTCGGGTCAATGTGGAATTCTTCGCGGCATGCAGGAGCCTGTATGGGATTGCCGCCGTTCGGGATTTCGTTCGCGATGCCGGCCGAACCAATGGCGGCATCGTCCTCGATATATTGCACCTCATGCGAACGAGTGGCGGCCTGCTGGGGCTGGATGGGATCGATCCGTACATGGTCGGATCGATCCAGATTTGCGACGGGCTGGCAAAGCCGCCGGTCGATGCGCTTGACGAGGCGCTCAACCGGATGTTGCCGGGAACGGGGGAATTCCCGATCCGGGCCATGCTGGACTGGGCGCCGGCCGATCTGGTGATCGGCGTGGAAGCGCCACAGGCCGCCCTGTTCGGCAAGGTGCCGCCAGAAGAGCGCGCCCTGTCCATGTATGAGGCGGCTGCGCGCGCGGCTTGCGAACCCGGATCATAGTTGACCCGTACATATTGCGGGCTGGTCCGCCGGGCTGATCTGCGTTCAGAAAAGATCGGCCATCTGACGGATCGGATCCTTTCCGTCCCAGCCCCTGGCGGCCCGCTTTATCTGTTCATAGGCGTCGAAAATCTTCGCGGCGGGACCGACCATCTTGTTGGTTTCCAATATCTCCACGAAATGGCCCAGCCGTTCGCGCGCATCGACATAGCAGAAGCGGATACGGTCATCCCCTGCGAGCGATACGCCCTTATAGGTCGCCATCTCGCCGGCCTGTTCATGACGGGCGACGATCGCATCATAATCCTCGTCATTTTTGACGTAGCTGTGGTGGAACAGTTCGCGTCGCCCGGCGATCCCCTCGGCATAGATGGAATGTCCACCCGCTGGCACCTGGAGCAGTTCGATCTGCAGATCCCCCTTGTACCCGAAGGCGACCTGTATCCTGTCATAATGCGCGGCCTTGCCCTGATAAGTCAGGTCGTAAAGCGGGAATTCGGCGAAATAGAACGGGCCGACGCCGTCCCTGGCGATCATGTCGAGCGCGGTAGCCTTTATGTCCTGCGTCGAATATGCGACTTGGGAAACTTCGGTCATCAATACCTCTCCTTGCTCCAGCAAAGGCAGAGTAGCAGCAGCCGTTCGCCGGTCTTAGTCCGGTGGGACGTTGGCTGCGCGATCCATGGGGATAAACCGGCATGATAGCTTGATGGTTGCGACTGAAGGAGATGAAGGTGTCGAAGAATGTGGGGAGTGTCCTGATCAAGGGCGGTCAGGTCATCGATGGCACGGGTGCGCCTGCATTCGCGGCGGACGTTCGCTTGGCGGACGGCCGCATTGTCGAGGTCGGGCCCGATCTGGTGGCGGGCGCATCCGAGGTGTACGACGCCTCGGGCTGTTATGTCAGCCCCGGCTTTATCGACACACACACCCATTATGACGGTTCGCTGTTCTGGGATCCGTCGTGCGATCCGATCCTGCAGCATGGCGTGACGACCGTCCTGATCGGTAACTGCTCGCTCGGCCTCGCCCCGGTGCGCAAGGAAAGCGTGTCCGATCTCGCCACGCTCTTCAGCTATATCGAGGATTTGCCGAAGGACACGTTCGAACAGGAAATTCCCTGGACCTGGGAAAATTTTGAAGAATATGCCGCCGAGATGCGGAGCCGCCGGTTCGGCGTCAATGTCGCGTCCCTGGTCAGCCACTCGCTGCTGCGCACCTTCGAACTGGGACAGGATGCCTGGACGCGCGCCTCGAACGACGAAGAGATCGGGCGGATCACCGCCAATTTCGATTCCGCCATGGCGGCAGGCGCCTTCGGCATTTCCAGTTCGCGGTTCGACCGCAATCCTGAGGGCGATCTGGTGCCCAGCTTCCATGCGGACAACAGCGAACTGGCTGGCATCTTCGGCATCGCGCAAAAGTACAAGGGCGTGTTCCAGGTGATCCCGGACATGGGGAGCCTGGATCAGCAGGAGAAGGACCTGCGGGAATA
Source organism: Sphingobium sp. LMC3-1-1.1 (assembly GCF_040676285.1). Classification (NCBI taxonomy): domain Bacteria; kingdom Pseudomonadati; phylum Pseudomonadota; class Alphaproteobacteria; order Sphingomonadales; family Sphingobiaceae; genus Sphingobium; species Sphingobium sp. LMC3-1-1.1. Next base: position 466,148 of record NZ_JBEGHQ010000012.1, on the reverse strand, counting down.
TTGTGGTTATTCGATCAAGCATGGCGGCGTGCCGGTGCTGTCCAACGGCATCTATCAGCGCCCGGACGACCCCGATTACCATCCCCGGTTGATGAAGATGGCCAGGGAAGAGCGGGCGAAGGGCGCCAATTTCCATTTCCTGGCTTCGCCACGATCGATCGAACTGCTGGTGAACTTCCACCAGGCGATGGTCTTCATCTATGTGCCCAGCTGGAATGCTGTGGTGCAGCCGGGCATGGCGATCGAGGAAAAGCGGCGGCGCCTGGCCGATCCCGAATGGCGGGCGCAGGCGCGCGCGGACTGGGATTCAGTGAAGGAAGGCTTCCCGAGCGGCGGCATGATCCGCGGCTTCCGCATCGTCAAGGTCGGGAAAGCGGAATATGAGAATTATATCGGCAAGACGTTCGACGTCGTCCTGGACGAGCGCGAAGGCCATCCGTCCGACATTCTGGCTGACTGGGTGCTCGAAAATGATTTCGAACCCGAGTTCGTCTATCCCTTCACCAATACGGACGAGCGCATCGTCGGCGAGTTGCTGGCGGCGGACGAAAGCATCATCAGCGCGAGCGACGCCGGTGCGCATATCGGGATGTTCGACGGCGCGGGCGACACCACGCTCGTTCTCACCCGCCACGTGCGTGATCGCCCCGACATGACGCTGGAAAATGCCGTGAAGCGCATGTCGCGCGATCAGGCGCTCATCCTTGGGCTGAAGGACCGCGGCGTCATCACGGAAGGCGCGATAGCCGACATCGCCGTCTTCGACCTCGACAAGCTGCACTGGGATGTCGAGAAGAAGGTACAGGATGTTCCGGGCGGCAAGGCGCGGTTCCGCCGACCGGTGGGCGGCTTCCGCTACACCTTCGTCAACGGCGTCCTGGCGCAGCGGGACGGGGAACTGACCGGCGAACTGGCTGCCCGCTTCCTCGATGCGAGCGATCGCATCGCGGCCTGAACAAGCTGCGATGATGGCGGAACCTGAGCTTCCGCCATCTGCGCTTCGCTGCGCCCTTGGGCCGATGGCTGGCGGAGTCGTCTCTCCAGGCTGAAGAAGGGTGCGGAATGGACACAAGACTGGATGGCCAGGTCGCGATCGTGACGGGGGGCGCCTCCGGCATAGGTTTCGCGACGGTCCGAAGCCTGGCGGCATCCGGCGCTCGGGTCTGGATGGCGGATATCGACGAACCGGGAAGTCTCGGTGCGCAGGCCTCGCTGCGCCGGGATGGCCTGGATTGCGTCGTCAGGCCAGTCGACATGGGCGATCCCGTCAGCATCGCGGCCCTGGCGGGAGAGGTCATCGATGATGAGGGCGGCATCGACCTTGTCGTCAACAACGCCGTGCGGACGGACGGACGGGACGAACAGGTCGCGGATATAGACGCGGCATTATGGCAGGAGTTGCTGGCGGTCAATCTGATCGGGCCAGCGCTGTTGGCGCGCGCTGCCATACCCTCGATGATCAATCGCGGCGGCGGCGCCTTCGTCCATGTCGCGTCGGTTGGCGGCTTGCGCGGGGAAGATACCAGGACCTGTTACGGCACTGCAAAGGCGGGCCTGCTCGGCCTGTCGCGATCGATCGCGGTGCAATATGGCAAGCAGGGCATCAGGAGCAATTGCATCGCGCCCGGTCTGGTGATGACGCCGGCGGCACAGACGGCATTTGATCCGGCAATGCTGGACATGCTGCGGCATCATCATATGACGGCGGAGCTCGGGACGGCCGACGGAATTGCTAAGGCGATCACCTTTCTCCTGTCGCCCGCCGCCGCTTTCCTGACCGGTCATGTTCTCGTGATGGACGGCGGCTTTTCGATTGCCACTCCCATTGTGCCGGCCTTCCGGAGCATGGGGCAGGACAGATGACGACCCCTCGCCCCTTTGTCATCGATGTGGAGCAATCCACGCTCGACCGGATCGACCGCAAGCTCGCCGACAGCCGCATCGGCTATGCGCCACAGGACGACAGGGACTGGCGCTATGGCACCGACGCTTCCAGTCTTCGCGCCTTTGTCGATCATTGGCGCAACGATTATGACTGGCGGGCGCAGGAAGCGATGCTGAACCGCTGGCCGCAGGCGCTGGCCGAGGTGGATGGCGTGCTGCTGCATTTCTATCATATTCCCGCACCCGGCGGCGAGGCCGGACGACTGCCCATTCTGCTGATGCATGGCTGGCCGGGTTCGATCGTCGAGTTTCAGGCTGTCATCCCCCTTCTTCTGGATGCGGGCTATCCGCTCGTCGTGCCCTCCATTCCCGGCTTCGGATGGTCCGGCAAGCCGCCTCGTCCCTTGGGGGAAAAGGCCATGGCCGCGCTGATGCGCAGGCTGATGGTGGATGTTCTGGGATATCCCCGCTTCCATGTGCAGGGCGGCGATTTCGGATCGCTGGTCGCGACGCAGCTAGGCATCTGGCATGCCGATGCCGTTGCCGCCCTCCACCTCAACTTCTACCTGCCCGACGGTCCCGGAACATCGGCCGATCCGGAACTGCAAGCCTATTGGCAACAGCTCGCATCGCTCACCTATCCCGAATCGGGCTATCTGCATCAGCAGGGGACGAAGCCGCAGACACTGGCGCTCGCCTTGCACGACAATCCCCTCGGTTGGGCGGCCTGGACCCTGGAAAAATTTCATGGATGGAGCGACTGGCGGAGCACGGGGGCGAACGGTTTCCAGACCGATCAGCTGATCACCAACATGATGACCTATCTTGTCACGGACTCGGTGATTTCATCGATCTGGATGTATCACGGCTCGTCCCATGAACAGGGCAAGGAAGGGCGGGTCGAAGTGCCGACCGCGATTGCGCATTTTCCAGGCGAATTTTACCCGTTGGCCGACCGATCGCTCGCCGCACGGCGCTATAATATCGTGCGCTGGACGGAAATGACTGCCGGCGGGCACTTCGCCGCGATGGAAGCGCCGGAGGCGTTTGCCTCCGATCTCATCGCCTTTCTGGACGGGCAGGATTGCTGACCCGGAATTTTTTTGCAGCTTTCGGGAATCCGGGCTGCGGTATGCTGGTGGCGGTGGCGTCACAGGCAAATGCGCATAGGATTTCTGTTCAACCACGATCAGATTCATCAGATCGCCCACAGCCTGCCTATTGCCATCGCGCTGGCAAAGGGGGGCTTTGCAGGCGAAATCATGGTCGCCACCACCAACGGTCAACTGGCCGCCGAAGTCAGGCGACTGGCCGGGGAATGGCTGGATTCGAAAATCCAGCATGTGGAACTTTCGCTCTCCCCCTCTACGGCCAGGATCAGCCGGCTGCTGGAACATGTCGTCCCGGCCTCCAAATTGCTGGTTTATCGCGACAATCTCGATTTCTTCCGCAGCCTTGATATTCTGGTCGTCGCGGAAAAAACATCGCTGCTGCTCAGGTCGCGCTATCGCCTGGATAATCTGTTCATCGTGCATACCCGCCACGGTGCGGGTGACCGTGCCATTGGTTTCGACAAGGCCAGCGCGCGCTTTGACCATGTCCTTTGTTCGGGCGAGAAGATCCGCCGCCGATTGATAACCGAAGCGCAGGTTGATCCGGACGCCATCAGCATCGTCGGCTATCCCAAGTTCGACATGATCCGCCAGGCTGGACGCAGCTATCATGTGGAGCGCGATCGGCCGACCGTGCTCTACAATCCGCATCCCTCGCCGCACCTTTCGTCCTGGTACAGGCATGGGCGGCAGGTGCTTGACCATTTCCAGCGCCATGACGATCGGGCCCTGCTGTTCGCGCCCCATGTCATGCTGTTTCAACGGCCGTTCGTGGTCACCATCGACAGGCTGACGATCAGCCGGGCGGGCGTGATCGAAAACCGCTATCTGCACGGGGACAACATCCACATCGACCTGGGCAGCCGCGCGTCCACGGACATGAGCTACACGACCGCTGCCGACATCTACCTGGGTGATGCGAGCAGCCAGATCTATGAATTCCTGCTTCGTCCGCGCCCTTGCATCTTCCTGAACAGCCACGCAATCCAATGGGAAGGGAATCCCAACTTCGCCCATTGGCAAGCCGGTGAAGTCATTTCCGATCCCGCAGCGCTGAGTTCCGCGTTCGACCGCGCGGACGCTCTGCACCACGAAAGATACCGCGCCGTACAGGAAAGGCTGTTCGCCGAGAGCTTCGACCTGAATGGCCGTCCCTCGTCCGAAAGGGCGGCGGAGGTGATCGCCATGCTGGCAGAGCGCCGAAGCACCGGTCGTGATCCCCTTTCGGCCGTTCGCGCGGCGTGACGGCGCTGCTGACCATCATCCTTCCCTTCTTCAATGAACAGGGATGGATCGGCCGCACGATCGACAGCCTTGTCGCGCAGAATGACGAGCGCTTCCTGCTGCTGCTGATCGACAACGGTTCGACGGATGGAGGCGCGGCCGAAGCGGCCATCCATATCGCGGCTCTGGGCGACCGCGCGAGAATTCTCTCCTGCCCCACACCGGGGAAAATCAATGCGCTGGCGGCCGGTCTGGCGCAGGTCGATACGCCGCTGGTCGCCACCTGCGACGCGGACACCATTTACCCGTCCGATTATGTAAGGCGCATCATCGCCCTGTTCGGCCATCATGACGGCGCCGCGGCGGTGATGGCGATCGACCTTTATGCGCCGGCAGAGGATATGCGTTCGCAGCGCCGCATCGCCTTCATCCTGCGCAAGGGCCGGCGCTTTGCGACCAAATGCCATGCCGGCGGCTATGCGCAGGCCTTCCGCACCGCGGCGCTGCGCGCCGGCGGCGGCTTCGACGCAGCGCGCTGGCCCTATGTGCTGGAGGATCATGAAATCGTCCATCGCATCATGCGCCATGGCCGCGTGGTCTACCATCCCGACCATGTCTGTTTCCCCTCGGAACGGCGCGTATCACGCGATGCCGTAAGCTGGACCAGGGCAGAGCGATTGCTCTATCGCTATTTGCCCGGCAGGGCGCTAGACTGGTATTTCTATCATTTCCTGGGGCGCCGCCTTGCCGCCCGCAACAGCATGGGCGTCGCCTTGCGGAACAAGGATTGGGCTTCGCCATCGGCATGACGGAACGCGTTGGAATTGCAGGGCGCATATTCAAGGGATTGGGACTTGTGCTCGGCGGAAAGGCGGGCGCGGGTGTCATCAGCCTGATTTACCTCGTCATCGCGGCCCGCGCCCTCGGGCCGCGCGACTATGGTATATTGGTGTTGGTCCATGCTTATGTGACGGCGGTTTGCGGTATCGTCGAATTTCCCGCCTGGCAGGCGATCATTCGCTATGGCGCGGAGGCGACGGCGGACAATTCGCCCCATCGGCTCGCCAGGCTTCTGCGGTTCGGCACCACGGTCGAACTCGCCGGGGGTGCCGCAGCGATCCTGGTGGCGATGATATTGGCCCCGTTCGTCGGGCCGCATCTTGGCTGGCCACCCCAGACGGTCGCCTTCGCCATTCCCTATAGTTTCGCTGTGCTGGGATCGGTGCGTTCGGTACCTGCCGGCTATCTGCAACTGATCGGCCGTTTCGACCTTATCGGGGTGCATAATGTGGTTCAGCCGACGATCCGACTGGCCGGCGCGCTGCTGGCGCTATTGACGGGATGGGGCATCGCCGGCTTTCTGGTCGCATGGCTGATCGCCGCGCTGGCTGAATTCGCGGTGCTCTGGGGCATGGGGTGGTGGTGCGCGCGCCGCCATCTGGGCCCCGTCCTGCATCGTCCCGAAAGCGGCAGCGCGAGGACCGACAATCCCGGCATCTGGCGCTTCCTGGTCGCCAGCAATGCGGATGTCACGCTGAACGAACTGGCCGGCCGCATAGCGCCGCTGATCGTCGGCTGGGTGCTTGGACCGGCCATGGCCGGGCTGTTCGCCATCGCCCAGCGCGCCACCGTGATCATCGCCCAACCCGCGCAGATATTGGGTAACACCGCCTATGCCGAACTGGCGCGCATGGTGGCGGCGGGCGAAGGCGGCGCTCCGTTGCGCAGGACATTGGTCCGGGTCGTGGGTATCGCCCTGGCCGCGGCGGCGCCCGTCGTCCTGATCGCCGCACTCTTCCCGACGCCGATCATCACGCTGCTGGGCGGGACGGCGTTCAAGGCGGCGGGCGGCATCATGGTCGTGCTGATCGCCGCGCGCATGATCGCGGTCATTGGGCCGCCGTGCAGCTCGGCCCTGTCCGCTATGGGATATCCCGCCCTGTCGATGAGCGCCAACCTGTTCGCCAGCATGATCTTTCTTCCGATACTGCCATGGTTGCTGAGCGAAGCTGGCCTGATGGGCGCCGGTTTGCAGGCGGTGGGGCAGGCGCTGCTGTCCAGCGCCCTGCTTTCAGGCCTGGTGTGGCGGCGGAGCCAGCTTCATTGAGCCGCCCGCGGATCGCCTATGTCATCAACTCCGTGGAGGGGGGAGGGGCAAGCCAGCCCGTTCCCGCCATAGCCCGCGTGCTCCGCGATGGCGGAGCGCAGGTGCGCCTGTTCGCGCTTACCCCCCGGGATCGCCGGGGCCTTCCCGCCATGGCGGCGGCGGGGCTGGATCCCGCCGTGCGCGAGGGCGGCCTGACGGACCATGTCGCCGCCGCGCTCTGGTTTCGGCGCGAACTGCGGGCCTGGGGCGCGACCCATATCTGGTCGTCGTTGAGCCGCGCGACGATCCTCAGCCTGATCCTTGGTCCGTCCATGGGCCTGCCGGTGATCTGCTGGCAGCATGCGGCCTTCCTCAAGCCCTGGAACCGGCGCCTCATGCGGCTGCTGTCGCGGCGCGCGACGTTGTGGGTAGGGGATTCCCGGTCCGTGACGGACCTGACCGCGGAACGGCTCGGGGTTCCGCTGGAGCGCCTGAGATGCTGGCCTATCTTCGCGGCCGATCCGGCAATGGTCGAGGCGCGGCCGTGGCAGCCGGGCGAATGGCTTCGCATCGGCAGCCTTGGCCGCCTGCATCCAGTTAAAGGCTATGACCTGCTGATCGCTGCGCTGGCCCGGTTGAAGGCTGGCGGCTTCACCCCCGCTACTCCCGTCCAGTTCGTGATTGGAGGCGAGGGCGCGGAACGGCAAAGACTTGAGGCCATGGCAGCGAGCGCGGCGCTCGACACCATCGCCTTTCCGGGCTTCGTTGATCAGCCGCACGCCTTTCTTTCGAACCTGCATGCTTATGTGCAACCCTCCCGGTCGGAGGGATTCTGCATCGCCGCGCATGAGGCATTGACGGCGGGGCTTCCCGTCCTGGCGTCGTCGGTGGGGGAACTGCCCTATTCCATCCGTCAGGATGCGACCGGCCTGATCGTTCCGCCCGGCGATGCCGACGCTCTGGCGCGGGCGCTCCAGACCATGCTGTCGCAGCCGGAAAGGCTGCATGCGATGGGGCAGGCCGCGCGGGCCGACATGCTGGATCGCTTTTCCTGGGCGCAGTTTGCGGCTACGGGCGGCGCGATCCTGAACGAAATCGTCCCAGTTGACGCTGAACGTCCAGCGCCAGGCCCCGCAGCGATGCGTCGATCCGCTTGACGTCGAACAGGGTGATGTCGCCGCATGCCGTCAAGCTGTGCATGCCCTGGCTGTAGTCGCCGACGTCGGCGGGGGGTATCAGGGCATCGCCGGCCTCCGCCTCGAACTGCCGCTCATCCAGGCGATTGATCCACAGGGGCCTGAGTGCGCCGCCATAGGTGGCGGTGCAATCCTGCACCGGCAGCATGATCCTGTCGCCGAGCGTGACAGCGGTCCCGCCCGGACGGGAGGAACGGGGGTCGATCCGCACGGGATTGGCCGGGTGGGGAATCCATGGGCCGCACAGCCTGTCCGCCCAGGCGACATGAAGATGGGCCAGCTTCGTGGTTCTGGTCGTCGCTGGTGAATAGAACAGGTACCAGCGTCCGTCCCGCCGGAGGATGGTGGCGTCGACGGGCACGCAATCCAGTTCGATGCGGCATTCGGGCCGCCAGTCCAGAAGATCGCCATGATCGCGATAAAGCGTCAGGGCTCCCGACCGGTGCGCTTCGGGCAGCATCCAGACGGCGCCGTCTGCGGCAAAGACCTGTGGATAGGAGAGATGCCAAGGTTCGCTGAGGCAGGGGTTGCGATCCACAAGCTGCATATGTTCATCGAAAAGCAGCCTTTCTATTGTTCCGTGCCGGGAACGATAATCATATTGCTCAACGAACAGATGCAACCGCCCCTCTTCGTCGCGCAAGCCGAAAGGGTCGGCCAGAAACTGGAAGGACGGTTCCTCGGCAAGCCAGGTGACCGGCCCGTCCATCGCGCCGGTCGCCAGAACATGTTCCAGCGGGCGGGCGAGTATCCCGCATCTCCATATATCCTTACGCCGAGGCATGACGGTCCATATCAATTGTATCAGGGGGAGTGAAGCAGACATCCGGGCATGGATTGCCCTGGCTTGGGGGATCACTCCATCGTCAAATGTCTGTTGTCTTGCAAAGTCTTCGGCAGATGTTGAAGCAATAATCGCAATATATGCATAGAGATTTCAGCTATTGATAAGATATAATATCCTATCATCAAATACTCATATCCATCATTGTCATAAATATGCCAAAAATGACGAATTACGCCTATATTAAATTTAGTTTAGATTGATCGACAATCTTGCGGCACGCCTCCCTTCTGATAGATGGGCCAAGTCCATCTTCAGGGAATGTTCAGCCGCCAATGCCGTTTTCCAACGTTGCGCCAGGCTCGCGGTTTGCGAGCCTGGCGGCATGCCTGTTTTGCGCAGCGATTCTGCATCCGCTTCCGGCGATTGCGGCTGTTCCCGCGCAAGCAGAGACAGCCGCCGTGCCCATCAGCCTGGATGCCGCCCTGACCCTGGCGGACGAGGCGAATATCGACGTCATCCGTGCCCGTCTTGCGCTGAAAACCGCGCAGGCGAACCTCCGCATGGCCGATACGGCGCCCAATCCGGTGTTCAGCGTCAATTCTACGCAGATCAGGCCGTCGCAAATCGGGGTTGTTCCTTATGATCGGCTGGCCGACACGGTGGCCCGCGTCGACCTTCCGCTTGAGCGGGGGGGCAAGCGGCGCGCGCGAACGGCGGCGGCCAACGCGCTGATCGACGCGGCGCAGGATGATCTGGTCAGTGCGCGCCGTGACATGCGCGAGGCCGTGTATGACGCCTATTTCGACCTCAAGGCGGCCGAAGACCGCGTCCGGATATTGCAGACCATAGCCAGCAGCTATGCCGACAGCCTCGCCATTGCAGGCAAGCAGCAGCATGTCGGGGCTCTCTCCAGCGGGGATCTCGCCCGGCAGACGGTGGAGGCCGCCCGCGCCCGCACCGACGCGGCGCAGAGCGTCACCCAATGGCATGCCGCGCAACTCGCGCTGGGAACGCTGATTGGGCGAGAGGTGCAATCGGACATGCTGGCGACGACCGGCGACTGGCCCGCGCTCGGCGGCATGAATGAACAGGCGGCCGATCTGATCGCTCTGCGTCGGCCGGATGTTCTCGCGGCGCAGGCCAGGACCATGGCGGCGAGGCGTGATGTCGATGGCGCGCGCGCGCTGCGCCATCCCGATGTGACCGTCGGGGTCCAGTATGAACGCGCCAGCGGCGCCCTGGGCGTCGGCGACTCGGTTGGTCTGGGCGTGTCCCTGCCCATCCCTGTTCGAAACCGCTATGTCGGAGAGGGAGAGGCTGCCGAGACCGCGCTGGTCCAGGCGGAAGCCGAGGAACGCAAGGCGATCTCGGTCGCCACGGCCGACATCATGATTGCGCGACAGGCGCTCCAGGAAGCCGTCGATCGCCAGCGCGCGTTCGACACAACGCAGCTTCCCGCAGCCCGCAGGGCGGCGGAGGTGGCCGAGTTCGCCTACAGCCACGGCGCCACATCGTTGATGGAACTGTTGGACGCCCGCCGTTCGCTGCGCGCCGTGGAACTGGGCGCGATCGATGCGCAATCTGATGTGGCCAACGCCATTGCGCGGCTAAGCGCCGCTGAAACTACCGGAGACGATCGCTGATATGACGAGGAGTTTTCCTCTGCGCTCCGGCGCCTCGCTGGCTGTGCTGATGCTGCTTGCAGCCTGTGGCGCCGCCGATGCGCCGCCACCCAAGGCGCCGAAAAAATCGCCGGACATGATCAGCTATGCGCCGGGTTCGCCAGAACTGGATTCGCTGCAACTGGTAACGGCGTCGAGCGGTCCTTTGCCCGTTTCCGCCGATCTCAATGCCCGCATCGTCCTGGATGAAGCGCGCACCAGTCGCGTCGGCGCGCCCGTGGCGGGTCGCGTGACCCGGGTGCTGGCGGATATCGGTCAGGCCGTTCGGGCGGGCCAGCCGCTCGCCTATCTCGATGCGCCCGACGTCGGCCAGTCGCGCGCAGACCTGCTGACGGCGCAGGCGCAGCGCAATCTGAAGGCGCGGGAAATGGAACGTTCGCGGATGCTCTTCGCGGGCGGCGCCATAGCTCGCCGCGACGTCGATGCGGCCGAGGCCGATGCTGCCTCCGCATCCGCCGAGTTGGAGCGCGCCAGCCTGCGGCTGCGCAATCTGGGCGGCGGGAGCGGCGATGCCTTGCCGCTCACAAGCTCGGTCGGCGGATATGTCATTGATCGGCAGATCAACCCTGGGCAGCAGATTTCAGCCGGGCAGAGCCCGCTCTACACGGTGTCCGATCCGCGTCATCTCTGGGTCAATGTCGATGTGCCCGAGGATTCCGTCGGCCGCGTGCGTGTTGGAGAACGGATCGAATTCGATGTTCCGGCCTATCCCGACCGCCACTTCAGCGGAACCGTCACCCAGATCGGTCTCGCGGTCGATCCCGCCACCCGCCGCGTCCAGGTACGCGCGGAAGCGGACAATCCCGACCTTGCGCTGAAACCCGAAATGTACGCCCGGGCGCGTCTGACGACGGATGACGGCCGCCGCGCGATCAAGGTGCCCAATGCCGCGATCTTCGAATCAGGGATGAAAAACTACGTCTTCCGTGCCGAAGGGGCGGACTGCTTCCGGCGCGTGGCGGTAGAGGTGGGCGAGCGCGGCGACGCCTATTCTTATGTGACCGCCGGCCTGCGCAACGGCGATCGCATCGTGGGCGAGGGCGCCTTGCTGCTGAACGCACAGCTCTCCGGGGACTGAATCGATGCTGGAACGTCTGGCCCGCTTCGTCGTGGAGAAGCGGATATTCGTGATCATGATGGTGGTCGCTCTGATCATCGTTGGCGGCAGCGCCGTGACGACGCTGCCGATCGAGGCTTTTCCGGACGTGCAGGACGTCCAGGTGGTCGTCATCAGCCAGCGGCCGGGGCAGGCGCCGGAGGAGGTCGAGCGCTCCATATCGCTGCCGATCGAGCGTGCGCTGGCCGGGACGCCAGGGGTCAATGACATCCGTTCGGTCTCGATCACCGGCCTCTCCGTCGTAACGCTGATCTTCAACGACGGGACCGACGATTATTTCGCTCGATCCCAGGTGCTTGAAAAGCTGCGCGACGCCGATCTTCCGGACGGCGTCGTGCCCAGTCTGGCGCCCCTTTCCACCGCGGTCGGCGAAGTCTATCGCTATGTTCTCGACAAGCCCAAGGACATGCCGCTGTACGAAGCGCGCGCGATCCAGGACTTCGTGGTGCGTCCGGCGCTTCGCATGGTGCCAGGTGTCGCGGACGTCACCAGCTTTGGCGGCAGCATCAAGCAATATCAGATCCTGATCCGTCCGGATCTGCTCAAACGCTATGGCGTCACGGTCGCCGACATCCAGTCGGCGGTGGGCAACGCCAATTCCAACGTCGGCGGCGGCGTCATTCCGCGCGGCGACGAGGTTGTCGTGGTGCGCGGCATCGGCCTTTATCAGGGCATAGACGATGTCGGGAACACCGTGGTCAAGGCGCAGAACGGCAATACCGTGCGCGTTCGAGACCTGGGTGACGTGAAGATCGGCACGCCCGAACGAAGCGGCATGGTCGCCTATGACCACAAGGACGATGTGAGTGAAGGCATCGTCACCATGGTAAAGGGCCAGAATGCCGCTGTGGTCGTCGCCGGCGTCCGCGAGGCGGTGGACAGGTTGAACGCGCAGTTCCGCCTTGACGCCCAGCGAACGGGGCATGAACCGATCCAGATCAGGGCGACCTATCAGCGCACGAAGCTGCTGGACCGCACGGTCGAGACGGTCGCAGAAAACCTGGTCGTCGGCGCGACTCTCGTGACGGTGCTGCTGCTCGTCTTCCTGCGCAACTGGCGCGCCGCTCTCGTCGTCGCGGCGATCATTCCGCTGGCGCTGCTCGCTGCCTTTTCCGGGCTCAGCTTCGCCAATGTGCCGGCCAATCTGATCTCCATGGGGGCGGTCGATTTCGGCATCATCATCGACTCTGCCGTGGTGCTGGTCGAAGCGCTGATGGTCGCACTGGCGCTGGAGGCGGCGAAACATCAGGGTACCCAGCCCGACAAGATCCGCCGCAAGCAGGTATTGCGCAATACGGTCACCAGCCTGGCGCGGCCGATCCTCTTTTCAAAGGCCATCATCATCATGGCCTTTGTACCCATCTTCACCTTCCAGCGGGTGGAAGGAAAGATGTTCTCGCCGGTGGCGCTGACGCTGTCCTTCGCGCTGGGCGCCGCATTGGTGCTCACCCTGTCCTTTCTGCCCGCCGTGCTCGGTTTCCTGGTGGAACGCTACGACATGGCTGAAAAGCACATTGCGTGGATGGACCGGCTGAAGGATGGCTATCGGCGGATCATCACCCGGTCGCAGCCGCGCACGAAGGTTCTTTTCGGCGCCTCCGCGCTGGTGCTGCTCATCACGGTCGCGCTGGTGCCCCGGCTGGGTTCGGAATTCCTGCCCAAGCTTGATGAAGGCAATATCTGGCTGACCGTGCAATTGACCCCGTCGGCATCGATGGACACCACCCGCAAGGTGGAAGCGCGCATTCGCGGGATCATGCTGTCCTATCCTGAAGTCGCCCATGTAGGTTCGGAAACCGGGCGCCCTGACGACGGTACCGACCCCAAGGGGCCGTCCAGCATGCAGATGCTGATCGACCTCAAGCCACGGAACACATGGCGTCCGCAATTCCCGACCAAGGCGGCGCTGGAGGACGACATGCGCAGGAAGATCGCCGCCATACCCGGTGTGCCGACCAATTTCAGCCAGGTGATCGAGGACAGTGTCGAGGAAAGCCTGTCCGGCGTGAAGGGCGAAATCTCCATCAAGATCATCGGCACCGACCTCAACATCCTGGAAGCGCTTGGCGAAAAGACAGCGCGCGTGGTTGCGGCCGTGCCTGGCGCTTCGGATGTCGATGCCGTGAAGATCGGCGGCCAGACCGAAGTGCGCGCCGTGCTGGATCGGGATGCCATGGCCCGCTACGGCCTGAATTCCGATGATGCCAACAAGGCGATCGCGACGGCGTTCGGCGGCGCGACGGTCGGTTCAGCCTATGAAGGTGACCGGAATTTCGACATTGTCGTGCGCTTTGCGGCGGACCAGCGCAATGCGATCGACGATGTCGCCCAGCTGCAAATTCCGCTGCCGGCGGGCGGCACCATCTCGCTGGGCGAGGTTGCGCATATCAGCGTTGAAATGGGCGCGTCCCGCATCAGCCGCGAAAATGGCAGTCGCAACGTCGCGGTGAAGGCGAATGTCGACGGTCGCGACCAGGGCGGCTTCGTGGCGGATGCACAAAAGGCGGTGGCCGAGCAGGTGAAGCTGCCCGCCGGCTACCGGATGGTTTGGGGCGGCCAGTTCGAAAATCAGCAGCGCGCCATGAAGCGGCTGGAAATGATCGTTCCCATCGCGCTCTTTGGCATCTTCATCCTGCTTTTCGGAGCGTTCCGTTCGGTGCGATCGGCCCTGCTGATCCTTGCGATGGTTCCTTTCACCGCCATCGGGGGCGTTGCGGCGCTCGCGCTCGCAGGCCTTCATATGTCGGTATCCGCGGCTGTCGGATTCATCGCTGTCGCCGGCATCTCCGTCCAGAATGGCGTGGTGATGCTGGAGCATATTACCCACAGATTTGAAAATGGCGACGCCTTTGGCATGGCCGTGGTGGAGGGTGCGATCGACCGCCTGCGGCCGATATTGATGACGGCCCTGATGGCGGGGCTGGGCCTGCTGCCGGCGGCGCTGTCGACGGGGATAGGGTCCGAGACGCAGCGTCCCTTTGCGTGCGTCATCGTCGGCGGCATCATCTCCGCAACCTTGTTCATGCTGCTGCTCTTGCCTCTCTCACTGCTGTGGATAGAGCGCGAACGGCAACCGGCCTGACCTGCCGCCTTCTGAACAGCGGTCGAAAGTGCTTGGGACGTCAGTTCATGAGGTCGTGATAGTGCGTCGGCGGCAATGGGAGGGTGGCGCGCGCCATGGCGCCCGAGACGAGAAGAAATGCCATCGTCAGCAAAGCCAGCCTCCTTGCGTGCAGGGCTTTCCCCGGCTGCCAAAGGATGATCCACCCCAGCGCCGTCGCCAGCATGACCCAGAGGTGATAGCGCAGGTCGGACGAAATGCTGATCAGGACGAAGCTCGCCTCCTGAAAGAGCGCGGAGAGGAACAGCGCCGTTGCAAGGTCGCGCCGCGCATCCGCCGGTCGATGCCAGGCGTTCCACAATCCCCAAATGGCAGCCACGGTCCAGAGGATCGGCCACGCCAGGGGAACGTCCGTCATCCATCCTGCGGCCTTCTGCCATTGCATCGCAATGGGCGAGGGGTCGGCGAAACCCAGATCATTGGGTTCCGATCGCATCGGCGGCGCTGCCAGGGGCCAGTGCAATGGCACGAGCCAGCGCTCGGTCGAATTCAGATGCGCGAGCCGATGGGCGGCATAGGCGGCGGGATGTGTCGCCAGCGCTCTGGAAAATTGGCGGAAGAGCTGGCCGAGCGATGCGTGGCTCCAGGGACGGATGGCGGCGGCGCATGTGGCATTTTCGTCGAGAGGATCCCAGAACAGCGGCTTGACGCAATGATGCGCCTGCAGCACCCAGATGGACGGACGCGGAAGGCCGAAGGACGGGTCGTCCGTCCGGACGGCTATCGCGGCAAGGTCATATATCGGCTGGCTGCTGCGCACGCCGCTGTCGCGCGCGCCAAGCAGGACATGATTGACCGGCTGGGACAGAAGCAGCGCGGCCGGGATCGCCACGATCATGGCCGCGATCCAGGCAAGGTCATTGCGCGGCCGGGGCAAGAGCAGCATCGCGATGGGTATTGTGGAAAATGCGCCGTTCGCGCGGACCAGCGTGGCATAGACCAGGCAGACAATGGCGATCGTCGAGGCGGTAAGGGGAACGGGCCTGCCGCGCAATCGATAAGCGCTGACAATGCCGGTGGCCAAGGTCAACGCACCTGCAAGCTGGCTGTCTTTGATCACGACCGCGAGCCAGCCGAGCAGCAGTGGCGACGCACCGACGGCCAGCAGCGCCGCAGCCTTGCGGTTGCTGCCGACCGCCTGTCCTGTCAATCCCAGTCCGATCCAATATGCCGCCATCTGGATGACCAGCAGAACCGCGGCGCTAGGCCCGGCGAAAGCGAACAGGGACCAGAGCCGCGCCATCACCGGCGGATGCCAGTCGGTGTAGCTTTGGCTCAGTATCTCGCGATACTGGACGATAGTGTCATATGCGGCGATGCCTGGCCAGAACAGCGGCAGTGATGCGGCCAGAAGCAAGCATGCAGCGATCATCGGCCAGGCCGGCGCGGAGCCCATCCGCTGTTCTGGGCTGCCCTCCATCGCTTTGCTTGCCTCCATCAGGTGACTTCCCGAATATATTGATATGCGAAGCTTCATCCAGTCAGCATGATGCAATCCTCATGGAGCATGACCTTGCTTTCGCCAAGACCAGACGCTCGTGCGCGTCGCGGCGGACTGGCCGGACAGCCGCCCTGTGGAAAGCCATGGCTGGGGTGCCGTTCAAATTATATGCGGACCAGAGCGAATCCATTCGATCGGAAGCTGTCTTCGGGCAGGAATTCACGCAAAAAATCAATGGCGGCAATCTGATTCGACCAGATGGAACCCTCTCTAGTCCGTTCGGCCTAAAATTATGGCGAACGCCGGTGGTAGATTCGTTGCACCATCTCCGGGGTCATGGAGAGGTAGAAATGGGAGGATGAATATGAGGGCCGTAAAACCCGCATTCCACTACACCGTCTCCGCTGCGTGTATTGCGATTGCAATGGCTGGGTCGTCGACTATCGCGCAGGCGCAGTCGGGCAACCAGGCCAGCAATCTTGAAGATATCATCGTGACGGCACGCCGGGTCGAGGAAAATCAACAGAAAATTCCGGTCGCCGTGACGACATTGACGGCGGCGTCCATGGAACGCCGAAACGTGGTTGCAGTGAACGATCTTCAGTTCAGTGTCCCCAATCTGCAGATCAAGCCCAGCAACAATAATCCAAGCCTGCCCGAATTCATCATTCGCGGACAGCGTCAGGTTCTCTATACCGATGAGAACGTCGTGACATATGTCAACGGCGTTGCGCAAAGTACGCGCGGTCTGTCTCTCTATGACCTTGAAAATGTTCAGGCGCTAAAGGGTCCCCAGGGGACGCTCTTCGGCAAGAATTCGATGGGTGGCGCCATGGTCTTCACCACCGCCCGGCCCAAATTCGATCCTGAAGCGCGTTTTGACCTGGAAATGGGCAATTACAATCGCGTCCAGGGCACCGTGATGGGCAACATTCCCCTAATCGACGAAGTGGCGGCGCTCCGCATCGCCGGGCGAATCGAGAGGCAGGATGGATTCTTCAAGAATCTGCGTCCGGGTGGCAAGGATCTGAACGACCGAAACAACGAAAGTTTCCGTGTCTCCCTTTTGGTGAAACCGGGCGATCGTTTTGAAAACCTCACGACATTCGACTATATTCACAAAGACGAAATACCCACGCCGTCCTTGATCGAGGCTGCGCCGCTCGCAAATAATTTCTTCCGCAGCGTCACGCAGCAGGCGGTGACGCAGCAAAGCGCCCTTGGTGGCAGCACTCCTCTTGTGGACACGGCCAACGGTCTTTTGGTGCGCCAAGGCAATCCATTCCGCTCGGTCGCCTTCACGGGCATTGGTAAAACGCTCACCAATGCGCGTTATCCTGCCCTGACAGGCTTCGGGGCACGTTCCGAAGTCTATGGGATCGCCAATACCACCAGCTTCGAACTGAGTGACGCGGTCACGCTGAAGAACATCATCGGCGCCCGCTATGAGGAGGCTCTGGACTTTCAGGATCCTTCGGGAATTACCGGAATGACTTTCGACTTCGGTACGTTGTTCGGCGCGCCTCCAGGGTTTGTGACAGGTCAGGCTACGAACAACGACACATATTATCGAAATCAGTATAAAACATTTTCTGATGAGTTCCAGGTCATCGGAAGATGGGGTAATCTCAATCTGATTACCGGCTTGTACTATGCCCATGTCAAGCATCAGTATAACGTCAATTCATCCTTCGTCGTCGGCCCCGCATCTTTCTACGGTCCGGCTTTTGAGAAGCATGGAGCGATGCGGGATTCGACCGAATCGATGGCTGCGTTTGCTCAGGGCACCTATGATTTCAGTGGTGTCGGGCTGGACGGCCTGCGCCTGACGCTGGGCGCGCGTTATACCCGCGACAAGAAAGAGATGCGGGGGGAAGGTTTCTACTCTACGTCTACGGAGACAGTGCAGTCGTGGAATCCTGCGTTCCCGCAAGGACAATGCAACGAACTGAACGGCACTTTCGGCAATGCTGTCGGCGTGAACAATGGCGCTGAATGCTCTTTGACGAACCATCGGACCTATAAGGCTGTAACCTGGACAGGATCGCTGGAATATCAAGCGACGCCCGACACACTCCTGTATTTCGCCTCGCGCCGGGGCTTCAAGGCAGGCGGCCCGAACCCGACGACCCGAGTCCTTGAATTCAGCATGTTCGGACCGGAGAAGATTACGGACTTCGAATTGGGGCTCAAACATCAGGGGCGCCTGGGCAGCGTTCCCTATCGTCTGAACATTGCCGGATTTATCGGCAAATATCGCGATATCCAGACGTCGGATATCCTTCAATTCTGCACCAACGACAACGTAGGCTGCTCTGGTGGCGGCGTGTTCACCGAACTCATCCTCCTCAATGTCGGCAAGGCCACGATCAAAGGCATCGAAGTGGAAGGTTCGATCAAGCCGGTCCCGCAGCTTGAGTTGAATGCCGGCTATTCCTATCAGGTTGGCCGCTATGGCAGTGGTTCTATCGTGCCTCAGCCTACCGACCCTGCCAATCCGGTCAACGCGGCCAATCCCATCAACTTCGCGGGTGGGGTGGACCTTTCGGGCAAGGAATTCGCGGGTGTTCCACGCCAGACGCTGACGCTCTCTGGGACGTATGAGGCCGACTTCATCCCCGAAAGCTTTGCCAAGACGCGTTTGAGCGTGAATTACTTCTACCGCACGAAAACCAAGGGGCTGGCGGTGCAGGGTAATTTCGGAACGCCTGCTTTCGATACGCTTGGCGCGCGCCTGTCGTTCGATCAACTTTTCGAATCCAACTTCTCCCTTGCCCTGTGGGGATCGAACATAACAAACAATTATTACAAGCTTTACTGCAGCAATAACCTCAACAGCATCGGCTACGCCGCTTGCAAGTGGGGCGATCCGCGCACCTATGGCGCGACGCTGTCAGTCAAGTTCTGATCAACAAGACCACCGGGCGATGCGATTGCATCGCCCGGTTTTTTGCGTCTGTCGCATTCGCCGCCCGGACGTTCGGGTCGCGGTGTTCCTCGCCGAGCGGGACGCGATGTGGAAATGCCCTACATGGTTGGAACGGGTACCGGCGGCTGCAGCCTGCCCAGCGCGAACATGCCAAGCGCGCCCATACCCATGACCCCCCCCAGGACCAGCAACATCATGTCGTAAGTGCCGGTTCGGTCGTATATCCAGCCGGCGCCGATCGGCCCCATCGTCGCGGCGACCGCGGCGATCGAATTGATGCCGCCAAGCAGTGCGCCAAAGCTGCGCATGCCGAAATATTTCGACACCAGATAGATGACGACGTCATTCTCCGCGCCGACGGTAGCCCCGAAAATGGCCGTCGCGATCACAAGCACGCCAACGCCGGGATCGTGCTGCATCATCAACCCCAGGCCGAACAGGGGCAACAGGAAGATGAGGGTCGCGACGATATGGGTGGGGAAGATGTCGAGGAGATGCCCGACCGAAAGTCGGGCAACCAGGCCGACGATGCCGACAAGCGCCGCGATCTGCGCCGCTGCCCCAAGGCTGATATTCTTGCTCATCAGAAGGGGAACCAGATTGGGCGCGAGCGCCATCGTATATAGTATGAAACTGAACATGCCGCCGACGATCAGCCAATAGGCCGGCTGGCGCATGGCTTCCCGCGCTGTCACGCCGGGGAGGGAAGAGGTGGGATCCATGCCCATCGGCGCAGCTGCGGATCGCGCCGGGCCGGTCGGCCGGGCAAAGAGGCTGACGGAGAAGGGCAGCGTAAGGCCGAGCCAGATGGCGGCTGTACCGATCAACGCTGCGCGCCATTGAAAGGCTTCGATCAGTGCCGTCGCGATGAGCGGCGCGAGGGCCGCCGTCAGGGATGAACCGCTGAGCACGGCGGCAATGGCCAGCCCTCTCCCTTTGTCGAACAGGGCGGCGATGCTTCTGGTCCATACCGGACCCTGCATCATTCCAACAGCCAGTGCCACCAGCGCCCAAAGCGCAATCCAGTTGCCCATGCTTCCGTCCGCCTGGGACAGCAGTGCGAAGGACAAACACAGCAGCAACTGGCCGAAAAGGGCGACGGGCCGCGCACCGAAGCGATCGACCGCGAGCCCGCCCAGCAGGTTGAACAGTATCGCCGCCCCTGACATGACCGTAAAACCGGACATGGTCTGCGCGCGCGACCAGCCAAATTCCTGCTCGATCGCACCCACGAACGGGCCGAAGCAGAAAGTCTGAAGACCTATGCAGGAATAGCCCATCGCGCCGCCCAGCACCACCGGCCAATATCTGCGCCACTCCTCCTTGGCCGATTGGGGGGATCCGCTGAAATGCGTCATGGCTGGCATCCTCTCTGTCGTCGGTCTTCGTGCTTGGCCTATCTTCCCAAAGGGAATTGCAATTCGCTCAAACGGACGAAGCCTGGAGCAGCGAAGGATATTAGGGCGCGATCGAGGGCAGGACTGCCGCTGCCTCTATCGGTCGGAGAGAGGTGCATGAAGTTTCTGGACATTGCGACAGGCGATCGGGATGGCATCGTGCATGTGACCATGAATCGCGGCCCGGTGAATGCCGTGGACCAGGCGATGTATGTCGAGATCGCGGAGCTGTTCAGAAATCCCGACGCGTTCTGCAAATCGGTACGGGCCATCATATTGAGCGGCGCTGGCCGGCATTTCTGCGGTGGTAACGACCTGGACGAATTCGCGTCGATGACCCCCGTGAACGCGCGCGAACGCATGTGGCGGGTACGCGAAGCCTTTTTCGCGATCATGGAATGCGCGGTCCCCGTCATAGGCGTGGTGAGGGGTGCCGCCCTGGGCACCGGGCTGGCGATCGCGGCGTCCTGCGACTTTGTACTGGCGGGTGAGGATGCGCTCTTCGGCTTGCCCGAACTGACGGTCGGCGTGATGGGCGGGGCGCGTCACCTCGCCCGCCTTGCGCCACAGCCGCTGGTCCGCCGCATGTATTTCACGGGAGAGGCGATGTCGGCGCCGGACTTCGCCGCGGCAGGCGGCGCGATCAAGGTCTGCGACGGTGAGACCGTGCTGGCCGAGGCGGAACGCCTGGCAGGACGGATCGCAGGATATAGCCCCACGGCGGTCCGGGTCAGCAAGCGCGTTCTCGATCGTATCGAGTGGATGGACGTTCAAGAGGGCTATGCGTTCGAACAATCGGCGACCGAGAGGATGAGCGGCCATCCCGATTCCAAGGAAGCCCTGGCGGCGTTCCGCGAAGGGCGCGATCCGTCCTACCTTCCGCTCGACCGTAATGCCGGCTGGTACGGTCTATGAGCGGGGAGCGGGCAACAGCGCTGCCGGATATGTTCCCCGCCGGCGGCGCTTTCGTGCTCGGCGGAAGCGGCGGACTGGGTTCGGCGATATGCCAGGCGTTCGCGCAAGCCGGCATACCCGTGGCGTTCAGCTATCGCAGCGATGAGGCGGCTGCCCGGCGGGTAGCGGACATGGTCGAAAGCTATGGCGTACGGGCGAGAATCTACGCCGTGGACGCCCGCGAACGAGCTGTTGTCAACGATGCGTTGAGCAAGGCGGCAGAGGACTTCGAAGGGCTTCACAGCATCATATACGCGGCCGGCCCGTCCTTTTCGCCCGAGTTCTTCGGTCGGACATCAGAGGATATGTGGCGCAGCTGGCTGGAAGGCGATGTCCTGGCGGCGATCCATCTGGCGCAGGAATCGATCGTTCACTTGCGGCGCAGCCGTGGCGCTTTCCTGACTCTGAGCAGCTATCAGGGTGACATGATCGAGGTGCGGGGCGGCACCTCGGCGATATCGAAGGCGGCGCTCGATCGCATGATCGCCGTCATCGCCAAGGAGGAAGGCCGATATGGCGTCCGGGCGAACAGCCTGCGTTGCGGCTGGATTTCCAGCAAGACCAATGATCGGCTTCTGGCGGCGATGCCCGGCCTCGCGGAGAGCAAGCGCAGGTCGATTCCGCTGGGACGTCTGGGACTGCCAGAAGAAATAGGCCAGACCGCGCTATTCCTTTGTTCTCGTCTGGCCGGCTTCATCACCGGCCAGACTATCACCGCCGATGGCGGGGAGGCGGTTTAGCTGTAGTGTCCGGCCATGGAAGCGGTCGGTATCAGCAAATCGCCTGTGAAAGCTTGCGCTCCCCCAGCGACGGTTATTCGGTTCCGCCGCGTGACACAGGAATGAGCGCGCCCGATATGCCGCGCGACGCCGGGGAGGCGAGGAACAGGATCAGGTCCGCGATTGCCGCTGGCTGCACGAATTTCGAAAAATCGGCGTCGGGCATGTCGGCGCGATTGGTCGGGGTGTCGATCACGTTCGGCAATACGGCATTGACGGTGCAGGATGTGTCGGCAAGCTCGGCCGCGAGGGCTTCGGTGATCTTGTGGACGGCGGTCTTGGAGGCGGCGTAGGTCGCCATTCCGGCCGCCGCCGATGTCGCGGACATCGATCCGATGTTGATGATCCGGGCATTTGGCCGGTTGCGTAACTGGGGAAGCGCGGCCTTGGTCATGTTGAGGCAGGTCATGGCGTTCATGGAGAACATGCGGGACCAGCTTTCCATCGTGCTGTCGGCCAGCGTCTCCCATGTGAAGCCGCCGGCCACGTTCACGAGGATGTCGGGCGGTCCCATTGTTTCGACGATCGCGTCGATCGTCCGATTGGCGCAATCGGCATCCGCCAGGTCGACGCCGCCAAAATCGACACAGCCCGCCAGAGCGGCGCGAGGCTGCGCATAATCGACGCGGGCAACGCGATCGCCATTGGCAAGCAGGGCGGCGCAGACGGCCTCGCCCAATATCCCGAACGCCCCGGTCACGACGGCAATGCGCGGCAACATTTCTTCCTCCTGGATAAATCTCCGTAAGGCCACGGCCATTGCCGCAATCCTCAATGCTGCACACGTTCAAACGGACGAACCGCGCGGCGCGATCTTCCTGCAATAGGCCTTCCGGCCATCCAGTGGAGCATATATGCTATTGAACGAAACTCAGAGCGCGATCAGGGACGCGGTGCGGGCATTCGCACAGGACCGGATCAGGCCCAACAGCTTCGCATTCGAATCGGCCAAAGCCTATCCCGACAGCCTCTTTGAAGAAATGGCGACCCTGGGCCTGATGGGCATGACCGCGCCCGAAGCCGTGGGCGGGGCAGGGGCCGACTATATATCCTATGCACTGGCGCTGATGGAGATCGCTGCGGCTGACGGCGCTCTCTCGACCATCGTCAGCATCCAGAACAGCCTGATCGTCGCGGGTTTGCTGAAGGACGGCACGCCGGCGCAGCAGGCGCGCTTCCTTCCTGACTTGATCGCCGGCCGCCTGATCGGCGCATTTGCCCTCACGGAGACCGACGCGGGTTCCGATGCGTCGGCGATCCGGACGCGGGCCGTGAAGGTGGAGGGCGGCTATGTCCTCAACGGCGGGAAACAGTTCATCACGTCCGGCCGCATCGCCGGTATTGCCATGGTCTATGCCGTGACCGATCCGGCGGCAGGCAAGCGCGGCATCACCGCCTTCATCGTGCCTACGGACAGCAAGGGATATGCGGTCGACAAGGTCGAACATAAATTGGGCCAGGCCGCGTCCGATACATGCGCGATCCGCTTCGATGATCTGTTCGTGCCCGATGACCTGCGGCTGGGTGCGGAAGGCGCGGGCTATGGCATCGCGCTGGCCAATCTGGAAGCGGGCAGGATAGGGATTGCCGCGCAATGCATCGGCATGGCGCAGGCCGCTCTCGACATCGCGATCGGCTATGCCAAGGAACGCAAGAGTTTCGGCAAGCCGATCATAGATCATCAGGCCGTCGGTTTCAGGCTGGCCGACCTGGCCGCGAAGCTGGAGGCGGCCAGGCAGCTGGTCCTGCATGCCGCCTCGATGAAAGATGGACATCTGCCATGCCTTGCCGAGGCGTCGATGGCGAAGCTGGTCGCGTCGGAGACCGCCGAAACCGTCGTTTCCGGCGCGCTCCAGACCTTGGGCGGCTACGGCTATCTTGAGGAATTCGGCGTCGCAAAAATCTATCGCGATGTCCGCGTATGCCAGATTTACGAGGGAACGTCCGATATTCAGCGGATGGTCATCGCCCGCTCACTCTAGGAGGTACAAAACATGACCGACGACCCCGTCGTGATCCTTGGCTATGCGCGCACGCCGATGGGCGGCTTCCAGGGCGCGTTGTCCGGGATGAAGGCCACGGAACTGGGCGCTGCCGCGATCAGGGCTGCGGTCGAGCGATCCGGCATGGAACGCTCCATGATCGATCGGGTCTATATGGGCTGCGTCCTTCCCGCGGGCCTGGGGCAGGCTCCGGCGCGACAGGCGGCGCTTGGCGCCGGATTGCCCCAGTCAGCGGAGGCGACGACAGTCAACAAGATGTGCGGCTCAGGCATGCAGGCGGTCATCATGGCGGCGGAGGCGCTTGCCTCGGGCGCAGCGGCAGCGATCGTTGCGGGCGGCATGGAAAGCATGAGCAACGCGCCCTATGCGCTGCCAAAACATCGCGCCGGTGCACGCATCGGTCATGATCGCGTCATTGACACGATGATGATGGACGGCCTTGAGGACGCTTATGCGCCGGGCAAGCCCATGGGCGCCTTTGCGGAGGACGCCGTCCGCGAATATCAGTTTTCGCGTGCCGAGCAGGACGATTATGCGCTGCGTTCGCTCAGCCGCGCGACCGATGCCATCGCAAGCGGCGCTTTCGCGCATGAGATCGAGCCCGTCCGCGTGCCCGGCCGGGGCGGCGACGTCATTGTCGATACGGACGAACAGCCCGGCAAGGCCCGACCCGACAAGATTCCTTCACTAAAGCCGGCCTTTCTCGAAGGCGGCACGATCACCGCCGCCAATGCCTCGTCCATTTCCGACGGTGCGGCTGCCCTGTTGTTGACCCGTGCCAGCGTCGCGGTGAAGCACGGTCTGCCCGCCATCGCCAGGATCGTCGCGACCGCCGCACATGCCCACGATCCTGCAAAGTTCACCACGGCCCCGGTCCCGGCGATCCGCAAGCTGCTGGAGAAAACGGGCTGGTCCATCGGGGATGTCGATCTGTTCGAGATCAACGAAGCCTTCGCGGTCGTCGCCATGATCGCCGCCAGGGATCTTTCCATTCCCGCAGACAAGCTAAACGTGAACGGCGGCGCGACTGCCCTCGGCCATCCAATCGGCGCATCGGGTGCCCGCATATTGGCGACGCTGCTCGCAGCATTGCAGAATCGCGGGTTGAAGCGTGGCATAGCTTCATTGTGCATTGGTGGGGGTGAAGCTACCGCGATCGCCGTCGAACTGATGTGACCCGAAGCAGATTGAAGGAGTAGGAATATGGATCTCACGAACATGCCGGCGATTGTCACTGGCGGCGCTTCGGGCCTCGGCAATGCGACGGCCCGGATGCTGGCAGCAGCAGGCGCGAAGGTCGCCATTTTCGATCTGAATGAGGAGGTCGGCCAGAAAGCGGCGCAGGAACTGGGCGGCGCCTTCTTCAAGGTCAACGTGGCCGAGGACGAAAGCGTCGCCGAAGGGCTGCGCCGGGCTGCCGAGAGGCATGGCACGGCGCGCATCCTGGTCAATTGCGCGGGCATCGCGCCCGCGGTGAAGACCGTCGGCAAGGAAAATGTGCCGCACGCGCTGGATATCTATCGCCGGACGATCGAAGTGAACCTGATCGGCACCTTCAACATGATCTCGAAATTTGCCGCGCAGCTTGCCGCCGCGGAGGAAATCGAGGGCGAGCGCGGCGTGATCGTCAACACAGCGTCGGTCGCGGCCTTTGACGGGCAGATCGGGCAAGCCGCCTATTCGTCGTCCAAGGGCGGCGTGGTTGGCATGACGCTTCCGGTGGCGCGCGATCTCGCCCAGTTCAAGATCCGCGTGATGACGATTGCTCCCGGCATCTTCCTGACGCCAATGCTGGAATCCTTTCCGCAGAATGTCCAGGATGCCCTGGGCGCGCAGGTGCCCCATCCCAGCCGGCTCGGCAAACCTTCCGAATATGCGCAGCTCGTCGAAAGCATCATCCGCAATCCGATGCTCAATGGCGAAGTCATCCGGCTGGATGGCGCCATCCGCATGGCCCCGCGATGACCGAGACGCACAATGGCCTGCGGGTCGAGCGGGACGGCGCCGTCATGCGCCTCACGCTCGACCGGCCGGCGGTCGGCAACGCCATCGATATCCCGATGGCGCGCGCCTTCATGGATGCGGCCATCCTCTGTGATGAGGATGACGGCGTGCGGTGCGTTTTGATCAGCGGGGCAGGCCGGCTGTTCTGCGCCGGCGGCGATGTGGCCGCATTTCACGGGGCGGGCGATGCGCTGCCATCATTCCTGAAGGAAATTACCGCCTATCTGCATTCGGGCATCGCCCGGCTTGCACGCATGGACAAGCCGGTCGTGACCGCCATCAATGGTCCCGTGGCGGGTGCGGGCGTCGGCCTTGCCCTTCTGGGCGACATTGTCCTGGCGGAGCCCGCAGCGCACATCACCCTGGCCTACACCGCGATCGGCATGGTGCCCGACGGGGGCACGACCTGGCTTCTTCCTCGGCTGGTCGGCCTGCGAAAGGCGCAGGAAATGATGCTGCGCAACCCCAGGATCTCGGCGGAGAATGCCGCGGCCATGAACCTCATCACTCGCGTGGTCGCGGAAGGAACCCTGGCGACCGAGGCCGATGCCATTGCGCTGGAGCTGAGCAATGCCGCGACGGGCGCGATCGGCGCGACGCGCGCGCTGCTGCTCGATGCCTTCACGCGACCTCTGGAAACACAGATGGAACTGGAAAGCCGCGCGATCGCCGCCCGCGCCCGGACGTTCGAAGGCCGAGAAGGCATTGCCGCGTTCGTCGAAAAACGTCCGCCGAATTTCCATCAGGAGAATAGTAAATGACCGATGCCTTCATTGTCGCAGCGGCGCGAACCGCAGGAGGGCGCCGAAAGGGTGCCTTGGCGGGCGTGCATCCCGCCGATCTGGGCGGCATGGTGCTGGACGCGCTGGTGGAGCGGTCCGGCATTGATCCCGCCGCGATAGAGGATGTGATCGCCGGATGCGTCAGCCAGGCCGGCGAGCAGTCTTTCGCCCTCGGCCGCAACATGGTGCTGGCGTCCGGCCTGCCCGACAGCGTGCCTGCAGTCACGATCGACCGGCAATGCGGCTCCTCCCAACAGGCGCTGCATTTCGCGGCGCAGGCCGTGATGTCAGGCACGCAGGACCTGCTCATCGCCGCTGGTGTCGAGAGCATGACCCGCGTGCCGATGGGATCGAATTATACGCTGCATGCCCAGGCCGGAATGGGCCAGGGGCCCTGGAGCCGCCGGATACTGGACCGTTACGGCGTATCCGAATTCAGTCAGTTTCATGGGGCCCAGGCGATAGCCGACAAATATGGCTTCAGTCGGGAGGATATGGATCGCTACGCGCTGGAGAGCCACAGGCGGGCGGCAGACGCGATCAAGGCTGGTCTCTTCCGCGAAGAGATCGTGCCCGTGCATGTCGATGGCACGATTTTCGACACGGATGAAGGCGTGCGCTTCGATGCCTCGCCAGAGGGCATGGCCGGGGTGAAGCCGATCAT
The DNA here is from genome assembly GCF_040676285.1 of Sphingobium sp. LMC3-1-1.1. Classification (NCBI taxonomy): domain Bacteria; kingdom Pseudomonadati; phylum Pseudomonadota; class Alphaproteobacteria; order Sphingomonadales; family Sphingobiaceae; genus Sphingobium; species Sphingobium sp. LMC3-1-1.1. Next base: position 438,986 of record NZ_JBEGHQ010000012.1, on the reverse strand, counting down.
CGAGGGCGGCGCCATCACGGCGGCGAACGCCAGCCAGATGACCGATGGCGCATCGGGGGTTCTGGTGGCGAGCGCGCAGGCGGTGAAGGACCATGGGTTGACCCCTATTGCGCGCATTCATTCCCTGGCGGTCACTGCCGGGGACCCGGTCATCATGCTGGAGGAACCCATTCCCGCGACGCGCAAGGCCCTGGCCAGGGCCGGCATGACGCTGGAGGATATCGATCTCTTTGAAGTGAACGAAGCATTTGCTTCCATTCCCATGGCCTGGCTCAAGGCGCTGGGCGCCGATCCCGCGAAACTCAATGCCAGGGGTGGCGCGATTGCGCTGGGCCATCCGCTTGGCGCCAGCGGTACCAAGCTCATGACGACGATGATCCACGCCCTGCGACAGCAGGGCAAGCGGTGGGGCCTTCAGACCATGTGCGAAGGCGGCGGCATGGCCAATGTCACCATCGTGGAGGCGTTGTGATCATGCCCCGCACTTATGAGACCATCCTGGTCGAACGACGCGACGCCGTGACGCTGCTGACATTGAACCGGCCCGATGCGCTGAATGCCCTCAACAGCCAGGTTCTGGCCGACTTCACGGATGCGTTCGCCGAATATGAACGGGATCCCGATCAGAGATGCCTGATCGTGACCGGCAGCGCGAAGGCGTTTGCCGCCGGCGCCGACATCAAGGAAATGGTCGAGAAATCCGGCGCCGATTTCTTCCTCCAGGATTTTTTCGCCGGGTGGCAAAATCATGTCGCCGCGGCGCGCAAGCCATGGTTTGCCGCTGTGGCCGGCTTCGCACTGGGCGGCGGATGCGAACTTGCGATGATGGCGGACTTTATCATTGCGGCCGACACGGCGAAATTCGGACAACCGGAAATCAAGCTGGCCGTGGCGCCTGGCATGGGCGGTTCACAGCGTCTGACACGCGCCGTGGGCAAGGCCAAGGCGATGGACATGTGCCTGACAGGCAGGATGATGGACGCGGCGGAAGCGGAAAGGGCGGGTCTGGTCACCCGTGTCGTGCCCGCCGACCAGCTCATCGACGAAGCGTTCAAGACTGCCGCGGCGATCGCGGCGATGCCGCCCATGGCCGCGATGATCAACAAGGAAATGGTCAATCTCGCCTTCGAGACGACCCTGTCCCAGGCGCTGATTACCGAGCGGCGACTTTTTCAGATCCTGACGGCGACCGAGGACAGGCTGGAAGGCATGCAGGCGTTCGTCGAAAAGCGTGCCGGCAAATGGCGCGGCCGCTGAACGGCAGGGGGTAGGGAGAATATATGCGTACACGTTTCACGGACCTGATCGGCGTTCAATATCCGATCGTGCAGGGCGGCATGATGTGGGTCGGGCGGGCCGAACTCGCCTCGGCGGTGTCGAATGCCGGTGGTTTGGGCATGCTGACGGCGCTGACGCAGCCCACGCCCGACGATCTGCGCCGCGAAATCGATCGGTGCCGGGCCATGACCGACAAGCCGTTCGGCGTGAACCTGACCATCCTGCCGTCCGTGTCCCCGCCCCCCTATGCCGAATATCGCAGGGCGATCATCGACAGCGGCGTGAAGATCGTCGAGACGGCAGGATATAAGCCGCAGGAGCATATAGACGATTTCAAGGGGAACGGGATCAAGGTCATCCACAAATGCACGGCCGTCCGTCACGCATTGTCGGCAGAACGCATGGGAGCGGACGTGATCTCGATCGACGGCTTCGAATGTGCCGGCCATCCGGGGGAGGACGACATTCCGGGCCTCATCCTGATCCCGGCCGCCGCCGACAAGGTCAGGATCCCGATGATCGCGAGCGGTGGTTTCGGCGACGGTCGCGGCCTTGTCGCCGCCCTGGCGCTCGGCGCGGAGGGGATCAACATGGGCACGCGTTTCTGCGCCACCGTGGAGGCGCCGATCCATCCGCGGATCAAGCAGTTCATCGTCGATAATGATGAGCGGTCCACCAATCTGATCTTTCGCAAATTCCACAACACCGGCCGCGTTGCAAAGAACAGCGTGTCCGACGAAGTGGTTTCGATCAGCACGCGCGAAGACGCGGTCTTTGAAGATATCCGTCCCTTGGTATCGGGCGCCAAGGGACGTACCGCACTGGAGACCGGAGACGTCGATGCCGGACTCGTCTGGGCCGGGCAGGTTCAGGGGCTGATCCGCGACATTCCGACCTGCGATGCTCTGATCGCCCGTATCGTCGCAGAGGCCGAAGCGATCATCAGGGACAGGCTCGCCGGTTATCTGCGGCCCTGACCGGCTCTGGCAGGGCGCAGAAGGGGGCGAAGAATCCGGATTGGCTTGGGTCCAATCCGGTTGCCCCTAGTCTCTCCCTAGGCGTCCTTCAGCAAGCCCGCGATCATCGGCGCGATCTTGCCGACGATGATGGTCACCCCGGCAGGATTGGGGTGGATCGAGTCGGCCTGCATCAGCTTCGGATCACCGATCACGCCATCCAGGAAGAAGGGGTAGAGCGGCAGGTCGTAATCCTTCGCCAGCCGGGGATAGATGGCATCGAACTTCGCGCCATAATCCTTGCCCATATTGGGCGCGGCCATCATACCGGTCAGCAGCACGGGAATATGCCGCTGCTTGAGCTGGTCCAATATGGCGCGCAGATTCTTCTCGCTGTCCTCCGGCGGCAAGCCGCGCAGCATGTCGTTGCCGCCCAGGTCGAGCAGCAGCAGGTCGGGCTTGCGCGGCAGCCCGTCCAGCGTGAAGGCAAGGCGCTGCATGCCGCCCAGGGATGTTTCACCGGACACGCCCGCATTGTGGACCTGAACCGCCAGCCCCCCGGCTTTCAGCGCCTGTTCGAGGCGGAAGGGAAAGCTCTCATTCTGGGCCACGCCATAGCCGGCATAGAGGCTGTCTCCGAAGGCGACGACCAGCTTGCCGTCGGCAACCGGGGCAGCGGTGTTCCGGACCTCCGCCGTCTGTGCCGTGCCTTGGTTTCCCGTGGGCTGGCCCGAACAGGCGGTGAGCAATTGCACAATCGCCATGGCGCCCACATATATCGACCATCTTCCCGCCTTCATGGGGTTCCTTTCGCTGATGCACGGCTCGTCCACCCATGTCCATATTGCGATTGAAGCGCGCAATGTCACCCTTTCGCTCGGCACCCGCGAAGCGCCGACCCTGATCTTGAAGGGCGTGGACCTGTCCATTCCCCAGGGCGAAAGCCTGGCGATCCTGGGACCGTCAGGGTCGGGCAAGTCGTCGTTGATGGCGATCCTGTCCGGGCTGGAGCGTGCCAGCGGCGGCGAGGTGCGGGTTGCCGGGATCGATTATGGTCCGCTGGATGAAGACGCGCTGGCGCGGGCAAGGCGCGGGCGCGTGGGCATCGTGTTGCAGAGCTTCCACCTGCTGCCGACGATGACGGCGGTGGAAAATGTCGCCGTGCCGCTGGAACTGGCGGGATTCACGAGCGCCTTCCCTCGCGCGGCGAGCGAATTGGAGGCTGTGGGGCTGGGGCACCGGCTGCATCACTATCCGGCCCAGCTTTCCGGCGGCGAGCAGCAGCGGGTGGCCATCGCCCGCGCCGTCGCGCCGGCGCCGGACATCATCTTCGCCGATGAACCGACCGGCAATCTGGATGGTGTGACCAGCGCCGCCATCGTCGACCTGCTGTTTGCCCGGCGGGCGGCGAACGGCGCCACGCTGGTGATCATCACCCATGATCCGGCGCTGGCGGAGCGGTGCGACCGCATCGTGGAGATGCGCGACGGGCGCATCGTCGCGGATCGGCGCCCATGACGGATTTGGGTTGGGGCGCCTGCTGGCGGATAGCGCGACGCGACCTGCATCGCGGTTTCCGGGGATTGCGGTTGCTGTTCGTCTGCCTGTTTCTGGGCGTGGCGACGCTGGCGACGATCGGCGGCCTGACCGCCGCGATCACCGGCGAGATCGCGAGCAAGGGACAGCTGCTGCTGGGCGGCGACATTGAGGTGGCGATGTCGCAACGCGAGGCGAGCAGGGCGGAGAAGGCGGCCTTCCGGCGTGACGGGGTGGTGAGCGAAACGATCAGGCTGCGCGCCATGGCGCAGCGCGCGGGAGCGCAACGGGCGGAAGGCGCGGGCCCGTCCGCCGTGCTGACCGAACTCAAGGGCGTGGACGCGGCCTATCCTCTTTACGGCGCGCTGATGCTGAAAGGCGGATGGGCCGGGCCGATGCGCGCCGGTGAACTGGTCATCGGACAGGCGCTGGCCGACCGGCTGGACGTTAGGCCGGGCGACCGCTTGCGCTATGGCACGGCGACCTTCCGCATCCGCGACATCATCTCGGACGAGCCGGACCGGGTGGGGGAGGGCTTCACCCTGGGGCCGGTCGCGCTGACGTCGATGGAGGGCATCAGGCGCACTGGACTGATCCAGCCGGGCAGCCTGTATGAGAGCAAATATCGCATCCGCATGGCGCCCGGCGTCGATGCCGGCGCCGCGGCCGACAGGTTGAAGCGCGTCTTTCCCTCTGCCGGGTTCGAGATCAAGGATCGCGACGGCGCAGCGCCGGGAACCAGCCGTTTCCTCGAACGGATGGGGCAATTCCTGTCGCTGATCGGACTTGCCGCGCTCGCCATAGCCGGGATCGGCGTCGGCAATGGTGTCGCGTCCTATCTGGCGATCAAACGGGACGGCATTGCAACGTTGAAAATCCTGGGCGCATCGTCCGCCGACATCGCCCGCATCTACCTGATGCAGGTGGGCGCGGTTGCGCTGCTTGCCATCGCGTGCGGACTGGCGACGGGCATTGTGCTGCCGCTGGCGCTGACAACGGCGATGCGGGACATATTGCCGGTGCAGCCCGGTTTTGCCGTAGCGCCCTGGCCTTTGATCAGCAGCGCGCTTTACGGGTTGCTGATCGCCTTCATCTTCACCGTTCCGCCGCTGGCGCGAGCGCGGACCCTGCCGGCTGCCGCCCTGTTCCGGGATGTGGTGGACCGGCGGCGCGGCCTGGATCGCGCGAGCATGGTTGCGGTTGGCGCGGCGGGGGCTGCGCTCGTTGCGCTGGCCCTCGGCACGGCGAAGGAGCCGTGGTTCGCGGCGGCGATGCTGGGCGCGGTCGCCGCCGTGCTGACGCTGCTGACAGGGATCGGGCTGCTGGTGCGGCGGATCGCCCGCCGCCTGCCCCCGCCACGCCGCCCGCTGGCACGGCTGGCCGTCGCCAATCTGCACAGGCCGGGCGCGCAGACTTCAGCGCTGGTGGTGGCGCTGGGCCTGGGCCTGACGCTGTTCGTGACGCTGGCGGCGATCCAGTCGAGCCTCAGCGCGGAGATACGCAACACCGTTCCCCGGACCGCGCCCGACCAGTTCGTGCTCGACATTCCGATAGCGGCCAGGGATCGGTTCCTGACGCTGGTCGGCAAGGAGGCGCCCGGCGCCAGGGTCAACATGGTGCCGACATTGAGAGGGACCATCGTCGCCTATGGCGGACGGCGGGTCGCGGACCTCAAGCAGTTGCCGGAGGGCGCCTGGTTCCTGCGCGGTGAGCGCGGCGTCACCTATAGCGAGACCTTGCCGGAGGGTTCAGAGCTGGTGAAGGGCGAATGGTGGCCGCGCGATTATGCCGGGCCGCCGCTTGTCTCGCTGGACCGTCAGGCGGCGGAGGTTATGGGCGTCGGCATTGGCGACATGCTCACCGTCTCGGTGCTGGGGCGCGAGATAGAGGCGCGCATCGCCTCCCTGCGGCAGGTCAATTGGCAGACGATGGGTTTCAATTACATCATGGTCTTCTCGCCCCATACACTGCAAAGCGCACCGCACAGCCTGTCCGCGACGATCACGATGAAGGGCGGATCGCAAGGCGTGATGACGCGCGCCTTGCTGGCGGCCTACCCCTCCATATCCATCATCGCGGTGAGCGAGGTGGTGACGCAGGTCACTCTCCTATTGGGACAGATGTCGGCGGCGATCGTGCTGGCGGGATCGGTCGCGATCCTGGCGGGGATCGCCGTGCTGATCGGCGCCATCGCGGCTTCGCGTCAGGCGCGCGCCTATGATGGCGTGATCTTGAAGACGCTGGGCGCGACGCGCTGGCAGATATTGGGCGCACAGGGGATCGAATATGCGCTGCTGGCCGGGACCGTGGCTCTGCTGGCCCTGGCGCTGGGCCTGGCGGCGGGGTGGTTCGTGATCGTGCGGGTATTCGACTTCCACTGGGCGCCGGACTGGTTGCTGATACTCTCCACGCTGGGCGCGGGCGCAATGCTGACGCTGGGCATCGGGTTGCTGGGATCGATCCCGCTGATGTCGGTGCGGCCGGCAAGAGCGCTGCGGGCGCTGTGAGCTTTGGGTCCGGGTACAGCCGCCGCTCCAGCCCCGTGATCGTTCCTCCCTGCCACGGGGTCTTCACAGGGTGGCGAGGCTCCGAGCCAGATCGACCTGCCTGAAGGGCTTGGTCAGCCGCGGCAGCCCTGGTGAGATGCCGGCATTCTCCGCATAGCCCGAAATCAGCAGGGCGCGGATTTCGGGCTTCAGCGCTCGCGCCTGTTCGATAAGGTCGGTGCCGGTGGTGCCCGGCATCAGATGGTCGGTGACCAGTATGTCGATGTCCGGATCGGTCTTCATGATCGCCAGCGCATGTTCGGCCGAACTCGCCTCGAGCACGTCATAGCCCAGTTCGCGCAGCATGTGCACGGTGCTTGCGCGCACCAGATCCTCGTCATCGACCACCAGAGCGGTCCCATGATCGAGCTTGACCGGATCGACGTCGGGACCGGCGATATTCCTGGTCGCCGCGCTCTCGCTGGTCGGCAGCCACAGGCTGACCGTCGTGCCCTGGCCAACGGTGCTGTCGATGGTCAGGCCGCCGCCCAGCTGCGCGGCGAGGCCGTGCACCATCGACAGGCCAAGGCCGGTCCCCTGGCCCACGCCCTTGGTCGTGAAAAAGGGTTCGATCGCCTTTTCGGCGGTCCGCTGATCCATGCCGACGCCGGTATCCTTCACCGACAGCCTGACATATCTTCCTTCCCGGAAGCGGCTGTCGGCGGCGATGCTTTCGCAGCTTACCTCTATACGAAGCTGCCCCCCATCGGGCATGGCGTCGCGCGCATTCACGGTAAGATTCAGCAAAGCCATCTCGATCTGGTTGGCGTCGGCATGGGCCGCCGGCAGATCGTCCGCCACCGCCAGTTCGACCTGCACGCGCGGGCCGGACGTGCTGACGATCAGGTCGCGCATGTCCCGCACCAGATCGCCTATGTCGATGGCGGTGGGCTGCAAAGGCTGCCGGCGCGCGAAGGCCAGCAGCCTTTGCACCAGCATCTTCGCCCGGTCGGCCGATTGCAGCGCCCCCTCGATCAGTCGCCGCTCCCGCTCCGTGCCCAGTCCTCGCCGGTGGAGCAGGTCGAGGCTGCCCACGATCGGCGTCAACAGATTGTTGAAGTCATGGGCGACTCCGCCGGTAAGCTGGCCCATGGATTCCAGCTTCTGCGACTGGCGCAGTGCCTCCTGCGCCAATTCCAGCTCATGCGAGCGCTGCTGCACGCGCTCTTCCAATGTCTCGTTGAGCGCGCGCAACCGCTCTTCGCTCCGCCGCACGGCGGCCTCCATGCGGCGCCGTTCGGTGATGTCGTTGAACAGCACGGCGACAACGGGTGCCTTGGGGTCGCCCACGCGGAATGCGTAGACATCGTACCAATAGCCCCCCAACGCGTCCGCCCCGTCCTCGAAACGTACGGCCTCTCCGGTGCGGGCGACCCGGCCGTAAATGTCGAACCAATGCTGTTCGTGATCGGGCACCAGCGAGCCCATCCTCTTGCCCACCGCGTCGTTTAGGCCGGTCTGGCGCGCAAAGGCGGGATTGGTTTCGATAAAGAGATAGTCGACGGGCTTTCCCGCCTCGTCGAAGATCATCTCTATGATGCAGAAGCCCGCTTCGATCGAATTGAAGAGGGAACGATATTTCTCCGCGCCGTGATGCAGTTCCTCCAGCCGCGCACGGGCATCATATTGCCGGCGCCGGCCGCGCAATGCCGATCGGGCCAGGCTGATCAGCGTGGTGGGGTGAAAGGGTCTCTCCAGGAAATTGACGTTGCCCAGCACCTCCAGATAGCGCGCCGCCGATGGGTTGCGCTCCAGCCCGCCGCCGCGGCGGGTCAGCAGGATGAACGGGAAATCCGACCATTTGGGCTGGTTCTGCAACCAGCCGACCAGGGGATGCAGGTCGCGATTGTGCAAGGCCTCCTCCGTCACCAGCGCGAAGCCGGCGCCATTGTCGATGCCGCTCAACAATGCGCAAAGATCCTGGCAGATCTGGGTCCGCAATCCCGCCTCGGCCAGCACCGAGGCCGCAATGTCGGCGTCACGCCCGACCGGAGCGAGAATGAGCGCCCGTTCGGACAGATGCGGTATCACGCCTTGTCGTCTTCCAGCAGCGCGGGCGCACTGCCGACGAAATGCGGAACCCCGCGCAGCACGCCCTGAAAGCCCACCAGCGGTTCGCCCAGACGGATGCCGTAGGAGCCGATGCGAAATTCGCGGATCGTGTCCTCATGCGACCCGGTGCGCTTCTTGATGATCGACATGGCGCGGCGCACACGTCCCAGCGCTTCGAAATAGCGCAGCAGGATGACCGTGTCGGCCAGATAGGTGACATCGACTGGCGTCTTCATGTCGCCCACCAGCCCGTGCTGCGCGACCGTCAGGAAGGTCGTCGCCCCCTGCCGGTTGAGATATTGCAACAGCTCGTGCATGTGCAGCACGAGCGCATTTTCCTCCGGCATGGCGGACTGATAGCCGTTCAGGCTGTCGAGGACGACGGTCATCACCCCATGTCGTTCCACGCAATTGCGCACGCGTTGGGAGAATTCGCCGGGGGACAGTTCAGCCGCGTCCACCTGCTCGACGATCAGGTCGCCGCTTTCGACCATGGACCGCATGTCGATGCCAAGGCCGAGCGCGCGGTCGAAGAGCAGGCTCAGCTCCTCGTCGAAGACGAACATCGCCGCCTTTTCCCCCCGCGCGACCGCTGCCGTGACGAAGGTGAGGGCGAGCAGCGACTTGCCCGTGCCCGCCGGGCCGAGGACGAGTACGCTCGAACCGCGCTCTATCCCGCCGCCCAGCAGGGCATCGAGCTCGCCGGAATCGCTTTTCAACATGTCCCGGCGGAAGCTGGTCTTGTGCTCAGCCGACACCAGCCGGGGAAAGACGCGGACGCCGCCCTGCGCAATGACGAAATCATGGAAGCCGCCGCGAAAATGCCGACCGCGATATTTGATGACGCGCAACCGACGGCGTTCCGGGCCATAGCCGGGGGACAGTTCCTCCAGCCGGATGACGCCATGGGCGACGCTGTGCACGGTCTTGTCGGAAACCTCCGCCGTCAGGTCGTCCAGCATCAGCACGGTCGCATTTTGCTTGGAGAAGAAATGCTTGAGCGCCAGGATCTGGCGGCGGTAGCGCAGCGAGCTTTGCGCCAGCAGCCGGATTTCCGACAGGCTGTCCAGCACGACGCGGTCGGGCCGGATCCGTTCGAACGCTTCGAAGATCCGGCGGGTCGTTTCGCCCAGTTCCAGGTCCGATGAATAGAGCAGGCTTTGCCGCTGCTGTTCATCCAGCAGGCTTTCGGGCGGCACCAGCTCGAACAGGTCCACCCCTTCCAACGTCCAGCCGTGGGATGCGGCGCTGTCGCGCATTTCATCCTCTGTTTCGGACAAGGTGATGTAAAGACAACGTTCGCCATGCCGCGCGCCTTCGATCATGAACTGCATCGCGATGGTGGTCTTGCCCGTACCTGGACTACCTTCCAGCAGGAAGACGCGCCCGCGGGTCAGTCCGCCCGAAAGGATGTCGTCAAAGCCATCCACGCCGGAAAGAGCCTGTTCGGTCGAATGGGTCTTCACGTCATCTCCTTTCAGATCAGGAGCATCGGCGATTATCACGGGACGCGGCGGCCCTGAATGCGTTGCAGATTGATTTCGATCAAGTCGATCCGTCCGAATCCTCTCATCCGCCGGGCGTGCCGCTCTTCATCTCGCCGATCTGTTCCCGCGCCTCCGATGCTGCGCGAATAAGTTCATGCCCCGTCTCGTCCGCGGCGTCGGGCGTCATGCTGATCGCGACCCCGTCGGGGCCGTCCAGCATCACCTGTCCTTCCTCGGCATAGGCCTTGCCGGATTCATCAAATACGCCGTCGCGGGGCATGCACCATCCTCTTCCTGTTCGGCAGTTCAGGACGCTTCGCAGGCGGATGTTGTTCCCTCAGCCGCCTATGAACAGATAGGATGGATCATAATCGCAAAGCCGCCGCAGCGCGGCGAGATCGAAGATCGTGACCTTGCCGCGTTGCATCTGGAGCAGCTTTCGTTCCCTCAATTCGCGCAGCATCCGGTTGATATGCACCGATGTCATGCCGCAGGCCTCACCCAGATCGGCCTGCGTCAGCGGCAGGGTGAACCGGCTGCCGTCGCTCAGGCCCACCGCGCGCAGCTTCGCTTCCATCTCGCAGAAGAAATGGCCGATCCGCGCCACGGCGTCGAGCCTGCCAAGGCGGAATATCCACTCCCTGTGCATGGCTGCGTCCAGCAGGGTGCTGAACCACAAAAGCTTGGTCAGATTGGGCCGTTCGGGCAGCAAGCGGTCGAGTGTTTCATGCGGCACCAGAGCGATCCTGCAGGCGCCGAGTGTCGCGACATCATGGTCGAGCCGCCTGAGCGGATAGCCATGCAGGTCGACGAAATCGCCGGGTACATGGACGGCGACGAGTTGGCGCAGGCCATTCCTGTCGTCCATATAGCGGCAGATGAAGCCGTCCATCAGATAGGTGCTGCAGGAGATCGGCTCGCCGGCCTGGGCGATGATCTGTCGCGCATGGGCTTTCCGGACCTGGCTCACGCTGGCCTCCAGCGCCGCGAGATCCTGGTCCGATAACTGCTCGCGGCGACGATTGCGAAGGAAGTCGGCGAAGATCATCCGGCATGTCCCAAGGCATGAGGTCGGCCTCAAGACTTAACAGCAGCCAATGTCGGCGGCCAGCTTCTTCTCTTGCGAACAATGGCTCGCTCTAGCAGCGCGCCGCGGCGTACCGCTATCGGTGAGGGAAGAAGGCGCTAGAGCGTTTTCACTATGAGCGGAAACGCTCTGGTCCTTTGATGCCGCATTTTCCGAACCGTCGACCGTAAAGGGTCAACTTTAAAATGCTCTAAAAAGGCTCGTTGAGCCGCTTCAGCGCGCCTTCGAGCATCTGCGCGTGAACCTGGGGATCGCCATGTTCAAGTTGCAGCTTGCCCAGGGCGATGCTGGTTTCGATCACATCGCGGCAACGATCGAACCGCCGTTCCTGATAGGCGTGGAGTGCGGTTTCGACATCGTCGGTCCGCGCCAGTTCCTCGGCCAGGACGATGCCGCTCTCCACCGCCATGCCCGCTCCCGATGCAAGGTGCGGCGTGGTGGCGTGGACAGCGTCCCCCACCAGCACAATGCGGCCGCTGAACCAGTCCCTGGGCTGCAATGCAGCGGCGAGCGGGCGGTAGTTGATCCAGTCGTCGCTGGTCATGTTGTCGCGGATCCACCCTGCATTGCCGCCGAAATCATGCAGCAGGCCGGTGAGCGTCACGAACAGTTCCTCTTTGTCCATGAACCTGTCCCGCTCCATATGGGGCGTCAGCATCCACATGTAGACGCGGTCGGGCGCGCAGGCTGTGATGCCGCAGGGATTGGCGTGGCCAAGGAAGAATTCGCCCATCTGCAGTTCGGGTGGTTTGCGGATCGAAATGCGCCAGCACCCCTGGCCGGTCATCTTGGCCGGTCCCATGTGCGGGAAGGCGATGTCTCGCACGGCGGAAAATATGCTGTCCGCGCCCACGACCAGATCATAGCGGCCCTCGCTCCCGTCGGAGAAGCGGACATTGACCCCACTGCCGTCGTTTTCAAGCGCCGTCACCGTCAGCCCGAGGCGGACCGGGATGCCAAGCTCACCCACGCGCTTTTGCATGATCTGGTGCAGCACCGGACGCATGATACCGCCGGTCGCGGGCAGCCCCTCCTCGATCACTGGTTCGTCGAGATCGAGGATATGCGTTCCGTCATAGCGGAACAGGCGCGTCTTGCTGGTGATCGCTCCCTTCTGCTTGATCTGGTCGAGCAGGCCGAGGCGCTTGTAGGCGCGCAATGTGGGGCCGGTGATCGTGATCCCCGCGCCATAGACGCGCCAGTCGGGATCCAGATCGATCAGCTCTGCCTTCACGCCGCGTTCGGCAAGGCTGATCGCGCTTGCCATTCCGCCGATACCCCCGCCCACGACAAGCGCCGTTGCGATGCTTTTGATTGCCGCTTCAGTCATGCCCTCTGCATGAACGGAGCATGGGCAACAGGCAAATTGGAACAATGGATAGGAACCCATCCACGCGAACGGTGCGATAGAGAGGACGAGGGTGCAAGGGCGCCCTTCTCCGCCACGGTCGGCAAATGACCCGCGTCCAATCCTACCAGGCGGTCGCCCCGGCATCGACCGAAAAGTCGGCCCCGGTGACGTAGCGCGCCTCGTTGCTGGCAAGCCAGGTGGCGCACCAGCCGATGTCGGAGGGCTCTCCGATCAACTTGAGCATGTTCTTGGACAGCACGATGTCGAGGAATTCGGGATGCGCGTCGAGATGGCGCCCGGTTGCTTCGGTCCGGATAAAACCGGGGGCGATGGTGTTGGCGCGGATGTTGTGTGGGGCGCCTTCCATCGCCAACTGGCGCGTCATGGCCAGGACTCCGCCCTTGCCGGCGCAATGGGCGAGGGCGGGCGAGCCTTCGAGTGCCTTCCACGCATTTGCGCTGGCGAAGTTGATCACGCTCGCCGCCCCGCTGGCCTTGAGCCATGGCCAGGCCGCACGGGTGGGAAGAAAGACGATGTCCAGTTCGGCGTCGAGCGTCTTCCTCCAGTCGGCATAGGTCAGGTCCTCGATCCAGGCGAAGACGGCAAAGGCCGCCGCGTTGAGGAGGATGTCCACCTTGCCGAACTCCGACCCGATATCGGCGAACAGCGCGTTGGTTGCCGCTTCGTCGAGAAGGTTGCAGGCGCGATCGGCATCTTTAAGATCGACGCCGATCACCGTCGCGCCTTCCGCGGCGAAGATTTCCGCGCAACCCTTGCCGATGCCGTTGCCGGCGCCCGTGACCACGGCCACCTTGCCTGCCAGACGGTTTGCCAATGTCCTCTCCCTCGATCTGTTCCGCGCCCGTGACGCCCTGATACCATCTGGGTAGCCTAATAGGCTGCAGCTCCGTGGGAAAATTCGAATTGTCGATGGAAAACCATCCATGCGCAAGGTTCGTGCAACCTTCGCCGTGCCGTTGCGGCGCATACATTCGAACCATGGATAGGAATGCATTGATACAAATGGCGGGAGTTTCGGCCTGAAAGCCTCTATCCCGTCTCCAAGCAAAATATCGTGAAAGGGGAGGGGAATCCTTATGCGCACAGCATTTCTGGTCACCACGGCAATGACGGCGATCGCCCTTGCTTCGCCCGCATTCGCCCAGGAGGCGCAATCGGCGGCATCGGACAATGGCGGCATCAGCGAGATCATCGTCACCGCGCAGCGCAAGGAAGAATCGCTGCAGAAGGCCGCTCTGGCGATCGACGCGGTCTCGGGCGACGATCTGGCCCAGCGCGGCATCGCCAGTGCGACCGACATCACCAAGGCTGTTCCGGCAATCTCCTTGCCATCGCCGGGCGGCAACATCTCGTCCATCTTCATTCGCGGCGTCGGCAATGTCACGACCAGCAGCTATAATGATCCGGCAGTGACGCCGAGCTATGACGGCGTGGTGCTGGGTCGCGGCGCCGGCGTTTTCGGCGCGGCCTTCTATGATCTTGCGCGGGTCGAGGTGCTCAAGGGGCCGCAAGGCATTCTCTATGGCCGCAATGCCACCGGCGGCGCGGTGAACATCATCCCGAACCGGCCGGTCATAGGCCGCAATGGCGCCGGGTTCAACGTGAGCGCTGGCAACTACGATGCGGTCGATGCCGATGCCTATGTGAACCTTGGCGTCAGCGATATCAGCGCGCTGCGCCTGGGCGCGGCTTATGCGGTGCGCGACGGTTACAATCGCGATGGAACCGATGACCTGCGCCGCGGATCGCTGCGCGCGCAATTCCTCATCGAGCCTTCCAACGATCTCTCGCTTCGCATCGGTGCGGATTATACGCATCTGGGCGGCAGGGGCGTGGGCGGATCCTATGTCGGCGGCTATGCGCCCGACGGCGCGGGCGGCTATGCCTTCTTCCCGTCGGGTCTGGATGCCAGCGAAGGGTTCAATACGCCCGCCGCCAATGCCTTCCGCAACCAGAATCTTGGCGCCCCGGCATTTGCCTTCCTCAGCGCGATGAACAGCGACCAGCGGCAGGACAGCACCTATTGGGGCGTGAATGCAGAGCTCAACTGGACGACTGGCATCGGCAAGGTCACGATCATCCCCGCCTATCGCGAGAGTGAGGACCACTCGCTGTTCTACGGTCCTGCCTTCAATACGGCGATGACGAACGAAAAAATCCGCCAGACCAGCCTGGAGGCGCGGCTCGCCGGCAAGACCGGCATGTTCGACTATGTGGTGGGCGGGTTCTTCTTCAATGAGAAGATCGATGCCAACAACCAGTATAATCAGGAGTTCGTTCTCCCGATCGTCAATTATCGGCACAAGACCGACAGCTATGCCGGATTTGGCCAGCTGACCGCCAATATATCAGACCGCTTCCGGTTGATCGGCGGCGCGCGCTATACGCATGACAAGAAGTCGATCAATGGCCTGATCAACAACTTCATCACCTTCTGCGGCGGTCCGCCCCCGGCGTTGGTGACGCCGCCTGCCTCCTTCGGCATCGGCTGCGCCACGCCCGGCAACATGCCCTATTATCCGAACTTCCTGAACACCACGGATACGATAAACTGGCTGAGGACCAACAACTGGATCGCGTCGGGCAGCACGGATCAGGCGGGCTATCAGGTCTTCCCGTTGCTGACGGGCGCGGGCGCCATTTTGAAGACCTACAATCCAGTGGTGGACAGCAAGGGTTTCTCGCGCGTGACCTGGAAGGGTTCGGCCGAGTTCGACCTCAGCCCACAGAATCTGCTCTATGCAACGGTCGAGAGCGGCTACCGTGCCGGCGGCCTGCAGATGACGGAAAGCAAGACCAGCTACAAGCCGGAGTTCATCACCGCCTACACGATCGGTTCGAAGAACAGGTTCTTTGACAATCACGTCCAGCTCAACCTCGAAGGCTTCATCTGGAAATATCGTGATCAGCAGATCACCTATTTCACCGTCGATACTTCGGGCACGCTGATCAATTCGAACGAAAACGCCGGTCGGGCCACGATCAAGGGCTTCGACGTGGATCTACTCATAAAGCCGACGGGTCGCACCACACTTAATGCCAAGGTACAGTATCTCGATAGCAGATATGATGACCTTCACCTCTACACTGCCGCGCCGCGTGACAACTTCAATTGCCCGTACACCTTCACCGGCGGCACGGCCGGCGGCGCGCCGGTCAAGGACTTCAACTGTTCGGGCAACCCTCTGCTGTTCTCGCCCAAATGGACGGTCAATCTTGGCGCGGAACAGATCGTGCCGCTGGGCGAAAAACTGGAACTGGTCGCCAATGTCGATACGGCATGGCGCGACCGCCAGTGGGGAGGATTTGAATATCTCGCGTTCGAGAATATTCCCGCCTACTGGACGACGGATGCAGCGCTGACCCTGCGTGATCCCAGCGGTGGATGGTCGCTGACGGCATATGTCCGCAATCTCGAGGACAAGCGCCGCAACCTCGCTCCGCAGGCGTCCCCTCTGGGCATGGCGGTCGGCCACTTCTCGGCACCGCGCACCTACGGCCTGCGTCTTTCCGGCAATTTCTAGGGGCATGCCGACGTGAATATCCTGCTGACCGGGGCCGGCGGATTTGTCGGGCGGGAACTTGGCCGCCTGCTGGTGGGCGCCGATCACGCGCTTGTCGGGATCGACACGGATGCCGGGGGGATTCCCGCCGGCATCCGTGCCGTTGAGGGGGATCTTGCCGATCCTGCGGTTCGGGCCGAAGCGCTCGGCACCGGCTGCGACGCGCTGATCCACCTGGCCACGGTGCCGGGCGGCGCGGCGGAGGCCGACCCGTCCGCTTCGCGCCGCATCAATGTCGACGCGATGTACGACCTGCTGGTCGAGGCTTCGGCGCTGAAGCCCGGTCTTCGCGTGGTCTATGCCAGCTCCATCGCGGTGTTCGGCGATCCCCTGCCAGCCCAGGTCGATGATGCCACGCCGCTTTCACCCAGGATGATCTATGGCGGGCACAAGGCGATGATGGAACATGCCGTGGCCATGTTTTCCAATCGAGGCCTGATCGATGGGGTGACCGTGCGACTGCCCGGTATTCTCGCCCGGCCAAAGGGGCCGTCGGGCATGAAGTCGGCCTTCATGTCGGACCTGTTCCATGCGCTGCGGGCGGGGGAGGGGTATACTTGTCCCGTTTCCGCCGCTGGCAGCATCTGGGCGCAGTCGGTGCGGCAATGCGCGCGCAACTTCCTTCATGCGCTGACGCTGGATTCCGGGCTGATGCCGCCGACCCGCGCGGTAACGCTGCCTGCTCTGCGCATCAGCATGGCGGACCTTGTCGCGGAAATCGCGCGGCAATGCGCCGTGTCGCCGGACCTTGTGCGCTATGCGCCGGACGCGGCACTTGAAGCGGCTTTTGCCGCGCAGCCGCCGCTCGCCACGCCTGCGGCCGAGCGCGCCGGCTTTGCGCATGACGGAGACCTTGCTACACTTGTCTCCAACGCCCTCGCAACGATCTGAGGGCGATTGGAGATGGCGATGCGATTCGGACGGCTCGACCTCAACCTGCTGGTGGCGCTCGACGCGTTGCTGACCGAGCGCAGCGTCAGCCTGGCGGCAGATCGCCTGTGCCTGTCGCAGTCGGCCACGTCCAGCGCGCTTGGGCGATTGCGCGAATATTTCGGCGACGAACTGCTGGTGGTCAAGGGACGCAACATGATCCTGACGGCCCGCGCGGAGGAGTTGATCGACCCCGTTCGCGCCGTGCTGGAACAAATCCGGACCACGGTTGCGGTCGCGCCGCCCTTCGACCCGATGACGACGGACCGCATGATCCGCATCATGGCCTCGGATTATTCGACCGAGGTGCTGTTGGCCGGCGCTCTGGCCGAGCTGGAGAAGGAAGCGCCGCAGATGCGTTTCGAAATTCAGCCGATGAACGACAGTCCGATAGAGGCGATCGAGCGGGGCTATGTCGATCTGCTGCTGACGATCGACTATGCCATTTCGCCCGACCATCCCAGCCAGCTATTGTTCGAGGACGATTATGTCGTGGTCGGTGATCGCAGCAATCCGGCGATGAACGAACCGATGACGCGCGATCTCTATTTCCGGCTTGGCCATGTTTCGCCCCGCTTCGGCAAACAACGGGTTCCGGCATTTGAGGACTGGTTCGTGCGTCGCCAGAAGCAGCAGCGCCGTATCGAGGTGATCGCGCCCACTTTCCTCTCGCTGCCCGGCCTGATCGTCGGCACCAACCGCATCGCGACGATGCATCGGCGCATGGCGGATATCGTCGTGCGGTCGAGGCCGCTGGTCATGCGCGAAATCCCATTTGCCATCCCACCGATCCGCGAAAGCGTGCAGTGGAACATCGCAAACAGCAACGACCGCGCCCTGCGCTGGGTTACCGAGCGGCTTCAGGCCGCGGCAATGCGAGAGGTGCCGGCGCCGGAGGGCAATGTCGTGACGCTCAATGCCGTCAATGAGATTGACCTCAACGAGATCGAGGCCGAATACCGCATGAACCACCCCCAGCGTTAAGCCCGTACGGACTTCCGCGCTGATCCATCTGTAACGTCGATAGCTTGGGTCCGGAAACTTGCGTTTCCGGACTTGCCTCCGCTTGGGCATGGATATGTCCTGAAACAAATTCGGGAGAAACCATGTCCCATCATCTTACCCCCGCAGTGCTAGGTGTCGAAGCCGTCGTCTTCGGTGTCGCCGATCTTGCCGAACACACCCGCTTCTGGACCGATTTCGGCCTGCCATTGGAATCGGCAAGCGAAAGCGAGACCGTGTTCCGACTGCAGTCGGGCAGCCGCATCATCCTGTTGCAGCATGGCGATGAGCGGCTGCCGTCACCTGATCCGTTCCCCGGCGATGGCGTGAAGGAGACCGTGTGGGGAGTGGACACGGCCGAGAATCTCGATCGGATCGCGGCGAGCCTTGCCAGCGAGGTGACGGTCACGCGCGATCCGGACGGCACGGTCCGTTGCGTCTGCCCCGACGGCCAGCCGATCGCGCTGCGCCCGTGGGACAAGCGTCCCGTGGTATCGGAGGCGAGCCCCGTCAACACGCCCTCCAACTGGCCGCGCTTCAACCAGCACCGTATATGGCGCAAACGCGCGATCCCAAAGACCATCAACCATGTCGTGTTCTTCAGCCCGGACTATGTGGGCAGCTTTGAATTCTACGAACGGCACCTGGGCTTCCGCTATGTCGACCATTCGAAGGGGACCGGCATCTTTGCGCGCGCGGGCGGCACGTTCGAGCATCACTCGATCTTCTGGGTCAATTGCGACCTGCCGATCGCGCCGGATCATTTCAGGTTCATGCACATCGCCTTCGGTTGCGACGACATTGACGAGGTCATGCTGGGCGCCAACATCATGGACAACAAGGGCTGGAAGAACACCACGATGAACACCTCCGGCGGTATTTCGCGCCATCGGATTTCCAGCGCCATCTATTATTATTGCGAGATGCCCGGCCATGCGGGCGAGGCTGAATATCATGCCGACACCGACTATCTCGACGACAACTGGGTACCGCGGGCGTGGGACTTCAAGTTCGGTTCGCTGCTGTGGTCGCATAATGCGCCGGCCATTTTCCGCGGCGACAACATTCCCTGGGACATGACCTTCGATGCCGATCGCAGCAGCTTCGAACCGTTTCGCCGTGCACGGCAGGGCAAGCAGCCAATCGAGGGGGATCTCTCCCGCCTCACGGCCGATGACGAGCACGCGATCTGAATGGCAGGAGGGCAACAGCGGCGATCAGCGCCGCCGTTGCCCTCCTGCTTGTGGACCTCAATCCGCTTGTCCTGACCGGCAATCGGTACCGAGCCAGGAAATAGCTCCCGTCTTTTGATGCCGCATTTTCCGAGCCGTTGACCGTAAACGGTCAAGTTGGAAAATGCCCTAGCGCATCTCGGCGAAAGTCTGCGCACACCAGTCGGCGATATAGTCGCGCATGCCGGTGCCGTTGTCGGCGCCGCAATGCTCCACCTCGAAATCATCCTTGGTGAATATCCGCAATGTTCGCTTGGGGCTGTTCACCGCCTGATCGTAGCTCATCTCAGCATTGTAGGCCGGAATCTGCCGGTCGTTTTCGCCATGGGTGATCAGGAACGGAACCTTGATCTTCGCAACCTGCCCATCCAGCGTGATCTGGTCGGCATATTCCAGGAAGGCATCGCGATCATCGATGCCGAATACCCACATCACATGATCCCAATAATGCGGCACCGGGTTCTCGCCCTCATTGGCGACGCGTTCGCGCTGGCGCTGGCCCCAGACATGGTTCGCGCCCATGACCGCGCACAGGGCATAGCGTGGGTCGTTGGCGGCGATGCGCGGCGCGTGATAACCGCCGAAGGACAGGCCGAAAATGCCGATCCTTGAATGGATCACATCGTCGCGGGTCAGCAGATAGTCGAAGGCGGGGCTGCCCCAGCGTTCGGCATCGTAGACGGCGGCCAGATTCCGCTTGCGGATCGCCTCGCCTGTGCCCGGCTGGTCCACGAACAAGGTGTTCATTCCGCGTGCGAGATTGACCGCGCCGTGGCCAGCCATATTGACCTGCTCCTTCATGGAGTCCAGGCCATTGACCGAAACCAGCGCCGGACGTGGCGTGCCCGATCCATCGTGCACGAAGATCGCCGGATAGCTTGTTCCCTCATAGGGGATTTCGACCTTGTCGACATGCAGGCCGCTGAGCGCGCTGCCCCTGTGATAGAGCTCAAGGCCCTTGTTATAGGCTGCCCAGCGTGGGGCATAATCGCGGCTCTGCAGGCGCTCGGCGCCAAGATAATAGCCGGACGCGCGCAGATATTTGGCCCCTGCGGAAAGCAGGAAGCCCTCGGCCTCGTCCCTTTCGGCATTGCGCGCAACCTGATCGGCCACGGCGATCCAACTGTCGAAAAGTTGGGACGATCCGGCATCGGCCCCGGCCTTTGCCGCCTCCCGCACGGGACGGCATACTTCGTCCAGTTCGCCGTGATTGCCCCCGGCGATCAGGGCAAGGTTGATGCCAAGGTTCCAGATGTAATTTCCGGGAAAGGGTTCGAACATTGCGATAAGTCCTGTGCTGTGCTCAGACGGCGGGGGCTAGGATGGCGGTTCCGGTCATCCGGCATGACAACGCCGGTAATCCTGGTGATCGGGCGGCATGTTCACTGAGCTGCGGCAGCATCGGCCGCTTCGCCAGATCGCCATGAATCTCCCCGCGCGGTTGTTTGCAATCATGCTGCCCTTGCAACAGGTCACGGCGCGCGACCATCGCATTATATCGATGGCAGGCTATCGACCAAATGCCTTTGTCCTGTGCACGCAGGCTGCATGACGGTGGTGTTCAGCATCATGTTCCGTCGCTGATCAATGTCCCGCCATCCACCACCAGATTCTGTCCGGTGACGAAAGCGCCGGCGGCCGAAGCCAGGAAAAGGGCTGCCCCGGCAACCTCATGAACTTCCCCCGGTCGGCGCAGCGGGGTCATGGCCATGCGCCGCTGCATGAAGGCAGCGTCGGCCAGCAGCGGCGCCGACAATTCGGTGCGGATGAAGCCCGGTGAGATTGCGTTGACGCGTACGTTGCGCGGCCCCCACTCGACCGCAAGATTGCGGGCCAGTTGCGCCACACCCGCCTTGGCGAGCGCATAGGCGTTGATGGCGCTGTTACCGCGCAGGCTCGAGAGGCTAGAAATAAGGATGGTGCTGCCGCCGCCCCGCGCCGCAATATGAGGCAAGGCAAGGTTGCACAGCGTCACCTGGCTCCGCAGGTTTATCGCCATGACCTGATCGAAATCGTCCATGTCGACCGTGGCGAAAGGGCCGGGGCGACCCGTGATCCCCGCGTTGCAGACCAGAATGTCGATTCCGCCATGATGATCGGCCGTGCCATGGACCAGCTTCTCAAGCTGCCTTGCATCGGTGACATCGGCGGGAATGGCCAGCGTGCCCATCTCCTGGCCGACACGGTCGCAATCGTCCGCATTTTCGCTGGAGATCACCACCTTCGCGCCTTGATCCTGAAGGGCGCGGGCTATCGCCAGGCCAATGCCGCGCGTTGACCCGGTGATGATCGCGACCTTGCCGTGCAGGTCGAACAGGTTCAATGCGCCGCTTCCGGCTTGTCTTCCGGCAAAGGCCGGCCGTCATGAAGATAGGCGGGCGCCTCGATCAGGACGAAAGCGATCCGGCACGGCTTGTCCGAAACGTTGCGCCAAAGATGATTGGTCCCGCGCTGGATGATGATGCCACCTTCGCCTATGCGCGTTTTCCGGCCGTCATCCAGTTCCAGCTCGACCTCGCCCGACATGACGATGCCATAGTCGATGCTGTTGGTGCGATGCATGGGGGACTGCTTTCCGGGCAGCATGTCGACGATGCGGATCACCGACCCCCTGTTCAATGTCAGGCCAGCATCGCGTTCGCGGCCGTCCGTCTCGTCATTATTGTCGGCCGGGACTGTTTCGGTCGTCCAGAGCAGGAGGAAGGCTGCGTCGCCCGATGGAATCATCCGCGTCGGGGTCATGTCCTCGGACTTGAAGATGGCGCGCCCCTGCGCATCATGGCCCGTGACGACGCGTTGCACCAGGGGCAGGCCGGAGTCGCTCAATTCAGTCATCGGGGCTTCTCTTCCTTGTGCCATGCGGCAAGCGATGGGGCAGGTGGACCGTGATGGTCAAAGCCAATATATGGATAGTCGGCCTCCATAAATTCGATTTGACCTGCACGTCGGCAACCTCAGCCGACAACGGCCTCCTTGCGTCCGGCCTGGCGCATCGGACCCTTCGCGCGTCCCGTTCGTATAGTGGGTTCCATAATCAGGAGATGATCATGACCGATGCGCAGAAGCTGAAGGAACATCTGTGGGCCCGCATGTCGGACAGCCCGTTCATGATGATGGGCCTGACGGGCGGCGGGCAGCATAGCGAGCCTCTCACCGTTCAGTTGGACAGGGATCAGGTGGACACGCTCTGGTTCTTCATCGGCAAGGATAACCGTCTTGCCGGCGGCGGCGCGGCCATGAGCCAGTTCGTGTCCAAGGGGCACGATTTCTTCGCCTGCCTTGCTGGACGCGCGCGTATCGACAATGACCCGGCGATGATCGACAAGCTGTGGTCGACGACGGTGGAAGCCTGGTTCCCCGGTGGCAAGTCCGATCCCAATCTTGCCCTGTTGCGTTTTGACATTGACGAGGCTGAGCTGTGGGAAGCGGATGTGTCGCTGACCGGAAAGCTGAAGATGCTGTTCGGCGGCAAGATCCGCCCGAGCGAGGAGGGCAGCCACGCCCGCGTCGAGACGACAGCGACCTGAATTTCGCCCCGGTGGGCCGTGGCGATATTCGGCAGGGCGGTTCTCCCGACGTGCTCGAAGGAGGGACGCGACCAGGGAGTCGCGGCCCTCCTTTGCTTCATGCTGGCCTCATGCTGCGTCCACCAGGACAATCTCGCTGTCCTCGATGGCGGTGACGCGGATGACGTCCATATCGCTGATGGCCGCGCCGTCGCGGGCGTTGATCCGGACATCGTCGATCTGGATCGCGCCGGTCGCCGGCACTAGATAAGCCTTGCGATCACGACCGATCGGATAATCCGCGCTCTCCCCGGCCTTCAGCGTCGCGGCAACCACCCGCGCATCCGTGCGGATCGGAAGGGCATCATGATCATTGTCATAGCCTGAAGCCAGCGTCACGAACTGACCGGTGCGATCGCCCTTGGGAAAGGGCCGGGCGCCCCAGCTTGGCGCTTCGCCGTTGCGGGTGGGCATGATCCAGATCTGGAAAATCCGGGTCGTCACATCCTCCAGATTATATTCCGAATGACGGATGCCCGTACCGGCGCTCATCACCTGCACGTCGCCCGCTTCGGTGCGGCCCTTGTTGCCAAGGCTGTCCTGATGCGTGATCGCGCCTTCCCGGACATAGGTGATGATTTCCATGTCGCGGTGCGGATGCGGCGGAAAGCCGGTCTGGGGGGCGATGGTGTCGTCGTTCCAGACGCGCAGATTGCCCCAGTGCATGCGGGCCGGATCATGATAGTCGGCGAAGGAAAAATGGTGCTTGGCGTTCAGCCAGCCGTGATTGGCGCTGCCGAGGCTGTCGAAAGGACGCAGTTCGATCATGTCTTGTCTCCTGATCGGGTGGGGACCGGAAATGGCCTCGCCCTGTTGAACATCTCTTTACAGCGGACCGGCTTTCCCGTTCAGTGGGATAAATTGCATCAAACCGTTCGAGAAAATGGAAGATTTGATCAGGCTCCTGCGTTGGCGATCCGGATTGAAATCCAGCCATTGCGGCTGACGCTTCAGGATGAGGGGAGTGATTTTCCGCCTGCACGAACGCCATCACCTCCTCCGGCGTCATTTGCGGGCCGGTGCGGTAACCGACATTGGCCGGATCACGACGGTCCCTTGACCGGGACCGGGCTGAGCGGCTTGACCTCGCGAATGATCACCAGCGTCTTGAACGTGCGGATGCCGTCATTGGCGGCGAACAGGCGCTGCGCGAGATTGTCATAGCCCTCCATGTCGCGGGCCACGATACGTAGCGCAAAGTCATGATCCCCCGTGACGTTCCAGGCCTCCAGTATCTCAGGCTCGTTGCGAAATATCTCCATCATCTCGTTCATCGTGCGCGCGCTTTCGCGTTCCAGCGAGACGAGGACGATCATCGACAGGGGCCAGCCCAGATTTCGCGGGCGTACGATGGCGACCTCGCGTTCGATGATGCCGATTGCGCGAAGGCGGCGTATGCGCCGGTAACAGGCGGGAGGCGACAGGCCGACGGATTCCGCCAGTGCGGAGACCGGCCGCTGCGCATCGGCCTGCAACAATTCGATCAGCTTTCTGTCGAACGAATCAAGGGGATCATTTTTCATCGCTCGTGCAGGATATGCGATAAATTTTATCGAAAAAGGGACAAAAAAGAACGCACTTATCCGGCCCCTTGCGCTAGCAGGCTGGCAATCGTCCACAAATTTCGAGTGCTGCATGTCCTGTGTTGCTGCGCCGCGGCCCACCACCGCGCGCGTCGATCCCGTCGCGCTGGGAGCGCTTTCTCTATCCCTTCTGTCGGTGACCTGCGGCGCCTCCTTGGCCAAGCGGCTGTTTCCGCTGGTCGGGCCCGAAGGCGCGACGACGCTGCGCCTCATCGTGGGTGCGGTCATCCTTTCGCTGGTGTTCAGGCCGTGGCGGCTGGACTGGCGCGCGGGTTGGCGCCCCCTGCTGGCTTATGGCGTGGTGCTGGGCGTCATGAATCTGTCCTTCTACAATGCCCTGGCCCATATTCCGCTGGGCCTTGCCATAGCGATCGAATTCACAGGCCCCCTGGCCGTGGCCTTGCTCACCTCGCGGCGGAAGCTGGACTTTCTCTGGATCAGTCTTGCGGTGGCGGGCCTGGCCAGCCTGCTGCCGCTATGGGGCGCATCGTCCCGGATGGACGGGCGTGGTATCGCTCTGGCGCTTCTGGCCGGGGCATGCTGGGCCGGCTATATATTGATCGGGCGGCATGCCGGGCGCATCCATGGCGCGGCGGCCTCGGCCGGAGGCATGATCGTTGCAGCCCTGCTGATCGCGCCGGTCGGGCTGGTCCATGCCGGTTCTGCGCTGTTGAGGCCGGAGGTGCTTCTGCTTGGCGTAGCCGTGGGCATCGTCTCCAGCGCCATTCCCTATTCGCTGGAGATGGTCGCGCTACCCCGGCTACCCGCCAACACATTCGGTATTTTGATGAGCGCCGAGCCCGCCGTCGGCGCCATCATGGCGCTGGTCCTGCTGGGCGAGGTACTGACGCTGTCCCAATGGATGGCGATCGGCCTCATCATCTGCGCTTCCATCGGCACTGCCGTCACCGGCCGATCGGGTGAGGTGATGGAACAGCCCTGATACCCTGCGGATCGGCCGCGAAGGTCCATCACACACATGGTGTTTTGGCGCGAAGGGGCGGTTGGATTGACCGGCCGACGTCTTTCTGGAACCCCATTGCCCCAAACGGCCATGATGCCGGGGAGAACCGATGATGGGCGAGAGGAATGAAGGCGCCGTGCTGCCAAAGATAGGGGTGGCGGCTTTGCTGGCCTGCGGCCTGTTTCCAACCATCGGCCTGTTTTCGCCCGGCCTGGTGCTGCCGCAGATTGAGCACGCGTTCATCGACACGCCCAATGTGAAGCTGTTGACCGAACTGGTCGGGACGCTGGCCGGCTTCGCCTTCGCCATAGGCGCGCCGATAGCAGGCGCACTGATCGCGCGCCTTGGCTGTCGGCGTGTTCTCTTGCCCGCCCTGTTGCTGTTTGCCGTTGCGGGTGCCGCCCCGGCGCTGCTGCAGGATCTTTGGGGCATATTGGCCGCCCGTCTCGTGCTTGGTTTTGCCTTGTCCGGAGTCTTCACCAGTGCATTGGCCGGCATCGGCGCCTTGCCGGAGGGTCTGAAGATGCGGCTGTTCGGCTTGTTTTCCGTGGTCGGCGGGGCGACGGCGATCATCCTGTTCCCGTTGATCGGCGCGATCGGCCATTTCGGCTGGCAGCCGGCCTTTCTGGTGAACCTTATGGCTCTGGCGGCCGTGCCCCTGGCGATGACATTGCCCCGGACGCTCGGCATGGCGGCGCCGCAGGACGCGGCCATCCGGCTGGACGCGGCGCGGGATCGCGGTCTGCTCAATGCGGCGATGATCGGCCTTCTCGTCCTGGCGGCCATGGCGGGCATGGGCATGTTGATCGGGCCGATCTATGCGCCGCTCTATCTGGTGCAACTGGGGATCAGCGATACCCGGTTGTTCGCCGTCCCGGCGACATGTGGTTCGATCGCCGCTGTCTGCGCATCGGCCCTCTATGGCCGGATGCACGCCGTGCTGGGCATTCGCGGCCTATGGGCGGTCGCCATGCTTGCGATGGGGGCCGCGCTGGTCTTGGCCGGCATCAGCACCAACATGACGCTGTTCACTGTCGCCGTTGTCGCCAACAGCGCGATGGTTGCGCTCATGGCGCCCAATGTCAGCGCCTCGGCCGTCGCATTCAGTCCGCCTCATCTCGCCGCACAGGCCATCGGCCTCGCCAATGGCGTGATGTTCGGCGCGCAACTGGCCTTTCCGTTACTGGCGGCATGGCTGCGATCCGTGGCTGGTCTGGGCGGCGTGTTCCTGCTGTTCGGCGCGCTTGTCGGGTTGATCGGGGCCGGCATCGCGTTCGGAATGGTGCTGGCTCGCCGGCAGGTGGCGGAGCCGGTTTCGTCCTGACTTGCGGCACCACGCATGATCCGAAGTGCTCGCGAGTGAAGGCCGGTATCAAGCGAAGCCTCCACTCGCGATCGGACCTCAGAATTCGAACCGTGCGGAAACCCCATACATGCGCGGATCACCGCGAAGGCCCGTGGCATATCCGCTGGAAGCCGTCAGGTTGGTCGCGTAGGCGAAATAGGCCTTGTTGAACAGATTGTTGACATAGGCCGACAGGCCGATCCCGCTGCCGCCGATATTATTGTAATCCAGGCGTAGATTGACCAGATCCCACCCATTGATATAGCCTCCCACGGGTACGACAACATCCGCTGAATAATAGCGGCTTTGATATCTGTATCCCGCCGTACCGACAATTTCGCCACCCTTGTCATCGGCTGGCAAGGTATAGCTGACCTGGGCGTTCGCCGTATATTTGGGAATATAACCGAAGGGCGTGATGGCCGCGACGTCGACGCCATTATTGATGAAGCTCTTATATTTCGGGTCGGTATAGCTGAAACTACCCGACAGGCTGAGACCCGTCACTGGCTGGAGCGTCGCCTCTACTTCCACACCACGGATGCGGGACCGCGCCGCATTGAAGATGGAGGACACCAATGTGCCGCTGGTCGGCGAAACGAAGCTGACCTGTCGCTGGATATCCTTGTACCAGGCCTCATAAGCCGCCACGTTGAACCGCAGCTTTGCTCCGCCGCCCAGGTCGGTGTCCAACTTCAGGCCAAGTTCGACGTCGTTGACCTTCTCAGGGTCATAGGGGATCGCCGCTGCCTCCGTAGTGGCGCGGGACTGCAATCCGCCGGCGCGATAACCGTGACGGTGCGCGGCATAGATCATCAGTTCGTCGTTGAACTTGTAGTTGAGACTGGCAAGCCAGCTCGGTTCGTTGAACGAAACTTCCTGATGGAACAGGCAGGGGGGTGCGATGACCGTCCCGTCGAGCAGCCTGAAAGTGCAGTTGCTGCCGGTCATCTGCAGGCCGTCGCTGGCTTTCTTGTCATGGGTGTAGCGAAGGCCGAGGTTGAGCGAAAGCCCCGTTTCGCCAAAGCGGTATGTGCCCGACGCAAAGGCCGAGTAGCTGATATTCTTCGCATAGACACCGGATGGGCGATCGACGGTCGGCGCAGATGGAAGATTGCTGGTGGCGATGTCGCTGCCTTTCTCGTTGAAATAGAACAAGCCGACAATCCAGTCGAAGGCGCGGCTGTTGCCCTGCAACTGCAATTCATCGCTAAATTGCCGAATGTGCGATTCACCCTTGAACCGCAGCAGAAACAGGGATGATCCGTCAATATCCCATTTCGAGAAGGTATTGATCTTCCGATAACCCGCAACATTCTTGAGAGTCAGGGAATCCGATAGATTGATGGTCGAGATGTTGGAGAAGTCATAGGTTTTGGCGGTTTCCATCGGGGCGTCATTATTGTTGAAGCTCCACGGATCCGCCTTGTTTGCCGCCACCTGCGCATTCAGCGTCGGGAGAACGGGGGCCAGCGACGCAATGGCAGGATTGACGGCATAGATGACGTTGGCCGTGCCATGATCCTTGGACTGGAAATAATTGGCGTAGAAGGTGCTGGTAACGCCTGCCGCCGGTTCCAGCTTCAGCGTGGCCCGCACCGCCTTGTAGTTCTGGCTATTGGCATCAAATCCGGTCTGCCGATCGTGCATGAACCCGTCGCGCGTGCGGATCGTCCCGGCGATACGGAGCGCGGCGCCCTCGGCAAGCGGGATGTTGAAAGCACCCTTGGCGTCGAGCAGCCCCAGATTGCCCATCGTTGTTTCGAAATTGCCTTCCATTGCATTGCTGGGCTGGACGGTCGTCACCAGCACCGCACCGCCCGTTGTATTTCGGCCGAACAGCGTTCCCTGCGGCCCGCGCAGCACCTGCACCGACTGGATGTCGAACAGCGCCGCATTCAAACCCTGAGGCCGCATGAAGGGGACCTCGTTGAAATAATTGACGACCACGGGATCCAGCACCAGCGAGGTGTCGATCACGCGTTGACCGCGCATGGTAAAGCTGGGCGTGTTGGACCCGCGCGGCGACTGGGAGACAGTAAGCGATGGGGCGACACGCCCAAGATCCAGCAGCGTCTGCACCCCTTCCGCGCGCAGAGCGTCGCCGCTTTTGGCGGTCACGGCCACCGGGACGTCGATCAGCCGCTCCTCCTTCCGGCGGGCCGTCACCACTATGTCTTCCGAACCGTCAGGCGCCTGGGCGGCTGAAATGGGTTGATTTTGCGCCCAGGCCGGCGTCGCGGCGGACAAGGCGATCCCGCTCGCAGCCTGCAGTAATATGGATGCCGATATCTTCATCATCTTCCTCCCCTTTTTGATGTTCAGATTATATTTCGGTGGATGCATGCCCTGGGCGCCACCAACCCGGCGCCGCGAAAGTCAAGGCGAAGGACAGCGCCAGCAGCGCGGCGAACATCATCCATACCGGCGCATAGTCACCCGTCGCATCGGAAATCAGTCCGGCGAATATCGGGCAGACCATGCTGATGGGGGCCATCGCCGCGCGCGTCCATCCCAGTGCGCGTCCATAGCTGCCCAGGCCAAAGATCTTCGCGACGATCCCGCCCCAGACTGGCAGCATCGCGCCAAGGCCAAAGCCGAACAGCATCGCGCCCCCGAACAGCATCGGGTAGAGCAGGCCGGTCGCAAGGACGATCAGACCGGATGCCATGAGAGCCAGGCCGATGCGCAGCGCAATGACGGGCGACAATCTGTCAGCGGCAATGCCGAATACCAGCTTTCCCGCCACCGACGTTGCGCCGATCACGGACAGCAGGGCTGAACCTTCCAGGCTGCTGAAGCCGCGCGATACGGCAAAGGCGACGATCGAAACCATGGTCCCCGTATTGGCCCCGATCATGGCCCCGATCGTCAGCGTGACGATCCAGAAGGCAGGGGAACGGAACATTTCACTAAGGCTGATGGGCGGGCCGCCGGGCCGGCGAAGGGCGAGGGGAAGCCGCTCATGCTCGGCTATGTTGTCGGGCAGTCGCGCCAGGAACCAGATCGGCGGTATCAACACCAGCATCAGGACCGCGTAGATCAGGAAAGTCGCGCGCCAGCCGAAGCGCGAAAACAGAATGTCCGTCAGTGGTGGAAAGATGACGGCGGCAACTGCGGTCCCGATCACGGAGAGGCCGATCGCCAGGCCGCGACGTCTTTCGAACCAGTGCGACACCAGGATGTTCGTGACCACGGTACCGATGCAGATGTCCGCCAGGGCGATAAGCGTGCTGAACACCAGCAGGACCTGCAGGATCGAGGACGCGGTCGACACCAGTGCGAAACCGGCGGCGGTGCCCAGCACGCCCAAAAGCGCAACGCCCTTGATCGGCCAACGCTCGGCCATCATCCCCACGGGGGCCGAGCCGAGATTGCCCAGCAGCAGCACCATCGTGTAGCCGATGTTGATGGTGGCCCGATCCGCGTTGAAGCTTTGGGCGAAAGCCAGGGCGTAATTGCCGTAGGCATAATAGACAGGCCCGGCGCCCAGCATCAGCATGGCGAAGCAAAGTGCGACGACGGCCCAGCCACGATATATGCCGGCGGACCCCCCAGCGCTTTGGCTGGTCGTCCCATATGAAGATGGGCGCCTTGTCACGATCCTGCTCCTCCCGCGCAGCCCTTGTATTTTATGGCCTTGGGTTGCCGGGCGAGATTCCATACAACTTGTATGGTGGTCAATGACAAGCTTGCCAGTCGGGGCGGCTTGCGGCCATAATCGTCAAAACATCACATGGGCGTAGGATATGGGCGTAGGATGACATTGGCGGCAGAATCGACCTGTGGTGCGCCGGTTGTCAGCACTGCGGCGGCGCGTCGGCGGGCAAGCGGGCCGCGAGGACAATCGCAGGGGGACGTGCGAACTCGCCTTGTCATGGCGGCGACGCGCCTGTTTGTCGAGCGCGGGTTCCTCCAGACAAGTGTCGAGGATCTGCTGGGTGCGGCCCGGATCAGCCGCGCCAGCTTCTACACCTATTTTGAGAACAAGATCGCCTTGCTTGCTGCGCTGGCCGATGACCATATCGAACGCAGGATGCGCCATTTCCATGATCTGGCGCAACTCGGCCGGCCCGATGTGGAGCAAGTTGCCCTGTGGTTCAGAAAAGTGGGCGAAACGAGCCAGGAGCAAGCCGGTATCGTCCGGCTCATGCGTCTGGCTGTCGCACTGGATCCTGATCTGATGCGGCGGTTCGTCAGGGCTCGCGATAAATATGCGGAGATCCTGGGGCAGAATTTCCGTCGACTGGACCTTGCGATCAGCAATCGCGAGGAACGGGAAGAACGTCGCGCGGCGGCCCATCTCCTGATAATTCAGGTGGAACAATTCGCATCCAGTTCGGCCGACGGCACCTGGTATCTGGATGTAGACATTACTTCGCGAACTTTCGCGCGCTCATTGATGCAATATGCTTGAAGACGCTCGGGTGAATGCGGTCGACGCCTGATCTTTCGTCCATTGCTTCCCGATGGGATGAACCGGGCTGATCCACAACATGGCGGCGATGAGGCGGGTCATGCCCGTCGGCGACAGAGCGGAACCAGGGCGCTTGTTGCGGCGTCACGCCAAACGCCCATCCCTCAAACCAATGGAATGCGTGCCGAGGCTTCCGGTCCGATCAGGGCGGCCAGCAGCCGGATGCCCTTTTCAAGCCGATCCCGCGTCAGCGCTCCACCGATCGAGATGCGCAGTGCCGGCGCCGCCGCCGACCTATCGACGGCAAAAGCCTCGCCGCCCACGACCGACAGCCCATGCGGTCGCAACGCCTCCATCACCGCGGCGCCATTGATGTCGGCAGGAAGCGGCACCCAAAGATGATAGCCTGTTTCATGGGCCCGGAAGCTGCCTTCATGGAGCCATTTCCGTACGAGAAGTTGCCTTGCGGCAGCCTCGCTGCGAATTTCGGCGACAAGGCGCTCGAACAGGCCGTCCCCGACCCATCTCGCCACTATTGCGGCATTGAGCGGCGGGGCCATGATGGCGGTGTCATGGACATCGGCCGCCAGCCGCCAGGCATCGGCCACGCCGGGCGCGCAAAGCCAGGCGACGCGAAGACCCGGGGACAGGATCTTGGACGTGCTCGCAATGTGCCAGCTCTGCTCTGGTGCAAAGGAAGCGATGGGTGGCAGCGGGTCTTTCGGCAACAGGCCATAGGCGTCATCCTCGATCACG
Source organism: Sphingobium sp. LMC3-1-1.1 (assembly GCF_040676285.1). Classification (NCBI taxonomy): domain Bacteria; kingdom Pseudomonadati; phylum Pseudomonadota; class Alphaproteobacteria; order Sphingomonadales; family Sphingobiaceae; genus Sphingobium; species Sphingobium sp. LMC3-1-1.1. Next base: position 407,314 of record NZ_JBEGHQ010000012.1, on the reverse strand, counting down.
ATCAGCCCATGGCGTCGCGCAACGGCGGCGATCGCCTTGCGACGGCTTACCGACATCGTCGCCGTTGTCGGATTGTCGTTGGTCGGAACGACATAGACTCCCCTGAGCTCGACGGTCCGGCAAAGGGCGTCGAGCGCATCGGGATCAATGCCTTCGCTGTCGGAGCCGATCGCGACCAGCCGGATGTCGAAGCGGCGAGCGAGCGCGAGCACTCCCGGATAGACATTGCCGGCCACTGCCAGCACGTCTCCCGCCCGCAACTCGGCACTGAATATCGCGTGGAGCGCATGTTGGCCGCCGGCTGTGACCAGCACAGTGTCGTCCAGGCAGGGTATGCCGCGCTTCTGCAGCAATTGGGCGCCGGCTTCTCGCGTAGCCGGCATTCCGCCTCGCGGCGGATAGGAGAGGGAAAGTGACTCATGATCGCCGAGCAAGGCTTCGGCGGTGCGCCTATATTCTCTCGACAGCAGGCTGCCAGCCTGTTCGGGCGGTGCGTTCATACCCGCGTCGCCCAGCCTGGCGCGCGCATATTTCGGTGTTTCGACCCTTTGTTCCCGTACGAAGCTGCCGCGACGGCCATCGCTTTCGATAAGGCCCAGTCGCTGCGCTTCACCATAGGCGCGGGTCACGGTCGTCAGGTCAATGTCCAGCGCATCGGCAAGGACGCGTTGCGGGGGCAGGCGCACGCCCGCAGTCAGCCTGCCTGCCTTGATATCCAGCATCATTGCATGGGCAATCGCGAGATATTTCGGCCCTGCCACTCCATCTATGTCGGGCATCCAGTTTTGCATGGATCAATCCTTGAACTGCATGCCTTCACAATCCAGACAAAAGGCCGTCAATCGTCAAAGGCCTTGCCGGAGCCGTTGCCATAGAGATGCGCCCAGACCTTTTCCGTGCCCGCTTCCTGTGCCCTGTTCACATATTGCGACGCGACAAGCCAGCCTTTGATCGGTCGCAAAGGCAGCAGGCAACCCAGGATCATGAGTGGAGCCGAGACCAGCATATGGACCCACCATGGCGGCGTGAAGGCGACCTGCAACCACACCACCATGAAGGTGAGCGGAAAGGCGATGATGCAGAGCGAGAAAAAGGCCGGACCGTCGTCTGGACTGGCGAATCGATAGTCCAGGCCGCAGCGGTCGCAGGTCTGCGCGATCTTGAGCCAGGATGCGAACATCCGCCCCTCGCCGCAGCGCGGGCAGTCGCCATGCCACCCTTTGCTGAGGATCCATTGGAATTTGTCGCTACCGTTGGCCATGGGTCTGTTCCGAATCGTCATTGCTGATGCCGACATAGAATATTATGTATGGAAAATATAGCGGTATATGTATGGATATACGAGCCTATCGCCGCCGCGATCCCAAGATTGCGGCGGGCGTCTTCAATTACCTGGGCCACCTTGTCCGGCATCCCGATCAATGGGGTCCACCATCACATCGAAGCCGCTGAGAATGGGCATGGCATTGATGGTCTGGCGGCCTTGGATCAGGCTGGTCAGGCTGTTCACATTGGCGCCTCGCCCGTCGCCCCAACCGTGCGGCATGGTCACGACGCCTGAACGCAGATTGCGGTCCGGGGCCACCGTGACGCGCAGCTCACCATGTGCCGAGCGCACGCGAGCAAGGGCACCAGGGACGAGTCCCCGGGAAGCCATGTCGTCGGGATGCATGCTGAGCGGGTTTTCGGGCATGCGCCGCGCGATCGATGGCAGGTCATGGTACATGCTGTTCTGCACATGTCGCACCCGTCCGCAGACAAGGCGTAGCGCAGAGGTTTGACGACGGACCCCGGCCAGTGTCTCAAGTTCAGCCAGGACGTCGCTCGGCGCCACCTGGAAGCGGGGCGGGCAGGGCTCGGCGGGTTTGACGCACATGGGATCCCCGCGCAACACGACCCCCCGCTTTTCCGCCAGCAGATCCTCCGCCGGGAAGGCCGAATGGCGCAGGAGGATGCGGAACAGGTCCTCGGTCTCAGGGCGGGTCTCCATGGAGATCGGCACGTCGTCGAAAATGATCTTGTGGCCGGTGCGCTTTGCGAGTTCCCAGAAGACCTGCCAATCCTCGATCAGTTCGCTGTTCTCAGGCGGCCGGGCAACCATTTGCGCGAACTGGTGGAAGGGTTCGTGCAGGGTGTAGCTCTCCCAGTCGCGGCTGCGTATATCGGCCCGTTCCAGCATCATCGGCGGCGGCAGGATGAAATGGGCGAGCCGCGACGTCTCGTTGAGGAAAGGGTCGATCGATACCAGCAACTGCAAATTGCCGAAGGCCGCTGCTGTTTCGGCGGTTTCCGCCAGCGCATTGACGGGATTGCCGCCATCCACCACGAGCGCGCGAACAGCGCCTGTCCCGGTTCCCAGGATCGCCTGCGGAAGGATGGCACTCATGCGCTCACCCATCAGAAGGCCGTATCCCCACCCGTCACGCCAACCGCTTTCCCAGCCGCGCGTTGGCGCAATCGCCTGCGCGCGGCGCGGCCAGCGAGCCCCCAGCACACCCGGATTGCCGATCGCATCGCCCTCTCGCGCGAACCGGCCGCACAGCACATTGAGACATTCGACAAGATGTTCCGTGAGATTGGAAAAGGCGCCCATGTTCGCCCCGGTGCCCGATGCTGCAGCGCCCCGCTTGCGCCGCCCGTCAGGATGCGGTTCGGCAAAGTCGCGGGTGATCGCGACCAGGTCTTCGGCCGCGATGTTGCAACGCTGCGCCACATGGTCGACAGTGAAAGGTGCAAGGGCGTCCCGCAGCGCTTCCACGCCCTCCACATTATGTTCGCAAAACTCCCTGTCGGCCCAATTCTCCTCCAATATCAGGCGCAACATGCCCGCGACCAACGCCGCATCTTCGTCCGGCAGCGGCTGCAGCAATCGGTCGGCAAAGGCGGCCGTCTCCGTCCGGCGGGGATCGATCACCAGCAGGCGCGTGCCGCGTGCCTTGGCTTCTTTCAGGGCCTTGACCGGGTTCTGCATCACCATGGTGAAAGTGGATAGCGACACCAATGGATTGGCGCCGATGACCAGCAGGACTTCAGCGTTTTCATAGGGGTCCTTGCCAGCCTCCCACACGCCCAGCCGGTCTGCGGTTATCCACTTGGCGGACTGGTCTATGGTCATGGTCGAAAAGAAGCTGTGTGATCCCATCGCCGCCAGCCAGGCCGGCAACATATGCGCTGCCAGGCTGTTGGTGTAGTTCATGGTGCCGCGAAAGCCGGCGACCGCATCCGGGCCATGCTCGGCCAGGATCTTCCCCAACCGTTCGGCGATCTCGTCCAGCGCTTCGTTCATCCCCACCTGGACGAAGCGGCCATCGTCGGTGCGCCGCAAAGGGTGCAGGATGCGATTGGGGCTGCTGTGCGCCTCGCCGAGCGTCAGCCCCTTGATGCAGGCATAGCCCCTTGTAAGCGGATTATCGGGATCGCCCCGGACGCGATCGACGCGGCCCGCCGCATCGAGCTCCACGATGATGCCGCATTGGCCGGCGCAGATCCGGCATGTCGTGATGCGGCTGATATCAGTTTCATGGGGTGCCGCCTTCTTCATGCCACTCTCCCGGTCGAAGATGTCGCCATGTCCATTCCATTATGCCAGAATGGGAAACGCCCTGCACCGCATTGGTCCCGCCCGGACCTGCTGTCGAGGAGCGATCGTCGCGGGAGGGTGGCAGCGCATTCACGGGATGCGCGAAGGGAAGGTGGACATGGCACAATCATGGATAATAAGGGGCGGACATATTTGGTCCGGCGAGACCGGCGATGTTCGCGAGCGGGCGGACGTGCTGGTGACGGGCGACCGAATTGCAGCTACGCAGCTGCCTGGCACGCCTGCGCCGGCCGGCGCGCAAGAGGTGGACGCAAGCGGCGCGACAGTGATTCCCGGCTTGATCGATGCGCATGGTCATCTCAGCTTTCCGACAGTCACCTATGCTTACGAGATAGAGGACACCCCGCCTGAAGAAACTGTTCTTATCACGATGCACAATGCGCGGATCATGCTGGATGCGGGTTTCACAGGTGTGATCGGTGCGGGATCGCCCAAGCTGCGATCGGAGATCGTGATCCGCAACGAAATCGAGGCGGGGCGCATTCCGGGGCCGCGCCTGCTGGCCTCGACGCCCACCCTGACTGCGACCGGCGGGCTTAACGACACGGCGCAACTGCATCAGCGGCGCGATGTTGCGGCGGCTGTCGTCGATGGCGCGGAAGCATGCCGCAAGATGGTGCGGCTGGGTTTTCGCGAGGGGGTCGACGTGGTGAAGGTCAACATGTCGGGCGATGATTTCTTTCCGCGCCCGACCGGCCGAACCACGACCCTGGCAGAGGACGAAGCGCAGGCGATCGGAGAGGCGGCGAGGGAACTTGGTCTGCTGGTCAGCGTTCATGCGCGCTCGGCGGAATCGATCAAGCGGGCGCTGCGCGCCGGGGCCACGCTCATCAATCATGCCGACTTCGCCGACGATGAAGCGCTGGACATGCTGGAGGCTGCCAAGGATCGCATCTTTGTCGCGCCGACAATAGGATATTACCACAGTCTGCTGCATGACAGCCCGTTTGACCGCGCGACAATTGATCGCATGGGTGTTGAACCTGCGATGGAAAGCAACATTGCAGTGCATAGTGAATTACGGCGCCGGGGCGTCCGCGCGGTGATTGGCGGCGATTATGGCATGCCCTGGCAGCCCAATGGCGCCAATGCCCGTGACGTGCAGCATTTCGTGAGCTACCTCGGCTATACGCCGGCTGAAGCGCTGTACGCCGCGACCGCCAATGGAGGCGAACTGATGGGCAAGGGCGCCGGGCGGATTGCTCCGGGCATGTTGGCTGACATGCTGCTGATCGACGGCGATCCCATTGCTGATCCGCGGCTCCTCGCCGATGCCAGGGCGCTCCGGGCGGTGATGAAGGGGGGGCAATGGCACAAGGCGCCCGCCCCGATCAGCCGTTCGGTGGAGGAGGCTGCCTGACCTTGATGATCCAGGGACAGCCGCTGGAGCGTCGCGTGGGTTTCCGGGAATGGAGCGCCGGCGCGGGAAGCAGCGGATCGGCTGGAGCCGCAATGACAAGCCAATTACATAGGAGAAAATGATGCCAGCCGACACGCCGCCTTATCCAGGTTTCTTCCAGGTCGCCTATGTCACCCGCGATATCGACAGGGCGCAGGCGCAGTTCGCCGGCACCCATGGCATAGCGCGCTTTCTGGAGATGCGCGACATACGCTACCCCACGGGGCCGGGCCGCGAAGCGCATTGCCATGTTTCCCTGGCCTATGTCGGCGCGACGGAAATCGAGATCATTCAACCGATCGACGGGGACGTGGCCATTTACGTGGAGGGCCTGCCCCAGGCTGAAGGCCCTGTCGTTCGGTTCCATCATCTTTGCCGGCGCTTTGCGACGCGAGAGGCATTCGATGCGGAACTGGACCAGCTCCAGGCATCGGGCCGGACGCTGCCGATCCGCGGTGATGTCGACGGGGTGGGCAGCTATTATTATTGCGACATGCGAAACCTGTTGGGCCACTTTGTCGAAGGCATCGTGTTTGACGATGGAGCGAGCGACTGGCTCGCCTCCATTCCCCGCTTCTGATGGATCACGCCTGTTGCCTGTCGGGCATCAACGGGCTGAATGCCGATCCGTCCCGGGACTTGCCATTTGAGGGGTGGGCAAGGTCCGTTCGGGCGGCGGCATCAGCTCCCTGATCATGTCTCGGGCTCGGGCGGGCGGCCGGGGCCAAGGCCGCGACAAACGGCCAGCCGACCTCTCTCTGTGCGGCAGATCGCACATGCGTCGGTGGCCGATTCATCGCCGCCTATGATTGCACAGGGCGCAGCAGCAGCAGTGCGCCCGCCGCCGTCAGCGATCCCAGCGCCATGGCGAGCGCGACGATGGGCAGGCCGAAATTCAGGCTGAAGAGGAAACCGGCGATGATCGGCCCCAGCGCGGCGCCGCCCCGGCCCAAGCCGATCACTACCCCGGTGCCGCCGCCGCGCACGGAGGTCGGAAAGGATTGCGCGATGATCGCATAAAGGCCCACCACGCCCGCATTGGTGAAGAAGCCGGCCGCCGCCGCCACACCGGCAAGGCCTGAGAGGCTGGATTGCCCCTGGCCGAAGATCGTGACCATGACCGTGGAAGCCAGCATCGCGGCGATGACCAGCGCCCGAATGCTAATCCGCCAGCTCAGCAAGCTCAACAGCATCGCTCCGGCCAGGCCGCCGACATTGGCCCAGACCAGCACTCCGCCCGCGGCGGACGCGGCATATCCCATGTCGACCACGATCTTGGGCACCCATTTCAGGATGAAATAGAAGGTCATGATATGCGCGAAATAGGCGGCCGTCAGCAGGATGGTGACGCGAGCCAGCCCAGGCGCGAACAGCGCCGCGACCGATGCCCTGGGCGCGATCCCGTCGGGTGGAGGCAGGGCGCTCACCGGCTGATGCCGGTAGCGGACGAGCAGCGCGTTGACGCGCCCTAGCGCGCCCTCGGGCCGCCTTTGGAGCAGGAAGCCGATCGATTCAGGCAGCAACATATAGGCGAGAGGCAGGAAGAAGCCCGTCATGATGGCGCCGAACAGGAACACGTTGCGCCATTCGCCCGAAACCAGGATCAGGGAGGCGATGGAACCGCCGGCGATCGCGCCGATCGGATATCCGGCCGCCATGACCGCCACCGCCAGACTGCGGGATCGGGCATTGGAGAGTTCCGCCACCATCGCATTGGTGGACGCAAGCATCCCGCCGATCCCAAGGCCCGTCGCCAGGCGGATGGCGGACAGGGAAAATATGCTGAAAGCCTGCGTGGCGGCCAGCATGCCGCCTGCCATGATGACCAGGCATAGGAGGATCGTCGGGCGCCGGCCCACGCGATCGGCAAGCCCGCCCAGCAGTACCGATCCCGCCGCCATGCCGATCAGCTCCATCGACAGCACCAGCCCGAGCGCGGCGCGGTCCACGCGCCATTCGGCCGCAATGCCGGGCGCGGCGAAGCTGATCGCCAGCACGTCGAAACCGTCCAGCGCGTTGAGCAGAACGCACAGGACGATCGCCGCGATCTGCGGGCGCGCCATCGGCGCCTCATCCAGCAGGCGTCTGATGTCCCCCTTTTCTCCCGTCATCCTCGTCCTGCCTTCTTTTTTCAATCGACCGCGAATATATCCAGCCGCACATGGTCGCGATAGCGTGCAGCCGTGCAAAGGAAGATGGTGCGCCCAAGCCAGCCGTGAACACTGTCCTGGGCGACCTTGAACCGCGGTGTGGTGCGGAAATAATAGAGCGCCGGATCGACATCCTCGCCTGCGGCGATCCGCGCCAGCACGGCGGCGGGCCCATGGCGATAGCCGGGATTGACGATGGAGATGATCGTCCCGTCCTTTGCTTCAATCGTATAGCGGGCAAATATGTCGGCGGTGCCGTCTGCGCGGATCGATTGCCAGTCCGCACCGCCGGCAAGCACCTTGCCCTCAAGCCGTGGCCCCTCGACAGTGCCGCCGGTGATCGGAATGATCCGCTTGCGTACGCCATCGACCATGCCCAACTCCCGCGGCTCGCCGATCAGTACGCGCAGGCGCATCGCCAGGCTCAGCGCGGGCACCGCCAGCGCGGGTTCTGCGGCCTTTGTCGCGGGGGCGATCGTCCCGCCCAGCGCCATGCCGGGCATGGCCTTCAGCAGCGCGCGGCGGCCGACTTCGTCGGTCATTCCGGCAATTCCGGGCCGAACAGCAGCCTCATCGCGTTCTGCTTCACGATCGGCGCCCGGACTTCCGGCTTGAACCCGGCCTCGTCAAAGGCGGCGATCCACTTGTCCGGCGGGATCAGCGGGAAATCGGAGCCGAACAGGAATTTATGCCCAAGCTGCCCATTGGCGTAGCGGACGATCTGGTCAGGAAAATAGCGCGGGCTCCATCCCGACAGATCGATGAAGATATTGGGCTTGTGCAGCGCCATGGAGAGGGACTCGTCGGTCCAGGGCCAGCCGGGATGCGCAAGGATGATCTTCATGCCCGGAAAATCGACCGCAACGTCATCCACCAATATGGGCTGGCCATATTTCAGGCGAATGCCGCCCCCGCCCGCCATTCCCGATCCCATGCCGCTATGGCCGGTGTGAAAGATGACCGGCAGTTGATGATCGTTGATCACCTCATAGAGCGGCCAGGCCATGCGGTCGCCGGGATCGAAATTCTGCAGCGGCGGATGGAATTTGAAGCCGCGCACGCCATGATCCTCGATCAGCCGCCGTGCCTCTATCGCGCCCCGTTTGCCCTTGTGCGGATCGATGGAGGCGAAGGCGATCATGATATCGCTGTTTTCTGCCGCCGCTTCCACGATTTCCTCGTTCCGGATGCGCTGGATGCCGGTGCCCGCCTCCATGTCCACGGTGAACATGACGAAGCCGATCTGCCGCTCGCGATAATAGGCAAGGGTTTCCGGGATGGTCGGCCGGCGGCGAGGCGCCTTGAAATAGCGGGTGGCCGCATCGGCAAATTCACCGAAGATCGGGTCTTCGGGGTCATGGCAGCTGACCTCCGCATGCACGTGCATGTCGATGGCCCCGAGTTTGGCGAAATCCGCGCGCGTGGCTGCCATGATTCCCTCCGTTCGGCCTTTTCAGCCCGCCCTGGGGGCCGTCAGCATCAATGCGTCCAGCGCCACCGCTCCCTTGCCTTCGGGGTAGACGATCACCGGGTTGAGGTCGATCTCGCGAATGGACGGTTCGGCCAGCAGCACGCGGCCCAGCGTCGCGATGATCTGCGCCACGGCCTCCACGTCAAGTGCCGGCGATCCGCGAAAACCGCGAAGCAGGACGGCTTGCTTGAGCTGATGCAGTTCGCGCACGATCGCGTCCACCGGCAGGTCGGGCGTGAAAAGGCGCACATCCTGGAGGATCTCCGCCGTGACGCCGCCGAAACCGGCCAGGATCACCGGGCCCCAATCGGGATCGCCCTTCGCGCCGATGATCAGTTCCACGCCGCGCTCGCCCATGCCCTCCAGCAGGGCGCCGTCCAGCGTCAGTGCCGGGTCATGAGCCGCGACATTGGCGTACAGGCGCGCCCAGCCCGCACGCAACTCGTCCGCATCGCGCAGGTTGAGCACCACGCCCCCCGCGTCGCTCTTGTGGCTGAGGTCGGCCGACTGCGCCTTGAGAGCGACCGGATAGCCGATCGTTTCGGCAGCGGACGTTGCCTGTTCGACGCTGGTGCAGAAAGCGCCCTGGGGAAAGGGGATGCCGAACCGCGCCAATATCGCCTTCGCCCGATATTCGGGAATGACGCCGCCCTGGTCGGGCAGGGCGGCAGCGGCGAGCGGGCTGGTGTCGCCTTCGCTGAAGTCACGGCGGGCATGGTCGTTGAGGCGCTTCAATGCCCGCATCGCGCGTTCGGTCGAAGGGAAATAGGGGATGCCGAAGGCGCGAAGCTGATCGATATAGTCCTGCGCCACGTCGGCGCCCTCGTCCAGCCCGGCGAAGATCACCGGCTTGGCAGGCCGCAGTTCGCCAACGGCACGCAGGATCGGAGGCAGCTTGATGCCGATGGTCACGGGATCGGTCTGGATGATCCCCGCGACGATGCTGCCGAACCGGTCGTCGTCGAACAGGGCGGCGAGCGTACGGTAATAGAGGTCGGGATCGACCAGCCCCTGGGCCGTCAGGTCGAGCGGGTTGGAGACGCCGACGAAATCGGGCAGGGCGGCGCGCAGGGCGGGGGCATTGCTATCGTCCACCTTCGGCAGATCGAGGTCGAGCGCCTCGCAAAGGTCGAGCGTCAGCGCCTTGAACGCGCCGCTCTCTCCCAGCACCGCGACGCCGCCAGCGGGAATGGTCGGGCAACGCAGCGCGATTTCCGCAATGTCGCCCAGTTCCTCCAGCGTTTCGGCGAAGATCACGCCGGCGCGTTCAACCTTCACGCGCATCAATTGATAATCGCCCGCCATGGCGCCCGTATGAGTCGCGGCGGACTCGCGGGCCGCGCTCGACTTGCCGGGATGAAGCAGCACAATGGTCTTGCCCAGTGCCCGCGCGCGCCTAGCGGCGGCCAGGAAGCGCCGGGGCTTGCGGAACTGCTCGACGATCATGGCGATGACCTGGGTGGAGGCATCGTCCAGCAGATAGTCGACATAATCCTCCACTCCGGAGGCGGCTTCGTTACCGGTAGAGATGGAGAAGGAAAGGCCCAGGTCACGGCTTGCCAGCGTGGTGCCGAGGACACAGGCCATGGCGCCGCTCTGGGAGACGATGCCGATACCGGCGCGGTCGCCCAGCGGCCTGGCCTCCGTCTCGACGAAGGTCAGCGGCACGCGGTCGATGAAGTTGGTCATGCCAAGGCAATTGGGGCCTTCGACCACCATGCCCGCTTCCGCCGCGATCCGGCCGATTGCCCGCTGTTCGGCAAGGCCGTCCTCGCCGCCTTCGGCGAACCCTGCCGAGAAAATCACCGCCGCGCCCACCTTGCGGGCGGCGAGCGCCTGTACCGTTTCCAGCACTGCGACCCGCGGGATGGCCAGCACAGCGGCGTCCACGCCTTCCGGCAAGGCATCGACGGAGGGCAGGCAGGGGCGTCCGCCAATCTCCGCCCTTTTGGGGTTGATGAGGTGGATGTCCCCGGCAAATCCGTTGCGGGTCAGGTTGGAGAGCACTGACGCCCCCAGCGCGCCCGGCTTGTCCGACGCGCCGACGATCACGACCGAGCGGGGCCGCAACAGCCGGTCGAGCGAGGCGGCGGGCGCATCGGGCAGGTTCAGGGTGTCGACCGTCATGGCCTGTCTCTCCAAAATCTGTCTGTCAGGACGGGCCGCGGGGCGGGGCGGCCCGATCGGTCGTCAGGCGCTCTGCCTCGACTTGTCATAGGCGCCCAAGCCCGGCTTGTAGCTCTTTTCGTCGATGAACTGCTTGATGCCTTCCTTGCGGCCTTCATTATCGTAGCTGTTGGCGGCCTCCTGCGCGCGGACCAGATAATCCTCGGCATTGTCATAGGTCATCTCGCGGACCCGGCGAATGGCATCCTTGGTCGCCTTCAGGGCCACCGGATTCTTGGTCAGCAGCACATTGGCGACCTGGGTGACGCGATCCTTCAACTGCGCGAGCGGCAGCGCTTCATTGACGAAGCCCCATTCGGCGGCCTTCTTGCCATCGACATTCTCGCCCATCAGCGAATGGTACATGGCATTGCGGAAATTGGTCAGCTCCGTGGCGACCTTGGCCGCGCCGCCGCCAGGCAGGATGCCCCAGTTGATTTCGGAAAGCCCGAACTGTGCCTCCTCGGCTGCAAAGGCCAGGTCGCAGGCAAAAAGCGGACCATAGCCGCCGCCGAAGCACCAGCCATTCACCATGGCGATGGTCGGCTTCTGATACCAGCGCAGGCGCCGCCACCAGCCATAGCTTTCCCGCTGTGCGTTGCGCGTGCCGGCCATTCCATGCGCTTCGGTTTCGCGGAAATATTCCTTGAGGTCCATGCCCGCCGACCAGGCCGATCCTTCCCCGGAGAGAACGAGGACGCCGACATCGGCCCGAAACTCCAATTCGTCCAGGACGCGCATCATCTGGCGATTGAGGCGCGGCGACATGCAGTTGCGCTTGTCGGGTCGATTGAAGCTGACCCAGGCGATGCCGTTCTCGACTGTGAAGGCGACGGTTTCAAGCTCGGACTGTTCGACATTGTCGACATGCAGGATGTTGGTCATGGGAAAATCTCCGGCAAAATCAGGAAAGATCGGTTCGGCCAAATTCAGATGGGATAATGGCCGGGCTGGGTCTCCATCGTGATCCAGCGCAATTCGGTGAAGCTGTCGATGCCGGCCTTGCCGCCAAACTTGCCATAGCCCGATGCCTTGACCCCGCCGAAGGGCATCTGGGCCTCGTCATGGACGGTCGGGCCGTTGACATGGCAGATGCCCGACTGGATCTGGCGCGCGACCTTCAGCCCGCGCGCGGTGTCGCGCGTGAAGACGGAGGCGGAGAGGCCATATTCGCTGTCGTTGGCCAGCTCGATCGCATGTGCCTCGTCGCGGGCGCGAACGATGCCCACGACCGGGCCGAAGCTCTCCTCGCGGAACAGCTTCATGTTCGGGGTCACGTAATCGATGACATGGGCGGGCATCAGGACGCCGTTCGCGTCGCCGCCGTTGAGCTGCTTCGCGCCGGACGCGACCGCATCCTCGATCAGCGAGCGCACATGCGCGACCGTTTTGGTGTCGACCACCGCGCCCAGCGGCGTTTGGCCCAGGCGCGGGTCGCCAACCGCCATGGTGCTTGCTTTCGCCCGGAACTTTTCCGCAAAGGCATCGGCAACGGCATCGACGACGATGATCCGCTCGGTCGACATGCAGATCTGGCCCTGGTTCATGAAGGCGCCGAAGGCCGCCGCCTTCACGGCTTCGTCAAGATCCGCGTCCTCCAGCACGATCAGCGGCGCCTTGCCGCCCAGTTCGAGCAGGACCGGCTTCAGATGTTCGGCGCAGCGGCGCGCAATGATCCTGCCCACCGCGGTGGAGCCGGTGAAATTGACGCGACGCACCGCAGGATGGTCGATCATCGCTCCCACCACGTCCGCGGCGTCCTGCGGCGCATTGGTGATGAGGTTGACGATGCCGCCGCCAAGTCCCGCCTCGACAAAGGCCTGGATGATGAGTCCGTGCGTGCGCGGGCATTGTTCGGACGCCTTGAGCACCACCGTGTTGCCGCAGGCGAGCGGCACGGCGATCGCGCGGGTGGCAAGGATGATGGGAGCGTTCCAGGGCGCCATGGACAGCACCACGCCTGCCGCTTCGCGGACGGCCATGGCGATGCATCCGGGCTTGTCCGATGGAATGACCTCACCGCCGATCTGCGTGGTGAGGCTGGCGGCCTCCCGCACCATGGCGCTGGAAAGGGCGATGTTGAAACGCGCCCAGCCTTCGGTCGCGCCAATTTCCTCCATCATCGCATCGACAAAGTCGCCAGCCCTTGCGTCGAGTGCATCGGCCGCCTTCATCAGTGCGGCGCGGCGGGCGTTGGGGCCAAGCGCGGACCAGGCCGGAAACGCCGCCTTGGCCGCTTCCACGGCGGCGATGGCGTCATCCACGGTGGCCGCAGCGGCGCGGGTTGCGATGTCACCGGTCACGGGATTTGCGCGGTCGAAGGTGGACATGGCGGCACGCGATTCGCCGCCAATAACCAAGAGAATTTCCGATGCAGGCATATCCTGGCTCCTCATTATTGTTATGTAACATAGCAATATTGATTGTTCTGGGCAATAGCACTATTTCGAAGGTCATGGAAAAGCCGATCGCCGCCAAAACCCTGCAGGATCCCGTCGTTTCGCGGCTGGGCTATCTGTTGCGCCGGGCATCTTCTGCGATGATGACGGATCTTGGCGGCGCGCTGGCGGAGGTCGGGCTGCGGCCGGTGGAAGGCACGATCCTGATTCTGGTCGGCGCCAATCCGGGGTGCATCCAGATCGAACTGGGACGGATGCTGGGGATCAAGCGCGCCAATATGGTGCCTCTCGTATCGGGGCTCGCAGGGCGCGGCTATCTTGAAAAGACGCCGGTCGACGGACGGTCTCTGGCCTTGACGCTGACGGAGGCGGGGGAGGCGATGCGTCGGCAGGTCGAACAGATCATGGACGCGCACGAAGCGCGCTTTGCGCGATCACTGGCGGGGCAGGATCAGGCGGCGCTGCGCACGGCGCTTCTGACGATCGCGCAGGCCGGGCAGGATGATATGGCCTGACCGGTCGTCCTGCCCGCGATGACGCCAGTTGACTGGCACCATCGCCGATCAACAGCCAGGGCTACGCCGGAAACGGCCGGGCGCTCATTCCACTTGATCGACATGGAGCGCGCCCCGCTGCAACTGGTCCCGCTCGATGCTCTGGAACAGCGCGGTGAAATTGCCCTCGCCAAAGCCCTCGTCCTTCTTGCGCTGGATGAATTCGAAGAAGACAGGGCCGATCTGCGGTTGCGCAAAGATCTGGAGCAGGAGGCGGGGGTCGCCGTCCTGCGTCGATCCGTCGAGCAGGATGCCGCGCGCCTGCAACTCGCCCACCGGCTCGCCATGGCCGGGCAGTCGCTCTTCCAGCATCTCGTAATAGGTGGCGGGCGGCGCGGCCATCAGCGGCACGCCCAGCGCCTTGAGCCTGTCCCAGGCAGCGATCAGGTCGTCGCACAGCAGCGCGATGTGCTGGATGCCCTCGCCATTATAGGCGCGCAGAAACTCCTCGATCTGGCCGCCGCCCGCCTTGCCTTCCTCGTTCAGGGGGATGCGGATCTTGCCATCGGGCGCGGTCATCGCCTTGCTGGTCAGGCCGGTATATTCGCCCTTGATGTCGAAATAGCGGATCTCGCGAAAGCCGAATACGCGCTCGTAGAAGCTGGCCCAATGGGCCATGCGGCCGCCATAGACATTGTGGGTGAGGTGATCGATGATCCTGAAGCCCGCTCCTTCGGGGTGACGTTCCACGTCCGGCTCATAGACAAAGTCGATGTCGTAGATCGACAGGCCGCCATTCTCGTCCTCGTAGCGGTCGATGAGATAGATGATCGATCCCCCAATGCCGCGCACGGCGGGCAGGCGCAGTTCCATGGGGCCGGTGCGGACCTCCACCGGCTCCGCCCCGCGCGCGATGGCAAGGTCATATGCCTTGGCCGCGTCCTTCACCCGCCAGCCCATGCCGCAGGCGGATGCGCCATGCTCCGCGGCGAAATAGGCGGCCGGGCTGCGCGGCTCGTAGTTCGCGATCAGGTTGATGCCGCCCTGGCGCCACAGTTGCACGTCCTTGGAGCGGTGACGGGCGATCAGGGTGAAGCCCATGGCGGCGAAGACCGGCTCCAGCAGGCCCTTTTCGGGCGCGCTGAACTCCACGAACTCGAAGCCGTCGAGACCGATGGGGTTGTCGAACAGGCTCATATCTTCTTCCTCTCTGGTTCTGGTTCTGGTTGGCTGGCGACGCTGTCGGTCACTGGGCTCAGGGCGGCCCTTCCGCGATCGCGTCACAGCCTTCCGCCGCGGTGCAGTGGAGAATGGCGGGGGGACGTCACGCGTTCGCCTTCCCGTGGGCATAGGCCTGCGTGCCCGCATGGAGGACCCGATCCGTCGGCAACAAGCAGCCTACGTCGATCGCTTCCTGATCGCGCAGGCGATCGTAGATCGGTCCCAGATCAGCGTCTCGCGTCTGCTGCAGTAGGTCTTCGAAGCTGTCGATCACGAAGTAATTCTGCTGGTAATCGTCGATGCGGTACAGCGAGCGCATGACCCGTTCCAGGTCGAAACCGATGCGGTTGGGTGACGGATCATCGATGGCGAACAGGCTTTCTCCGTAGGACGACACGATACCTGCGCCATAAAGCTTGAGATCGCCGCCGTCCCGGATCAGTCCGAACTCGACCGTGTACCAGTAGAGCCGCGCAAGGGCATCGATCATGCCCAGCCTGGCGGCGCGCAACCCTCCCTCGCCATAGGCCTGCATATAATCGGCGAACACCGGATGCACGAGCAGCGGCACATGCCCGAACACGTCATGGAAGATGTCCGGTTCCTCCAGGTAATCCAGCTGCTCGGGTGTACGGATGAAGCGCCCCGCGACGAAGCGGCGGTTGGCGAGATGCTCGAAAAATATCTCGTCGGGAACGAGGCCCGGCACGGCGACGACCTGCCAGCCGGTTGCGCGGAACAGACGATCGTTGAGTTCGTCGAAATCAGGAATGCCCGGTTTCGACATGCGAAGTACGTCAAGGCCTTCCATGAAGGCAGGTATGACCCTGGTCGGCAGCATATTGGCCTGGCGGGCAAACAGCCGGTCCCACATCGCATGTTCGGCCGCGCTATAGGACGCCCAGTCCTGGGGGACGGTCCAGTCGGCTGCCGCTCCGGGCGGCGGTGCATCCATATGTGCCATGCCGAGATAATAGCAGCATTGCGTGAAAATCCGTTTCAATTTTCCAGTGAAATTGCGAAAAGGTGAAAGAGATTCATCATATTTTACGGATTTACGGAATAGTTTCTGTCAACGGTATCCACGACCTGCCGCTCGCAGTATTTTCCAACAGGACGATGACGTTGCGGCGGTCAGTGGTTGTTATGATATTGGAGTATATCAATCTCCTCACCGGATATTTGCTGCCCTCGTGGATCATCGCGTCGCGGCGGATGAGCCCACTCCACATCAATCGGACAGCGGCCGGCGGAAGAAACCGCGTGATTGCGACGATACGGGCTTTCCGAATCGGGCGAATCCTTCTTTGGTGCAGGATGCGGCGCGATCAGGTCGCTACGCGATATATGAAGATGAAGGGCTCATGGAAGCAGACGGCGCCATATTGAAGGATGAGGATTACGCGGCGCTGGCGGAATTCCGTTTCGCCTTGCGGCAGTTTCAGGCGTTCAGCAGCGACCGGGCGGCCCAGATGGGGCTTACCCCGCAGCAGCATCAGGCTTTGCTCGCGCTGCGGGCCGCTCCTGCGGAAGATGCCACTGTCGGTTATGTAGCGCGGCGCCTGTTGTTGAAACCCCATAGCGCGACCGGACTGGTGGATCGGCTGGAAAAGCTGGGATTGGTGACGCGCCATGCCAGCGCCACCGACCGGCGGCGATCGCAACTGCGTTTGACGCCGGATGCGTTGGACTTGCTGGCGAAGCTGTCCGCCACGCATCGGGACGAGATCCGCCGGCTGCGCCCCTTGCTCAACCAGTTGCTGGCGCGCTTTGCATAGAGCAGTGCATTGCCGTGTTCGATCGGGCAACTGACGGCGAAGCCGCCGCAGGATCATGCGACAGTCATTTGCGCGCTGCCGTAAGCGCGCGAGCACCGGGAAGCAGTGCCCTCAAGGCCCCCGTCAAGGTCCCCGTCGGTGATGCAGGCGCGGAACCGCGTCGGACTGGCGGCGGATCAGACTGCAGTTCAGTTGCGCCAATCCCTTGACGTCCAACTCGTCTCCGCCCTTCATCGCTTCGGCCAGCAGCGTCATGGCGGCGCGACTCATGTCGCGGATCGGCTGGCGAATGGTGGTGAGCGTGGGCCAGATCGCGGCGGCAAGCGGCGTGTCATCGAAACCGCAGACGGTCAGATCGGCCGGCACGTTGATCTGCCGCTGATGCGCGATGGTGATGGTCGCGGCCGCCATATCGTCATTGCAGGCGAAGATGGCCGTCGGCGGCGTCTCCAGGCTGAGCAGATGCGCTGCCGCTTCCAGCCCGGAGCGGTAGCTGAAATCGCCTTCGACGATATAGTCCTCTTCGACCGGCAGGCCCTGTGCCGTCATCGCGGCGCGAAAGCCTTCCAGCCGCCGCGCGCTGGAACGATGCTGGGGATTGCCCTGGATGAAGGCGATGCGCCGGTGCCCCAGGTCGATCAGATGCCGCGTCATCTCGCCTGCGGCCTGCCGGTCGTCGATCGCGACCACCATCATGCCACGGCTTTCGTCCGGCGCGATCGCGACCCATGGAATGCCGTGCCGGGAGAGCGCCTGCGCCAGCTCGTCCCAGTCGCACAGGGGCGGTGGCACGATGACGCCGGATACGCGGGCTTGCAGGATCTGGGCGATGATATCTTCCACGGCGGCGTCGGTTTCGCATAGTTCGACCACCAGATGGAGATGATGCTTCGCGGCCTCGTCCAGCCCACCCAGCAGCAGTTCGCCCAGATAGGCCGAAGTGGTGGTGTTACGGTAAAGCAGGGCTATCCGCCGATCCTCTCCGCCTGCCAGCGCCCGCGCGGAGGCATTGGGTGCATAATTCAGGTCCGCGATCGCTTTTTCCACCCGGGCGCGGGTTTGGGGGCTGACCCAGCTCTGCTTGTTGGCGACGCGCGACACGGTCATCACCGACACGCCGGCTCGCGCAGCGACTTCCCGGATTGTCGGCGGCTTTCGTTCGTTCATGATCGCTCACCGCTTAGCCTTTGTGGCCATTGAATGCCAGTCATGGATTGCCCGGCGCGTAGGGAAAGTTGAGCGACTTGTACCAATTCAGATCATGGTCCGGCGCCGCCGCGTCAGCGGGCAGTGGACGTTTGGATATGGACTGGAAATAGGCGATGCTGGCGTCGCGCCACCATTTCGCCTCACGATGCTGGATGCCCAGGAATGTCCGGGTCTGGGCGAAGCGTTCCGCGTCGATGAAGGGGCGCAGGCTGTCCCATGTCCTGCGCATGGCCGCGACATAGGCCACGCCTGCATCATAATGATGGATGAGACCGTTCCACAGTGTCTCGCCCGATTTCAGCTTCGCGTCCCAACCGACATGATGGAACCAGAGGAGGTCGCGTTCCGGCGTCGTTTTCGGGTTTGCCAGCATCTTCGCGACCGGCGGCGCATATTGGGCGACGGCATTGCTGCCGGTCTTCGTCCGGTCAAAGCCGATCCCGCCGGCGTCCGCCTTGTGATAATAGACCGGGTTCCATTCGGGCCGCGCCAGGTCCGAAATCCAAGGCGCAGGGCCGTAATGATGGCCAGTGCCCATGACATGGGCGAGGCCAAGCGGCGTCATGTAATCGACCGCCGCCTCACGCGATCCCATCATCATTGCAACGACAGGATCGAGCAGCCTGGCGTCGGTCGAGAAGGTCTGCGCCGCCCATTCGCGGGCGATCGCCTCCGCCGGGAGATCGGGATTCCAGGCGAGGCGACCGAAGGCATACCAGTCCGCCTGGTTGAAGATCGATCCGCTCCAGTCGCGGTCGGCGCCGATATTGGCGACACCGGCAATGCCGGTCAGCTTGTGGCCCTCCAGCGATCCGTCAATCACCCTTGCCACCGTCGATCCCTTGCCACGGGCGAAGGTGTCGCTCTTCAGCGTCTCCTGGAACAGGGGGCCAAGATAGGTGAGATGGGTCGATTGGCCGAGATATTCCTTGGTGATCTGGAATTCCATCATCAGCGGCGTTCGTGGCATCGCCCCGAACAGCGGATGGAATGGCTCGCGCGGCTGGAAGTCGATCGCGCCATTCTTCACCTGCACCAGCACATTGTCGGCGAACCGGCCGTCCAGCGGCTTGAAGTCGTCATAGGCCTGTTTCGCTCGGTCGTCCGGATTGTCATGCGCGTAGACGAAAGCGCGCCACATCACGATCCCGCCATGCGGCTTCACGGCGGCGGCCAGCATGTTCGCGCCGTCGGCATGGGTGCGCCCGTAATCCTGGGGTCCGGGCTGTCCTTCGCTGTTTGCCTTCACCAGGAAGCCGCCAAAATCGGGGATGGCCCTGTAGATTTCGTCGGCCTTCGCCTTCCACCAGGCGGCAACGGCGGGATCAAGCGGGTCGGCGGTCTTCAGGCCGGAAAGCTCCATCGGGGCTGTCCATTTCACCGACAGATAGACCTTGATGCCATAGGGCCTGAACACGTCCGCCAATGCCGCCGCCTTGGCGATATAGGGTGCCGTCAGGCTGTCCGACCTGGCGTTCACATTGTTGAGCACCGTGCCGTTGATGCCGATCGAGGCGTTGGCGCGGGCGTAGTCGGTGTATCGCGGCCCCTTCCAGTCGGGCAGGCGCCACCAGTCCCAGATGGATTGTCCGGCATAGCCGCGCTCCACCGTGCCATCCAGATTGTCCCAATGGTTGAGCAGCCGCAGCTTCATGCGCGGGGCGCTGCGGATGTCCAGCCGATCGAGCGAAGCGCCGGTTTCCGCCAGCCGCAAATAGGCATAGGCGCCATAGAGCAGGCCCGCATCGCCATTGGCCGCGATCAGCGTTACTGGCTGGCCGTCCACGGCGATGCTGCGGATTGCATAACCCTCCTCGCCCAGCCCATCGAGCTTGATCGGCAGATCAGGTGCTGACGCTGGCGTGGCGAGCCAGATCGCGCCGGCCCTCGGTCCATCGACGAGCAGCGGCGCCGTACCAATTGCAGCGGAAAGGCCGCGCAGCAGTTCATCCCGCGCGGCGATCGCCGTCGCGCTGCGGCCGGGCGCGACAAGGGCCGTGGCGTGACGCGCCAGTTCGCCGTCGTCTGCCACCTTTGCGTGACGCAACCATAGATCATAGCCGTCCTCCGCCAGTGCCGGCGTGGTCATCAGGGCGGTTGCCACCGTCCAACAAAACAGGCGCGCGATCATGGCTCCCCTTCCTCTCCTGCGTCACGGCCGCATCGAAGGCCATTGACAGGTTCCTATTGCATGAGCAATGTTACCGTTATCAGTTTTAATCCGGCCAGTTCCAATCCGGCAAGCGAAAAGCGCGGCCTTGGCGAAAAAGGGGGGAGAGGTGTTCGTGATCCGGTCCTGTACGCTGTCATGCGCGGTTTCGGCGGCAGCCCTGGCCTTTGCCGCGCCCGTTGCGTCCGTCGCGGCGGCGCCCACATCCGCGACCTCCAGGCCGCTCTACAAGGATGCGAGCGCTCCCATCGAATCGCGGGTCGATGATCTGCTGGCGCGCATGACGCTGGACGAGAAAATCGCGCAGATCACGGCGGTATGGACCGACAAGGTCAAGATATTCGACGACCGGCTGCAACTTGATCCGCCGAAGCTGGCGCAGGTCTATCCTCATGGTATCGGGCAGTTCACCCGCCCTTCGGACGCCAAGGGCGCCTTCTCCCCTCGAGAGGTGCCCGGCCGCGATCCACGCCAGACCGTGGCGTTGGTCAACGCGCTGCAACGCTGGGCGACGACGCAGACGCGGCTGGGCATTCCGATCCTTTTCCATGAGGAAGGTCTGCACGGCTATGCGGCTGTTGGCGCTACCAGCTTTCCGCAGTCCATCGCGATGGCCTCGTCCTGGGACCCGGACATGCTGCGCGAGGTGAATGCGGTCATCGCCCGCGAAATCCGTTCGCGCGGTGTCAGCCTCGTCCTTTCGCCGGTGGTCGACATCGCCCGCGATCCGCGTTGGGGGCGGATCGAGGAAACCTATGGCGAAGACCCCTATCTGGTCGGAGAGATGGGCGTGGCCGCCGTGGAGGGTCTGCAGGGCAAGGGCCATGCGCGCCTGCTGCTGCCGGGCAAGGTGTTCGCGACGCTCAAGCATCTGACGGGCCATGGCCAGCCCGAAAGCGGCACCAATGTCGGTCCGGCGCCGGTTTCCGAACGCGAACTGCGCGAGAATTTCTTTCCGCCCTTCGAACAGGTGGTGAAACGCACCGGGATCGAGGCGGTGATGGCCAGCTATAATGAGATAGACGGCGTGCCCTCGCATGCCAATCACTGGCTGCTGCATGATGTGCTGCGCGGCGAATGGGGCTTCAGGGGCGCGGTGGTCAGCGACTATTCGGCGATTGACCAGTTGATGAGCATCCACCATATCGCCGGCAATCTGGAGCAGGCGGCGGAGCGTGCTTTGGAGGCGGGCGTGGACGCGGACCTGCCCGATGGCCTGTCCTATGCGACGCTCGGCAAGCTGGTCCGCGAGGCACAGGTCGATCAGGCGGTACGGCATATGCTGGAACTGAAGTTCCGCGCCGGCCTGTTCGAAAATCCTTATGCGGACGCTGCTGCCTCGGAAAAGATCACGAACAACCCCGAAGCCCGCGCCCTGGCGCTGAAGGCGGCGCAGCGGTCGATCACCCTGCTCAAGAATGACGGCATGTTGCCGCTGAAGCCCGAAGGCGCCATCGCCGTGATCGGGCCGAGCGCCGCGGTGGCGCGTCTGGGCGGCTATTATGGCCAGCCGCCGCACAAGGTTTCGATCCTCGACGGCATAAAGGCCAAGGCCGGCGCCAAGGCGAAGATCGTCTTCGCGCAGGGCGTCAAGATCACCGAAAATGACGACTGGTGGGAGGATAAGGTCACGAAATCCGACCCCGCCGAAAATCGCCGGCTGATTGCCGAGGCCGTTGAGGTAGCGCGCAATGTAGACCGCATCGTGCTGACGCTGGGCGATACGGAGCAATCGAGCCGCGAAGGCTGGGCAGACAATCATCTGGGCGACCGGTCCAGCCTCGATCTCGTGGGCGAACAGCAGGAACTGTTCGATGCGCTCAAGGCGCTGGGCAAGCCGATCACCGTGGTCCTGATCAACGGCCGCCCTGCCTCCACCGTCAGGGTGTCGGAACAGGCGAACGCGATTCTCGAAGGCTGGTATCTGGGCGAGCAGGGCGGCAATGCCGTGGCGGATGTGTTGTTCGGCGACGTCAATCCGGGCGGCAAGCTGCCGGTGACCATCCCGCGCTCGGTCGGGCAATTGCCGATATTCTACAATGTGAAGCCGAGCGCGCGGCGCGGCTATCTGTTCGACACCACCGACCCACTTTATCCCTTCGGCTTCGGCCTCAGCTATACGAGCTTCGACCTGTCCGCGCCGCGCCTGTCGCCCGCGAAGATCGGCGTGGGCGGAACGACCAGCGTGTCGGTCGACGTGCGCAACAGTGGCCAGCGCGAAGGCGATGAGGTCGTGCAGCTCTACATCCGCGACAAGGTCAGTTCCGTCACCCGGCCGATCAAGGAGCTGAAGGGCTTTCGGCGCGTGACGCTGAAGCCCGGAGAGGTCCGCACCGTCACCTTCACGGTCGGGCCGGAAGCGCTGCAGATGTGGAATGATCATATGGACCGCGTGGTTGAGCCGGGCGATTTCGAGATCATGACCGGCAACAGTTCGGTCGCACTGAAATCGGCAACGCTGACGGTGGCGCCATGAGGGACTTTGCGCGTCGCCAGGCGTTGGGCCTGTTCGCCTCGACATCGCTGATGGCGGCGGCACCCGCTGCCGCTAGGGGGAAGGCGGGACCGCTCTACAAGGATGCCTCCGCCCCCATCGACCTGCGCGTCAGGGACCTGCTGGCGCGCATGACGCTGGATGAGAAAGTCGGCCAGATCATTGCGCTTTGGGCGACCAAGGCCGACATCATGGACGATCTGACCTTCTCGCCCGCCAAGGCGAGCAGGGCCTATCCTGACGGTTTCGGCCAGATCACCCGCCCGTCGGACCGGCGTGGCGCGCCCAACGGATCGACCCAGGCAGGCGGCGTCGGTGCGCGCTGGCGCACGCCTGCGGATACGGTCGCCTTCATCACCGCTGTCCAGAAATGGGCGATGGAGGAAACGCGGCTGGGCATCCCAGTGCTGTTCCATGAGGAATCGCTGCATGGGCTTATGGCGACGGATGCGACCATGTTCCCCATGGCGATCGGGCTCGCGGGCAGTTTCGACCGCCAGTTGATGGAGGATGTCCAGTCCGTCATCGCCCGGGAGGTCCGGGCGCGCGGTGTCCATCTGGCGCTTTCCCCGGTGGTGGACATCGCCCGCGATCCGCGCTGGGGCCGCATCGAGGAAAGCTTTGGTGAAGATCCCTATCTCTGTGGCGAGATGGGCGTGGCCGCGGTGCGCGGCCTTCAGGGCGAAGACAGGCAGATCGGCCCCGACAAGGTCATGGCGACGCTCAAGCACATGACCGGCCATGGCCAGCCCCAGGGAGGCGAGAATATCGCGCCCGCGCCGATTTCCGAGCGGGAGCTGCGCGAGAATTTCTTTCCACCTTTCCGCGCCGTGGTGAAGCGCACGGGCATCGCCGCCGTCATGCCGTCCTATAACGAGATAGACGGCGTGCCCTCGCATCAGAACCGCTGGCTGCTGAACGACATATTGCGCGGCGAATGGCATTTCGACGGCGCGGTGGTCAGCGATTATGGAGCCGTCCACGAACTGGACAGCATTCATCATGTCCAGCCCGATCCGGAGGCGGCGGCACGCGCCGCGCTGCGGGCGGGCGTCGATTGCGAGCTGCCCGATGGCCAGACCTACCGGACGCTCGTCGAACAGGTCCGTGCGGGCAAAGTGCCGCTTGAGGCGGTCGATCTGGCCTGCACCCGGATGCTGACGCTCAAGTTCCGTGCGGGCCTGTTCGAAAATCCCTGGCCGCGCAAGGATCATGAGCAGTTGACCGGCAATGCTCAGGCGCGCGCCCTGGCGTTGAAGGCTGCGCATCGTTCGATCGTCCTGCTCAGCAATGACGGCACGTTGCCCCTTACTCCTGGCGCGCATGGCAGGGTGGCGGTGATCGGTCCCAATGCCGCTGTCGCGCGACTGGGCGGTTACAGCAGCATTCCGCGCCAGACCGTCTCCCTGCTGGAAGGCGTGCGGGCAAAGCTCAAGGGCAAGGCGGAGGTCGTCCACGCCCAGGGCGTCTTCATCACCCGGAATGAGGATCGCTCGGCGGACGAGGTGCTGCTGGCCGATCCGGGGCGGAACCGCGAACTGATCGCGCAGGCGGTCGAGCTTGCGAAAACGGCGGACATCATCCTTCTGGCTATCGGCGACACGGAACAGACCAGTCGGGAAGGCTTTGCGAAGAACCATCTGGGCGATCGTACGAGCCTGGACCTGCTGGGCGAGCAGAACGATCTTTTCGCGGCCTTGAAGGCGACGGGCAAGCCGGTGGTGGTATGCGCCATCAACGGCCGCCCGCCCAGCTATGCCGCGGTGGCGGAGGGCGCCAATGCGCTGCTGGAATGCTGGTATCCGGGGCAGGAGGGCGGCACGGCCATGGCCGACATATTGTTCGGGGACGTCAATCCCGGCGCGAAGCTGCCCGTGACGGTGGCGCGCGACGCTGGGCAGATCCCGATCTTCTACAACCGCAAGCCGTCGGCCCGGCGCGGCTATGTGTTCGAGGATATCTCGCCGCTTTTCCCCTTCGGCTTCGGCCTCAGCTACACCCGTTTCGAATTCGCCCCGCCCCGCCTGTCGTCGCCGCGCATCGGCACGGGTGGCGAGGTGACGGTGGAGGTCGATGTCCGCAATGCGGGGCAGAGGGCAGGGGATGAGGTCGTCCAGCTTTATGTCCGGGACCAGACCGCCAGCGTCACCCGGCCGATCAAGGAACTGAAGGGCTTCGAACGCATCACGCTGGCTCCCGGCGAAAGCCGCACCGTGCGCATCACGCTGACGCCGGCCGCATTCGCGCTCTGGAATCTCGACATGGAGGAGGTGGTCGAACCCGGCCTGTTCGACATCATGACCGGGCCGGACAGCGAGAATCTCCAGAAAATCACGCTCGAAATTATCTGAACAGGACCATTTCAATGCCCAAGATCATCGATGCCAAGGTCATCGTCACCTGCCCCGGCCGCAATTTCGTTACCCTCAAGATCATCACCGACGAAGGCGTATATGGCGTGGGCGACGCGACGCTCAACGGCCGCGAACTGGCGGTGGCAAGCTATCTGGCCGACCATGTCCTTCCCTGCCTGATCGGGCGGGACGCGCACCGGATCGAGGATATCTGGCAATATCTCTACAAGGGCGCCTATTGGCGGCGCGGCCCCGTCACCATGACCGCCATCGCGGCGGTCGACATGGCGCTGTGGGACATCAAGGGCAAGATTGCGGGTCTTCCGGTCTATCAGCTTCTGGGCGGGGCCAGCCGGGAAGGCGTGATGGTCTATGGCCATGCCAATGGCGCGACCATAGAGGATACCATCAACGCCGCGCTGGAATATCAGGCGCAGGGATACAAGGCGATCCGCCTGCAATGTGGCGTGCCGGGCATGGCATCGACCTATGGCGTGTCGAAGGACAAATATTTCTACGAACCCGCCGACGCCGACCTGCCGACCGAAAATGTCTGGAACACGTCCAGATATCTTCGCGTCGTGCCTGAACTCTTCAACGCAGCCCGCGAAGCGCTGGGCTGGGACGTGCACCTGCTGCACGACATCCACCATCGCCTGACACCCATAGAGGCGGGGCGTCTGGGCAGAGATCTGGAGCAATATCGTCCCTTCTGGCTGGAGGATGCGACGCCGGCGGAAAATCAGGAGGCTTTCCGGCTGATCCGCCAGCATACGACGGCGCCGCTCGCCGTGGGCGAAATCTTCAATTCGATCTGGGATGCCAAGGATCTGATCCAGAACCAGCTTATCGACTATATCCGCGCCACGGTGGTGCATGCGGGCGGCATCACGCATCTGCGCCGGATCGCCGCGCTGGCCGATCTCTATCAGGTCCGCACCGGTTGCCACGGCGCGACCGACCTGTCGCCGGTCTGCATGGCCGCCGCACTGCACTTCGACCTCAGCGTGCCCAATTTCGGCATTCAGGAATATATGCGGCACACGCCGGAAACCGATGCTGTCTTCCCCCATGCCTACACGTTCGAAAGCGGCATGATGCATCCGGGCGAGGCGCCGGGCCTGGGCGTCGACATCGACGAGGATATGGCCGCGAAGTACGAATATAAGCGCGCCTTCCTGCCGGTGAACCGGCTGGAAGACGGCACCATGTATAATTGGTGAATCTCATGATGCAGGCGCTCCCGAAACCTTCAGGAAAAGTCCGCTGGGTGGTCTGCAGCCTGCTCTTCGCGGCTGTGGTGCTCAGCTATGTCGACCGGCTGGTCCTGCCGACATTGAAGCCCGATCTTCAGGCCCGCTATGGCTGGAGCGAGAGCGGCTATGCCGACCTCGCCATCTGGTTCCAGGCGGGCTACGGCATCTCCTATGTCTTCTTCGGGCGGCTGATCGACCGGATCGGGGCGCGGGCAGGCTATGCGCTGGCGGTTGGGCTTTGGACCGTCGGCCATGTCATGCACATCTTCTTCACCTCGACGGCGAGCATGCTGCTTGCGCGCATCCCGCTCGCCATCGGGGAGGCGGGAACCTTCCCGGCCGCCATCGCCGCGACCAACGAATGGTTCCCCAGGAAGGAGCGCGCCTTCGCCATCGGCATCTTCAATGCCGGGTCCAATGTCGGCGCGATCCTGACGCCGCTGATCGTGCCGGTCATCGCCGTCACCATGGGCTGGCGCTGGGCCTTCATCCTGACCGGCCTGCTGACCGTGGTCTGGCTGGCAGCATGGCTCGGCTTCTATCGCCGCCCGCGGGAGAAGAAGGCTCTCTCGCCGGAAGAACTCGCCTGGATCGAGGCAGACCCCCAGGAGCCGCAGCGCCCGGTCAAGTGGCGCACCCTGTTCCGCCACCGCCAGACCTGGGCCTATATCGCCGCCCGCTTCCTGATCGATCCGGTGTGGTGGACCTTCCTCTTCTGGCTGCCGGACTTCTTCAACAAGCAATATGGCGTCAGGATGCTGGACTTCGGCCCGCCGCTGATCGCCGTCTATCTGCTGGCGGATGTCGGATCGGTCACGGGCGGCTGGTTGTCCTCTCGCCTGATCGGCCGGGGCATGAGCATCAACCGCGCCCGCAAGACGGCGATGTTCTGCGCCGCGCTCTGCGCCCTTCCCATCGCCTTCGCCGCGCAGGCGCCGGGCCTGTGGGTGGCGGTCGGCCTGATCGGCCTCGCCTGCGCCGGGCATCAGGGCTTTTCCGCCAATGTCTATGCCCTGCCCGGCGACCTCTTTCCGCGCTGGATGGCGGGATCGGTTGTCGGCCTCGGCGGCCTGTCGGGCGCCATCGGCGGCATGCTGATGGCGAAGTTCGCCGGCATGATCCTGGAAAGCGTCGGCAGCTTCCAGCCGATCTTCATCGTCGCGGCCTGCGCCTATCTGGTCGCGCTGCTGGTCGTCCACCTCATCGTGCCGCGCTACGCGCCCGTCACCCTATCGGAATCCCGTTCATGAAGCCGCTGAAGCTCCACCCCGACCGCCTTTTCCCTGCCGATCCGCGTACCCGCGACATTGCCCGCGCACTGCACGCCACGGTCAGGGATCTGCCCATCGTCAGCCCGCATGGCCATACCGATCCGCGCTGGTTCGCCTATGACGATCCCTTCGCCAACCCGTCCGAACTGCTGATCGTCCCGGATCATTATGTGTTCCGCATGCTGATGAGCCAGGGCGTCAAGCTGGAGGAGCTGGGCGTGCCGACCCGGGACGGCAGCCCCACCGAAACCGATCCCCGAACCATCTGGCACAGGTTCGCCGCCCATTATCACCTGTTCCGCGGCACCCCGTCCCGCATGTGGCTCGACTGGGTCTTCGCCGAAGTTTTCGGCATCGACGTCCGGCTGTCCCCGGACACAGCAGATCATTATTACGACATCATCGACGCGGCGCTGAAGACGCCCGACTTCCGTCCCC
The DNA here is from genome assembly GCF_040676285.1 of Sphingobium sp. LMC3-1-1.1. Lineage (NCBI taxonomy): Bacteria > Pseudomonadati > Pseudomonadota > Alphaproteobacteria > Sphingomonadales > Sphingobiaceae > Sphingobium > Sphingobium sp. LMC3-1-1.1. The sequence goes on along the minus strand of NZ_JBEGHQ010000012.1, from coordinate 379,443 downwards.
GCGCCCTCTTCGAGCGCTTCGATATAGAGGTCATCGCCACTACGGAAGGACCGCTGGACCCGCTCGATCACCATCGCGCGATCCGGGCGTCGGGCTGGGGCGGCAGGGTCGTCACCGCCTATCGGCCGGACCCGGTGATGGACCCGTCCGTGCGCGGCTTTGCCGACAATGTCCGTGCGTTCTGCGCCATGGCAGGGGAGGATGCGGGGAGCTTCGCGGGCTATCTGCGCGCCCATGAAAAACGCCGCGCCGACTTTCGCGAGGCCGGCGCCACCTCAACCGACCATGGCCATCCCACGGCCTTCACCGCGCATCTGGGCAGGGCGGAGATCGAGGCGCTTTATGCCAGCGTCATGTCCGGTCCCGCCAGCGCCAGCGATGCCGAACTGTTCCGCGGCCACATGCTGGTGGAAATGGCGCGCATGTCGATCGAGGACGGCATGGTGATGCAGTTGCATCCCGGCGTGCACCGCAGCCATAATGCAGCCGTCCTGACACGTTTCGGCAGGGACAAGGGCGGTGACATCCCGGCGGCTGGCGAGTTTGTCCAGGCGCTCAAGCCCCTGCTTGACCTCTATGGCAATGATCCCCGGCTGATGCTGATCCTCTTCACGCTGGACGAGGATGTCTACTCCCGCGAACTCGCGCCGCTGGCGGGCCATTACCCTGCCTTGAGGCTCGGTCCGCCCTGGTGGTTCCATGACAGTCCGGAAGGGATGCGCCGCTTCCGCGAGTGCGCGACAGAGACGGCGGGCTTCTACAACACGGTCGGTTTCAACGACGACACCCGTGCCTTCCTGTCGATCCCGGCGCGGCACGACATGGCGCGCCGGATGGACTGTGCCTGGCTGGCGCGGCTGGTGGCCGAACACCGGCTGGAGGAAGATGAGGCGTTCGAACTGGTGCGTGCCTTGTCCTACGATCTGGTGAAGCAGGCCTACAGGCTGTGAGGCGGCTGTCCTCCGCGACGCTCGATGCGTTGCCCGATGATGTGATTCGGCCTGCCTATGATCGCGCTGCGGTCAGGCCCGGCGTCGTTCATCTGGGCATCGGCGCCTTTCACCGCGCGCATCAGGCGGCGGTGTTCGACGACGTGCTGAATGCCGGCGACCTGCGCTGGGGCATCGTCGCCGCGTCCTTGCGTTCGCCGCGGGTGCGCGACCAGATGGCGCCGCAGGACGGCCTCTACACCATGCTCGTGCGGGACGGCTCGTCCGAGCACGCCCAGATCATCGGCGCAGTCCAGCGGGTCATCGTCGCGCCGGAGGAGCCTCTGGCGCTGCTGGATGCCCTCGCATCGCCTCACACGCATATCGTGACGCTGACCATTACGGAGAAGGGCTACAAGCTGGACCCCGCTACCGGCGAGTTGATCGAGCATGATCCGCAACTGGCGGCGGATCTGGCCTCGCTCACCCGGCCGCAGACGGCGCCGGGCTATCTGGTGGCGGCTCTGGCGAAGCGGAAGGCGTTGGGCCTGCCGCCCTTCACGGCGATCTCCTGCGACAACCTGCCGCATAACGGCCGAAGGCTGCGCAACGCCGTACTGGCGCTCGCGCACCGTCACGATGCCCCGCTGGCGGAGTGGATTGCGGAAGAAGGGGCCTTTCCAGAAACGATGGTCGACCGGATCGTGCCCGCCACCACGGCGGAGGATGTGGCCGCCCTCGCGGCACGTCTTGATGTGGCCGACCACGCTATGATCAAGACCGAACCCTTCACCCAATGGGTGATCGAGGATCGATTTTGCGGCCCGCGTCCGGAATTCGGAGCGGGGGTGCAACTCACGGCGGCCGTCGCCCCCTGGGAAGAGGCGAAGCTGCGCCTGCTGAATGGCGCGCATAGCGGCATTGCCTATCTGGGCGGCCTGGCCGGTATCGAGCATGTGCATGAGGTGCTGGCGCTGCCCGCGGCGCGTGCCTTCGTCGAGGCCCTGTGGGACGAGGCGCAGACGACGCTGTCGCCGCCGCCCGAACTGAACATCGCCCTCTATCGCCGCGAGCTGATGGCCCGTTTCGACAATCCGACGCTGCGCCATCGCACGCGGCAGATCGCCATGGACGGATCGCAGAAGCTGCCCCAGCGCCTGCTCGCCCCGATCGCTGCGAGGCTGGCAACCGGGAAGGGGATAAAGGCGCTTTCGCTTGCCGTGGCGGCCTGGCTGCGTTGGCAGGCGGGACAGGATGATCTCGGCAACGCGCATGACGTCGACGATCCGCTTGCAGGCATGATCGCCGCCCGCCTGAAGGGTGCGGGCACAACGGAGGAGCGGGTCGCCGCGATCCTGCGCGTCGACGCTGTCGTTCCGCCCGCATTGGCGGAGAATGGGGCCTTCCGCATGGCGCTGACGCGCTGGCTCGCCATGCTCGAAACGCAGGGCGCGCTGGCCACGCTGGCGACCTTTCAGGGAGAGATATGATGCAATGGGCGAAGATCGGCGCCGCCGTCGCCGCGCTTGCGATCGCCGCGGCGCAGGCCGAACCGCCCCGGCTGGTCCGGCAGGGCAGCGCCACGCAGATCAGCATGCAGGGCAAGCCGATGCTGCTGATCGCAGGCGAGCTGGGCAACAGCAGCGCGTCTAGCGCAGCCTATATGGCGCCGCACTGGAAGCGGCTGAAGGCCATGCACCTCAACACCGTGCTGGCGCCAGTCTCCTGGGAACTGATCGAGCCGGAGGAGGGCAGATTCGACTTTTCCTCGGTGGATGCGCTGATCCGCGATGCGCGGGCCAATGATCTGAAGCTGGTCATCCTCTGGTTCGGCGCCTGGAAGAACAGCATGTCGACCTATGTGCCCGCCTGGGTGAAGCGCGACCAGGGCCGCTTTCCGCGCGCGCGGCTGCCCAATGGGCAGGGCGTCGAAATCCTCTCCGCCATGGAGCCTGCGACGCTGGAGGCCGATCAGAGAGCCTTCGCCGCGCTGATGGCGCATATCAAGGCGGTGGATGACAGGCAGAACACGGTCCTCATGACCCAGGTGGAAAATGAGATCGGCATGCTGCCCGTTGCCCGCGACTATGGCGCATTGGCCGATGCGGCGTTCAAGGCGCCGGTGCCCGCCGAACTCACCACTTATTTGCAGCATCATCGGGACGTTCTGGTCCCGCAGATGAAGCGCCTGTGGGAGGAACAGGGGAGCAGGACCAGCGGCACCTGGTCTGAAGTGTTTGGCCCAGGCCATGCGGCGGAGGAAATCTTCACCGCCTGGCACTATGCCCGCTTTGCCGATGCGCTGGCCCGTGCGGGCAAGGCCGTTTATCCGATGCCCCTCTATGTCAATGTGGCGCTCAACCGCCCTGGCCGCCTGCCCGGCGAATATCCGAGCGGCGGACCGCTGCCGCATCTGATCGACATCTGGAAGGCGGGGGCACCCGCGATAGATTTCCTGGCCCCGGACATTTATTTCCCGAACTTCGTCGACATCGTGAACATCTACAAGCGGCCCGACAATCCGCTGTTCGTCCCCGAAGCCAATAATGCCGACCATCCCCAGGTGCCGGGCAACGCCTTTTACGCCATAGGCAAGCTGGACGCGATCGGCTTTGGCCCCTTCTCCATCGAGTCGATCGACGAGAAGCCGGGCGCATTGGGCGAAGCCTACGACCTGCTGGAACAGCTCAGCCCCCATATCCTGGCCGCGCAGGGCATGGGTCGCATGTCGGCTTTTCGCCCGAAATCGCTCTATGACGAAACGCTGGTCCATGAGCCGGTTACGGAGACGATCGGCAATTACCGTTTCACCGTGGCCTTTGCCGATATCCAGAAGCCTGTCGCCACCCCTGATACCGGTAACGCAGCCGGCATCATCATCCAGACAGGGCCGGAAGACTATCTGATCGCCGGGCAGGGCATCACCGTCACCTTCGCTCCGGTGGGAGCAGGCCCGAGTCTCGCCGGGATCGACAGCGCCTGGGAAGGGCATTTTGATGCCCACGGCACCTGGATCGCAGGACGGTTGCTGAACGGCGACCAGACCCATCAGGGGCGTCATATCCAGCTTCCCACCGGCGATTTCCAGATCCAGAAGGTCCGCTTGTACCGTTACCAATAATCATGGCTCCGGTCTTGACAAAATAAACTCAGGGTTTATCAACGCCGAACTGATAGCGCTACCAGACAGGTTCACCGGATAGGCGGGAGCCGCGCTCAGGAGGGGATTTTCAAATGGTTGATTCTCATATTCGCTCTTTTCGCCTGGCGCTCTGCGCGGCCTCGGCCTTTGGCGCGCTGACGCTGGCTCAGGCCGCGATCGCCCAGGACAGCGCGGCCCAGCCCGCTCCTCAGCCCGTCGCCCAGCAGGATGAAGCAGCCGACATCGTCGTGACCGGCATCCGCGGCAGCCTGCAAAGCGCCACCAATGCCAAGAAGAACGCAGTCGCCTTCGGCGACTCCATCTTTGCGGAAGATATCGGCAAGCTGCCCGCGACCAACCTGGCCGAAACGCTGAACCGCATGCCCGGCGTGCGCCTGACCCGCGACATCAGCGGCGAAGGGACGCAGGTCGCGATCCGCGGCCTCGGGGCCAGCTTCACCCGTGTTCTCCTAAACGGCTCCCAGCTTCAGGTCGCCTCTGACGGCGGCACGAATGGCGGCAGCGCCAACCGGGAGGTCGATCTTGACTTCTTCCCCTCCGAACTCTTCACCCGCCTGGATCTTGCCAAGACGCCGTCGCCCTCGACGCTGGAAGGCGGCATCGCGGGCACCGTCAACCTGCGCAACGCCCGTCCCTTCGACAAGCCGGGCACCCATGTCACCGTGGTGGCGCAGGGCCAATATACCGACAGCAATGAGAAGCTGAGCCCGCGCGGCGCGATCGTCGCCAGCCACACGACGGATAGTTTCGGCATCCTGGTGGGCGTGGCCGGCGTCAAGACGAAGACGCGCGTCGACGGCTTTGACACGGTCGGCTGGACTGACGGCAATCTGGGAATGGTCAATGGCGTGGCCGATCCCGGCGGCAACAATTTCTTCTGGGCCTCGACGGTTCCCGCCAATGCAGGCCATGGCCTCATTCCCGGTCAGCCGGTCGATGTCGTCGCGACTTCGGGCCTGACCCGCAGCCAACTCAGCACGGCATTGCTTCCCCGACTGGGCCGCAACACCCTGACCGATGGCGACCGTTCGCGCATTTCCGCCCTGGCCTCGCTCGAATGGCGGCCCAGCGACACGCTGCACTTTGCCCTCGACGGCATCTGGGCCAAGTCGAAGCGCGACTATTCGCGTATCAACATGAACTGGCAGGTCCGCAATTCCGGTCCCGGCACCGGCGCGCAGGCGACCGGCGGCATGATTCCCATCGACCTCACCGTCGACGACAACGGGGTCGTGACTTCGGGTACCTTCGCCAACTCTTCCTTCTTTCTGGAGGCGAGCCAGTTCAAGCAGACGACGAAGTTCTGGAACATCAATCCCAGCCTGAGTTGGCAGCCGACCGAAACGCTGAAAGTCGACCTCAGCGCCAATTATTCCAAGAGCCGTTTCTTCCGCGAACAGCCGACCTTTGCGTTCCAGACGCCGCCCAATTCGGGCGTGGACGTCTATTATGACAACAGCAACGGCTATTATCCGTCGATCACGACCAATATCGACTTGAACGATCCCAATCTGGGTTGGCAATGGTATCGCCAGAATGTTGCGCTGGTCCGCCGCAAGACGGAGACCAAGGGCGCGCATCTGGATGTCACCCTGGGCGACGCGATGTTCAACGTGAAGGTCGGTGCCGCCTATGACCGGGCGACCCGCTCCATCCGCGCCTATGATAACAGCCAGGCCTATCAGCTCTCGGTCTGCGGAACGGGCTGCACCGGTGCCACCGGATCGATCCCGACCGGCGCCATTCCGCAATATCTGATGCCGATGACGGTCAGCAATTTCGGGCATCTGGCGGGTCGCAACATCGGCTACAACGCCTTCATCATGCCCGATTTCGGCGCGATCAAGGACGCCACCGACTATTACAGCTATCGCGACAGCGCGCCGGAAACGCGCGGCGCGGTGACGGGCGGCGCGACGGGCGACATGGATGAGAAGGTGTGGGGCGCCTATTTCGAACTGAACGGCGTCACTACCATTGCGGACCGCGACCTGCACATCAATGCCGGCATGCGCTACGCCGCCACCAACCAACTGGTGGTCGGACCCAGCCAGGTGGGCGCGGCGATCGTCGACATAACCTCGCGGTCGAAATATGACAATTTCCTTCCCTCCATCAACCTGACCTACGACATTGCCGACAATGTGAAGCTGCGCGCCTCCGCCTCGCGGACCATGACGCGGCCGGATGCGAGCCAGATCCTGCCGGGCGTGACCTTCACCGATCCTACGGCACTGGTAGCCAATGCAGGCAACCCGGATCTCAAGCCCTATACTTCCGACAATTATGACATGGGTGGTGAGTTCTATACGGGCGGCATTGGCTATGTCGGCCTTTCGCTGTTCATGAAGAACGTTCAGGGTTTCACTGTCATCGATCCGCGGGATGTCACCTTCGCCTCGCTCAATATCCCTTATGACAGCCTCCTCGCGACCCAGCAGCAGGCATTGACCAACCGTGCGGCATCGACCGGCGTGCCGATCAATGACCTGACCGTTTCCGTGGACCGGCCGATCAACCTCAGCGACCTCAAGATCAAGGGCATTGAGGCGACCTGGGTGCAGCCGCTCGACTTCCTGGTGAAGGGGCTCGGCTTCTCGGCCAATGGAACCTATCTCAAGCAGTCTTCGAAGCTGATGCCGGGGCAGGCGACGAAGCTGGTCGCAACGGGCGTTTCCAAATGGTCCTATAATCTCCAGGGATTCTATGAAAATAACGGCCTCTCGATCAGCCTGAACTATGTCTGGAACGACAAGTCGATCGCAGTCAACGCGCCGCAGAACGGCATTACTGGCGCGGCCCTGCGCAATGATGCCCGTGGCCAGCTCGATCTGTCGGCAGGCTATCAACTGCCGTTCCTCAACAAGGCGATGCGCCTGACGCTCGACGTACTCAACATCACGAACGAGCCCATCCGCACAACATTCGAATATGATAATGCGCCCTATTCGATCTATTATCCGGGACGAACCATATTGGCGGGCATCCGCGCGAACTTCTGATCCTCCCCCAAGGACCCTGGGCCGGTTGCAAGACCGGCCCATTTTTCTATCGTCAAGGACAAGTCCATGCGGTTGACCTTTGCTCCCGTCCTGCTTCCCCTCGCGGCGTTCGTCGCGATGCCGGCCTGGGGCGCGCCGTGCCGGGGGCAATGGACCGTGGCCTGGGCATCCGCCCAGATGGCGCCGAACGGGGACAATGCGCTGGCGCCGGGGACATTGACGGACAGCAGCCTGCGGCAGATCGTCCGCCCATCCATTGCGGGGAACCGGCTGCGGGTGCGCCTTTCCAACCAGACGGGCACCGCGCCTCTGCACTTGAAGGGCGCCAGCATCGCGCGGGCGCTGCGCGCCGGATCAGCGGCGATCGACGCGAAGACTGTCATCCCGCTCCGCTTCGACGGGCGCAGCGAAGTGACGATCCCGGCCGGTGCCGATTATCTATCCGATCCGATAGGCTTGCCGGTCCGCGCCTTTGACGATCTGGCGATCACCATCGCCTTTGCCGAGGAACCGTCGGGCCAGACCTCTCATCCCGGATCGCGGGCGACATCCTGGCTGCTCAGGGGCGACCATCTGGGCGATGCCGCCATGGCGGGCGCGCAGGCCGTCGACCATTGGTTTTCGCTCGCCGCGCTGGAGGTGGAGCGCTGCACGGCGGCGCAGTTGATCGTCGCGCTCGGCGATTCCATCACCGACGGCCGGGGCTCGACCACGAACGGCAATGATCGCTGGACCGACCGTCTCGCCCAGCGGTTGCAGGCCGATCCGGCGACGCGCCATCTGGTGATCGTCAATCAGGGCATCGGCGGCAACCGCCTGCTGAACGACGGTCTTGGGCCCAATGCGCTTGCCCGGCTGGACCGAGATGTGCTGGCGCAGCCGGGCGTGCGTTATCTGATCCTGCTTGAAGGCATTAACGACATCGGCACGCTCACCCGCGAAACGCCGGTCAGCGACGTGGAGCATGCCCGCCTGGTATCGCGCATCATCGGCGCCTACCGGCAGATCGTGCTGCGCGCCCGGGCGAAGGGCATCAAGGTGATCGGCGGCACCATCCTGCCATTCGCGGGCAATGATTATTATCATCCCGACGCCCGGAACGAAGCCGACCGGCAGGCCGTGAACCGCTGGATCCGCGAGCCGGGGAATTTTGACGGTGTGGTCGACTTCGATCGGGCGATGCGCGATCCGGCCCGTCCTGACCGCCTGCTCCCGCGCTATGATGTGGGCGACGCGCTGCATCCCTCACCGGAGGGCTATCGCGCCATGGCCGAGGCGATACCGCTCGATCTCTTCAACTAGCCGCCGGCGCGTTCATCCCCTCTGTTTCGAGGTGCGCATGCAGCCTGCACTCGCCCCTCATCCTTTCGGGCAGGGCGGATTGCCAACCGCGATCCTGCCATTATGAATCGACAGCGACGATATTGTCGGACTTGATGAAGCAGGGCGCCAAGGAATGCCATGGACGACATGACCAGCATCCCGGCCGATCCCTTTGCAGCGCTCGGCCAGCGCAATCATCCGCTGCGCGCATCCCTTTCGCGGGAAATGCATGTTCGCGGCCTGTCCCGCTTCGATGCGCCTGCCCTCGCGCTTCAGTTCGTGCTGCTGGTGGACGAAGCGCAGGCCGAAAAGGGCATTGCCCTGCTGTCCGAACGTTTTCCTGCCCTCAAGCCCGGCGATCGCTTCCTCGCCGGCCGGGTCGGTGACCTCCATTTCTCCTGGGAGCGTCATACCGAATTCATGACCTACAGTTTCCTCGCGCCGGTCGAAGGTGCGAGCTTGTTCGACCTCGCGCCATTTGCCAATGTGCCCGCCTGGATGGCCGACATGCCGGGCCGGGTGATCCGGTCGACACAGATCGCGATGGTCATGAATGAACCGCCGCCGGCCGCCATCGCCGCGCATTTTGCCACCGAAGACCTTATCATCTCCGACGTGGCGGACGGTCATGCCCGCATCTGGAGCGACTTTCGCCTGCATGGCGATGGTTTTGGCCGACTGCTCATCCATGATAGGGGACTGGTGGGCGACGAAAGTTCGCAACTGGTCCAGCGGCTTCAGGAATTGGGCAATTACCGCAAGATCGCCCTGCTGGGCCTGCCCGAGGCGCAGCAGGCGACGCCTCTGCTGAACGGGCTTGAACAGCGGCTGACGGCGATCACGAGCCGCGTGGCCCAAAAGGATGCCGACGCTGATCAGGTGCTGGAGCTGCTTTCCGCCCTGAGCGCCGAACTGGCCGAGATCGTGGCGCGCACCCGCTACCGCATGAGCGCGACACAGGCCTATGCGGAAATCTGCCGCGACCGCATCCGCCGCCTCGCGGTCGCGCCCGTGCGCGGTTACCGATCGCTCGACGATTTCACGGAGCGACGGTTGCTGCCGGCCATGCGGACCTGCGATGCGTTCAACCGGCGACTGGAGGATCTGGCGCAGCGCGCCGCCTGGACCAGCGCCCTGCTGCGCACCCGGGTCGACACCGCTCTCGCGCGGCGGAATCGCGATCTGCTGGCATCCATGGATCGCCGGACGGCGCTGCAATTACGGCTCCAGCATACGGTTGAAGGGCTGTCGGTGGTGGCGATCAGCTATTATGCACTGGGCCTTTGGCATCATCTGAAGGAAGCGCTGGAGCATCAGGGATTGCATCTGCCCGGCTGGATCGACGTCGCGCTTTTCCCGCTGACGATCATCGGCGTTTTCATAGGGGTCGGCCAGATCAGGAAGGTGAAGCGGCCGTCCGGTGACGGGCATTAGGGCGGGTTTCGAAACGCGAAAATGCGTGCCGGTTCGGCAAACTCCGCTAAAACGCTGATCGAGTTTGTTCGCCGGCGGGACGATGGAAATGATAAATTGCGAATTGCTTGATCTTCGCGCGCTGGTCGCGGTGGCGGAGGGGCGAAGCTTCCATCGCGCGGCACAGCAGCTCAACCTGTCGCAACCCGCGCTCAGCCGGCGGATACAGAAGCTGGAAAGCGCCGTGGGATCGGTGCTGATCGAACGCACGACGCGAACGGTGCGGCTGACCCCGTCGGGGCGTGAGGTGCTTCCGCTGATCCGACGCATGTTGGACGAATTCGACGGCTCGCTCATCGGGCTCATGGCCCAGGGGGAGCGGCAGGCGGGTCGCATCACCCTGGCCAGCGTGCCCAGCGCCACGGTGCGGTTCATGCCTGAGGTGCTGCAGAAATTCGGGGAGGATTATCGCAACACCCGCGTCCGAATCCTGGACCTGTCGGCCACCGAATGTGCTGAGGCAGTCAGAACGGGGGAGGCGGAATTCGGCCTGTCGCTGCCGGTTTCGACGGACGCCGACCTCTCCTTCTCGCCATTGCACGATGATCCCTACGGGCTTGTCTGCCACCGGGACGATCCGCTTGCCATGCTGCCGAATGTCGGCTGGGGCGATCTGGTGGGTAAGCGGCTGATCACGGTCCACAGGGCGAGCGGTAATCGCACCACCCTTGAAGCAGGGCTGGCGGCCCAGGGCATCCAGCTCAGCTGGTTTTACGAGGTGACCCGCCTTACGTCCGCGCTCGCCCTGGTGGACGCAGGCCTTGGCCCCTCCGTTCTTCCAAGGCTTGCCTGCGCAGGCCCTGAAGCGCGCGATCTGGTGTGGCGTCCTCTTGGCGAGCCGGTGATCGTCCGCACGATCGGACTGCTGAAGCGCCCTGCAGCCCCCATCTCACCTGCGGCCGAACGGCTCGTCACCCTTTTGTCGGAGGCATGGGCTTCGGCCTGACCTCTCCGATCGTTGCGCCGTCCCAGCGCGCCAGAAGCAATGTGGCGCTGATGTTGGCAAGGCCGCTGGTGGTCGCCCTGATGGCGGACAGCACGCGATCGACGGCGATCAGCATGGCGGCAGCCCCCACCGGAATGTCCGGCAGCAGCGACAATGTCAGCAACAGGGCCGAGAAGCCGCTGCCCGTGACCCCCGCGGCTGTCTTCGACGTCACCAGCATGACGAGCAGGTACAGGGCGAGCCTGTCGGGGGGCAGCGGAATGCCGAGAGCCTCTGCAAGAAACAGGGTGGCGACGGTCAGGTAGACGGCGGTGCCGGCAAGGTTGAGCGTATAGCCCAGCGGCACGGTCAGACCGACGACAGCAGGACTTGCGCCCAGTCGCTCGAGTTTGGTGATGAGGCGGGGGAGGACGACCTCGCTCGACGATGTGCCGACGACGATCAGCAACTCGTCGCGGAAATGACGGATCAGCTTCCATATCGGCATGCCGGTCGCGAGCCGAACGGCCATGAGGAGGCAAGAGGCCAGCATCAGGCACGCGATGGCGAGGGTCGCGATCAGCATGCCGAGCGAACCGATGAAACCGATGCCATAGGCGCCAACGGTATAGGCGATCGCGCCAAAGGCGCCGACGGGGGCGAGGCGTACCAGAAAGCCGAATATCGTGAACTGCAATTGCGTGAGCGCCCGCAGGCCCCGGACGATCGGCTCGCCCGAAGCGCCGATCCGGACCAGTCCGAATCCCACCAGTCCGGCAATGAAAAGGACCGGCAGCACGTCGCCGGCCGTGAAGGCGGAAAAGAAGGTGTCCGGTATCATGCGCAGCAGGAATTCGCCGGGACCGTTGATTGGTGGGCCCGCCAATTGCCGATGCATATCCTGGTTCATGGCGACGGCATGCAGGTTCAGGCCAGCTCCGGGCTGCATCAGGCCGGCGACGACGGTTCCGGAAAGAAGCGCCAGGATGGTGATCGCTAGAAAGACGATCAGCGCGCGGACGATGGTTGAACCGGTGCGCAGCGCGCCGCCATGCAAAACGATGCCGTCGACGATCGTGCAGAACAGGATGGGCGGAACCATCATGCGCATCGTCTTGATGAAGGCTATGCCTAATGGGCCGAGGGCCACGCCCGCATTGGGCCAGACATATCCCAGGATGGTCCCCGCAACCACCCCCAGGATCATCTGAACATATAGCTGTCGCAACAAGCCCCGCCTCCCATTTATGCGTAAAATGCATCACATGGACCATTCATTGCATTTGATAAAAATATTCGGACCCGCTTCTATCGTCAACTGAATGCAGGCGCCGGCAGGATCTTCTTCCTGCCAGCGGACAGAATGGATTTGAAGGAGAGGTGCAATGCAAATGGCATGGAGCGATCCGTCGTGACCGCGATGCTGTCGGCCCTGCGCCGCAATGTGTCGCGCGTATCCATGGCGACCTTTGCGGCATTGCTGCTTTCCGCCTGCCAGACCTCCGCCGACATGGCCGCCCGGCCCGCCGAAATCCACGTGCTGACATCGGGCGGTTTCAGCGCGGCCTTTGACAGGCTCGCCGCGCAATATCGCACCGAAACCGGCACCCGGATCGTGACGGAACATGGGCCATCCATGGGCGAAACCAGCAACGCGATTCCCGCGCGCCTTGCCCGCCATGAACCGGCCGACGTCGTCATACTCGCGCGTTCCGCACTGGATAAGCTGGTCGCCGCAGGTCAGGTCAGCCGCGGCACGGAGATCGATCTGGGGCTCTCCAAGATCGCCGTGGCGGTCAAGGACGGCGCGCCCATTCCCGACATCTCGACCGCGGATGCCGTCCGGACTGCCTTGCTCAACGCGAAGTCGGTCGCATGGTCCGACAGCGCCAGTGGCGTCTACATCCAGACGACCATGCTGGACAGGCTGGGCGTCGCTGATCAGGTTCGTCCCAAAGGGCGGATGATCCCCGCTACTCCGGTCGGCGAGATCGTGGCGAGGGGGGAGGCCGAGATCGGTTTCCAGCAACTCTCCGAACTCAAGCCGGTCAAGGGCATCCGCATCGTCGGGCTGCTGCCGGACTCGCTCCAGAAGGTGACACCCTTTTCCGGCGGCATCGTCGCCTATTCGCCCCAGCCCGAAACGGCGCGGGCCCTGCTCGACTATCTCTCCTCGCCCAAGGCCTACAGCATCATTCGTGAAAGCGGCCTTGAACCGGCATCGCAAAAGGTGACCCCATGACCGCCCAGACCCACACGGCCTCAGCCGATTTCACTGAAGCGGCAACCGACAGGAAGAAGTCGGCCTTCAAATCCATCTTCATCGTGGCCAGCGGCAACTTCCTGGAGATGTTCGACTTCATGGTGTTCGGCTATTACGCCACCTACATCTCGAAGGCGTTCTTTCCCACCGGCAGCGAGTTCGCCTCGCTGCTGCTGACATTGATGACTTTCGGCGCCGGATTCCTCATGCGGCCGGTCGGCGCGCTGGTTCTGGGCGCCTATGTCGACCATCATGGCCGCCGCAAGGGGCTGCTGCTCGTGCTGGGGCTGATGGCGCTCGGTACGCTCGCCATCGCGATCACCCCGACCTATGAGCAGATCGGCCTTGCGGCGCCGCTCATCATCCTGGTCGGCCGGCTGGTCCAGGGACTTTCCGCCGGCGTCGAGGTCGGCGGCGTGTCGGTCTACCTGAACGAGATCGCACCGCCGCATCGCAAGGGCTTCTTCACATCCTGGCAGTCGGCCAGCCAGCAGGCGGCGGTGGTGTTCGCCGCGCTGATCGGCCTCATCGTCTCGACGAGCCTGCCGCCTGAAACCATGCAGGCCTGGGGCTGGCGCGTGCCCTTCATCATCGGCTGCGTGATGATCCCCTTCCTCTTCATCATCCGCCGCCATGTCGAAGAGACCGAGGCGTTCCTGAACCGCAAGGAGCATCCGCAGATCGGCCAGATCGTGCGCATCATCGGCGCGAACTGGGGCATCGTGCTGCAAGGCGCGCTGATGGCGGTCATGACCACCGTGTTTTTCTACATGATCACCGCCTACACCCCGACCTTCGGCAGCAAGGTGCTGAACCTGGACGCGGGCGACAGCCTGCTCGTGACTGCCTGCGTCGGCCTCACCAACTTCATTCTGCTGCCCGTCATGGGTGCGCTGTCGGACAAGGTCGGCCGCCGCCCGTTGCTGATCACCGCGACGTTGCTGGGCGCGGCGCTTGCCTATCCGCTGATGAGCTGGCTGGTGGCTGATCCGACCTTCGGCAAGCTGCTGGCGGTGGAACTGCTGCTGGCCGCGATCTACGCCACCTATAACGGCGCCTTCATCGTCTATCTGACCGAAGTCATTCCGGGCCATGTCCGCACTGTCGGCTTCAGCCTGGCCTACAGCACGGCGACCGCGATCTTCGGTGGCTTCACCCCCGCGATCAGCACCGCCCTCATCGGCGCGACCGGGGACAAGGCGATCCCCGGCGCCTGGTGCGCCGCAGCGGCGCTTCTTTCCCTGCTCGCCCTGCTGATCGGCAGTCGCGCCAATCGCAAGGCCATCGAACAGGACTGAGACTTTCCTCGCTTCAACCTGACAATATAAGATCTGGGAGACTATTGATGCACAAGCAACTGAAGGGCCTTTTCGCGCAAGGGGCGGCGTTGATGCCGCTGGCGATGGCGCTGACCGTGATGACGCCTTCGGGCGCGGCGGCGCAGGACGCGACAGCCGCGCCTGCTGCTGATCCGGCCGTGACGCAGGATGTGGCGCCGCAGGATGTGGCGGCCCAGGATGTGGCTGCCGATCCGGCTGCCGCTTCTGTCGACGACGCATCGATCGTCGTCACCGGCAGCCGCGTCGCCAACGGCTTCAAGACGCCGACGCCAGTCACCATGGCGAGTTCCGAGCAACTGCGCGTGGCCGCGCCGACCAACCTTGCCGACGGCCTTAACCAGTTGCCCGCCTTCAACGGCAGCACCAAGACGTCCAGTCCGTCAACCACCAACAGCCGCGGCGGCAGCAGCGGCCAGAATCTGCTCAACCTGCGCGGCCTGGGCGCGCAGCGGACCCTGATCCTGCTCGACGGCCGGCGCCTGCCCGCCACCAACAGCGGCGGTTCGGTCGACATCAACATCATTCCGCAGGGCCTTGTCAGCCGCGTCGATGTCGTGACCGGCGGCGCTTCGGCGGCCTATGGTTCCGACGCGGTGGCGGGCGTCGTGAACTTCGTGCTCGACACGAAATTGCGGGGCTTCAAGGCGGAGGCGCTGACGGGCATTTCCACCCATGGCGATCTGCCCTCGTTCGGCGGTTCCTTTGCCTTCGGCACCGCGGGCGCGGACGATCGGCTCCGTTTCGTCGCGGGTATCGATTATTTCTACCAGAAGGGGCTGCGCGCCGACCAAAGGACGCATCGCGACTGGTTCGACGACAATGCCGGGCAGATCGTCAACCCGGTGGCCGGCGCTCGCCCGCTCAACCTCATCATCCCCTCGATCCGCAGCTCGATCGGCACCTATGGTGGCCTGATCAGCGCCGGTCCGCTGCGCGGCACGCAATTCCTCGCCAACGGCGTTTCGGCGCCTTTCGATTATGGCACGATCACCGGCACGGCTTTCCAGAGCGGCGGCGACGGCGCGAGGGCGAATATCGGCCTTCAACCGACGCAGGAGCGCTATAACGGCTTTGCCCGCGCCGAATTTGACCTGTCGTCCGCCACGACGCTGTTCGTCGAGGGACTCTACGCCCGCAGCCATACCAATCAGGGCGCTTTCGTCAGCCAGAATGTCGGTTCCAACGCGGCCTACACCATCTATCGCGACAACGCCTATCTGCCGGCGGACATCCTGGCCCGCATGGTGGCGGCCAATGTCCAGTCCTTCCAGCTCGGCCGGTTCGAGGGCGAATTGCCGCTGGTCGAGAATGAATCGACTATAGACGTCTATCACGGATCGATCGGCGTGCGCGGTGAGCTTGACGGCACATGGAAATGGGACGCATCCTATAATTTTGGCCAGTCGGACCAGGAACTGCGGTCGAACAACCTCACCATCGCGCGCAATCTCTATGCTTCGGCCGATGCCGTGCGGAACCAGGCCGGACAGATTGTCTGCCGTTCGACGCTCGCCGGCCTCGATCCGGGCTGCACCCCGCGCAATCTGTTCGGACCGCAGGCCCCCAATCAGGCGATCACCGACTATGTGACCGGTGACAATGTCCTGAACCTGCGACTGCGCCAGCAGGTCGCCGCGATCAACATCCGGGGTGATCTGGGCGACAATCTGCAAATTGCCGGACCGATCTCGGTCGCGGCCGGCGTCGAATATCGCAAGGAGACGGCGAAGCAGACGACTGATGCCCTGTCCCCCACGCGCATCGATTTCACCGGCATTCGCGGTGGCCCGGCCGCGCTTCAGGGGCGGCAAGGGCCCTATCGTTTCTTCAATCCGCTGCCTTTTTCCGGCGAATATGACATTCGCGAAGGCTATCTGGAAATTGCCGTGCCCGTGCTCAAGGACAGCCCGATCGCCCAGTCGCTGGACCTCAATGGAGCGGTCCGCTATGCCGACTACAGCACGTCGGGCGGGGCGACGACGTGGAAACTGGGCGGCAGCTGGCAGTTGAACGACGCGCTCCGCTTCCGCGGCACCTGGTCGCAGGATATTCGCGCGCCCAACCTGCTCGAACTGTTCAACCCCGCGACGCAGTTGAACGGCAATGTGGTCTACAATGGCGTGACGACGCCGCAGGTCAATTTCGCCACCGGCAACCCCAATCTCAAACCTGAACGGGCGAGGACCATCACCTTCGGCGGCGTCTATCAGCCGAGCTGGCTCCCCGGCTTCCAGGCGTCGGTCGACTATTACAAGATCAAGCTCAAGGACGCGATCACCACGCTGGCGGAACAGCGGGTGGTCGACGAATGCGCGGCGGGCAACCAGGCCCAGTGCGCGAACATCACGGTGCTGCCTTCGGGATCGCTCAGCATCCTGCGCCCCAACCTCAACCTGGCGGAGCAGACCGTCGCCGGCATCGACTTCGAAATCGGCTACAAGACCGATTTTGCCGGCGGCAATCTCAACGTGCGTCTGATCGGCAATCATGCGACGGAAAATAATTCGCAGACTCCCGGGTCTCCGGTGCGCGAGGCGCTGGGCGAGACGATCACGCCGAAATGGAGCGGCGTGCTTCAGGCGAACTGGTCGAACGAAGCCTTCTCGCTGTTCGTGCAGGAGCGTTTCATCAGCGCAGCAAAGCTGGATGCCACGCGGATAGAGGGCATCGACATCAACGACAACAGCACGCCCGCGGTGTTCTACACCAATGTCACGGCGACCTATAATCTCCACATGGGCGGCGGCAAGCAGCAGGTCTATCTGTCCGTGGCCAATCTGTTCGACCGCGATCCCCCGCTGTCGCCTCCGCCGGTGACGACGTTCACCACGGCCGCCAGCAGCGCTTATGATCCGATAGGTCGCTATATCACGGCGGGTGTCCGCATATCCTTCTGATCCTTTGGGGAGCGCGTCCGGCCCGTCGCGCTCCCCGCCAATCCGGGGAATGGAAAATGACCATCGACCGTCTTGCGACCATGCGACCCGTATCCAGGCATGTGGTCGATCATATGCTCTCTGGCATGCTGGGCCAGACGAGCGACGTGCTGATGATGCAATATGGAATCAGCTACAATACCTGGCGAAAGATCCGCGCCGGCGACCCGATACGCAAATCCGTCGCGGAGCGGCTGGAGCAGCGTATCCTGGGCAAGAGCGGTACGTAGAGCATCGTGCGGAAAAGTGGGAACCGGTTTTCCGCGCAAAGGATGCGACAACAAAGAACCCACAGCATCGTGCGGAAAAGTGGGAACCGGTTTTCCGCGCAAAGGATGCGACAACAAAGAACCCACAGCATCGTGCGGAAAAGCGGGAAACGGTTTTCCGCCTGGAACATATCTTTCGGCCGCGACATGGCCTATGAAGGCACTGGTACAGTTCGGGCGGTCGACGGTCTGGAAGCATGAGTTTGCAAAAGAGTGTCTGAGCGCCGGCGGAATTATCGCGTCATTGCGTTGGTGGTGGCTTTCGCCCTGTTCATGCAGCAACTGGATGCCACCGTTCTGACCATCGCGCTGCCGGCCATGTCGCGCGATTTCGGTATCCCGGCTTCGGGCCTCAGCCTCGCGCTCACATCCTATCTCGTCGCGCTCGCGGCATTCATTCCCGCCAGCGGCTGGGCGGCCGATCGTTTCGGCTCACGCACCATCTTTTGCAGCGCGATCGCCATCTTCATGGCGGGGTCGGTTGCCTGCGCCTGGTCGAACAGCCTTCCGACGCTGGTTGGCGCGCGCTTCTTTCAGGGTATCGGCGGCGCCATGATGGTGCCGGTCGGCAGGCTGGTCCTGCTGCGCAGCGTCAGCCGGGATGACTTGGTCGCCGCCTTGTCATGGCTCGTCATGCCGGCCCTGGTGGGGCCTATCGTCGGACCACCGCTGGGCGGGCTGATCGTGACCTATCTGGACTGGCGCTGGATCTTCTACATCAACATCCCGATCGGCGCGGCCGGGCTGGCGCTGGCGATCTGGCTCATTCCCCAGATAAGGGAAGACGACGTGGCGCAGTTCGACGCGCGGGGCTTCGTTTTGTCGGGACTGGCGCTCGGATGCCTCATCTTCGGTCTGGAACTTGGCAGCCATGCTGTCGGGCTGCCGGTCATCATCGCACTTCTGGGATGCTGCGCGTTGTTCTTCATCGCCTATCTTGTGCATGCCCGTCGAACGAAAGACCCGATCCTCGATCTTTCGCTCATGCGCATCCGCACCTTTGGCCTTTCCGTGGCGGGCGGCACGCTGACCCGCATCGCGCAGGGCGCGCAACCCTTCCTGCTGCCGCTGCTTTTCCAGATCGGCTTTGGCATTTCCGCAGCCCAGGCGGGCACGATCATGGCGGCGACAGCGATCGGCGCCCTGGCCATGAAGCCGATCGCGCCGTCGGTCATCCAGCGGTTCGGCTATCGTGCATGCCTGATGGCGGGAAGCGTGGCGGCTGCAATCGCCATCAGCGGCTGTGCCCTGTTCAGTCCGGCCTGGCCCCAGCCTGCACTGGGCGCGGTGCTGCTCATATCCGGATTTTTCACGTCCTTGCTGTTCACCGGGTACAATGCGCTGGCCTTTGTCGATGTCGACCAGTCGAAAATGAGCGCGGCGACCAGCCTCTATGCGACATTCCAGCAGATCAGCCTGTCGCTGGGCATCTGCTTCGCCGCCAGCCTGCTCGAACTCCGGGGTTCGATGGACGCGGCCAATTTCAGCGGGATATTCATCCTTATCGGCCTGGTGGCCTTTTCCGCGACCTTCACGAACCGGCTCCTGCGGCCAGATGCCGGCACTTCCTCCCCTCCGGCCCAGGCCCTCGACCAGGCATGAGCGGCTGAGCGGAACGCCGCGCCGGCTTGCCAATATAGGTTCTTACGCGTACCTTTAAATTCGATGGCGACATCGGATATGGAGGCATGGGTGCAGAACTTCTTCAAGGGCTTCTTCCAGTTCGGCTATGTAACCCGCGATGTGGAGGCGGCCGTCGCGGCGTTCCGCGACAGGTTCGGCGCGGTCGAATTCATGGTGAACGATCCTCCGGCGATCGACGGCCGGCCAGCGCCCACCCGACGCATAGCGCTCGCCTGGATCGACAATGTGATGACGGAGATCATCGAGCCCGATCCCATGCAGAAGACGATCTATGACGATCATCTTCCTCCCGTCGCCGGGCCGATCCGGCTGCACCATTTCGGATATCTGATCGACGATCATCAGGCGATGCTCGATCGCCTTGGGGACATGGGTTATGATGTGCCCATGGCCGGCTCGATGCCGGGCGCTCTCGACTATATTTACGCGGACACACGCCGCGATCTGGGAGTCTGGTCAGAATTTATCCGCCTGGACGAGGGCGGAAAGGCCTTCTTTGGCGCCGTGCCGCGTAACATGACGGGGTGATAAGAACGATCGTTCCTTCGATGCGCGAACATCTCTGAATTGAATACGAATATTTGCACGAATAATTGGCATATTGACTGTATTCGCTGAAAATATAATAAACTTGGCGAAACATATACAAGGAGAGAGTCGTGCAGCCGATATTGGCGGGCAAGGTGGCTGTCGTCACGGGCGGCGCATCGGGGATCGGCCGGGCGACGGCGGAACTGCTCGCGGCGCAAGGTGCGGCCGTGATGATCGCCGATCTGGACGAAAGCAATGCGAGCGCGGCGGCGGATGCCATAACGGCATCGGGCGGGCGGGCGCTGGCATTGCGCGCCGACATGCGGGAAGAGGGCCAGGTGCGGGCGGCGATCGAAGCGACCGTCGCACATTTCGGCGGCGTCGACCTGCTCGACAACACCGTGTCCTACAATGCACCCGAACAGACCGGCGCGGACGGCGAAATCCACGAGATGGATGCCGCAATCTGGAACCGGGCGCTGGAGATCAATCTGCGCGGCCCGATGCTGGCCGCCAAATATTGCATACCCCAGATGCTGAAGCGCGGCGGTGGCGCGATCGTCAATATCTCGTCGACCGCCGGCATATTGTCGCTGGGCACCGTCCCCGCCTATGCGGCGTCGAAGGCGGCGGTGCACAGCCTCAGCCAATCGATCGCCACCGCCTATGGCAGGCGCGGCATCCGCTGCAACACGATAGCGCCCGGCTTCATCGATACGCCCACGACGCGGAACATGGGCGATCAGTTCTTTCAGATGACCCTGGACAATAATGTACTGCCTTATCTGGGTCAGCCGGACGATATAGCGCAGGCGGCGCTGTTCCTGCTGTCGGACGCGGCCCGCTACATCACGGGTCAGTTGCTGGCGGTCGACGGCGGACAGACCATCCACCTGCCGGTGGTCGCGGATATGTGGCGCATGGCGGCGGGCAAGCCGCTGGTCGAGACAGCGTGAGGAGAGACGGGATGCAGACGCATGGACGGCTGAACGGCAAGGTGGCGGTGGTCACCGGCGGGACCAAGGGCATAGGGCAGGGCATCGTCCTGCGCTTCCTCAAGGAGGGGGCTGCGGTGGTCTATTGCTCGCGCAGCCCGGAGAATAACCGGGAGAATGAGGCGCTGATCGCCAGCATCCCCGGCGCGGCGGATCGGGCCCGCTTCGTCGCCGCCGATGTCGGCAATCGGCAGCAGATGGAAGATCTGGTGAACAATGCGGCCGAACAATTCGGCCGACTGGACATCGTCGTCAACAATGCTCAGGGGATCGCGCCGGTCCGATCGATAGAGAACAAGCCGGATGCTGACTATACGATGACGCTGATGACTGGTTTCTACCAGTCGCTCTGGACCAGTCGTGCGGCGGTTCCACACATGCGCAAGGTGGGCGGCGGGAGGCTGATCTATTTTTCCAGCCACTGGAACATCTGGGGGCAACCCTATGCCAGCGACTACAACATCACCAAGTCTGCCAATGAGGCGCTGACGCGCAGCGCCGCGCGGGAGTTTGGCAAGGACAATATCACGGCCAACTGCATCACGCCGGCGGGCGATAGCTGGGCCTACAAGAGTTGGGCCGACCAGAACCGGGAAATGGCCGAAGCGAGCGTGCGGCAGTTCCCGATGCGTCGCATGGGCGATTGCGAGGTCGACATTGCCGGCGCGGTGCTGGGTCTTTGCAGCGACAATGGCCGCTTCATCACCGGGCAGGTCTTCTGCGTCGACGGCGGCGTATGGGCGACCGCACCGCTCCAGATGCATGAGGAGGGCACGGATATCCACAAGGGCCACAGCCAGGCCGCCGTCGAACTGACGGTTTGAGCGCGGGGAGGACAGGATGGGATTGATCGAAGGGCAGGTCGCGATCGTCACGGGCGCGGCCAATGAATTGACCCAGGGCATTGCCCGCCGCTTCGCCCGGGAAGGTGCGAAGGTTGTGCTGGTGGACCGCGATCAGGACGCCGCGCAGGCGGCTGCGCGCGCCATCCCGGATGCGGAAGCGCGCAGCGCGGACCTTGCCGATCCAGCCGCCGCGCGGGCGCTGGCCGATGCCGTGGTGCAGGCGCATGGCCGGATCGACATAGTGCTGAACGGCGCCCACGCGGCTCTGAAGTGGGACCGGCTGGCAGACAGGCAGGCGGCGCCGGACTTCACGGCGGCGTTCAACGACGTGCTGCTCAGCGCGCTCAACATGATGCAGGCCGCCTATCCTCATATGAAGGCGGCAGGCACCGGACGCATCGTCAATCTGGGGTCGATCTATGGTCCGACGGCGAACGAGGGCGTGTCGGATGCCGTCACCATGGATTTCGCGCTGACCGGGCTCAGCCGGTCGGCGGGCGTCGAATGGGGGAAGGACGGCATACTCGTCAATTTCCTGCAGGCGGCAGTGCCCGATATCGGGGTCTTTGCGGAGTATCGGGCGAAGAAGGGCAGAAGCGTCGAGACGCTGATCGCCAATACGGCGATGCCGCGCCTCGCCGATCCGGTGGAGGATGTTGGCGGCGCGGCGATGTTCCTGGTGTCGGACGAAGCCTGCTTCATTCTGGGCCACCGCGTGCTGGCCGATGGCGGGCAGCATCTGACGGCCGCGATCTTCGAACCCGGCGCGGAGCGGTGACGAAGGGCTGGACCAGCATGGCCGCGAACAGCTGGGCGAGGCCGTCCAGCTCCTTCCCCTGATGCATGACAGGCGGCCGGCCGTGGCCGATCGCCTGCGCCAATGCGGTAGCTCGTGGCTTCAGAGCTTCTTGAGATCCTCAGCGGTCAGGCTTGTGACCAGTCCCTTGTCGCCGGCGGACAGGGTCGCGGCCGGGATGGAGACGAAGCGGCCCCTGTAGATGATCTGAACCGATGCCGGCGCGCCTTCGCCATTCTGGATGATCCGGTCGATGAATCCGACGCGGACGCCATCGGCGGTCTTGACCATGGTGCGCGTCTTGATGGCGGGAGCCTCCTGCGCGATCGCGACGGAGGAAAGGGAAAGGGCGGCCGCAAGCGAGAAAAGATATTTCATATATGCCTCATAACTGATCTGGCGGGCTGCTATCATGTTGTTCGGGCGGGAACAAAATCAAAGCGCGGTTGCCGCCAAGCGATCACCTATATGAACGATGCTGCCGGCCGGCCTTGCAGCGGCGGGCTGGGCGGCGATGTCGGCATTGAATTTCGTCGGGTTTCAGAGCATGGAACCTGCATGCATAATGAACAGCGACATGCCGATGCGTCGGGACAGCTTGAACCCCTGGCTCGGCCGGAAGCCCTGACGGAAATGGTGGCTGATCGACTTCGCAGCGCGATCCTGTCGGGCGCCCTCGCTCCCGGCACGCATCTTAGCGTGCCGGAAATCGCCAAGCGGCTTGGCGTCAGCCGGACCCCGGCGCGGGAAGGGCTGATCGCCCTGGAACGGGAGGGGCTGGTGGAGCCGCGGGCGAGCGCCGGCGTCGCCGTGATCGCGGGCGGTACCCGCGACATTCTCGACCTGCTGGATATTCGCGAAGGGCTGGAGATCGTCACGGTGCGCCGCGCAGCCGAGCGCATGGATGCGGATGGCATCGCCAAACTCAAGGCGCTGTTCGCGCAGCATGAGGCGGTGGTCGCGCAAAATGATCTGGCCGGCCATGTCGAACTGGACGCTACCTTTCACGGCATGATCCGCGAGGGGGCGTGCAATGGGCGTCTGGCGCGTCAACTGGTGCAGATCGATCAGCAGTTGCGGGTTCTCAACAGCCGCCTGTCGCGCGCGCGGGGATGGAGCGGCCGTGCAGTATTGCGTGATCACAAGGCGATCATCGATGCCATAGAGGCAGGCAATCCCGACGCTGCCGAACGCCACATGCGCGCCCATATCGAGCGAACGCGCACTTTCCAGCAACGGTCAGCCGGACAGGCTGAATAACGGTCCACAGCGTGTTCACCGCATAGGCGATGCTTGAACGCCCATGCGCCGGGCCAGTCGATCCTCTGCATGTTGCATGTATACTGATGCGACTGACAGGAGGAACCGGGGATGATTCGACTGGATGGACGCGTCGCGATTGTCACCGGCGCCGGACGGGGAATGGGACGGACCCATGCGCTCCTGCTCGCCGCGCGCGGAGCAAAGGTGCTGGTGAACGACTATGGCGGCGCGCAATCGACCCTGACTCCGGGCAGCATTTCCCATGCGCAGTCGGTGGTGGAAGAAATCCGTGCGGCAGGGGGCGAGGCGGAGGCGGATGCCGCCATGGTCGGCACGGGCGAATCCGCGAGGGACATTGTCCAGCACGCGCTGGATGCTTTCGGCCGTATCGACATATTGGTCAACAATGCCGGGGGATCGTTGATCGGCGAACCCGATGCCTTCGCCGATGAAGAGATCGAAGGTGTTTTGCGGACCAATTTCATCGGACCCTACATGCTGTTGCGGCGTGTCTGGCCGCTGATGCGCGATCAGGGTTTCGGCCGGATCGTCAATGTCATGTCATCGGCGGTGCTGGGGGCGGGGCATTTGGGCCCATATGCGGCGGGCAAGGCCGGGTTGCTGGGGCTGACCCATGACGCCGCCTTTGACGGGCGACCGCATAATATCCTGGTGAACGGAGTCTTCCCGACCGGCGCCTCCCGCCTGACGGAAACATCGCATGAGGATCTGGCGCTCTGGTACCGAACCCATTTCCAGCCGGAAAAGGTATCGGCGCTGATCGCCTATCTGAGCAGCGAGGAACTGGATTTCAGCGGCGAAGTCTTCAACGTCGGGGGAGGGCGCGTCGCGCGGCTGGCCATCTTCGACAATGACGGTCTGTTCGATCCGGCGATCACGCCGGAGAGCATCGCCGCGAATATCGACCTGATCCGCGACCTGAGCCAACCCACCATCATCCCCACCCTGTGGGCGCAGACAGAGCGCTATTTCGCCTACATTCCCTGGACGGGCGGCAGGGCGGGGCTGTTCTGAACAGCAGGAGGACAAGATATGGAAGGACCGCTCAAAGGAAAGGTCGCGCTCATCACCGGCAGTGGATCGGGCATGGGCGTGGGCATCGCGCTTGCAGTCGCCAAGGCGGGAGCGGCCGTCGTCTTGGTGGGACGGACGGTTGAGACGCTGGAACGCACGCGGGCGCAGATCGAGGCGGCCGGTGGGCGCGCGATGGTCGCGCCGTGCGACGTCACCGACCGCGCGCAGGTCGACGCCACCGTGGCGCGCGCCCAGGCGGAACTCGGCCCCATCTGGCTGTTGGTGAACAACGCCGTATCGACCGACAACCGGCCGATCGAGGATGTGGATGACGCCAATCTCGACCTCGTCCTGCGGTCGGCGATCCACGGCTCGCTCTACATGATGCAGGCGTGCTTCCCCACGATGAAGGCGCGGGGCGGCCGGATCGTGAATTTCGGCTCTGGCGGGGCGACCATGGGCCTGCCGGAAGTGGGCGCCTATGCGATCGCCAAGGAGGGCGTCCGGGGGCTTACCAAGACTGCGGCTACAGGCTGGGGCAAATATGGAATCACGGTCAATACCGTCTGCCCCATGGTTGCGACGCCGCTGTTCGACAGCTGGTGGCAAAGCCTGAGCGAGGCCGAGCGCGAACATCAGCTATCGATGATCCCGATGCGCCGAATGGGCGAGGGGGAGCAGGATGTCGGCGGCCTCATCGTCTTTCTGGCAAGCGAGAATGCCGGCTACATCACCAGCCGCACACTGCACGTGGACGGAGGGCGTGCCTTCTATGACCGCTGACCGGAGGGGCACGGCACCAGCCTCGTCCTGACATATATCATCAACAGGCTTGATATTTTGCATGCAACATGCAAATAAGTGCTGGAGGTGTTCCCATGACGATTATTCTCGATCCTACCGCATCGCTGGTCCACGATATTGCCGATCCCGGTCCCCCTGCGGGCGATCTTCAAGGCAGGAAGATCGCGATCCGCATCGACATGCTGTGGCGCAGTTGGGACTGGGTCAGTGAAATATGGGCCGAAAGGCTGCGCGCCGAAGGCGCGGAGGTGACCTTCTGGCGAAGCTGCGGCCGCACCGGCGAGGAAGGCGAACAGGCCGACCGTGAATATCAGGCGTTGCTGGCGCAGAGCGACATGGCCATTGTCGGCCTGGGCAATTGCGGGTCCTGCACAAGCTGGACCATCGCTGACGCGCTGACGGCGGCCGCCACCGGAATGCCGACCATCGCGGTGGCCACCGCCCATTTCGAAGGTCTGGCCAGGAATCTGGCGAAGCGCGGCGGACGATCGGGTCTGCGCCTTCACATCCTTCCCTATCCTCTCGATATCCTTCCGAAAGAGCAGGTCCATGACATTGCAAGAAACCACTATCGATCGTTCCTGCGGGATTTCGGGGTGCGAAGCGGACTGGCTGAGCAGTCGGCGGCATGAGGTCGACGACGATATTGTCGCCTTCAACAATTTCGCCATGGCGCAGGGGTGGGGGGACGGGCTGCCGCTGATCCCGCCGACGCAGGCGCGGGTGCAGGATTTCCTGATCGCAGGCGGGCGATTTCCAGACGAGCTGATTGCCGTGCTGCCGCCGCTGCGCGCCGAATGCACGGTGGAAAAGATCGCGATCAACGCCGTCATGGCGGGCTGTACGGGCGAGTCCATGCCGCTCTTGTGCGCCGCGATCGAAGCCATGGCGGACCCGAAATTCGATCTTGCGGGCCTCAACGCCACCACCGGGTCGGTGGTGCCGGCGCTGATCGTCAACGGCCAGATCCGCAACCGGCTGGACATTCCCTGCCAGGCCGGCTGCCTGGGTGGAGTCGCCGGACCCGCAGTGGCCATCGGCCGAGCCATTCGTCTGATCATGCGCAATGTGGCGGGCCAGTTGATCGGCGCCACGTCGCAAAGCGTCTACGGCACGCCGGGGCGGGTTGCCGGCATCCTCTTCGGCGAATGGGAGGAACGGTCCCCCTGGGCGCCGCTGGCGGAACGGCGCGGGGTTCAGGGGGATGCCGTCACCGCCTATGGCGCGATGGGCACGGCCAATATCTGCGATGTCGTGGCGAACAGCGCCGACGGCTTCCTGGACATGATCGCCAAGTCCATGGCCTATCCCGGCGCCAACGGCTTCCTGCCTTCCTCCGCCTTTGCCGAAACGCTGTGCGTGATCAACCCGATCTGGGCAGAGGTGATCGCGCGGGCCTATCCCCGGATGGAGGATGTGCAGGCCTATATCTGGGACAAATGCGCATTGCCCATCGACTGGTTTCGGCCCGAATATCGCGACCCCATCGGCAATCTCGGCCGGATCAAGCCCGACGGGCGCGTTCATCTGGTGCCCAGTCCCGATGATGTTCTGGTGATGGTTGCGGGAGGAGAGGGCGGCCTGCACGCGGCGATGCTGCACAGTTGGGGCACCTGCCTTACGGTTACGCGTCCGGTCGCGTCTGCATGAACGGTGACGTCATCATCGGCGATCGCGTTCGCGGGCGGGCCGAATTGCTTGACAGGGCAGCGCGGCTGGCAAGCGCCATGGCGGCGGCAGGGGTGGTCGCCGGCGACGCGGTCGCGCTGCTGCTGCGCAATGATTTTGCCGTGCTGGAGGCCAATCTCGCCGTTCGCCGGCTGGATGCCTATGGCGTGCCGATCAACTGGCACTGGCACGGGGCGGAGATCGGCTACGTGCTGCGTGACGCCACGCCCCGGCTGCTGATCGGACATGCCGATCTGCTGGAAGGGATAAGGAACGAGATTCCGGACCACCTGCCCGTCATCGCCGTGGGCGGGAAGGGCAATTGGCCGGATTATGACGACTGGATCGGCGCGCACGAACCCCATGCCGGCAATGGCAATGGTCTCGGCTCCTCGATGGTCTACACCTCGGGCACCACCGGCAAACCCAAGGCGGTCCGGCGCCTGCCCGCGACGGGCGAGGAATCGGCGCAGCGCGCGCGGGTTCTCTCGATCATCCATGATACGGCCCCGGGAAATGTCGCGCTGGTCACCGGGCCGCTTTATCATCTCTTCAGTCAGGCGATCCTGATGGCGACCTTCGGCGCGGGTGGCACGGTGGTCGTGATGGAGCGGTTTGATCCGGAGGAGTGCCTGCGCCTCATCGAGAAGCATCGCGTCACCCATAGCGCGCTGGTGCCGACCCTGTTCGTAAGGCTGCTGCGCCTGCCCCCGGAGGCGCGGACACGATATGATCTTTCCACCCTTCGACATGTCGTCCATTCCGGTGCCCCCTGCGCGCCGGAGGTGAAGCGCGCGATGCTGAAATGGTGGGGTCCTGTGCTCTACGAGACCTATGGATCGACGGAGACCGGCGTCGTTACGAAGATCAGCCCGGAGGAGTGGTTGGCAAAGCCCGGCAGTGTCGGACGACCCGTGCTGACCGGGGAGGTTCGTATTCGCGGCGGAGACGGCCAGTGGGCAGGACCGGGGCAGACGGGCGACATCTATCTGCGTATCCACGGCACGCCTGACTTCACCTTTCACGGCGATCCCGAAAAGCGCGCCGCCGTGGAATATGACGGGCTCATCACATGCGGCGACATGGGATGGCTGGATGAAGAGGGCTATCTCTTCCTCTGCGACCGCCGCGTCGACATGGTGATTTCCGGCGGCGTCAACATCTACCCGGCGGAAGTCGAGGCCGCCCTGCTGGAACATCCCGGCGTGGCCGACTGTGCCGTGTTCGGGATTCCCGATCCCGAATTTGGCGAGGCGCTGGTGGCGTATGTCGAGGCTGAAGACGGGGTGAAGCCCGACGAGCTGAAGGCGTTTCTGCGTGCGCGGATCGCGGGATACAAGGTTCCACGGCATGTCGTCATAAGCGATGTCCTGCCCCGGGAAGAGACGGGCAAGATCATGAAACGGCGGCTGCGGGACAATTTCCTCGCCGACGCATCAGGGGAGAGCATCAAGGGATGAGCGGACAGGGGAGCAGCGCCATCCCGCCCGGCGCGCTGGCGGGATTGAAGGTCATCGACATGGCGTCGCTCTATGCCGCGCCGCTGGCGGCGACGATCATGGCGGATTTCGGTGCCGACGTCCTGAAGATCGAGCCGCCGGAAGGCGATCTGTTCCGCAACAGCAAGATGTGGCCGCTCGTCGCGCGCGGGAAGCGCTGTGTTGCGATGGACCTGCGTTCGGCCGAAGGAATTGCGCGGCTCAAATCGCTGGTCGAACATGCCGATGTGGTGGTTGAAAATTACCCCGCCGACGTGCTGGCCAGACGCGGCATCGGCTGGAATGTCCTCTCGGCCATCAACCCCCGCCTCGTCATGCTTTCCCTGTCCTGCTTCGGGGGAACCGGCCCCTATGCGGGCCGTCCCGGTTCGGGCACGATCGGCGAAGGCTTTGGCGGCCTGACGGAACTGATGGGGGCAGCCGACGGCGCGCCGATGCTGCCGTCGGTGGCGCTGGGCGATGCCGTGGGCGCGATGAGCGCCGTGATCGGAACCCTGTCCGCATTGTACTGGCGCGACCGCAACGGACAGGGGCAGCAGGTGGACGCCAGCCTCTATGAACCGATCCTCCAGATCGTCGCCCATGCGGCGCAAAGATGGGAGCCGGGCCGGTCGCCCGAACGGACGGGGTCGCGCCTGCCGGGCGTGCTGCGCAACGTCTATCGGACGGCCGATCGGCGATATGTCGCGATCTCCGCCAGCACCGCACGCCATGCCGCGGACCTGGTGGCGCTGGCGGCGGGCGAGGGGGCGGGTGGAGCGGGAGACGACGCCGACCCCGACGCGCAGGTGGCGGCCTGGATCGCCACCGTGCCGCAGTCCGCGCTGGTCGAGCAACTTGTCGCCCGGCGCATCCCCGTGACGCCCGTCAACAGCCTGGATGATATGCTGGCTGACCCCCATGTGCGCGCCCGCGCCAGCCTGGTTCATGTTTCGGACGATGCCTTGGGCGATCTGGCGCTCGCCGCGCCTGCGCCGCGCCTGTCGGAAACGCCGGGGCGGATCGGGGAGGTGAACCCGCCGCTGCACACCGATGTCGAGCCGGTGCTGAAGCGCTGGGCCGAAAGGTGAGGGCGCGTTGATCCGGCTGGCGGCGCATCTGGGCATAGTCGATCCCGCGGCGCCCTTGCTTGCGGCGACGGCCGGGTCGATCGATCCGGTTGCGCAGATCGAATGCGCCGCGCGACTGGGCTTTGCCGGCATCACCGACAATGGACTGAAGCTACGCCCGCCGATGGTGCAGCAGGCCATGGGTATGGCGCTGCGCGATCATGGAATGGCGATGGGCAGTTTCACCCATAATCCGCTAGGGCTGGAGCCGCCCTTTTTCTGGGGGGCGACCATTGCGGACATGGAAGCGGCAATGGCTCCCGGCCTGGCCGCAGCGGAGCGCATTGGCGGCGGCTGCATCAACATGATCCTGCTGGATTGCGGTGCACCCCAGGCGGAACAATTGGCGCGAGCGACCGAGAATTTCGCGAGCGCCGTGACGCTGGCACGGGAACGCGGCGTCGCGCTGGCGGTCGAGGTGGCGAGCCGGGCACGCGTGCCGCAGGTGCTGGTGGAGCATGTGGACGCGGTGGCCGCCATGGCCCGATCGGCAGGCGTGGGGCTGATCCTCGACAGTTGCCATTGCCATTGTAGCGGGGAGGACATGGCGGCGATGATCCTGGCGCATGCGGACATCCTTGCCGCGGTACAGATCGCCGACATGCCCGGCCGCGTTCAGCCCGGCGCGGGCGTCATCGAATTTGCGCCGATCATGGCGGCGCTGCGCCGGATTGGCTGGACCGGCCTGGTCGAGGCGGAATTTATGCCAAAGGTGAAGGGCGTCGAGGGAGAAGCCGCCGCCATCGCCGCATTGAAAGCGATCGGCTGACTTCAACCCTGTCGTTCGGGCGTATGCACGATCAGGCCATCCAGCGCCGGGCGCAGACGGATCTGGCAGGAAAGCCGCGAATCCTCGCGCTTTCCATGCGCGAAATCCAGCATGTCCCATTCATCCTGGGACGGCGGCCCCACCATGTCGATCCATGCCGGATCGACATGGACATGGCATGTCGCGCAGGCCGCGCTGCCGCCGCATTCGCCGATGATATTCTCGACGCCCGCGCGCTTGCCGATGTCCATGACCGACTGGCCGACATCGCCGTCCAGCGTGGTGACGACGCCGGAGGGGGTGATGAAGGTGACATGGACCATGATGATTTCCCCGGCCTTGGACACATGACCGGCGTGGTGAAACGCGCGGTCCCCTTGTCTTAGGGCGTTAAGCCAGGCTGGCGCCATCGGAAAGAATCGGCGTCCGGCATCATGTCTGCGATCCCTCCGGCGCGCTCTTGCGCCAGCCTTGCCGCTGCGGGCAGGTTCGGCCGGAGGCCGACATTTTCAAAGCCGATAGCTTGTTAATTTAGATACCCGTTAGTATCTATATAACGTGGCACAAGATTTTGGGAGAGAGCGATGCGGGCAGCGATATTCAAGGGCGCTGGTACGCCGTTAGTCGTCGAAAACGTGGCGGATCCCGAACCCGGCGAGGGCGAGGCGGTGATCAAGGTGACGCGTTGCGGCGTCTGCGGCACGGATCTGAGCATGACATCCGGCAAGGGCAATGATTTCCCCGTCAACAGCGTCATCGGCCATGAATATTGCGGCGAGGTCGTCGCCCTGGGCAAGGGCGTCGAAAGGCTGAAGGTCGGCCAGTTCGTCACCGCGATGCCGGTCGCCGGCTGCGGCCGTTGTCCGCCCTGCCTTGCCGGCTATCCGATGGCCTGCGCGCAGATGCAGGGACTTGTCGGCGGTTTCGGCGAATATATGCGGATCGCCGCCGCAAGTTCGGTGCTGTTGCCCGAAACCCTGACGCCTGCCGATGGCGCGCTGATCGAGCCTCTGGCCGTCGGCCTGCGCGGCGTGCGGCTGGCGCAGATGCAGCCGGGGGCGAAGGTCGCGGTGCTGGGTGCCGGATCGATCGGCCTTGCCGTCATCTACTGGGCGCGCCTGCTGGGCGCTGGGAAGATCGTGGCCATTTCCCGCTCCGCGCGACGCGCCGATCTGGCGATCCAGATGGGCGCCAACAGTTTCGAGGCACTGGGCGAGGGCGAAATGGAACGCGTCTCCGCTGCCCTGGGAGGTATGCCTGACATCGTGCTGGAATGCGTCGGCGCGGTCGGCATGACGCAGAAGGCGGTAGAGCTGGTCGCCCCCGGCGGGACAGTCGTGTCGCTGGGCTTCTGCTCCTCGCCCGATCCGATCCTGCCTTCGCTCGCCACATGGAAGCAGGTCACGATCAAATTCTCCTTCGCCTATGACCTGCGCGAATTCGAACATAGCGCCAATGCACTGGACGCCGGGCATGTCGAGCCGCGCCTGATGGTGTCGAGGACGGTGGGCCTGGACGCCTTTCCCGACCTGTTCGAACAATTGCGGGCGGGCGCCAACGAGACCAAGATTCACGTCGATCCGTGGAGCGTCGCCTGATGAGCAGCGAAGCCGTTTTGCAGGACCAGCCGCAACTGACCCTCGATGTCCTGCTGGCTGGCTCGACGGCCCGCACCGGCCTCAGCGACTTTGGCGACCCTGCTTTCCGGGAAGGGCTGGACCTGCTGCTGTCCGACATCCGCGCGCTGGACCTGGAACCTGCCTGCGTGCAGGCGACCGCATGGCGCATCGGTCAGTCGCTCGATACCCGCGCCTTGGCCGTCAAGGGGCTGAAGGCGCGGCCGGAGGTGCTGGAGACGCCGATCAGGGAACCGATCATCATCGCCGGCCTGGTCCGTTCGGGTACGACCGCGCTGCACCTGCTGATGTCGCTCGATCCGCAATTCCAGGGACCGGAACATTGGCTGACCGTCTACCCCATGCCCCGCCCGCCGCGGGACAGCTGGGACGCCATTGCCGAATACCGGACCGAAAAGGCGTCGCTCGACGCCTATCTGGAGGCGTCGCCGGAATCGGCCGACGACCATATGATGACGGCGGAAGGGATCGAGGAATCCCTGTTCATCCTGGGCTCCAGCTTCGCCAGCAACATGTGGCCGTCCATGTGGGACGTGCCGAATTACGACCGCTGGTACCGGGGCCGGGACGACACCGACAGCTATCGCTGGCTTGCCGACGTGCTGCGCCTGATCGGCGCAGGGGACGATCGCCGGTGGCTGCTCAAGAATCCCACGGATCTCTTTTCCCTGCAGGAGGTGCTGAACGTCTTTCCGGACGCGAAGATCATCCAGACCCACCGTGACCCGGTGGATTCGACGCCCTCCGTCAGCAACCTTATCTTCTCGGCGCGCAGGGCCTTTTGCGGCGACAAGGCGAACCGCGCCGATGTCGGACGGCGGGAAGCGGAGATGTGGGCGCAGGCGCTGGAACGTGCCGAAGCGGTGCGGGCGAAAAGCGACGCCACTTTCATCGATGTCGAGTTTCGCGACTTCACGCGTGACCAGATGAGCACGATCCGCTCCATCTATGATCGCCTCGGCCTGACGCTGACGGCCGAAACCGAAGGCGCGATGCAGGCCTGGCTCGATGCGCATCCCCACAGGCCCGGCACCGGGCCCAAGCACAGCCCGGAGGATTTCGGCCTGACCCGCGCGGGGCTGGAGGAACGGTTCGCCGCCTATCGATCGCGGCGCGGCTATATCTGAAGGGCGCGCGCAGCGACCGCTTGATGGGCCGGTCGCTGCGCCGTCGTTCCGGCAGGTTTTCAGATGATCCCGTCTTCGGCCAGCCCGTCGATCGCGGCCGCGTCCAGCCCCAGTTCCTGTGCCAGCACCTCCCGCGTATGTTCCCCAAGCATCGGCGGGGCGCGATAGTCGGTGATCGGCGTTTCGGAAAAATTGAGCGGACTGCGGATCACGTCGAGATCGGACTTCAGCGGATGCGGCGCGCGCACGCGCAATCCCCGATGCACGGCCTGCGGATAATCGAACACCTGCTCCAGATCATTGATCGGCCCGCTGGGAATGCCGGCCGCGCCCAGCTTCTCCAGCCAGTAATCGACGCTGTTCGTCTGGAAGATCGCGTTGAACACCTCGGTGATTTCGTCCCGGTTCTTCACCCGTTCGACATTGGTGTAGAAACGGGGATCGTCCTTCAGTTCGGGATGACCGACCGCGTCGCACAGCGCGAGATACTGCTTGTCGTTGCCCGACGTGATCATGATGGCGCCGTCGCTGCACGGGAACATGCTGGTCGGCATGCCGCCATTGCCCTGGGTGCCCCGGCGCACCGGCACCTCGCCCGAAGTCAGGTAGATCTGCGCATAATGCGACAGCGCCGACACGCCGCAATCCAGCAGGGCGATGTCGATATACTGGCCCTCGCCGCCAGCGGCGTCGCGATGATACAGGGCGGCCAATATGGCATTGGCGACGTTCAGCCCGGTGAACAGGTCGATGATGCTGGGGCCGACCTTCATCGGTCCGGCGCCCGGCTTGCCCTCCGGCACGCCGGTGACGCTCATGAGGCCGCACTCGCCCTGGAACACCGCGTCATAGCCTGGCTTTCCCGCCAGCGGCCCGTCCTGGCCATAGCCGGTGACGGAGCAGTAGATGATGCGGGGATTGACGGCCTTCAGGCTTTCATAGTCGAGGCCATAGCGCTTGAGATCGCCGACCTTGTAATTCTCCATCACCACGTCGCAGGACTTGACGAGTTCGCGGATCAGTTCCTGCCCCTTCGCGCTGGCGATGTTGAGGGCGACCGATCGCTTGTTGCGGTTGACGGACATGTAGAAGGCATTTTCCCGCGTCGGCTTCCCCTGCGCATCGCGCAGATAGGGTTCGCCGAAAATGCGGGCATCGTCGCCCACGACCGGGCGTTCGATCTTGATCACATCCGCGCCCATGTCGGCCAGGACCTGCGACCCGAACGGCCCCGCCAGAACGCGGGTCAGGTCAAGCACGCGGATCTTTTCAAGGGGCAGTCTGGCCATGGATCACCTTGCTGAAAATAGCATTTTCCCATGCCACCTGAGGGTATGATGACAAGATCGGACCATGCCTGTTCACAACCATGATATGCTTTCCAAAGAAGGCCGTCGGGGGTTCCGCAGCCCTCGTGTTTTGGTCGACTATGGTCCACAGCCGGGCGGAATGAAAGAAAAGGACGGGAGTCAGATGGGCGACATCTTGCGCGACATGCCGGTCGAGGGCGTCTGCAGACTGACGCTTAACCGGCCCGATGCCCTCAATTCACTCACCTACACCATGTATGCGGAGCTGATCGACCATCTGGAGGGCGTGCGCTACGACCATGATGTGCGGGTGGTCATTCTGACCGGCGCGGGGCGGGGTTTCTGCGCGGGCCACGACATCAGGGGGGCGGGCAAGCCCGAATGGGTCGCCGAAGGGCTGGGCAAGGCGCAGTTCCAGCAACGCGTCATGGCGAAGCTGGGGCAGATCCCGGTCCTGATGCGCGCCCTGCCGCAACCTGTGATCTGCGCGGTGAACGGGGTCACGGCCGGTGCCGGCTATCCGATCGCGATCGCCGCCGACATGACCATCGCGGCGCGCTCCGCCAAGTTCGTCAATGCCTTCCACAATGCCGGAACCGGGCATGAAATGGGCTTTTCCTACCTGCTTCCGCGCCTCGTCGGCCTTCAACGGGCCGCAGAGCTGATGCTGACCGGCCGTCCCGTCATGGCGGATGAGGCCGAGCGCATCGGCCTCATCCTGCGCTGCGTCGACGATGATGCCCTGATGGAGGAGGCGCTCAAGCTGGCCGAGGCGGTGATGGTCAACAGCCCGATCGGCATTGCCCTCACCAAGAGCTCGCTCCAGTTCAATGTCGATGCGCCTGGGCTGGAAGCCGCCATCGAGATGGAGAACCGCGCCATCTTCATGAGCCAGTCGACGGCCGACTCCGCGGAAAAGCGGACCGCCTTCATCGAAAAGCGCAGGCCCTTGTTCAAGGGACAGTGAGATGAGCCTCATCGATCCCCTGCTCCGCCCCCTCACGCTGCGCGGCCTGACGCTGCCCAACCGCGTGGTGATGGCGCCGATGACCCGTTATCGCTCCCCGTTCGGCGTGCCGACGGAGGAGGTGGCGAGCTATTATGGCCGCCGCGCCGCGACGGGACTGGGTGCGATCCTGACCGAAGGCGTGGCGCTGCCCCATTATGCCGCGGTCGATCATCCCGACATACCGCGCATCGACGGTGTCGAGGTTCTGGCCGGCTGGCGCAGGGTGGTGGAGGCCGTGCATGATGCGGGCGGGCGCATCATCCCCCAGCTCTGGCATCAGGGGCCGATGTGGAATGTCGAATATGCCGGCACCGGAACCGGCAATCCGATGCGGCCGTCGGGACTGTGGGGGCCGCCGGACGGCGTGATCTCCTTCCGCGAGGAAGGACGGGTGGAGAGCCTGTCCCCTGTCCCGCCGATGAGCGAAAGCGATATTGCCGACGTCATCGCCGCATACCGCCAGGCCGCGCGCAATGCGGTGGCGCTGGGCGTCGACGGCATCGCGATCCATGGCGCGCACGGCTATCTGATCGACAGTTTCCTGTGGGACTACACCAACCGGCGCGAAGACCAGTGGGGCGAGCGGGCGGCCTTCGGCGTGGCGGTGGTGAAGGCGATCCGCGCGGAGATCGGAGAGGACATGCCGATCGTCCTGCGCTTCTCCCAGTTCAAGATGCAGGATTATCGCGCCGTGCTTGCGGACACGCCTGACGGCCTTGGTGCGTTGCTTGGGCCGCTGGCGGACGCGGGCGTCGATCTGTTCGATGCCAGCCAGCGTTATTTCGACACGCCGACGTTCGAAGGATCGCCGCTCAACCTCGCGGGCTGGGCCAGGAAGCTGACCGGCAAGGCATCGATGACCGTCGGCGGCGTGGCGCTGGACAAGGCGCGGGGCAAGGCGCAGCATATCGATGCCAGCCAGCAGTCGGTGAACAACCTGCCGCTGCTGATCGAACGGTTCGAAAAGGGCGAGTTCGACCTGGTCGGCGTCGGCCGGGCGCTCCTCAACGATCCCGACTGGTTCGGCAAGGCGAAGCGGGACGAACCCTTCCTGCCGTTCGACCCCGCCAATCTGGAGCGATTGGCATGAATGACCTGGAAGCGCGGATCGACCGGCTGGAATCGCTGGCGGCGATCCAGCAGCTTCCGATACGCTATGCGATCGCGGTGGACAGCCGCGACATGGATGGCTGGGTCAATCTGTTCATTCCCGACGTCCATTGCGGACGGCGCGGCAATGGACGCGATGTCCTGAAGTCGATCATCACGCCGGCGGTCAGGACATTCTATCGCTCGGTTCACCAGATTTGCGGGCACCGGATAGAGTTCGACGATGCCGATCATGCGCATGGCGTGGTCTATTGCCGGGCCGAGCATGAGGATGAGGGCAAATGGGTGGTCATGGCGATCGCCTATTTCGACAGCTATGAACGGCGCGACGGCGAATGGCTTTTCGTCCGCCGCCGGGAAAAGCACTGGTATTCTGCGGACTGGCAGGAGCGGCCGGCGGCGCCCTTCACGGGTTGGGCCGGCCATGACAATCCACCCGATCTTCCGCAGGATTTCGACAGTTGGGCGTCCTTCTGGGCGGATATGGACGGGCAGGAGATCAGCCGCCTGACCGACCAGCCGGCGCATTGACGGGCGGTCAAGCAGGCCGGCCAGGATAGATGGGCCAGGATAGTCAGGCCAAGAGAAACAGGAGAGCGAGGATGGGCGACAGGCGGCGTTTCGAGGGGCGATCGGTTTTCATCACCGGCGCCGGATCGGGCATTGGCGAGGCGACGGCCCATGCCTTTGCAGAGGAAGGCGCGAAGGTCACGATCGCGGAGCTTGACCCGGCCAAGGGTGAGGCGGTGCGCGATGCCATTCGGGCCCAGGGTGGCACGGCGCTTTTCGTCGCCACCGACGCCACGGACGAAGCCTCGGTCAAGGCCGCGATCGCGGCTGCAAACGAGGCGCATGGTCCCATCGTCCACGCCTTCAACAATATCGGCATGTCGCGTCCAGGCAGCATCGAGGAGATGAGCCTGGAGGACTGGAACTGGACGATCAGCATTTCCCTGACCAGCACCTTCCTGGCGATGAAATATGAGATCCCGGTAATGAGGGCCAATGGCGGGGGCACGATCGTCAACACCGCCTCCATGGCCGCGCGTCTCTACACGCCGTCCGCGCCCTGTTCCTATGCCGCGGCGAAGGCGGGCGTCATCCATCTCAGCCATCATGCGAGCTGCGCCTATGCGGACGACAATATCCGGGTGAACAGCGTATTGCCGGGATTGACCGCCACGCCGCAGATCGCATCCATGTTCACGGCGGAGGAGCAGGCCGAGATCGCCGGTGAAAACCAGGTGATCCGCCGCGCCGTTGCGCCGCGCGAGATCGCCAACGCGGTGCTGTTCCTGTCCAGCGACGAGGCCAGCATGATCACCGGCCGCGGGATAGAGGTGTCGGGCGGCCGCAGGCACGGAAGCTGAGCCGGGCCCGCCTGCGCCCTGCGGCTCGCCCAACGGCCGGGACGCGGCCGGTACGCGGTCGCGTGCGGGCCGCATGAAGCGACGATATGGAGAAGGAGAGTGCCCGATGACGAAGCCAACGATCATGACCTGTCGCGACGGGGCCTGCTGGGCAGCGCGCTCTGCATATCCGTCGCCGGCCGGCCGGCCCGTGCATGGGGCGCGACCATGAACGGCGGCGCCGCGACCGCAGCCGCGCTCAGAAACTGGAGCGCCTATGTCGACCTTCTGAAACCGGCCGGCAGGCTCAACGATCTCACGGGTTTTCCGCAGGATGACCAGATCCGCGCCGAACTCTATCGCCAGTTGGTGATGAATATCGCGCAATCCTATATCTGGTATTTCCAGTCCACGCCCGAACATCCCGACTGGATGCCGTTCGAAAACAGTATTTTCCTGCTCCAGCCCAATCCTGACGCTATTTACCATATCGCTCCGGTCAGTGGCGACGGCGTCTACAGGATCAGCGGCTATCGAGGAACCAACAAGGTCATGGGCTTCGCCGTCGGGCGGGGCATGTTCGGAACGCAGGATCCCCGTCCGGGCTTCAACAATTATGATGCCGACGGCCTGACCCTGGGCAAGGACGGCTATTTCGAGGTGATATTCAGCACGGAAAGGCCAAAGGACTGGACCGGCGACTGGCGTTATCTCGATCCCCAGGCCGGCGACATCATGATCCGCCAGTTCGCCTATGACTGGGGCGTCGACGTGGACGCGCGCTTCGCCATAGAACGACTGGACAAGCCGCCGCTCAAACCCCGGCTGACGCGGGAGGAAATTGCCGCACGGCTCGATGCGATCCTGGGCGGATTCGTGGAACGCTTCTCCCGCATCTGCATCGGTTATCAGAACAAGGTCATCCAGGACCTGGGTCTGAACGTCATGGAACTTTCGGGCTTCGAAGATCTGGGCAATAGCGGCGAATGGCCGCAAAAATATTTCCGGTGCATATACGACTATCAGCCGGGCGAAGCGCTTGTCCTCGAAACCGAACTGCCTGAGACCTGCAAATATTGGAACGTGCAGTTGAACGATGAACTCTGGAACCAGATAGAATTCGGCTATCGCCAGAGCAGCCTGAACGCGATGCAGGCCAGGCTCGACAGCGACGGCAAGTTCCGCGCCGTGATCGCACTGGAGGATCCGGGGGTCGCCAACTGGCTGGACAGCGGTGGCCATGGCCGCGGCATGCTGGTGGGCCGCTGGCACGGGGCGGACAGCTATCCGATGCCGACGATCAGGAAGGTGCCGCTGTCCGAACTCGCCAGTCACCTGCCCGGCGACACCCCCCGCGTGACGCCCGCCGAACGGGAAGCCACGTTGCGCAAGCGCAATCTGGGCCTGCAGATGCGCAGACGCTGGTAGGAAATATCCGGCATCCCCACCGCAGGGGATGCCGGATATTTCCGCTGTCGGCAGCGACCGTTCAGCGCGGTTCGTCTTGCGCGGCGGCAACCATGCGCGACCAGTCGTTCAGGCGCCGCCACAATATCTCGCGCGTCGAAGCGAAATTGTGCATGTGCGCCATGCGCGGCACGATGTAGAGCGAGACGTCGCGGGAAGCGGAATAGGCCGCCGGCTCCCGATAGGGCTCCGGGCACGTATCCCGCTCGCCATCGCCCACAAGCACCGGCACCGTGATGCGGGCGGCATCTTCCGCGAAGGCGCCGGGCAGCATCATCTGCACCGCGCAATGCGGGATGGTGAGGCTGCCATAGATCGGCGTGGTCTGCCGGATCGGATATCCGCCCTTCATGTCGTCGTCCAGGATGTCGGCGGGCACGTCTTCCCAGTGGAATGGATAGACATAATCGACGCCCTCATGGTCGTGCTCGATATGGCTTTTGACCTCACCGCTCGCCACCTTGTCGAAACGGCGTATGCCATGTTCGAAAGCGGCCTTGTCGCGCTGCGGCAGGACGGTGTGAATGGCGCTGACGCCAAAGGGCGCGATCGCGTCGAACGTTGCGAAACGGCCCTGCGTCAATATGCTGACGCCACCGCCCATGGACTGCCCCATCCCCACCAGGAAAAGCGACGACAGGCGGGGAAAGCCCTGCGCCGCCGTACCCTCGATCAGGGAAGCCGCAATCTGCTTCACGCAGGAATCATGCGTCGCGGCCATCGTCTGGAAATCGATCTTCGACAGATCGGGCATGCTGCTTTCGCCAACGCCCACATGATCGATCGCGACGTGGATCATGCCGTGGCGGGCCTGCCATTCCGCCTCGTCATAGCCTTCATGACGATCGAAATTCATCATGAAATAGTGGCGCGAATATCCGCCACCCGGACAGGCGAAGATCGCGACCGGCCGGTCCGGCATGGCCGACGGATCGGGCAGGGTCAGCGTCACGGCCATTTCGACCTTGTCCCCCAAATGCGGTGCGGCCGCCGTGACATCGATACGCTTGTCTATTCTCAGCATGGATTCTCTCCCGATATTATCCCGCGGCACAGGATCGGTTGTTCATATGGTCGTGATGGTGTGGCGCCGGTGCGGCTCACCCCATTTCCTGCATCGTGACCCAACGCCTTTCGGCATTGGCCCGCTCGACTGCCTCGACCACGCGGTGCACGGCTGCGGCCTCGGTAAAGCTGGGCGATCCTTCCGTTCCGTGGTGAATGGCATCGACCATATTCCGGAACATCCAGTCCATGGCAGCGAAGGCGCGCGGTTCCGCCGTTGCGCCTTCGACGCCGGGAATGGCGTAGACTGCATCGTCCACCGTCACCTCCTCGCAGGTCCGCTGGCCATAGGTCAGCAGCCGCGCGTCGCCGGCATAGAGCTTGGCCGACGGAAAATTGCCGAAACTGTCGTCGACCAGCAGCAGCCGGCCCCTGTCGCCCCACACTTCCACGCGCCATCCTTCGGTGTCGGGCACGCACCATCCCGCCTGCAGGCTGCCGATCGCGCCATTTTCCATGCGCAGCACCGCGCTGCCCAGGTCGTGCGTTTCCGGGCGCAACACTTCGCCATTGGGCAGGAACCATTCGGGCACGCCGGTCGTCAACATGCCGGTCGCCTCCGCCACTGGGCCGATCAGATGCGTCAGGAACAGCAGCGAATGAGTCGCGAAATTGCGCCAGGCGCTGCCGCCGCTGCTCTTTTCCGCCAGCCAGTAATATGGGTCGGTATGCTCCGAATAGGCGCAATAGGCATAGGGTTTGTCGTTGGCGACGATCAGCGGCAACATGAGCTGCACGTTGAAGCCAAGCGGGCGGCCAATGAAACCTTCATCAATCATGCGCTTCATCTTCTGCGCATGCGGGGACCATCGGAACTGCGCGTCGACGACGCCGACGACCCCGGCCGCCTTTTGCGCGTCGCGCATCGCTTCGGCGTCGGACAGGCTGACCGCGAAGGGCAGGGCGTCATAGACATGCTTGCCGTTCTTCAGCGCGGCCATGACCATGGGAAAGCGGAAGGACGGCCGCGTGCCGACATCGATGATGTGCAGGTCCGGATCGGCCGACATTTCCTCATGGTTCCAATAGGCCTTGGGGATGTCATATTCGCGTGCGGCCCGCTCCGCCGTTTCCTGCCTGGATGTGCAGATGGCGGCGACTTCCACGCCCTCGATCCGGCGCCAGGCCGCGCCATGCACCTTGAGGCTCCAGTTGGCGCTGATGATCCCGACCTTGAGTGTATCCGCCATTGCCCTGCACCTTCATTCCGTTCTAATTGAACCAATCTGTCCAATTAAAATGGGGCCTGCGCAAGCAGGAAGGGGATCAGGAATATGATGATTGCGCGGCACGCCTCCCGTCGACGCGGTCGACCCACGGCCGACGAGGCGCAAGCGCGGGAGCAGGCCATCATGGAGGCTGCCGGGGCGCTGTTCGAGCAGCGTGGTTTTGCCGGCGTGACCATGGCGGAAGTGGCGCGCCGCGCCCGCATCAGCAAGACGACGCTCTATGCCCGCTATGCTGACAAGCCTGCCCTGTTTCGCGCGATCTGCAGCTATGCCTGCCGCGTCCCGGCGCACCGCTTCGCTGCGGTCGCGACAGAGGGGCGCGATCCGATCGACGTGCTCGCCGACTTTGCCGTCGCGATTGCCGAAGCGACTGCCGATCCCGCCGCCGATCGATTCCTCCGCCTCGTGATTTTCGAGGCCGGCCGCTTCCCTGAACTGGCGCGGCAGATCCTGCTGGAAAGCCGCGACGTGGCCGCGCCGCTGGTCCTCTGGCTGGAGGAGCTGGCGCGGGAGGGGCGGCTTGCCAGTCACGACCCGGCCCTGCTCGCGCGGCAATTCGGCGCGCTTGTCACCGGCGGCCATGATGGCCTGCTGCAATGTTCCGAACGGGAGTCGGGGGAACGGATCGCATCGGCGATGGCGTTGCTGACGCCGCTGTTCCGCAATGAAAAAGACCGACAATGAAAAAGACCGGCACGGATAACCGTGCCGGTCTTCTGGCATGTCTGCGCGCCCCTTATCCGCGCCGACACTCCATCTCAGGCGATTTCATGCTGCCTGGCCTGCGCGGTCGCCGGAGCGCCGCGTACACCACGCACCAGGCGGCCCGGAAGCGCGTCGGTCGCCTCGCCGTTGCGATAGGTCACGGCTCCGCTGACGAGGGTCGCGACATAACCCTTGGACTTTTGCGACAGCCGCTTGCCGCCTGCCGGAAGGTCCGCGATCACCTGCGGCCGGTGCAGGATCATGTTGGGCAGGTCCAGGACATT
This sequence comes from Sphingobium sp. LMC3-1-1.1, assembly GCF_040676285.1. Lineage (NCBI taxonomy): Bacteria > Pseudomonadati > Pseudomonadota > Alphaproteobacteria > Sphingomonadales > Sphingobiaceae > Sphingobium > Sphingobium sp. LMC3-1-1.1. The sequence goes on along the minus strand of NZ_JBEGHQ010000012.1, from coordinate 336,570 downwards.
GATGTCCGCCTTGTACCCAACGCTGAGGACGCCGCGATCGCGCAGGCCCACGGAGTTTGCCGGCTGGCTAGTCAGCGCCTTGACCGCGGTGGGCAGGTCCAGCCCATCCCGGCCCAGCCGCCCAGTCAGCAGGTAGGTGGTATAGGCCGCGTCGCAGATCATGCCGTAATGCGCGCCGCCATCGCCCAGGGCGACGATCATATTGTCCTGCCCGATCAGGTCGCGACTCTTGGCCAGATATTCCGGCACGTCCGACGAATAGGAACACAGGATCGCGCGTCCTTCATCCTCCAGCAGCGCATCGTAGATCATCTCGCGCGGGTTGACGCCGCGCCGCGCCGCCTCCGCCTGGATGCTGTCTTCCGCCGCGAAATTATAATCGGCCGGATCGCCGATGCGGAACAGGGCGCTGATCGACTTGATCAGCCCGACGAAAGCGGGGTTGGGATCGTCCGGTTCCTCCGCGATCAGGCGCGCGCGAAGTTCGGGATCGCGCATGCGCGCCACCTTTTCCTCCAGGGGCAGCTTCGCCAGCGGACGGTAGCTGGGATTGAGCGAGAAGGGATGATAGCTGAGGTCCAGCCCATACATCACCCCCATCGGGCGCGGCATGAACTGGCAGCGTATGGCAAGACCGTCCTCCGCCGCCTGGCGCACGCCCGCGACATAGCCGTCCCAATTTTCCGGCCGGGTCGGCATGGCGATCAGGCTGAACGTCACGGGGACGCCCGCCTCCCGCGCGATGGTGCGGAAGATCTTCAGCTCTACCTCGGCATCATTGTCCAGATTGGGATTGCACTGGAAGGTGCCCGCGCCCGCATCCTTCAGACCCTCTGCCAGGGCCAGCACCTCGTCCAGTTCGGTCGTGACGGAGGGCGCGAGCTCGCCGGAACGGAAGCGGTGGAAAAGGTTGCGCGAACTGGCGACGCCCAGCGCGCCGGCCTTTACCGCCTCGCTGACGCAGCGGCGCATCTCGACCAGATCCTCCAGCGTCGGCGGTTCCAGATTGGCGCCCCGCTCGCCCATGACGAACACGCGCAGCGGGCTGTGCGGGATCTGCGTCGCGAAATCGACGTCGGACACGCGCTGTTCCAGCGCATCCAGATATTCGGGGAAGCTGTTCCAGTTGAACGGCACGCCTGCGGCCATGACGACTTCGGGGATGTCCTCGACGCCCTCCATCAGCTTGATCATCAATTGATGGTCGCCATCGCGCACCGGCGCGAATCCCACGCCGCAATTGCCCATCACCACGGTCGTGACGCCGTGATTGGATGAAGGGGCCATGCGGTTTTCCCAGGTGATCTGGCCGTCATAATGAGTGTGAACATCGACGAAGCCCGGCGTCACGGTCAGGCCGCGCGCATCGATTTCCTCGCGCGCCGACGCATCGATCGCGCCGATCTGCGTGATGATGCCATCCTTCACGCCGATATCGGCGACATAAGGCTGGGCTCCGGTGCCGTCCACGATTGTGCCGCCGCGGATCACCACATCGAATTGACTGCTCATGCCTCTCCTTTCAGAATCGCCGCAACGGAGTCGCGGAGATAAATAGTATGTGCTATTTATAGCATCCGCGAAGACAGGACAATGGCTTAATGACGCATGCATGACATTTCCGATCGGTCGACTGAGGTCATTGCGCGCCGCCGCCGCGCGCGGCGCTCCACGGCGGAAATCCGCGCGCTCATCCTCGATGCCGCCCGTGCCGTTTTTGCGGAGCGGGGTTTTTCCGGTGCGACCACGCGCCATATCGCTGCGCGCGCGGAAGTGTCGGAACCGCTGATCTTCAACAATTTCGGCAGCAAGGAGGCGCTGTTCACCGAAGCGGTGATAGAGCCTTTCAATGCCCGTTTCCGGGAATTCCTGGCCTTCAGCGATACCCTGCCGCCTGACCGGGAAGAACGCAGCATGCGTTATGTCCAGGCGCTCTACCCCTTTCTGCGCGACCATGCCGACCTGCTCCTGGCAATGGTCAAGTCCAGGGGGGACGTGGATCTGGCGGCCATTCATGGAATGGATGACTATTTCGCCCGGGCCGTGGCCCGGATCCGTTCGCAATATCAGCAGGCCGGACTGGAATTCGACGTGCCGCCGGAACTGATGGTTCGCTATGGCTTCGGCATGCTGGCAGGTTCGGTGCTGCTCGGCGACTGGTTCTTCCCCGAGGGCGGGCCGGATACGGACGTGGAGGAAGGCGTGCTGGCACGAATGCTTTTCAAGGCCAGCGAACCCAGGAAGGATTAGCTCTCCGTCCATCGATCCATCACATGGCCGAAATTCCATCGCCCGGCTTGGCGGAATGCCGGGCGGCCGCCATGGTCGCGCCCAAAAGGAGGCGCGGATGGCGATTGATTTCAGTGGGCAGGTGGCCGTGGTCACGGGTGCTGGCGGCGCACTCGGTTCGGCCTTCTGCCGGGAACTGGCGCGCCGGGGCGCGGCGGTGGTCGCCAATGATCTGGGCGGCGATCCGACGGGACAGGGCGGTTCCACCGGCTATGCGGACGCGGTCGTCGACGAACTTGCCGGGATGGGCGCCCGCGCGATCGCGAACTACGACACCGTCGCGACGGAGGCCGGGGGCCGGGCCATCATCGATGCCGCGCTGGACGCCTTCGGACGGGTGGACATCGTCATCTCCAACGCCGGGAACCAGCGCAACGGCGCCTTCGGCGCATTGAGCGAGGAGGATCTCGAATCCGTATTGGCGGTCCATCTGAAGGGCGCCTTCAACATATGCCAGCCCGCCTATCGCGCCATGACCCGCCAGGGCTATGGCCGGATCGTTCTGGTGAGTTCGCAATCGGGCGTGTTCGGCAATCCCTATCGCGCCAATTACGGCGCCGCCAAGACCGCGTTGATCGGCCTGATGAACGTCATCGCGCAGGAGGCGCCGGCCGGGATCGCCGTCAATACCCTGTTCCCCAACGCGCAGGGCGGCCGGCTGGGCGGCACGCCGATCGATCAGCGCCCGGACGTCGATTTCCTCAAGGCCGCCGGCGCGCGCACCCGCCATTTCATCGAGGGCATGAAGCCGGAATTCGTCGCCGCCCTGGCCTGTTACATGGCCAGTCGGGACTGCGCCTCCTCCCAGCACATGTATTCGGTGCTGGGCGGCAAATATTCGCGACTGTTCGTCGGCCTGACCCGCGGATGGTACAGCCCCGGCCCGGATGCGCCCGACTGTGACGACATCGCTGCCCATATTGGCCAGATTGACGATCGCGCCGACTATGACGTGCCGTTGAGCGGCCTGGACGAGATGGACACGGTGCTGGCGGCGCGGCGCGCCCTGGGGCTGGATGGGTGATCGCGGTGGACGCCCCCGTGGACAGGGATGACCATGCGCCGACGCGCGAACCGATTTCCAACGTCCTCGACGTGACGCAGTCCGGCCCCGACCGTTTCATCGGATCGGCCGGGGCGAGGAATCATATCGGATCGGTATTTGGCGGTCGCTTGCTCGCCCAGTCCCTGCTTTCGGCGATGAAGACGGTGGAGGCGCTGCCGGCCAGTTCGTTCCACGCCTATTTCCTGGCCGCCGGCCGCACCGACATGCCGATCGACTATCAGGTGACGCGCCTGCGCGACAGCCGTCGTTTCGCCAACCGCCTGATCACCGCCCGTCAGGATGGGCAGACGATTTTCACGATGATGGCCGAATTCCACGCGGCGGAGGATGGCTTCGTCCATCAGGACGCATCGATGCCCCTCGTGCCGCCGCCCGAAGAAGTGGCCTCGATCCAGCATTTCGTCCGCGAACGGGCGGGGGAACTGGCGCGGGCGGTCACCCATAATTTCGCGGCGGCGCTGGTCATAGAGATGCGCCCGATCGCACCGGAAAGCTACTTGCTGGCACGCCCTGCCGAGGCGGCGCGATCCTTCTGGTTCCGGCAGTCGGGGGCCGCCGCCGTCGACGATGCCCGGCTGCAGCAATGCCTGCTCGCCTTCGCCAGCGATTACTGGCTGGGCGGTGCATCGGCCATTCCGCATTTCCTGCCCACCAACAGCGGCGAATTCCTGATCACCAGCATGGATCATTCGATGTGGTTCCACCGCCCCGCCCGTTGCGAGGAGTGGATGTTGCATCAGACGTCCAGCCCCTCGGCCAGCGACGGGCTCGGCCTTTCCAGGGGTCAGATTTTCGACCGCGACGGCCGTCTCGTCGCCTCGACGGCGCAGGAATGCCTGTTGCGCCGATTGCGTGGTTGAGGCGGGCGGCTCACTCCGGCTGGTCGCCCTCCGGGTAGCGGCCCATCATCAGGTAGAACAGGGCCGCCAGGAAGAAACTGCCTGAACAGGCCATCAACGCAATGTCGTAGCCGCCGAAATGATCATAGGCCATGCCGATCAGGCTGGCGCCCATCGCAACGCCCAGCGCAATGCCCAGGGTCGACAGGCTGTAGATGGTGGCATAGCTGCGCAGCCCGAAATAGCGCGCGATCATGAAGGCCACGATATCGATCTCCGCGCCCTGGCCAAGCCCGATCATCAATACCGCGCCATAGAAAAGCGCGGGCGGCACGTCGTGCTGGAGCAGCAGCAGGCAGCCGATGGCAGGCGCGAAGTTGAGGACGAACGCGACTGCCGGAGCCCAGAAACGATCGACCAGAACGCCACTGAGCAAGGCCCCCATGGCTGCCGCTGCCCCCATGACCGACACGGCACCGACCGCGGCCAGGGCATCAAGACCCTTCTCCACCGCCAGAGGCTTCATCTGGGAAAGCAGCGCCACCACCGGCACATAGTTCAGGACGGAGGCCGCGATCAGGATGCGGACCTTCCCATTGGCCAACAGGGACAGGGCGCTGTCCGCGGGCGGAAGCGATCCGCGACCGGACCGCAACTCCATGGCGCGGGAGGGCACCCAGAACCAGATGAGAGGCAGGGCGACCAGAAGGATGAAGGCGGCAAGCAGCAGATAGCCGCCTGCCGTACCGAAGCGCAGCACCACGGGATAGAGCGCCATCGGCATCAATCCCCCCGCGACCGCCAGACCGGACCGGCCAATGGCCAGAGCCGTTCCCCGCGTCCGCTCGAACGCGCCGCTCAGGATGCGGGTGACGGTGATGCCGGTCGTTGCCATGCCGACCAGCGCAAAGCCGAAATGCACCACATAGAAATAGCCGAGCGACCCCCTCATCGAAGCGAGCAGGCCATAGCCGATGGCGGTCATCAGCAGGCCCGCCGACAATATCGGCCTGACCCCGTAACGATCGGTCATCCGGCCGATGACCGGCGCGATGAAGGCGATGATCAGGCCGAAGCTGTGAACGAAGGCTATGTCGCCGCGGGACCAGCCGAATTGCTGTTGCAGGGGCTCCACGAACAGGCTGGATACCGCCGGGTACAGGGAATAGCCCAGCGATCCTGCGAACAATGCCGCAACGCCCGGACGCCAGGCGCGCCCCCATTCCTGCGCGACAAGGCGCAACTGGGATGCTCCGGCGGCGGGGGGCTGGTGCTGGCTCATGCCCCTGTTTCTGCGCGAAAGCGCGTGATGGGAACAGCCGCCCCTCTTTTCTACGCATATGTGTAGGGAACGCATCTTCCGCTTGCCAATGTGGCGGCGGCGGTCGCACCTTCGCGAAGAGGTCGGTCAGGAGAGGGTGATGGTCGAGGAAGATATTGTCGTTGAGCGGCCGGGACAGGATGACGGCATCGTGCTGCTGACGCTCAACCGGCCCGCGCGGATGAACGCCCTGCTTCGCGAGACTGTCGCGCATTTCAACGGATTGCTGGACGAACTGGCGGCCGATCCCACGTGCCGGGCGGTGATCATCACTGGCGCCGGGCGCGGCTTCTGTTCTGGCCAGGACCTTGCCGCATCCAATCAGCGCAACCAGACGGGCGCCAGCGGCGTCATCGAGAAACTGCACTGGCAGCAGCAGTTCGCCGGCATGGGCGGACGCATCCGGGCCATGCCGAAGCTGGTGATCGCGGCCGTCAACGGCCCGGCCGTGGGCGCGGGCATGGCGATCGCGCTCAGCGCCGACGTGCGGATCGCGACCCCTGCCGCGAAATTTCTGGTGGCGGCGGTGCGGATCGGCCTGACCGGCGGCGAAAGCGGCATTTCCTATCTGCTGCCCCGCATGATCGGCGCCGCCCGCGCCTTCGACATCCTGCTGACCGGCCGCGCGATCGAGGCTGGGGAGGCCGAACGCATCGGCCTGGTCCGTTCGCTTTCGGAGCCGCAGTCGCTGATCGACGACAGCATCGCCTATGCGCGCTCCGTCCTTGCCAACAGCCCCTATTCCGTCGCCCATACCAAGGCGTTGATGTGGGCCAATCTGGACGCCGGCAGCTATGACGCCGCGATACAGGCGGAAAACCGCACCCAGATATTGGGCACGATGACAGAGGATTACAGGGAGGCGACCGCCGCCTTCATGGAAAAGCGGCCGCCCCGCTTCTCGGGACGATAGGGCCGGGGGTCCCGGCCGCCGCCTGATGCAGGCGGCCGGGCGCCACGCGCCGTCAGTCGACGATCCGCTTCACCGCCCGGTTGCGGTCCAGCGTGGGGTCGAGATAGCGGCCCACCGCATAGTCGCCCATGATCGTGGTGCGGCGGGCGCTGCGCGGCACGTTCAGCGGCACGCCCTCGGCATGGTGGATCATCCGCCAATTGTCCCACACCAGCATGTCGTTCCGCTGCCAGTCGTGGAAATAGGCATATCGCTCGTCGGTCAGATGAGCCGCCAGTTCGGCCAGCAGTGCATCGCTTTCGGCCCGATCCATGCCCAGAATATACTGCGCCTGCAATGGCGAGATCTTGAGTGCCTTGCGGCCCGTTTCCCTTTGCGTGATGACCATCGGATGGACCACGGGCGGGAAATCATATTTCGCCCCGCTCGATGGCTTGGCGCGCGGCAGGGCGCGCAGGTCCGCGGGCACGCCATATTTGCACTCCAGGAAGTCGGTCACGAAATGATAGACGACTTCCATGCCATCGATCTTCTCCTTCATCTCGGGCGACAGCCGTTCATAGGCCTCGATCGCATCGATGAACCCCGTCCGGCCAAGCTGCGTGGCCGGCTGTTCCATGCGCAGCACGGCGCCGCGCACGATGGTCGGCATGAAGCTCTGGTCCCAGTGCCAGGGAATATAGCCCGCCCGGTCATGGCCGCCGAAATTATAATCGGTCTGGAACCGGGGCTTGTCGTCCGCGGGATCATGTTTCAGCGTCATCATGAACTGGTTGTTGGGATCGTTCATGTCCGCCGTGGCGGCCGGTTCCATATCGCCGAACAGACGGCTCAGGCGCATCTGCGCTTCATCGTCGGCCTTCGGATCGCGGACCAGCAGCAGTCCCGCCTCGATCCATATGTCGCGAATGGCCTCGGCCGTGGCATCGTCCACCGGACGCGAAAGATCGACACCGATGATCTCCGCACCGAAACCGGGGCTGAGCGCGCGGACCTTGATCCCGGCTTTTTCCCGAACCTCGTTTTCCTTCAGCATTATCCTCTCCTCGCATATGCCGCCGGGCCGTGATGGCGGACCAGTGCGATCATGCTAAACCTTATCGGTCGCCTGTATAATCGGGCAATTTACGAAAAAACCATTCAGGATCATTGAACAATGATCTTGGGGGGACTTGGGGCAACTCATCAGAAATCTGATGACATCGTTCCGGGTCCTCCGGCACCGGCGCCTATTGCTTCCTCCATGCTATAAGGGCTGCCAAGGCGGGGTAGCGGACGGCGGCCCTGTGTCGGACGATGTCCCCAGGAAGGAATGGAAAAGGATGAACAGTTTTACCGCGACCCCATGGCCCAAGGACCGTGTGATGCCGGCCAGAAGCTGGGAAAGGCCCGCCGGCATGCGCGTCATTTCCAGCGACGATCATCTGATCGAGGAGCCGGGGCTGTGGGAAAACCGGCTGAAGGGCGCGGACAAGGATCGCGCGCCCAGATATTGGAAGGACGAGACAGGATTCCATCTGGAAGTCGACGGGCAAAATTACGACGTGCCCGGCCTGCCGCCGACCTTCCCCGAAGGACGCGAGGGTTTCTGGGACGTGCAGCAGCGCCTGGTCGACATGGATGCGGAGGGCATTGACGCCGCCATCATCTATCATGGCCGTCTCAACAGCCTGATCCGCATGCCGGACAAGGAATTCTGGTTCCGCTGCGTCGATGTCTGCAACGAATGGGCGGCGGAATGGAAGGAAGCCGCGCCGGACCGGCTGTACCCGGTCGCGCTGCTGCCGACCTTCCTGTGGCCGGAACGGACGAAGGACTATCTCCAGAAACTGAAGCAGCTCGGCTACAAGGCGATCGACATTCCGGTCAGTCCCAAGGGCGTGCGCTACAACAGCAAGGACATGGACCCGTTCTGGGAAGCGATCCAGGACAGCGGCTTCCCCGTGTCCTTCCACATCGGCGCCTATCTGCAATATAGCGGCCGGGGATCGCTGGGCGCGAACCTGAACGCCAATCTGATGCCCTTCACCGGGCTGTTCGGGCAGTTGGTCTTCTCCGGCGTGTTCGACCGTTTCCCCGGCCTGCGCGTGGTCTTCACCGAAGGCGGCGCGAGCTGGGTGCCCGGCACTCTGGAAAATGCCGACAAGGTCGCGCGCGATTATGCGACCGAATTGCGGCCCAAGCTGGCGCAGAAGCCGAGCTGGTACTGGCATAATCACTGTTACACCACCTTCATGGAAGACGATGTCGCGATGGAGAATATCGCGCGCATCGGCGACGGCCGGGTGATGTGGTCGACCGACTATCCGCACCCGGAAGGCGTGATGGGCAGCAGCGACGTGATCATGAAGCGCATTTTCGATACGGTTGGCGAACCCGCCGCGCGCAAGGTACTGGGTGACACAGCAGCCCAGCTCTGGGGCATCTGACAGAAACAGGGGCCCGGTGGCGACGGCGACCGGGCCGGGAAACGGACTTGCCCCATCATGTCGCTTGAGGAGATCGTTGCAGGGGCCATCGCGCAGCGGGCGGCGATGACCAGGCGACGACCGATCATCGTCGGCATCTGCGGTGCGCAGGGCAGCGGCAAGTCCACGCTGGCGGCTGCGCTGTGCCGCCGCCTGGACCGTGCGGTGACGCTGTCGCTCGACGATCTCTATCTGACGCGCCAGGACCGGGAAAGGCTGGCGCGCGACGTCCACCCCCTGCTTCGGACGCGCGGCGTGCCGGGCACGCATGATATCCCGCTGGGGATCCGCCTGCTCGACTCCATCGGATCGGGGAAGGACGTGGCTCTCCCGCGCTTCGACAAGGCGCGGGACGACCGATCGCCTCCGTCGGAGTGGCCAGTCGCCCCGGCCGATACGCAGGTGGTGCTCCTTGAAGGATGGTGCGTCGGCGCGATGCCCGAAGACGAAGCCGCGCTCCAGCATCCCGTCAACGCCCTGGAATCGGCGGAAGACCCGTCAGGAACCTGGCGATCGTTCGTGAACAGGGCGCTGGCCGGTCCCTATCAGCCATTGTTCGACCATATCGATTTTCTGGTGCTGCTCGCTGCGCCGGGCTGGGATGTGGTCGCCACCTGGCGAATGCAGCAGGAACAGGCGCTCAGGCTATCCGGCGCTGCCGGTCCGGGCGTCATGGACGATGCGCAGCTCATCCGGTTCATCAGCCACTATGAACGCCTGACACGCCACATTCTCGATGAAATGCCCGGCCGCGCCGATCTGCTGATCCAACTGGACGAACAGCGAGCGCCCCTGGCCGTGCGATTGAAGGAAGAATAGGACCTGGGCGAACCGCGGGCGTCATGACGGCTTGCCGGAACTCCAACTCATCGCTCCTTCGGCCTTGCGCCTTCGCAAAGTCTCCGCTTCGATCTCCAGCGCGCCGGCCAGCGTCGTCTCCGTTCCTTTATCGATGACGCTCTTGGACATGCGGATCAGCGCGGGATCATGCGCCGCGATCGCCTCTGCGATCTGCACCGCCCTGGGCAGCAGTTGTTCCGCCGGCAAAAGCTCATTCACCAGGCCCACGCGCAACGCCGTGGCGGCGTCGATGGGCTGGCAGCTCAGCATCATCTGGCGAGCAAAGCGCGCGCCCACCGCGCGGGGAAGGCGCGACCCCATACCACTGCCCGACAATGCGCCGATCTTCGCATGGGTATCGGCAAAGCGGGCATCATCGCTGGCCAATATGAAGTCGCAGCCCAGCGCCAGCTCCAGGCCGCCAGTATAGGCCGCACCGCCAACCGCGGCGATGATCGGCTTGCCCAGATGCGGCACGCGCTGGATCAGGGCTGTCACGGACTGGCGCGGCGCATCGGGGGCGGAGAAGGTCTTGAGGTCCAATCCAGCGCAAAAGGCGGGCGGCGTCCCGGTCAGCACGGCGACCCGCCAGCGGTCTTCCTGCACGAAAGCGTCGAACGCCGCATTCATGGCGTCGAGCAGCACGAGATCGATCGCATTGCGCTGCGCCGGCCGGTTCATCGTCAGCAGCAATATGCCTTCGCCGACTTCCTCCCTCCAAAGCACATCATTCAGCTTGGCGTTCATATCCGGCTCTCGAAAAATTCGATGACATCCTGCGCGAACGCCCGGGGTTCTTCCATTGCGGCGAAGTGGCCGCCCGCCTCCATCTTCGTCATGCGCGCCACATTATACTGCCGTTCAGCCAGCGCCCGGCTGGGCATCGGATAGAATTCGCCGGGGAAATGAGCGAGCGCCGTGGGAACCGGCACCGGGCCGGGCGCCAGTGCGTCGCCATGCAGCCCATAATACATCCAGATCGAGGACATCACATTGTCGGTGACAAGATAGCTCATGAGGTTGGTGATCAGGTGATCCTTGCTGAAACGGCTTTCTATGTGGCCCTTGGTATCGCCCCAGCGCCAGAATTTCTCGACCACCCACGCCGCCCAGCCGACCGGATTGTCATGCAGGGCAAGGCCGATCGTCTGCGGCTTGGTGGCATGTTCGTGATGATAACCGCTTTCCGCCTCCGTCACTGCGCGCACCTGCGTCCAATAGTCGAGCAATTCTGCGTCGGCATCGGCATCCGGTGACGGCGCCATGAAGAAATTGAGATGGATAGCCGGCACCACATCGGCGTGGCTGATGCCCAATTGCGTTGTCACAGCGGATCCCCAGTCGCCCCCCTGCGCGAAAAAGCGCTCATAACCGAGTATGTCGACCATCAATGTCCGCCACATGGCTGCAACGCGCGCCGGCCCGATGGGGCGGGGCGGGCGGCCCGACCAGCCATATCCGGGTAGGGAGGGAATGACGACGGAAAATCCGGCCTCGACCAGCAGCGGCATCGCGTCCTGAAACTCCACTACCGACCCCGGCCATCCGTGCGTTAACAGGATCGGCGGCTTTCGGGCGTCGCTGCCCTGCACATGGTAGAAGTGGATGGGAATACCCTCCACCTCCGCCATGAACTGCGGCCAGCGATTGAGTTTCTGCTCCTCCGCGCGCCAGTCATATGTCGAGCGCCAATAATCGACCAGTTCGGCCAGATATCGCGCATCCATGCCATATTTCCACTGGTCGGGATCGTCGGGCATATAGCCGATCCGGCTACATGCCAGCCTGTGTCCGATATGATCGAGCACAGCCTGCGGCACATCGATGCGAAAGGGGGTAGGGGTCAACGCGCCTCTCCTGATGATCGCCATTTCATAATCCCTCCCTTGCTTCACCGGATATGCACGGGCGGATGCATCACAGTCGTGATCGGGTCTTCGGAATCATGACAGGTTTGAAAACCGATGGTACGATGGCGTATCCTGAACAAAAAAGAACAGTAGAAAACCACCAATGGAGGGGCGCCCATGGGCATCGTCATCCGCTATCCCCGTATCGATTTTTCGAAGGTCCGGGCCCATTGGGCGCCCAATATCGCCTTCGCCCAATTCCAGAATGCGACCTCTATCATCCCCGCGCCTGTGGAGCCTTGGCTGATCAAGGTGCTGAACATGGCGATGGAATTCCTGCCCGCCGGTTCGGACCGGCTGCGAGAAGACATGGCCGCCTTTATCGCTCAGGAATCGCAGCATTATCGCCAGCATCAGAAGTTCAACAAGGTCATTGCGGCGCAAGGCTATCCTCAACTCGCCGAATTCGAGAAGAAGCTCGCCGACGACTTGGACGGCTTTATCAAAAACCGCTCGCTCAAATTCATGCTGGCCTATGCCGACGGTTTCGAATCGCTGGGCGCGGGGCAAGGCAGCATATGGTTCGAACGGATGGATGCGCTGACGGAGGGCGCCGATGCCAATGCCGTGGCGCTCTGGAAATGGCATATGGCCGAAGAGTTCGAACATCGGGAAGTATGCTTCCAGATCTATCACCGGATTTACAGTCGCGGCCTGTGGGGCAGGATCTGGAACGGCTATTTCTATCGTGTCTATGGCTGCATCTACGCCATGGTTCATCTTCAGGGCTATATGGCCCGGATGTTCTCCTATCTGATCGAACAGGACCGCAGGGCCATGACGAAAGTGGAGCAAGCCGCCCTTGACCGTGACATCAAGGCGCTCAACAATTTTCAGCGAAGGGTCTTCTTCCCGCAATTGCTCAAGAATTTGCTGCCCTGGTATGATCCGGCGAAAAAGCCGACTCCTGCCGGCCTTTTCGATTATCTGCGCCAGTTCGAAAGGCCCGAGGTTGCAGCCTGACAATCAGACCGGTTCATGCTGCCAGCGGATGAGGATCACAGGGTCCTGTAAAGTTCCTTCAGCGCGAACTTGATCACCTTGCCGGTGGAATTCATCGGCAGGGCGTCCAGGAAGGTGACCCCGCGGGGGATCTTGTAATTGGCGAGATTGGCCTTTGCCCAGCCGATCACTTCCTCTGCAGTGATCGACGAACCGGCCGAACGCACGATGAAGGCATGCCCCACCTCGCCCAGCCGTTGGTCGGGTACGCCGATGATGGCGGATTGATGGATTCCCGGCAGACCGGACATCTGCTTCTCGATCTCGGCCGGATAGACGTTGAAACCGCCGACGATGTACATGTCCTTCAGCCGGTCGGTAAGCTTCAGATAGCCGTCCGCGTCAAGGCAACCGACATCGCCCGAATGCAGCCAGCCCTCTGCGTCCAGCGTGGATAAGGTCGCCTCCGGATTGTCCAGATATTCGATCAGCAACTTGTTGTCGCGGATCAGCACTTCTCCCGGCTCGCCCACCGGTAAAGCGCGGCCATCCGGTCCGGCAATCCGGATTTCCGTGCCGGCAATCGCCGTGCCGACCGTATAGGCGATGCGCTCCATCGGATCGCCCGGCCGGGTGTGCGTGGCGGAACCGCAGCATTCGGTCATGCCATAGCCGGTGCTGATCTCCTGGATCGGGGTTTCCGCCTGAAGCCGCTTCATCAGTTCGATCGGCACCACGGTCGATCCCGTCGACATGAATCGCCAGCTGGAAATGTCCCAGTCGCGCCAGTTGGGAAAGGCCAGCATCTCCTGGAACACGGTGGGCGGGGCGGGCATGACCGTGATGCCGTTTTTCGCCACCAGGTCCAGGACGCTGGCCGGATCATAGGCTTCGGGCCAATAGAGCGTGCTGCCCGCGATCAATGACGCGACCCAGCCCGCCTTGTAGGAAGCATTGTGGGAGAAGGGGCCAAAGGCGGCATAGCGGTCGTCCGCCGTCTGCCGCGCAATGTCCACCCAGGCCTGACCTCCACCCAGCGACCGGCGGTGATCGAACAAAGCGCCCTTGGGTGCTCCCGTGGTACCGGACGTGAACATGAGATCAGCCAGCGTGTCGGGCTTCACCATTGCTTCGCGCTCGGCAAGCTGTGCATCGCTGCTGCTGTCGGCCAGGGCGAGAAAATCCTCGAACCGGATTTCGCCTTCGCCCAATTGCTGCGGTTCGGCACGCAGCACGATGCGGCGGCGCAGTTCGGGCATCGCCTCGTCCTTCAGCATGGCCGGATAATAGCGGCCAAGGAAATTGCCGATGGAAAACAGGCGCAGGATCTTGCCCCGGCGCACGATGTCGGACACCTCGCCGCCCTTGAGGCGCGTGTTGAGCGGCACCATGACGCCGGCGGCGCGTTGGATGCCGATGGCTATGGCGACCCATTCCCACATATTGGGCGCCCAGATGACGGCCCGGTCGCCCGGCTGGGCGCCATCCGCGATCAGCGCCTTTGCGACCAGATCGGCCTGGCGGTCGAGTTCGCGATAGCTGATCGCTCCGTCTGTCTGCGAAACCAGGGCAGGTCGGTCGCCGTGGCGCGCGGCTGCGCTACGCATAAGGGCGGGAATAGTCGTCGTCATGATGGCCTTTTCAGTGCTTTGCCGATGCCGCATGGCAGCATGGGCCGAACGTGCCTTTGAAGGAAGAACGGCCGCGACATAAGCGCGGTTGTGATGGCTGTCCTCATTGATCCAGACGGCGCAGGAAGTCGCCGCGCGCCGACCACACCATCCATGCCGCGAGCGGCCCCGCGGTCAGGAGGCAGGTGATGATCGACCAGCCGAGCTTCATGGGATCGCCAAAGACATAATCCGTCAGAAAGCCGATCAGCATCGGCCCCAGCGCATAGCCGCACAGATTGGAAGCCAGCACCATCAGCGCGGCGAACCGACCGCGCATCTCCACTGGGGCGATCATCTGCACGGCGGCCATGGTCGGGCCATAGCTTGAACCCATGGTCATCATCATCAGTGTGATCGCGCCGAACAGCAGCGTGAAATTGCCGAGCGCAAAGGCAGCGGCCAGGCAAGGAGGAATGGCGATGCAGAAGCCGCACAGCAGTCGCAGCGCCATGTCGCGGGTACCACGCGCGAAACGGTGGTCGATGAACAGGCCGAGCGACAGGCCACCGATGATACCGCCCAACGCGACCGCGAACGACATCATTGTTCCGACGTCCGCCGCGCTCGCGCCGAGCACCCGACGGGCATAGGTTGGGGTCCACACCATGGTGCCCTGTATGGCGACTGCCATCACCGCCGATCCCAGGATCAAGCCCAGCATTAGCCGCGGATGCGTGCCGATATGGCGGAAGAACGCGCCCCAGGTCGCCGCCCGCCGGTCCGGCGGGGTCAGGCTGCGGCGCTTCGGTTCCCGAAAGGCGAACGCCAGGAAGGCGATCAGCACGCCCGGCAGGCCCGTCACCACCAGCACCTGCCGCCATGGCGCAAGGCCAGAGAGCGGGCCGCCCAGCGGCTGCGCCGAAAATAGGGCGAGCAGATTGCCGCCAAGCGCATATGACAGCGATATGCCGATGACGCCGGACACGGAAAGACAGGCGATCGGGGTGGTCAGCCGGTGCCGGGGGAAGATGGACGACAGGAGCGACTGCCCCGCCGGCGATACCGCCGCCTCACCCGCGCCGACCAGCAGGCGACCAGCGAACAACTCGTGGTAGCTGCGCGCCAGCCCCGTGCCCGCTGCTGCTAGCGACCAGACCACTATGCCCGCGAACATGATTGCGCGCCGAGAATAGCGATCGACCAACCCACCGATCACCAATCCCATAAGTCCGTAGAACAGAGCGAAGGAAAGGCCTTGAACCAGGCTGATCTGGAAATCGTTGAGGCCAAGGTCCGCCCGCATTTCCGGGATCAGCACCGATATGACCTGTCGGTCGATCATCGACACGATCTGGAAGATCGTCAGGATGAACACCGTCCACCAGGCGCTGGCAGGACCATAATTGTCGGGCCAGTCGCTGCTGTTGTCGGGCCTCTCCGTTCGCGCCGGGGGTGGCAAGGGCGATCAGGCCTTCAGATGAGCAGGCAGTTCCTGCATGAAGACAGCCTTGACCTCCGTGAAGCCGTGTAGTCCCTCCACTCCGCCTTCGCGGCCCACGCCGGACTGTTTGAAGCCGCCATAGGGGATGGTGTAATCGATGACGCGGCCATTATGGCCGAAATTGCCGGTTCGAATGCGCCGGGCGACTTGATAGGCGCGCTCGACATCCTGGGTGAAGACGCCGCCCGACAGCCCGTAGATATTGTCGTTGGCGATGGCGATGGCCTCTTCCTCGCTGCCATAGGCGATGATCGTGCCGACGGGTCCGAAAATCTCCTCGCGGGCGATGGTCATGTCATTGCTGGCGTCGGTGAACAGCGTCGGTTCC
This sequence comes from Sphingobium sp. LMC3-1-1.1, assembly GCF_040676285.1. NCBI lineage: Bacteria > Pseudomonadati > Pseudomonadota > Alphaproteobacteria > Sphingomonadales > Sphingobiaceae > Sphingobium > Sphingobium sp. LMC3-1-1.1. The sequence continues at coordinate 320,540 of NZ_JBEGHQ010000012.1, read as the reverse complement.
ACAAACCAGCCCCTGTCGAGATGCGTCGGGCGATTGCCGCCGGTGACGATGCGGGCGCCCTGCGCCTTGCCTTGCCGGATATAGTCGAAGACGCGGCCATGCTGGCGCTGGGTGACGAGCGGGCCCATCTGCGTGGTTTCGACGAAGGGATCGCCCACCTGCACATATTGCATTGCGGCGGCCATGGCCTCCTCCACTGCGCCCTTCAGAGACAGGGGTACCAATATGCGGCTGAACGCGGCGCATTGCTGGCCGCACAGCCCGACGAGGTTCGGCATGATGCCTTCCACGACCTTGCCGATGTCGGCGTCGTCCAGGACGATGGCGGCGGACTTGCCGCCCAGCTCGGTCGTGATGCGTCCCGACCGCGCGCTGACGATCGAGGCGATATTAAGGCCTGCGGCGGTCGAACCCGTGAAACTGACCTTGTCCACTCCTTCATGCCGGATCAGATGATCGGAGACGTCACGATCGGCCGTCAGTACGGAAAAGACGCCCTCCGGCACGCCTGCCGCTGCAATGCATTCGGCCAGGATCAGTGCTTCCAGCGGCGTTTCGGGCGATGGCTTGGCTATGATCGTGCAGCCGGCGGCCAGCGCGAAGGCCACCTTGAGCGAAAGGGTGGCGAGCGGGGCGTTCCACGGCACCACGGCGGCGACCACGCCCACCGGCTCGTGCACGACAATGGCATGGCCGCCAGCCAGTGCGGGCCGCACCTCCTCAAACCCCTTTTCGGCAAGATTGGCGGCGTAGGTGTAATAGCCGCCCATGAAGGGCGCGGTCATCGACGACTGCGAATAGGGCATGCCCACCTGCATCGACCAGGCGCGCGCGAAATCGTCGCTCCGCTTGGCCATCTCACCGGCGATGCGACGCAGATAGACGGCACGTTCCGGGCCGGTCATACGCGGCCACGGGCCATTGTCGAAGGCATCGCGCGCGACCGCGACGGCGCGATCCATGTCCGCAGTCGTTGCCTTGGCGACGCGGCCCACCTTCTCCTCGGTGGCGGGGGAGATGATCTCTATTCCATCGGACCCGGAAGAATTGGTCCAGCCGCCGCCAATGAACAGCTTCTCCGGGCTTGCGAGATTGACGAGCGTATCGGTCATGCGAAGTTCCTTCAGGATACGGCAAATATGGGCGGGACGCTGGTCAGGTCTCGACAACGACGGGCAGCGACAGGATGTTGGCGACGCCGCCGTCCACCGGCAGCATGTGGCCGGTGATATAGCCCGACGCATCGGACGCCAGGAACTGGACCGGGCCGACCATCTCCTTCGGATCGCCGAAACGGTCCAGTGCTATGGCGCTTCGGAAGATTTTCGCCCGCGCCGGGTTTCCGACCGTGGGCGCGGCCATGTCCGTGTCGAAGAAGCCGGGCGCTATGGCGTTGCAGGTCACGCCATGGGGGGCCAGATCCGCCGCGATCGATCGCGTCAGGCCGAGAACCGCATGCTTGCTGGCGACATAGGCGGACAGGTTGGGCCGCCCCGTGTCGGACACATAGGAGGCGAAATTGATGATCCGCCCCCATTTGCGCGCCACCATTCCCTTAGACAGGTCGCGGCACAGCAGATACATGGACGATACGTTCACATCGAACATGTTTTCCCAATGCGCCAGGGTGGACTGGTGGAGCGGCCCCCATCCGCCGATAGCCCCATTATTGACCAGTATGTCGATGCCGGGCTCTTCGGCGTTCAGCCTCTCGGTCGCGTTCTGCACAGCTTCCAGATCCGCCAGGTCGAAGGCGATCGTTCGCGCCTGACCGCCTGCCGCACGGATGTTCTCGGCCGTTTCTTCCAGTTTTGCGGCGTCGCGCGCGGCAAGGACAAGCGATGCCCCGGCTTCCGCAAGCCCCAGCGCGATCGCCCGGCCCAGGCCGCGAGAGGCGCCCGTGACCATCGCCGTGCGGCCTGCAAGCGAGAAAAGCCCCGTCATTTTGTCCTCATCCTTGGCCAGACCTTGTTCCGATGCAATCATAGCGTTGCCAGCGGCCCGATTTCGATGGCGCAAGTCCAGCCATCATAAGAGCGATGTTCGTCGTCAAGGTCCGCACAAGGCTTGTACACCCTTTGCGCTTCCCCGCTATGCACAGCAGCTTGGGAAAGGAGAAAGCCATCATGGTCGAGGCGCACAGCGTCGTGGAGGCGGAAGCCGATTATGTCATCGTCGGCGCCGGATCGGCCGGCTGCGTGCTCGCCAACCGGCTGAGCGCGAACGGCCGTCACAAGGTTGCGCTGCTGGAGGCGGGCGGCGACGACAGGCCGCTGCAGAATCTTCTCAACCCCGCGCAGGCGATGAGCACGATGAACATTCACGTGCCTGCAGGCTTCACCAGGATGCTGAAGGATCCTCGCGTCAATTGGAACTATATGACCGAACCCGATCCGGGATCGGACGGCAGGCGGCATGTGTTCCCGCGTGGCAAGGTTCTGGGCGGCTCCTCTTCCATCAACGGCATCATCTGGGTCCGTGGCCTGCCGGAGGATTATGACGGCTGGCGGCAAAGGGGACTGACCGGTTGGGGATGGGAAGACGCCGAAACCTATTTTCGCAAGATCGAAAATCAGCAGGGCGCGGATGTCGGCAGCGACCGGCCGGTCGGCCCCCTCAAGATAAGCGACGTGCCGATCCGACATCCCATGCTGGATGTTATGACCAGGGCCTTCGAGGAAGCTGGTGCCCCGATCTCCAACGATCTGAACGGCACCACCCGGGAAGGCGTGGCCCGTATCCGGCTCAACGCCTATAAGGGCATGCGCGTATCGGCGGCCGTTGCCTATCTGCATCCGGCGATGAAGCGGCCCAATCTCCAGGTCATCATTCACGCGCATGCCACGCGCGTCCTGTTCGAAGGCAGGAAAGCCGTGGGCATCGAATATTGGAAGGGCGGCCGCATCCGGCAGGTGCGCGCGCGCCGAGAGGTCATCCTGTCGGGCGGTGCGATCAATTCCCCCCAATTGCTGGAGCTGTCAGGCATAGGGCAGGGCGAGCGGCTGCGGGAGCTGGGCATTACGACGCTTGTCGACAGTCCGAATGTCGGTGAAAATCTCCAGGATCATTATGCGGCGATGGTTCGCGCCCGCCTCAAACCGGGTGCTGCGAGCTTCAACGCCATGTCGCGTGGCTTGCCGTTGGTGGGGCAGATGCTGCGTTTTGCCATGAACCGGACGGGTCTGCTGGCGCTGGGCGGCTCGAATCTGACCGCATTCCTCAAGTCCGATCCGTCGTTCGACCTGCCCGATCTGCAATTCTTCGCCAGCCCCGCGACGGTTGATTTCGAGGCGCTCGCGCTGAAGGGCGCGATGACGATGGAAAAGCTGCCCGGCATCACGGTGGGCGGTTATGTGATGCGGCCGCAGTCAAAGGGCTCGATCCATATCAGGAGCGGCGATTTCCATGACGCGCCGGCGATCAGGCCGAATTTCCTTTCGGCCGAAGCAGACTGCCGGGCGCAGGTCGGTTGTCTGCGCTGGGCACGCCGCGTCATGGAAAGTCCTGCCCTTGCCCCCTATTTCGATCATGAACTGACGCCGGGCGCGGCATTGCAGAGCGACGAGGAACTACTGGGCTTTGCCCGCTCCAGCGGGTCGACCGGCTATCATCAGGCGTCGACCTGCGCCATGGGCGTGGGGCCGGACGCGGTCGTTTCCGGAAAGCTGAAAGTCAACGGCGTGGAAGGCCTGCGGGTCGTCGATGCCTCTGTGATGCCCGCTGTCGTCTCAGGCAACACCAATGCGGCGACGATGATGATCGCGGAAAAGGGTTCCGACATGATCCTTGCCGAAACCTGACGAAGATCGCCCTTTCACTTCGCCCGGATGGAGCTGTTCAGCTCGGTTGGCGCACCTGCTCCCCAAACAGCAGGAGCGACTGGTCGGTGGGCAGTGCATCCCAGATCTGGCGCGCGGCTGTGTCTATGTCCATGACGCCGATGCCCAGTTCCATCTGCCTGCGCATCTGCGATGCAATGGGATAGTCGCTGTCGGCCATGGCGGCGACATGGCGGGTAAGAGCCGTGTCGACAAATCCCGGCCGCACTGCCGTCACCCAGATATTGTCCTTTCCGCGCAGCGCCAGTTCCCTGCGGGTAACGCGAACCCACATTTCCTGGGCGGCCTTGCCCGCGCAATAGACGCTCTGTCCTATGGTAGGTGAACGGGCGGAAGAAGAGGACATGAGGACCAGCCCCGCCTCTCCGGCAAAGCCGCTCTCCCCGACCGCGCGCACGAACATTTCCGCCAGCCGCAGGGGCGCGGCGACATTGGCGACAATGTCGCGGGCATAATCGTCGGGCGCGACCTCTCCGACAAAGCCGGTCATCCCCTTCATGTGCGCATTCTGGATGAAGATCGCGCGGGAGCCGCGGAACCGGCTGAGGTTGTCGGCAAAATGAGAGCCGACATCATTCCAGCTTGCCGGATCAGCGAGGTCCAGGAAGACGCTCTCATGGTCGGGATGGGGCCGTCGCGACAAGTTGACGACGCGCGCGTTGACATAAGGAACATTGCGCGCCAGGCCCAATCCTATGCCCTCGGTGGCGCCTGAAATCCATATCAGGCTGTCGCAATCGCAATGCGCATCTGTTGTTTCTGCATTTTGCATGTATGATCTTCATCATGACGGTCGTCCTGCTGTCAAATCACACTGTCGCACCATCGCATGGATGATGCCGCGGCCCATGCTGCTTGCACCCCTTGGCGGTGCAGGCCATGGACATTCCAATCACCATACAGATAGCCGGAGCCGATCCGATGGAATTGCGCCTCGATCCCGATCTTCAGACCTTCCGGACGGAAGTGCGCGCCTTTATCGACAGCGTATTGCCCGCTGAGATGAAGGAACGTCAGCGTCGCAAGGTTGCCAATAACGCCGCCGTGCCCGATCTGCTGGAATGGATGCGCATCCTCAACGCTCATGGCCGATCCGTGCCGCACTGGCCGGTGGAGTTTGGCGGTTGCGGTTGGACACCGATGCAGCTCTTCATCTTCAATGAGGAACTGTACAAGGCCGACGCCCCTGAATTCGACTGGGGCGGCACGCATATGCTGGGACCGGTGCTCTATACCTATGGTTCCGGTTATCTGAAGGACAGGTTCCTGCCCATGATCCGCGAAGGCGCGACCATGTGGGCGCAGGGCTTTTCCGAACCGGGGTCGGGTTCCGATCTCGCTTCGCTGCGCACCAGCGCCGAACTGGTCGGCGACAAATATATCGTCAACGGGCAGAAGATCTGGACCAGCGGCGCCGCCCACGCGGACTGGGGCTTTTTCCTGGTCCGCACCGACAAGAATGTGAAGCCGCAGCGCGGCATCAGCTTCCTCATCATCAAGATGGATACGCCGGGCGTCACCGTGCGCCAGATCCCGCAGATCAACGGCGAAGCGCATCTGTGCGAAGTGTTCCTGGACAATGTCGAGGTTCCAGCCGACCAGTTGATCGGGGAACCGGGTATGGGTTGGACCTACGCCAAGTTCCTGCTGGAGCATGAGCGCACCACGTCGAGCTTTATCTACTGGAGCAAGCGTGAACTGGCACGCGCGAAGGACATCGCGCTCGGCGAAATGACAGGAGGCCGCCGCGTCGCTGACGACCCTGCCTTCCGCGCCCGTTTCGCCAGAGCGGAGGCAGATCTGCTTGCGCTGGAATGGTCGGTTCTGCGCGTGCTGGCGCATGAGGAATTCGACGCGCCGGAGGCTGCCGCCGCCTCCGTGTTGAAAATCCGGGGTTCCGAACTGCAACAGGAAATCACCATGTTGCAGGTCGACGCCTTGGGCGCGAAGGCGCTGCGCTTCTTCGATGTGGCCCCTGCGCCTCCCCCTGCGCCCACGGATGTGTGGGCCGATTATGCCCCCGGCCGAACGACGGTGGCGCTGATCAACCGGGCGGCGACCATCTATGGCGGGTCGAAGCAGATCCAAAAGAATATTCTGGCCAAGCTCGCCTTCGGCCTCTGACAGGAAGACAGGAACAATGGATTTCGCGAAGTCCGACATTCAGACGATGCTTCTGGACAGCGCCGAACGGTTGCTGTCTGAAAATGCCGACGTCGAATATTGGCGGCATCAGCGATCGAGCGCGACGGGCTTTGACGAGGCACGCTGGATGCAGTTTGCGGAGCTGGGATGGCTTGCCCTGCCGGTGCCGGAAGCAGCGGGTGGTCTGGACGGCACGATAGAGGATATTGCGCTGCTCAACATTGCGCTGGGCAAGGCGCTGGCGACCGAACCCTATATCAGCACGATCGTGCTTGGGGGGCATGTGCTCAAGCAATCCGCGGACGAAGCGCGGGCGCTGGACCTGTTGGGCGAGGTTGCGGGCGGCACGCTGCGCATCGCGCTTGCGCATCAGGAAAATGGCGCTCATCCGCTCGACGTCGAGGTGACCGGTACCAGCGCCCGCCGTTCCGATGACGGATATATTGTGTCCGGCACGAAGATCATGGCGTTCGATGCGCCCAGCGCGGGGCAGTTGATCGTCTCGGCCCGTCTGGAGGGGGAAGAGGGCGTCGGCCTGTTCCTCGTGCCCGCCGATGCGCCCGGCCTTTCGGTTGAATCCTATGCGTTGGTCGATGGCACACGCGCCTCCGACATCGTCCTTGCCGACGTGACGCTCCCGTCCGCGGCTCTGCTGATCGGCGGTAATCGCGGCGCGGCGGTGCTGCGCGAGGCCATCGATCGTGCCTCGATCGCGCTGATGGCGCAGGCGGTCGGCGCGATGGAAGCCGCGAACAAGGTCTGTGGCGCCTATGTGCAGGAGCGCAAGCAGTTCGGGGTCGCCATCGGTTCCTTTCAGGCGATCCAGCATATCATGGCCGATAATTTCGTCGCCGCCCATCAGGCGCGTTCGATGCTCTACCACGCCTTGGCCAATGCGGATGAGGATGAGGCGACGCGGTCGGCCGCGCTTTCCGCCGCGCGCCTTGTCATCGGAGAGGCGGGGCAGACAGTCTCGCGCAATGGCATTCAGGTCCATGGCGGCTATGGGCTGACCGATGAATATGCGATCGGCCATTATTTTCGCCGGTTGATGTGCATGGAAAAACAATATGGTGACCTGATCCAGCATGGCGAACGCTTTGGCGACAGCATCTTCGGCTAAGCTCTGCAAGGGATCACGCGGTTGAGGGCCGGACCAGGCTCTTGCGGATCGCCTCACCCTGTGTCTTTGTGGTGCCATGACGGGACGGGCCAGGACTGAAGAAGGCGAGCGCAGCGTGGAGGCATGCCGCGCCGCTCTCGAAGTGCATTATGCGGTGCACCGCACCATCCCATCCATGGCGGGCCTTGCCAGGCTGTGGGATTATGCCAGCAAATCATCGGCATCCCGGCGCGTCGATCAGCTGATAGAGGCGGGCATATTGCTCTGGTCGGCCGACCGGCGACTGGCGCCCGGACCGGCCTTTCGCATCCTGCCCGATCCGCAGGTGCAGGTCGACGAGGTTCCGGCGCCCACCGCGGCCGACCCGCTTCAGGCGGCTCTGGCTGCCTGGGCGACAGACTATGATCCGCTGCTGGTTCGCTCCTACTCCGTCACGACGCGCCTGTTGCGCCTGGCCCGGAGCATGGAACGGCACATGACACTGTCGGCCGCGCGGGAAGGGCTGACATCCGGCGACGTGCTCCTGCTCGATGCCCTGTACCGCGTGGGACCGCCCCATCGCATCGCGCCCACCGCGCTCAAACATTATTTCCTGATGTCGCTTGCAGGCGTCGCCAAGCGGGTCGATCGGCTGGAGGCGCTGGGCTTTATTCGCCGGGTGCCCAATCCGGACGATCGGCGCGGTTTGTTCATCGAATTGACGGAGGCAGGCCACGCCGCGCTCACCAGGCTGGTCGAGCTCGACCGCTCCGCTCCGCATATCCTCTGGCCCACCGCGCTCAGCGAGCAGCAATATCATGCGATGATAGAATCACTGAATATCGCAGAAGCGCTGGTCGCGGAGCAGGATAGGAACGAACGTTCTCATCATTATCGTTCGCCCATGTGATAATATCCAGTTTAATTGACTTTCAGGCGCCTATTGCTCCAGCATATGCAAATCCAGGTGAACTAGTCAGGAGGGGTGATGCGCAGCCGATCGGAAAATGTGGGAACCGTTGCTGACCTGTCGAGCGGCATAGATGCAGCAGCGCTCATCCGCACGTCTCAGATAATCGCCGGCAATTTCGATGCGCTCGATCCCGCTCTTGTCGGCAGGGTGGAACGGTTCACGGGCTGGCTCAACGAACAGCCGCCCCTGCGTCCCGAACAGAAGTCGGATGTCGAGTTGCAACTGCGCAAGCTGCTTTCGACTCGCCTGCGGCTCGCGGCGGACCGGAAACGCATTCCCGCCATCGCAGAGGAAAAGATAGAGCGGCCCATTTTCGTCATCGGCTTCGGCCGGACCGGCACGACACTCATCCATTCGTTGCTGGCCGAGGACCCCGGCGCGCGTACCCCGCTCTGGTGGCATAGCCATTCGCCAAGCCCGCCGCCAGGCGAAGTGCCGGTAACGCCGGAGCGGATAGAACTCACGGCCAGGGAACTGGACGAGCTGCTGATGCGCGCGCCCGGCCTGCTCACGCTTCACCCCTATTGGGACAAGCGCGGCCATTGCCCGATCGAATGCGAGGAAATCTTCACCCTCGACTTTCAGAACGCCTATCCGTCGCTATTGTACAAGCTGCCGGCGCTGGCGATGATCCTGGACGCCAGCAATATCGCCGCGGCGTACAGCTTCCATCGCCAGTTCCTGCAACATTTGCAGTGGCAGCAGCCGACCGGCCATTGGGTAGCCAAGGGAATATACCACCAGTTCGCGCTGGATGCGCTGTTCGAGGCCTATCCCGACGCGCTGTGCATCTGGCCGCATCGCGACCCGGTTCAGGTCCATCCCTCGATCATGGCGATCACGGCGGTGCTTTATGGCGGTATCACCAACTGGCAGATGGATTTTCAGGCCCTCGGTCCAGCCTTTGTCGAAAGCATCGCGGCATCGCTGGCCGAAACGATGAAAAATCCGCTGGTTGACGATCCTCGCATTTTCCATGTCGATTTCCAGGACCTGACAAGTGACCCCGTGGATGTGATCCGGCGAGCCTATGGCCACTGGCAAATGGATTACACGCCCGAATTCGACAGCCGGATGCGGACGTGGCTGGCCGATCCGGCAAATGCTTCCAATCGCTATGGCCGCTATGATTACGCCCTGGAACCCTTCGGCCTCAGCCGCGAGATGATCGAAACGGCGTTCGAGGGTTATTCGCGGCGCTTCGGGCTGGGCCGGTTCGCCCGGGCCTGAGGCTCCACCATGCCGGATGCTGATCCTGGAGGAGGGCTGATGACCAATCCTGTCGCCAATGAGGATCAATTCGCTGCCGAAGCGGAGGTCCGCGCCATGTGGGACGAGGCGGCGACCAGGGCGGCGCGCAATCATTGCGCGCAGCTTTGGCGCGTGGGTCACGGCAGTGACGTGCCGCTGGAGGTCGAGCCGCTTTTCGACGGTGCGATGGACGCCTGGATGAGCAATTATCTTTTCAAGGCTGCGGCCCGCGACCCCGTTCGTCCCCGTTTCGTGCGCAACTTCATGCCGGGCCATTGCTGGAATGGTGCGGCCGTGCCCGATGCGCGCATGGGGGGAGACAATCCGGACAACTGCTATCGGCTGGCGGGCATCGCCCATGGCGGTCGCTATCGGATTACCGGCAAGGTCATCAATGCCTGCCCGGCGCATATATCCTTCACGCTGGTGGAGAATTGGGGCACGTCGATCACGACGCAGACGGTCGAGATCCCCGGAATCGATGTCGGGGACGACGGCGGCTTCGCCATCACGATCGATGACCAGCCTGCCGCCGGGCGGCGCAATCACATGACCACCAATCCGCGCGTCAAATTCCTGTTCGTGCGGGATTCCATGATGGATTGGGAAAGGGAAACCCCCTTGATCCTCGGGATCGAGCGGATCGATGCGCCTGCCGTCTCTCCCATGTCCTTCGAACAGCGTCTGGAGGAGGCGCTGCGTCGCGCGCGGGAGGAGGTGCCCCTCTATTACTGGTTCTTCCGCCTGTCGGCAGGGCATGCGATCAACAGCATGCCTCCGCCTTTGAGGACGGCCAGCGTCGGCGGCCTCGTCACGCAGGCAAGCAGCCTTGGCCGCCTGCATCTGGAGGATGACCAGGCGGCCATAATCCGCTTCGATCCAGCAGGCGCTGCCTATAACAGCCTGCAACTGGCCATGTGGTGGTATCGATCGGTGGATGCGCATCGCCTGCAAAGTGGCCTGTCCGCCATGCAGGCCGCGCCCGGCGGTGACGGATTGATCACGACAGTTGTGTCGGCGCGCGATCCGGGCATCGCCAACTGGGTACAGACTGACGGATTGCGTGACCTGTTGCCGATGATCCGCTGGCAGGGGCTGCCGGACAGGGTACAGGGCGGGGGACCAGTCCACTGGCTCGACATCGTGCCATTCGAGCAGGTTGATGCGCATCTGCCCGATGATATTGCCCGGCTGAGCCGGGAAGAACGTCTCGCGCAGATTGATGCGCGTCGTGGCGCCTGGTCGCGCAGGATCAATAGTTGACTAAAAACATCCTCATGCCCGGAAAAAAGCATCCGGTTTAAACGTTGATGCAACATTTTGCCGAAAAGATATGGATTATATAATCATCTGAAAATAAAGCCGGAAAAAATGACGCTGGAACTGTGTCCTGAAAACAACGGACCACTTAAATCATCTTCCCTATTCCAGCGCATATGCAAGATCGCCTATCTGATGATCCATAACATCCGCCAATCAGGGGTTTGGCCGAGCGGGAAATGGCGCTAGCTGGCGTTCATCCGTTCGCCGGCTTCAAAGCAAAGCTATAGGCCGGTTCCATCAGTCCCTGAGAGGATGCAATGACCTATCGACGCTATCTTGCCGCGACTTGCGCGGTTTTGTTCGTTTCCGCACCCGCCTTTGCTCAGGATGCCGCGTCGCCGCAGACCGACGGCGTGTCGACCGGGGACATTGTGGTCACCGCGCGCCGCCGCGACGAGGCGCTGCAGGATGTTCCGATCTCTGTCTCGGCCATTTCGGGCGAGCAGCTTTCGCGGTCGGGCGTGACCGACGTTCAGGGCCTGCAATACCGCACCCCTTCGCTCTCGATCACCAGCGCGCAGAGCCAGCGCAACACCATTGCCTTTTCGCTGCGCGGCCAGCGGACGCAGGAAACGCAGCTCTTCACCGATCCGCCGGTGGGCACCTATTTCGCCGAAGTGGTGCAGCCGCGCCCCTACGGCTTTGGGAACAGCCTGTATGACCTTGAATCGGTCCAAGTTCTGAAGGGCGTGCAGGGCACGCTGTTCGGCCGCAACATGACCGGCGGCGCGGTGCTGGTCGAGCCTGCCCATCCGAAGCTGGGCGAGTTCGCGGGCGAAGTTCGTGGCCAATATGGCAATTACGACATGCACGATATCTACGGGATGGTGAACGTTCCGGTCGGCGATTCCGTTGCCCTGCGCGTTTCGGGGAAGACCCGCGAGCGTGACGGCTGGGCGCACGACATAGGCAGCGGACTGCGTCTCGATAACCAGAATTACGACACCTTCCGCGTGTCGGCACTCGTGTCGCCGGGCAATGGCATTGAGTCGCTGACCGTGTTCGATTGGTTCAAGTCGCGCGAAAACGGCACCGCTTCCTTCCTGACCTCCATCAGCTATCCCTCGGCTCTCAGCAGATATGCCAACCTGGCCGATATTCCGGGGCAGTTTGCCGAAGCGCAGCGGCTTTTCCGCACGCAACGCTACACGCTCAATTCCGGTTCGGGCGACGGCAGCAATCTCGACGTGTTCGGGCTGCCGCGCGAAAGCATCAAGAATTGGGGAATCACGAACAAGACGACCTGGGAACTATCTGATAGCCTGACGCTGAAGAACATCTTTGGCTACCGCAAGCAGCGTCGGGATATCGTGCAGGACTATGATGGCATCCCGGCGTTCCTGATTGCGCCCTATCAATATTCGCGCTCACGCAATATTTCGGAAGAATTGCAACTCCAGGCCAAGATGTTCGACAATCGGCTCGATCTGATCGCCGGCGGCTATTATTTCGAGGAAAAGGGTATTGACGGCTCGCTCGCCAACACCCTGCCTCAGCTGAACATCCTGGCGGCAGGCCTCAATCCGGCGACGACCGACGCGTCGCTCTTCGTCACCAGCAATCCGGGTGAAGGCTATGCACGAACCGCGGCCGCCTTTGTTGCGGGCACCTTCAAGGTCACGGATCAGGTAAGCCTGTCGGGCGGTCTTCGCTACAATTACGACAAGCGGAAAATCACCGTGTCGCCGTCGCAGCCCAACTATCCCAATGCGGACGGTACCTTCGGCCGTTGTACTTTCAACCCGGTCGTCCCGGCGGGCTATGACACCACCGTCCGCCAGACCGGGCCATGCGCCTTCACCAACAGCAAGTCGTTCAAGGAATGGACCTACGACGCGACCCTGCAATATGAACCTACGCCGGAAGTGACGACCTATGCGTCTTATCGTCATGGTTTCCGGGCGGGTGGCTTTTCGACTCGGGCAACCGGTGTGGTCACGCTGGCACCCTTCCTCCCCGAATTCGTCGACGAATATGAAATCGGCCTGAAGACCAATCATCGGTTGGGTGGCGGTCGCCTGACCACCAGCACGGCGCTGTTCCGTCAGGATGGCAGCGATGTGCAGAAACAGCGCGCCACTTTCGTCGACGGCAATGTCTTCACCATCGTCGACAATACCGCCAAGCAGCGCAATGTCGGTGGCGAGTTCGAGGCGAACTTCAGCACCGACACCTTCTCGCTCGCGGCCTTCTATTCCTACACGAAGGTCAAGATCCGGGCAGGCCGCGTCGTGCTGGCCAATGGTCTGACCGAGTTCGAGCAGCGCGGCGTTCCCAAGCATCAGCTGGGCGCCACGGCGACGATTTCGCCGCCGGTCAGCGAAGATCTGGGCCAGCTCAACTTCATCATGAACTACACGTGGCGCAGCAAGATCTATCTTGACGATTTCGAGATTCAGGGCGTTCAGCCAGCCTATTCGCTGATCAACTTGCGTGCCGAACTCAACAATGTCGGCGGGTCGGGCGCTTCGGTCGCCGCCTTCGTCAACAATGCGCTCAACGAAACCTATCGCATCGGCGTGCTGGGACTCATCGCCGAGGGGTTGGGCTTCCAGAACAGCGTCTACGGCGAGCCGCGCACCTATGGCATCGAGGTGGGCTTCAAATTCTGATCCTGGATCAGGGTGAAAGCATCAAGGGGGCGCAGAGTTCTGCGCCCCCTTTTTCTTGCGCGTTGCTGTCTGGCATTCTGCGCCAAAAGGACGACGGAGAGTTTCATGAACAAGGCTTATCCTGCTGACGCATTGCCGCTGCCGTTGACGCCGGAGCAGATCAACAGCGCGTGGCTGACTCGCGCTCTGCGACAGCGACTGCCCGGCGTGTCGGTGAGCGACTCGCAGATCGTCGATATCATCCTTGGGACCTCGACCAAGATCCGCGTCCGGCTGACTGTGGAGGGGGAGGGTGCCGAACAGATCGGCGAAACCCTGATCGTCAAAGGCGGCTTTGAGGAGCACAGTCCGAAGATGGCTGCGATGTACGCCAATGAAACGCGCTTCTACGCCGATATTCAGCCCTTGATCCCCATGCCTTCGCCACGCGCCTATTTTGCCGGAACGGACCCGAATTCCCACCAGTCGATCGTCATCATGGAGGATCTGAAGCGGCCCGGCGTCGATTTCTGCGATGCGCTGCGTCCGCACAGCTTCGATCAGATTGCGCGCCGCATGGAAACCATGGCCGCCTATCATGCAGCGACCTGGGCTTCACCCCATTTCCAGACGGGCGGCCGCTGGGCCGACATCGCCAGCCGGTTCGACGGCTGGGGACTGGAGTATATGCGCCGCTATCTCGTTCCAGATATCTGGGCACATTATATGGCCTCGCCGCGCGGCGCGGCGGTGTCCACGCGGTTGCACGATCGTGCCTGGATGGAACGGGCGCTGATGACCATCGGTGACATTCAGCGCGCCCAACCCCGCTGCCTCATTCATGGCGACACGCATCTGGGCAATCTGTACATATTGGAGGACGGCACGCCCGGCTATTTCGACGCGCAGGTAGCGCAAACCGCCTGGCACCATGAAGTTTCCTACCATATCGTCTGTGCCGCCGACCTTGCCGATCGGGCCGCATGGGAGGGCGAACTGCTGCGCATCTATCTCGACGCGCTGGCGCGGGAAGGTGGTCCGGTTCTGGATTGGGACGAGGCATGGCTGGATTACAGGCGTTCCATCGTCTGGGGTCTGTTCATTTTCCTCACCAATGAGGTGAGGTTCCAGACGGAGGCCGTCAACACAGCTTATGCCGCCCGCTTCGGACAGGCCGCACTCGACCATGAACTCCGTCAGTTATTGCCATAGGAGGCCCTTCGGATAGCGTGGATCAGATGCTTCTTGCCTCTTGCTCGATGAACTGGTCGATCCTGGCGTTCAGCCGGTCGACCAGCGCGCGGTCCGACAGTTCCACAAAATAACCAAGTTGATCCACGGTATCGAGGTGGATCACCGCCGGATCGCCATTGGGCATCGTCGCGCCCCAGCTTTCGAATACGCATTCGACGCCATCGGGCCGCTGCGAAAGATCATCGACTGCATAGCCGAGGTGAAAAATGCCTTCGCCCCGTGTTTCCAGCCATTCTTTGGCATTGCCGTACCCGATGAGCGGCTCGATCATCTCCAGATAGACATCGCCCCATCGGGTGAAGGCGTTCCTGTTGGCAAAGCGGCCGTGCCAGTCGCGATAACGGCCCTCATAATCGGTATCGAGCCGCCAGAAAGGGCCGAGCCCCAGCAGGTTCCGATAATGCGCCATGCCCGCGTCGATATCGCGAACCACCACGCCGATCTGATAAAAGTCGCCCCGGAATTCCATCGCCATCCTCTCATCTGCTTTTCCGGCGTTCGACCTGTCGCGACGGGGCGTTCACCCCTCAGCTCTCGCGGCCTGCCGCTCCGGATTCCTTATGTTCCGCGATGTCCTAACCAGTGATCGGTTCCGATCGCTTGGAAATCGCTTTAGGCCTCGGCCTGGGCCTTGATCCGATCACGCAACAGGAATTTCTGGATCTTTCCCAAGGGCGTGCGCGGAAAATCATCCATCAGGAACAGATGGCGAGGCACCTTGTAATTCGCCATCTGCTCGCGACTCCATGCCGTCAGCTCCGCCAGCGTCAGCGCTTCGTCATCCTTCAGGATGACGCAGGCGGCGCAGACTTCGCCCATGCGATCATCGGGCCAGCCGATTATACATACATCGGCAATGGCGGGATGTTTGCGCAGGATATTTTCGACCTCGGCCGGATAGGCGTTGAAACCGCCGACGATGACGACATCCTTGAGACGGTCGAGGATGCGCAGCGTGCCGTCCTCCGCAATGCATCCCACGTCGCCGCTGTGAAGCCAGCCGTCTGCGTCGATCGTGGCTGCGGTCTGCTCCGGCTCCTCGAAATAGCCCTGCATCACCACCGGGCCACGGATCAGCAGTTCGCCGCTCTCGCCCGTGGGCAGCGGATTGCCCTGCGCATCGATGATCCGCAGCTCCACGCCGGGCAGCGGCTTGCCGACTGTCCGCGCGATTGTTTCAAAGCTGGCATCGGGATAGTTGACGGTGGCGAGCGCCGTGCACTCGGTCTGGCCGAAGCTGGTCAGGAACAGGTCGAACCCGAATATTTCCCTTCCGGCGCGGATCAGGTCGACAGGAACATTGGAAGCGCCAGTGTGCCCGACCCGCAGCGATGAAATGTCGAACGCGCCGAAACGGGGATGGTCCATCAGCGAGAGGAAAATCGTCGGCGGGCCCATCAACACGCTGATCCTTTCGCGCTCGATCAGCGAGAGCAGCGCCTCGGCGTCGAATGTGGACAGCGGATAGACGGTGATGCCCGCCACCAGCGCGGAAATCCAGCCAGACCTGTAGCCGAAACTGTGGAAGAAGGGATTGACGATGGCCATGCGATCGCCGGCCCGCAGGTCATTGGATTCGTTCCAGATGGCCGGCACCCACAATGCCTGGCCATGATTGTGCATCGCGCCCTTGGGCTGTCCGGTGGTGCCGCTGGTGAAAAGAATATCCGCGATCGTTTCCGGCGTCACGGCCGCAATATGTGCGGCAAGTTCCGCCTCATCGGCCTGCGCGCGCCGGAACATGTCAAAACCAGGTCCGTCCAGTGCTACGATATGGCTTAGCGCCGGCAGATCGCGCACCGGCCCGGCCGATCCCGGGCCTCCCCCCGCCTGGGTCAGCATGGCGGCATAGTCATTGCCCAGAAACCCCGTCACGGTGAACAGGATCCGGGCCCGCGTCTTGGCCAATATGTAGAGCGCCTCGCCACCCTTGAAGCGAGTGTTGATGGGCACCATGATGGCGCCGATGCTCTCCACCGCCGCCGCCGCGATCATCCACTCCGCGCTGTTGGGCGCCCAGATCGCGACCCTGTCCCCATAAGCGACGCCATGGGCGATCAGCGCACGGGCAAGATCATCGACCCGTTCCTTGAATTGCGCAAAGCTGATCCGTGTGCCGTCCTCCCCGACGATGAAGGGCGTGTCGCCATAACGCGCGGCGACATGCGCGATGACCTTCGGCAATGTGTGGTCAAGCGTCTTCGGCAGGTCGGAAAAATGTGGATTGGTCAAGGCTGTCGCGCCGATCACAGCAGTCCCTTTTCCTCAGACGTCTTGACGTCGGGAGAGACGCCGGCTTCGCGCATGGCTTCGATAACCGCCGTCGTGGCGGATGCGATGCACGGGAATCCGACATAGGGGGTGAGTTGCACCAGCAGTCCTTCCAGCTCCTGCGGAGTCAACCCGTTGGCGATGCCGATCTTCACATGGTTTTTCAATTCCAGCGACTGTCGCATGGCAATAAGGGCGGATATGACGGCCAAGCTCTTTTCCTTGGGAGCAATGCCCTGATGCCGCCAGGCGTCATGAAAAGCCCAGCTTGCCGCCATGCGCGGGATGGCCGAGCCAAAGCCATCGGCGGTGCATGCGTCGCGAAAGGCATTGCCGAACCCTTCGCCCATGATGCCGCTGATGAAGTCGACGCCCGATTTCTGCTTCTCGTCCAACTCAGCCATCCGATGTCTCCATGCATTATGATTGTCTGGCCTATGGGCGGCGGCTTGCCCACGTCAACAATGCCGCTGCCGCTATGGCTAGGTAGCATATAGTGATCGGTCATCTGATGGAGCCGGTACTCCATCGCCTATGTGATGGCAGGTCCGGGTCGATATTCGCGCCATCCGCTCAAGCCTATATAGGTTTGGACACTGGATACCCGACTTTCATGTCGCATGGCCCAGACAATATCGAAATGACGTCACGACCTTGGGGAAGGAAGATTATGTCTGCACAAATCAAGGCGACGGAAACTTCGCCTGTTTATTCCGGTCCGATCTTTGATGCCGACACGCATTTCTGGGAAACGGATGAAGCCTGGACGAAATATCTGCCCCAGGATGCTGCCGAACGCTATGGCGTGACGTTCAAGACAGGATCGGACGGCGACTTCGCCATGTATGTGGGGCCGCGCAAGGTGGAAATCAGCGCCGACCATCTTTTTGAGGATGGCCGTGTCCCCGCGCCCGGCAAATTGCACGAATGGCTGCGCGCCATGAAGGAGGGCAAGGCCGAGATCGACATGCACGTGCCCAAGAGCGCGGACATGATGGAACCCGAAGCGCGGGTGAAACTGCTCGACGCCTGGGACGTGCGTTCATCCATTCTCTTTGTCGGCAACATGATCACGGCCATCAGTTTCCTTGATGATCCGCGTTACGCTTATCCCGTGTTGAATGCCTATAATGGCTGGATGTACGACCAGTGGAAGTATAATTACAACGACCGCATCTTCTCATGCCCCATCATGACGCTCGACAATGTCGAGGAGGCCTGCAAGGCGCTGAAGGATGTGGTCGCGAAGGGCGCAAAGCTCATCCTGATGCCGATGGGCCCCTATAACGGCAAGGCGCCCGCGCATCCCGACCATGATCCCTTCTGGGCGATCGCCAATGAAGCAGGTATCCGGGTCGTCTTCCATGTGTCCGAGGCTATTTACCTGAAGGATCATATGGCGCTGTGGGGGGAGGGCATGCAGCAATCGCGCATCCGCCAGTCCGCTTTCGTATGGATGCACGGCTATTCGGAACGGCCGGTGATCGAGACGCTGTCGAGCTTCATCTTCTGGAATTTCTTCGAACGCTTTCCCAATGTGAGGCTGCTGTCGGCCGAAAATGGGGCCGAATGGGTGCCGTCCATGCTGGTGAAGATGGACAAGTGTCGGGGCATTGCGAAGAACGGCTATTGGCCCGCCGGGCAGTTGAAGGATCGGCCCAGCAACATCTTTGCCCGCCATGTTTCCGTCGTCGCCTATCCGGAGGATGACCTGAAATCCATCATCGATCAGGTCGGCAACGCCGATTGGGTCTTGATGGGATCGGACTATCCGCATGCAGAGGGCGTGGAGGAACCGCGGCTGTTCGCCGAGGAAGCGTGCAAGGATCTGTCGGCCACCGATGTGCGCAAGGTTATGTATGAAAACGGCATGCGCTTCATGGGGCTGCCTGCCTGAAGCTTGCCTTCGGCCGACAGGCTATCCGCCGCGCGTCAGCTTCCCGCTGATGCGCGGCGGCCCGCCTCCACCGTGGCGCTCAAAAGCCGGTCGAAATTCTGCTTCATCCTGGCGAGCGGAGCGGCCAGTATCAAGGCTCCCAGCATATCCCCGTCGGGGCCCATGACCGGCACCGCCAGTGCCGCAGTGTCGCTCAACATTTCCCCGAAACTGGCGCAATAGCCCTGCTTGCGAATTTCCGTCAGGCTGACGCGAATGGCGTCGGGATCGGTTCGAGTGCTGTCGGTCAGTTGCCGAAGATGGGCGCGGGCCAGATAGTCGTCTACCTGCTCCGGACCGGCAAAGGCCATGAGGACGCGGCCGGCGGCGCTCGCGTACAGGGGCGCGCGCAGCCCAGCCTGCATGGCATAGCGCACCGGTTGCGGGCTGTTGCTCGCTTCGGTGTAGATGGCCTGCCCGATTTCCCAATCGGCGATGGCGAATCCCACCGATTCGCGCGTTTCGGCAGCGAGCTGCTTGACGAGGGACCGGACCAGTTCGGGCGCTGACCAGTGGCGCACGATCCGGCTCGCGAAATGATACGCCGCCGGCCCCAAACGGTAGCGCCCTTCCTGACAGGACAGATAATGCATGTCGCACAGGCCCCGCAGCGTATCGATGAAGGTGCTTTTGGGTACTGTCATGATCGCGCTGAGCTCGGCCAGGCTCATGCCGTCCTGCTTCCCCGCCAGCAATACCAGCAGATCGAGCACACGCGTGATCGCCTTCGGTCCCCGCGCACGGATCTCCTCGACTTTGGCCTCTTGCATCTTCCCCGCCCGTCCCCTGTTTTCTGCTCAGCCTGCATAGCTATTCGAAAATTCGAACGCAATTCGAAAAATCGTTGGACATTATATTTGTGATGCGATACGAAAATCCGTGCAGCAGATGCAATTTCATGCATCCGCGGGAGGAGAGGAAAGCCAATGGCCACCAGCGCATCCCGGACCATTAAATCCGCGCATCGAGTGCTGGAGATCCTGGAATATTTCGATCAGGATCGCCGCGTCGCCACCGTCATGGAAATGTCGCGCACGCTGAACTATCCGCAATCCAGCACATCCGAACTGCTCCGCTGCCTGACGCGGCTGGGCTATCTCCACTATAACCGGGTACGTCGGACATACAGCCCCACCGCGCGAGTCGCTCTGCTGGGCGCCTGGGTGAAGCCCTCGCTGTTCCGGGGCGGACCGGTGCTGTCCGCGATTGACGAGATCGCCAAGCTGACCGGCGAAACGGTGCTTTTGTCCACCAGTTCCAACTATGTGCTGCAGCATCTGCACGTCATCCACGGCAATAATGAAGATGCGCTGGACGCCCATGCCGGTGACCAGCTCTCCATCTTGCACAGCACCCAGGGCCGTCTGCTGCTTTCGAGCTATCGCAACGAGGGGATCCGTTCGGCGGTCCATCGCCTGAACGCGGAGGAGACCGACCTGTCGCGCCACGTCCGTGTAGCGGAGCTGCTGTCCGAATTTGCCGTGCTGCGCGAGAAGGGCTGGACCATAGAGCAGGATCGCGACGGCGTTGGCTGCGTCGCCGTGTTGCTGCCCTTTGGCCGGAACATGGATCGCCTGACCGTAAGCGTCATCGCCCAGCCGGCCGTGATTGCCGCGCGTGGCCAGGAAATGCTGGACCTGCTGCTCAGCCGCAAGGAGAGCATTGCCGAACTGCATCTGGAGGAAGATGGCCAGGAGCAGGACAACAGCAACGTCGTGAAGATGCCGGAGACGATAAAGATCGCCAGCTACCGCCGCCATTTCGCCTGATAGCGCTGTCCGGGTTCTGCATGAACCGTGCGGTGCTGCCCCGCGGAACGGGTGAAATTCGGCTTGCGGATGCACCATTGCCACCAGCACCGCGCAAGGACGCAGTGCTGGTGCGCATGCTCTATGCGCCTGTCAACCCGGCTGACCTGTTGGCGATCGATGGTCGATATTCCTTCGATCTGCCTCAAGATCAACCGCTGGGGGCTGAAGGCGTGGGGCTGGTGGAAAGCGTGGGCGAGGCCGTTGTCGATCTCCGCCCGGGCGAACTGGTGATGCCGCTTGAGCGAGGCAATTGGTGCGCGATGCGCCTTCTGCCTCGCCGTCATCTCGTGGTGCTGTCGGACATTGACCCGGTACAGGCGGCCATGTTGCGCATCAATCCGCCCACCGCGCATCTGCTGCTGCGCCATGCGGGCATGCGTCCGGGCGAGGCGCTGATTCAAAATGGCGCAGGGTCGGTCGTCGCGCATTGGGTTCGCGCCTTTGCCGCCCGCATGGACATCAAGGTGATCGATGTCGTGCACAGGCCGCATCCGGCGACACCCCATGCGCTGTTGGACGGCGATCATCTGGCGGAGCGCGCGCGGGCTGCATCCGACGGTCGGCCCATCCGCGCCGCCCTGGATTGCGTGGCAGGTGCGGCAACCGGCCGGCTTGCCAGTTGCCTCGCGTCCGGCGGCCGGCTGCTGCTGTTCGGCCATCTTTCCGGCGACCCGATACAGGTGCGGTCGCAAGTGTTGACCGGCGGCGGCCTCTCGATCGCGGGTTTCAGCCTTCGCCCCGCTGAAGCGGCACTGGGTGCGGCTGGCGTGCACGCGATGTTCAAGGAACTGGCCGCGCTTCATGCGGCCGATCCGCCCGCCTTGCCGGTGCGCGCCATCATTCCGCTTTCCCGCGCTGATGAAGGGATCGCGCTCGCGCGGGCGGGAGGGAGCGGACGGATACTGTTCGATCTGGCGCAATGATATCGGGCATGTGAAGCCCTTGGCGTCGCCGTTGACTTGGAAGGCCGATGCCTGCTGGGGAAGAGGCTCTTATATGGGAACAGCGCGATGAAACTGGATTTTACGCCTGAGGAAACCGCCTTCCGCAATGAGGTGCGCGCTTTCCTCCAGCATGCCCTTCCGGACGATCTGCGGCGCAAGATGATCAACAGGGATCATCTGACCAAGGAGGATACGGTGCGGTGGCAGCGCATTCTCAATGCGCAGGGATGGGCGGTCACCCATTGGCCCGTGGAATATGGCGGCCAGGCGTGGACGCCGGCCCAGCGCTATATCTTCCAGGAGGAAATGGCGCTGGCCCACGCGCCGGAAGGATCGCCGTTCAATGTGAACATGATCGGCCCGGTGCTGTGCAAATTCGGCACGGCGGCGCAAAAGGAAAAATTCCTCGCCGCCACCGCCAATATCGACATCTGGTGGTGCCAGGGCTTTTCCGAACCGGGCGCCGGCTCCGACCTTGCCAGCCTGAAGACGACGGCGGTTCGTGACGGCGATCATTATGTTCTCAACGGCCAGAAGATCTGGACGACCCAGGCCCAGCACGCCGACTGGATGTTCGGGCTTTTCCGGACCGACAGCAGCGGCAAGAAGCAGCAGGGCATAACCTTTCTGCTGCTCGACATGAGGACGCCGGGGATCACCGTCCGCCCGATCGAGACGATCGATGGCGAACATGATGCCAATGAAGTCTTTTTCGACGACGTGCGCGTGCCGGTGGACAATGTCATTGGCGAGGAAGGCCGAGGCTGGGACGTGGCCAAGCATCTGCTGGGCAGCGAACGCAGCGGCATCGCCCGCATCGGCCTGTCGAAGGAGCGCCTTTCGCAACTGCGCGCGCTGGAAACCCGGCTTGCCGAAGAAGGCACGCTGGACGAGGAAGAGCAGCGCCGTCTGGCCCACAAGCTGGCCGAGGTGGAGGTGGAATTGCGCGCGCTGGAACTGACGCAGTTGCGCGTCGTCGCGGCGGATGCCCATGGCGGCGGCGCCAATGCAGCAGCGTCCATCCTGAAGGTCAAGGGCACGGAAATGCAGCAACGCATGACCGAACTGGTTGCCGAGCTTGCCGGTCCGGCTGGGCTGGCCATGCCGGACCATGACCATGCGCGCAACGATCCGGACGACGGCTGGGTCAGCGCCGCCGCGCCATTCTATTTCACGATGCGCAAGGTGTCGATCTTCGGCGGATCCAATGAGGTCCAGAAGAACATCATCGCCAAGACCATGTTGGGACTCTGACGCGCCATGGATTTCGACCTGAACGACGAACAAAAGATGTTGCAGGAAACCGTCACGCGCTTCGTGGCGGAAACCTATGACTTCCAGAAGCGCGAACATGCGCTCAAGACAGCCGATGGCTGGAGCCGGGAGGCCTATGCCGGGCTTGCGGAGATGGGCCTGCTCGCGCTGCCCTTCGCCGAAGAGGATGGCGGTTTCGGCGGCGGTGGCGTGGAAATGATGATCGTCATGGAAGCGCTGGGCCGCGGCCTGATGGTCGAGCCCTATTTCGCGACCGTGGTGCTTGCGGGCGGCGCGCTGCGCCATGGCGGCTCGGCGGGGCAGCGCGCGGACATTGTTCCCGGCATCGCCGCGGGCGAACGCATCCTGGCATTGGCACATAGTGAGAAGGGACTGCCGCGCCATATACTGGCGGCGCGCACGACCGCATCGCGATCGGGCGACGGATGGACCATCGACGGTTGCAAGATCGCCGTGATCCACGGCCAGAGCGCGGACACATTCATCGTCAGCGCAATGACGGAAGAGGGGCTATCGCTCTTCCTGGTGGACGCGGCGGCGAAGGGTGTGACGGTGGAGGGCAAGCGCGGCTATGACGGCGTTCCAGTCGCCACGGTGGCCCTTTCGGGCGTCCATGTAGCGAACGAAGCCCTCATCGGCGCGCCGGGGCAGGGGGAGGACATCCTCTCCCACGTGTTCGAGGAGGCGACCGCCGCCCTGGTCGCGGAATCGGTCGGCGCCATGGCCGAGACGTTCGACGTGACCGTGGACTATCTCAAGACCCGCCAGCAATTCGGTGTCGCCATCGGCAGTTTCCAGGCGCTTCAGCATCGCGCCGTCGAAATGCTGATGCAGCTTGAACTGTCGCGCAGCATGTCGATCCTCGCGGCGCTGTCGCTCGACATCGATGCCGATCAGCGGAGCCGCAACATTTCAGCCGCCAAGGCGCAGATCGGCAAGTCCGGCCGCATCATCGGTCAGGAGGCGGTGCAGATGCACGGCGCGATCGGCATCACGGCCGAATATAAGGTGGGCCACGCCTTCAAGCGGCTGACCGCCATTGACGCGCTGCTGGGCGACAGGGACTGGCACCTTGCCCGTCTTGCGAAAATGCGCGGCGTTTATCCTGTCGCCTGAAGCAGGTTCCATGGGGTCATGGGCGTGCCATGACCTCAGCCGGCCGATGCGGACCGGACCCGCGCCCAAAATGCTTGCGCTGCGGCATCCAGCATGTCGGCGCCATAGGTGATTAGCTCCTGCTCGACGCGATAGAGCATGGCCCATTCATAATGGATCGCCTCGCCGTTCGCTGCGCTCCGGCGATAAGCGCGGGCTTGGACGAATGCGCATTCCCGATCGATGCCGGTTATGGCGATGATCTCGTCGTGCCGTTCTTCCAGCGCCTCCGCGCAGGACGCGGCGAAACGGAGAAAGGCTTCGCGTCCGACCAGCGTCTCCTTCGTACCGCTCGGGCCGAACAGGCTGTGCACCACGTCCGGATGGAAATAGTCCGCCGGGGAAGGCCGGCCTTGCTCCCCGACAGGGAAAACATCGGGATGTTGCCGGCCGTCTGCCGTGAAGCCGAACATGCGCGTCAACAGCTTCACGGCATCGTTCGTCATCTAGAGGATCGTGCGCAAAAGTGGGAACCGGTTTTGCGCAAAAACGATGCGACATCAAAAGCATAGAGCGCGCTGCATGACCCGGATCTAACGCAGCGCGCTCCAGCCCTCATCCTTCGGCCGCCTTGCGAAGCATGACGGCGCGGTCGCCGTCGCGCACGACGACCAGACGCATGCCGGCCTTCATATAATTGACGAAATCGTCGAAGCTTTCGCGCACGCCCGGATTGATCGGGCGCAGATAGCTGTCCTTGTCGATTGTCAGCGTGACTTCGCCGATCCGGTCGGCATCCACGGTCACGGTCGTCGGGGTGAAGGACTTCACCGTCGCGGCGATGGCGCTGGGGTTGGCGGCAGACTGGACGCGCGAGTCGAAGGAGACGCGCAGCCGGTCGCTATTGTTGGGCAGGCCGCAATGCGGCGTGCAGGGATGCACGACCAGCACGTCGCCGGGCATATAATCCGTGGTGGCCCAGCTTTCGGCCGGGATCACGTCGCGCGGGATCGGGAAAGGATTGGGCTTGCCGACATTGTGGAAATAGCCGCGCTTGTTCTGGCCCACCGCCAGCGCCAGCCCGCCCATGTCGCGCGTGCAAGGGGTCAGGGATATCCAGACTGGGCGATAGTCCTGGATGCCGGGGCTGTAAAAGCCATCCTGGTGCACCGTGCCCAGCTTGCTCCGGGGCGGATAGGTTCGATATTGCACGATGGGTACGGAGCAGGCCGGCTCTCCCAGCACTTTTTCCATCACTGCCTGATTGGCGGGATCTTCGATCAGACGGGCGGCGATTCCGGCATAGAGGTCGCTTTCCTCCATGCCCCCCACCGACGGCTTGCCGGTCCATTTGCCCGTGGGATCGCCCGGCTCGACCAAGCCCATCTGGGCGGCCACGGCCAGCATTTCATCGCGGGCGCGGGCGACACTGTCCTGATCGAACACGCCGCGCAGCAGGATATAGCCCTTCTCCTCATAGAAGCGGTTGAGCGCTTCGGGATCGTCCAGCAGATGGTTGCAGCTTTCCAGTTCGCCCGCCGCGACGACATCCTGTACATCCAGGTCTTCAGCTTCCGGGCGATTGATTACATCGACGCTCATTTCTTCCTTCCTCTCCACTCGGGCCGGTCAACCTCCGGAGGCGCCGGGACGGGGCCATATTAACATGGCGCGCCTCTGGTGGGTGGGATGGTTTTCGTCGACTTTCGGCTGTTATTGATCATTGTCCCGCGTAAGAAGCTTCAGCATCTGCATCAACTTTTCATCCTGCCAGGCGGCGATTTCCGCTACGCTTCGGCCGGCGGCTGCTTCTTCCATCTGTTCGACCAGCATCGTCTGCAACGCCGGATCGGCCAGCGGCGGATCAGCCATGGTTTCCCAGCGCTTCACGATCCCCGGCGCGAATTTCGGCAGGAATTCGGCGAGGCCGCCAGCGCCGCCCGAAGTATGGAAGGTGGTGAACTGACCCTGGATGGCCCATTTCAGCGCGAAGCTGTGCTTCATCGCCTTGTCGATGTCGCCGACGCTTGCATAACCCTCCGCCACCAGCCGCACCGCTTCCCGGAACATGGCGGCGGTCAGCCGGTTGCCGATATGGCCGAATATCTCCCGCTTCAACCGGATCGGCTGTTTGCCCATCGCGGCGTAAAGCGCGAAGGCGGCGTCCACGGCTTCCCCGGTGGTACCTTCGCCGCCACCTACCTCCACCAGCGGGATCAGGTGCACGGGGTTGAACGGATGGCCCAGCACGAAGCGATCGGCGGTCGCAAGCCCGGCCTGCAACCCGGTGATGGGCAGGCTCGACGTGCTGCTCGCGACCAGCACGTCCGGAGGCGCCAGCTGGTCGAGATCGGCGAACAGCGCCTGCTTGAGGTCGGTGCGTTCCGGCGTGCTTTCCTGCACGAAATCCACGCCCGCCAGTGCGTCGGTCAGGCTATCGTGGACGGAAAAGCGCGTGGCCCAGTCATCGCCCGCGCTCGCAAGGCCCAGCTCGACCATCTGGTCCCATGCCCCCGCGACATGGGCGATGGTGCGTTCGCCGGCCCCCGGCATGGGATCATGGAGGCGCACCGCCCGGCCGCTGCCCAGAAAGGCAGCGACCCAGCCATTCCCGATCACGCCGCCGCCGATCGCGGCGACGGCGCGAATGCTGTCCGCGTCGCGATAGGCGGGCATGGCGATCAATATCCCTTGAAGACCGGCTTTTCCTTGTTGGCGAAGGCGGTGGTCGCCGCCTTGTAGTCCTGCGTCAGCATCGTCATGGCTTCATAGGCGATGGACAGTTCGCCCGTCAGGTTCACCTGATCACGGATGCACTTGTTGACAGCCGCCTTTGACCAGCGCACGGCCCACATCGGCTGCCCGGCGATCTCGCGCGCGATCTTCAGCGCTTCCTCCAGCACCTGTTCCTTGGGGAAAGCATAGTTGACCAGGCCGATTTCCTCCGCCTTCTTGCCGTTCAGGAGCTTGCCGCGCATCAGATATTCCTTGGCCTTCTGCGGCCCGACCAGCAGCGGCCACATCACGGAGCCGCCATCGCCCGTCACCAGGCCGACGCGCACATGGGTATCGCCCAGCTTCGCGTCCTCCGCGACGATGCTCATGTCGCAGAAGGCGAAGAGCGAGGTGCCAAGGCCGATGGCGTCGCCATTCACCGCCGCGATGATCGGCTGTGGCGTCATCAGGATCTGGTCCCAGATCCGCAGCGTATTGATCGGCACGCGCAAGGCATATTTCAGGCCGTATTCGGTCTGGGCGCGCTCCGCCATCAGCTTGATGTCGCCCCCGGCGGAGAAGGCCTTGCCCGCACCGGTCAGCACGATGACCTTGATCCGCTCGTCGCGGGCCAGCTTCAGCCAGATATCCTCGAGCTGCCAATGATTATGCGGTCCCACCGCGTTCAGCTTGTCGGGATTGTTCATCGTCACGACGGCAACGCCGTCCTCGCCGATTTCGACCTTGAAGAAGTCGAACTCGCTATAGTCGATGTCGCGCTGAAACTCGTTGTCGCTCATGATAGTCTCCGGAAAATCCCTGTGATATTCTCTGTTTCGTTTCGTTCCGTTCAGGCCGCGGCGCGGTTCTTCTGCCACTCGGCGAAGCTCTGGCCCTTGTCCGCCAGCTCCGTCAGGAGGGCGGCGGGTTGCAGCGATGGATCGCCCGGCGTTTCGGCCGCCATCTCGCGCAACTTGGCGACGATTGTCGCCAGGCCGGTTTCATCCGCATAGAACATGGGGCCACCCAGATGCCGGGGCCAGCCATATCCGTTGATCCATACCAGGTCGACATCGGACGCCCGCAGCGCGATCCCTTCCTCCAGGATGCGCGCGCCCTCGTTGATGAGCGGGAACAGCAGCCGCTGCACCATTTCCTCTTCCGGAATGTCGCGGCGCGTGATGCCCAGCTTTTCCGACGTCGCGATGATGAGCGCTTCCGTCTCGGCATTGGGATAGGGGGTGCGATCGCCCGGTTCGTAGCGGTAATAGCCCGCGCCTGTCTTCTGCCCCAGCCGTCCGCTCTCGACAATGGCATCGGCAATGGGGAAGGGGGTTCCCCGGCGCTTGCGGATCGAATAGCCGATGTCGAGGCCGGACATGTCGTTCGTGGTCAGCGGGCCCATGGGGAAGCCAAGATTGGTGAGCGCGGCGTCAACCTGCTGGGGGAACGCTCCCTGCTGCAGCAGTCGTTCAGCCTGCGCGGAACGCTTGGCGACCATGCGGTTACCGATGAAGCCGTCGCAATTGCCGGACCAGACCGGCACCTTGCCAATGGCCTTGCCCACCGCCATCGCGGTCAGGATCGCATCGGGGCTGCTGTGCCTGGCGACCACCACTTCCAGCAGCTTCATGACATTGGCTGGCGAGAAGAAATGCATGCCGACGAAATCCTGCGGCCGTTCCAGCACCGACGCGATCTCGTCCACGTCGAGCGCCGATGTGTTGGAGGCAAGGATGGTGCCGGGCTTCACCCGTTTTTCAAGGTCGGCGAAGATCTCCTTCTTGACGCCCATATCCTCGAACACCGCCTCTATCACGATGTCGGCATCGGCCGCCGCGCCGCGGTCGGTGGCGCCGGTGATCAGCGCAAGACGGTCGTCCATCTGCGCCTGCGCAATCGACCCGCGCTTGACCGATGTGGCGTAATTGCCCTGCACGCGTTCCAGGCCGCGGTCCAGCGCCTCCTGCGTCGTGTCTATCACGGTCACGGGAATGCCAGCGCCTGCAAAGCACATGGCGATGCCGCCGCCCATGGTCCCCGCGCCGATGATCGCGGCTTTCTTCACGGGCCGCGCCTTTGCCCCCTCCGGCAGACCGGGGATCCGCGCAGCTTCGCGTTCGGCAAAGAAGAGGTGGCGCAAGGCGCGCGATTGGCTGCCCGCCATCAACTCGCGGTTGGCGACGGCGTCGATCGCCAATGCTTCGTCCAGGCTCAAGGTGAAAGAACGGCGAATGGAATCGATATTGGCCTGTGGTGCCGCCTGTCCCTTGCTGCGCGCCGTCAGCTTCTTTGCCAGCGCGTCGAAGCCTGACGGATCGGCACGGGTCGCCGCCAGCTTCTCATCACGGTCACGAACCGCCACGGCGGGCATGTTTTCGTCGATCACCCGGCGGGCGAAGGCGGCGCCCACAGCGGCCGGATCCCCGTCCTGTACGGCATCGACGATCCCCAGGTCCAGTGCCTGCGCGGCTCCCACCGGCTTGCCGGACAGCACATGTTCCAGCGCCTTTTCCGGGCCGATCAGCCGGGGCAGTCGCTGCGTGCCGCCGCCGCCGGCAAACAGGCCAAGGTTGATTTCGGGCAGCCCGACCTTGGCGGACGGGATCGCGACGCGGAAGGCGCAACCCAGCGCCGTCTCCAGCCCGCCGCCCAGCGCGGTGCCGTGGATTGCCGCGACAACCGGCTTCGCCGAACTTTCCAGCGCCGCGATGACGTCCTGCAAGGTGGGTGCTTGGCGCGGCTTGCCGAATTCAGTGATGTCGGCGCCCGCGAAGAAGGTGCGGCCTGCGCAATACAGCACGATCGCCTTCACCGCCGGGTCGGCGTTCAGTTCTTCCAGCGCGCCGACCAGGCCCTGCCGCACGCCGATGCCCAGCGCGTTGACGGGCGGATTGTCGCTGACGATGAAGCCGATATCGCCTTCGATGCGGATGGAGATCTTTTCGTTGATCTGGGTCATGGCTGGAATGTGTGGCCCTGTCTTGTAAAATGCGTCTGAAATCTGTTCCCACAAGCTATTTGCCGGCCGCAACTGTCAAGCTGGCGGCGGCGGCGCAGGCGATGTATCGTGAATGTGAAGGATCGTACCTGCAATCTTCGCATCGCGGCCATCCCCGATTAGGTCGAGGATAGCAGTTTATCCGCGGCATATTGAGCCGCCCTATGGGAAGCGAGCGATGCAGTTCGACTTGAATGAAGAGCAAACCATGTTCCGCGACGCAGTAGCCGCGTTCGCGCAGCGCCATCTGGCGACTGGAGCGCTGGAACGCGCGCACAGCGACGATTATCCGTGGGACGTCGCCAGGATGATGGCCGAACAGGGGCTGATCGGGATTACCGTGCCGGAGGACAAGGGCGGTCTGGGCGGAAGCCTGATGGACGCCGTCATCGCGATCGAAACGGTCGCATCGGTGTGCCCGCGTTCTGCGGATGTTGTGCAGGCCGGCAATTTCGGCGCGATCCGCACCTTTGCCCAGTTCGCGACGGACGCGCAGAAGGAACAATATCTGGCACCCTTGCTGCGCGGCGAGGGGTTGATCTCGGTCGCCATGACGGAACCCAATGCTGGTTCCGCCGTGACCGAACTGACGACCACGGCGGTGGAGGATGGTGACGGCTATCGCATCACCGGGCAGAAGATATTCACCACCCACGGCACCCATGCGACCGTGTTCCTGGTCTATGTCCGTTATGGGCCCGGCACCGGCAATATCGGATCGGTGCTGATCGAGCGCGGGCAGGAGGGCTTCACCTTCGGCAAGCCGATACGCTTCCTGTCGGGCGAGGAATGGAATCCGCTGTTCTTCGACAATGTCTATGTGCCCAAGGACAAGGTATTGCTGGGACCGGGCGGCTTCAAGAAGCAGATGGCCGGCTTCAATGTCGAACGCATCGGCAACACGGCGCGCAGCCTGGCACTGGGCCGTTACGCGTTCAACGCGGCGGTCGAGCATGCGAAGACGCGCAGGCAGTTCGGCAAGGCGCTATGCGAATTCCAGGGGTTGCAGTGGAAGTTCGCGGAAATGAAGCTGAAACTCGATGCGGCGCAATTGCTGTTGTATCGTGCGGCGACGAATGCGGATGCGGGCCTGCCTTCGCCGGAAGAAACCGCCATTGCCAAGGTGGCATGCAACCGCGCCGGTTTTGAATGCGCCAACGAAGCGATCCAGATCATGGGCGGCGCGGGCTATAGTCAGGACAGCCTGGTCGAATATTGCCTTCGCCGCACGCGGGGGTGGATGATTGCCGGCGGTGCGATAGAAGTGCTGCTCAACCGTATTGCGGAAGGCGTATTCGACATGCGTTTCCCCCAGGGACCCGCAAAAGGCTGATCGGCCAAGGGCTGACAGGTCGGAAATCGAAACGTCCCGCCAAGGAGAGGATCGGACAATGAACGAGATGATCAGCATGTCGAGGCAGAAAGCCGAGGTGACGGCCGATCGCATCCCGGTCGACGCCTATGTCTCGCGCGATTATGTGCGGCTGGAAAAGGAACGGCTCTGGCCCCGGGTCTGGCAGATGGCCTGCCGCACGGAGGAAATCCCCAATGCGGGTGATTTCTACACCTACGATATCGCGGATGAGTCGATCGCGGTGGTCCGTCAGAAGGACGGGTCGATCGCGGCCTATTTCAACGTCTGTCCTCACCGGGGACGCCGCCTGACGGAAGGCTGCGGCCGGATGGGCAAGTTCCATTGCAAATATCATGGCTGGCAATGGAGCCTTGATGGAAAGCCGACCGAGATCGTCGATCGGCACGACTGGGGCGAAGCGCTGCCTGATGAGGACGTCACCCTGCAAAGGGTGAAGGTCGGGCAATGGGGCGGCTGGGTCTTCATCAATATGGACCCGGACAGCGAAAGCCTGGAGGATTTCCTGGGCGAGGCGAAGACGATCCTCGACCCGTTCGAGATCGAGCATATGCGCTATGCCTGGCGCAAGCGCATCGTCATGCCCTGCAACTGGAAGACCGCGCAGGAAGCCTTCATGGAGGGCTATCATGTGCAGACGACGCACCGGCAGTTGCTCGCCTATCAGGACGACTACACCTATTCGAAGGCCTATGGGAAACATGCGATGTTCGGCTATGCGCCGACCGCGCTTTTCGGCTTGCCCAGCCCGCGCATCAGCGACCAGAGCGGCGACATCCGCAAGGGTTTCTACGAATTCAACAAGGAAATCTGGGACACGTTGCAGGCGACCACCACGCAGGAGATGCTTGCAGCGGGCAGGCGGTTGATGGAATTGCCCGAAGGGGTCGATCCGTTCACCATGTACGGGGCATTCGCCCAGTTCCATGCGGAGGAATCGGCCAAGAGCGGGCGTCCCTTCCCCGCAATCACCGGCGAGCAGTTGATGAAGGCGGGGACGGACTGGAACATCTTCCCCAACCTTGTCTTCCTGCAACAGGCGACGAACGTGCTGTTCTACCGCGCACGTCCTTATGGCGACGATCCCGACAAGTGCATCTTCGAGGTCAATGTGCTGGAGCGCTACGCACCCGGCGCCGAACCCAAGGTCGAGGTGGAAGATGGCGGCGACGGCAGTGACGGCAAGTGGCGCGCCCTCAACTGGGGCCTCATCCTGGAGCAGGACTTCCAGAATATGGAGGAAGTGCAGAAGGGCATGAAGTCGCAGGCCTTCAAGGCGGCCCGGACCAATCCGGTACAGGAGGTGGAGATCAGCAATTTCCACCGCGTCTATCACGAATATGTCGGGAAGGTGGACTGAATGGACGAGACGAAGTTCGACGAGGTCGCCGACTTCGTCATCATCGGATCGGGCGGCGGGGCGATGGCGGCCGGGCTGTATCTGAAATCGATCGGCAAGACGCCGCTGATCCTGGAGAAGACCGACAAGCTGGGCGGTTCGACCGCGATGTCCGGTGGCGTGTTGTGGGTGCCCAACAACCACATCATCAAGGCCAAGGGCATCAAGGACAGCCATGAGATGGCGCGCACCTACATGGATGCGACCGTCGGCAATGATGGCGGGCCGGGCGCCACGCCGGAACGGAAGGAAGCCTATCTGCGCAACGGCCCGGTCATGCTGAAATGGCTGGAAGAGCAGGGCATGAAATGGCTCCATACCGAAGGCTGGTCGGACTATTATGACGACCGGCCCGGCGGCGTGACCCGAAGCCGCTCTATCGGCGCACCCATGCTGGACGCGCGCGAGATGGGGCCGCTGTTCGACAAGCTGCGCCTCGGGCCGATGGTGATGCCGCTGCCGACGGACAAGGCAGGCATTATCGGCCTCGCGACGCGCACCCCCCGCGGAATGTGGGAGGGATTGAAGCTGCTGTGGCGCATGCGGGTCGTGGCAAGGCGCGGGAAGCCGATACTCAGCTTTGGCGGCGCGTTGCAAGGTCGCCTGCTGATGCTGGCGGACAAGGCCGGCGTCGACATGCGCACCGACTACCCCATCACCGAACTGATCGAGGAGGACGGCAGGATAATCGGCGTTCTTGCCGAGCATCGCGGCAGGACTCTGCGCATAGGCGCCCGCGACGGTGTGCTGATCAATGCGGGCGGTTTTTCGCGCAATGCGGAGATGCGCAAGAAATATGGGCCGCAGCCCAGTTCGGTCGAATGGACAAACGCCAATCCCGGCGACACCGGGGAATTGATCCAGATCGCCGAAAAACATGGCGCCGCGCTTGATCTGATGGACCAGGCCTGGTGGGTTCCGGGGACGATGCTGCCCGAAGGCGGCCCGGCGAACATGCACAATACCGACATTTCCAAGCCGCATTGCATCATCGTCAACCGTCATGGCCGCCGCATCCTGAACGAAAGCGGCTCCTATATGGAGAACGGCCAGCGTTTGTACCGGAATGACGTGCCGGCCTATGTCATCCTCGATAGTCGCCACCGCAAGCGCTATGCCTGGGGCTATTATCCGCCCGGCAAGACCCCTCAGTCCTGGCTGGACAGCGGCATGATGAAGAAGGCGGATTCGATAGAGGAACTGGCGCGCATGACCGGCATCGATCCGGCTGGCCTGAAGGCGGAGATCGAGAAGTTCAACGGCTATTGCGAAACCGGCAAGGATCTGGACTTCAATCGCGGTGGGCGTGGTTATGACAATTGCTTCGGCGACCCGACGGTCAAGCCCAATCCCAATCTGGGCAAGATCGACAAGCCGCCTTTCTATGTCATGGAGATCGTGCCCGGCGATGTCGGTACGTCCGGCGGCATTGTGACCGACGAGAATGCGCGTGTCCTGCGCGCTGACGGATCGGTGATCGATGGTCTCTACGCCACCGGCAATTCGACGGCATCGGTGATGGGCCGCTGCTACCCTGCGGCGGGTGCCAGCATAGGCGCCTCCTTCATCTTCGGATGGATCGCCGCCCACCATGCCGTGGGCAGCAACAACTGATCAGGCTCAGGCCCCTTGCCATCGGCAAGGGGCCTGTCAGTCGGGCCTCACGTCTGCCGCGGTTTCGCCCGCCATTCACTTGCGGTCATGCCGGCATGTTGACGGAACATTGCCCGGAACAGCCGGCTGTCCGAATAGCCGACCAGTTGCGCGATCCGATCGACCGAGCGCGTGGACTTTTCCAGCATTCGTACCGCCGCCTGGAAGCGGAGCTGCCCCACATAGGCCTTGGGCGACAGGCCCAGCGCCCTGTGGAATCGGCGATTGAGGGTGGCGGGGCTCGTCGACAGATGCCTGGCCAGTTCGGCCATGTTGATCGGTCCGGTGAAACGCTGCTCGATCCATAATTGCGCCCTCGCGACCATCGGATCGGGCGCCAGCAGTTCCTTCTCCTCATAATCCTGCCCTATGATCGAGGAGAGCCAGCGGGCGATATCGGGGGAGATCATCCGCTCCAGCACCCGGATGATCAGTTGCAGGTCGTTGCCCATGCCGTTGCCGATCAGCAGATGGCCGTGATCGACCAGCCCGAACCGCTCCTCGAAAGGCTGGCGCGGGAACAGGGTGCGCGTGAGCGGCTGCATCGCCCTTGCGACGGGCACCGCGAGATCGGCAGTGAAGCCGCCTGCCATCAGCAGGGTTGACGCTGCTCCGCTCGCCCCGATCACTGCCCCCTGTTTCGACTGGCGATGGAGCCAGTCGATCAATGGGCCTGCCTCTGCCAGGCGGCGTTCCAGCAGTTCGCGTCCTCCGGCACGGAAGGCAGGCAGCCAGATGAACGCCATCGGATCGTCCCTGTTCGCCGGACCGTCGACCGGAAAGGAACGGCCGTCGCCCAGCACCACTGGTCCCCCATCTGCGGAAAGAATGTGAAGCTGCGTCTCCATGCGCAGCTGCTCTTCCCCGGCGAAAACATGTTCCACCCGATCGCGGGCGATCAGGAAGCTGTCCACCAGCGCACCGACGCTGCTGGAATAGGCGCCGGGCAGCGCGACAAGAGCAAAATCAAAGGCCATGACTGAGAGAAAACAGCCGGTATATGCGCAAATTCTCCCTGTCAATCTTTCGCGCCCTGCGCGAACAGCGGCATAGCACGCTGGACGGGTCGTGCCCTTTGGGTCCATCTGCCTGGCAGACTGAGGAGAGAGGCCGCATGCCGGAACCGTTACGCCATTATGACCGTCTGGCCGGCAAGGTCGCCATAGTGACCGGCGCGGGCGCGGAAGGCGATGATATCGGCATTGGCCGTTCCATTGCCCTGCTGATGGGTGCGGAAGGTGCGCGGATCGTTTGCGCCGATCTTGACCCGGCGCGGGCGCAAACCACTGCCGAGCGGATCGAAGCCAATGGCGGAAATGCCCTGGCGATGGACGGCGATGTCGCCGACCCGGCAGCATGCGCCAGGCTGGTCGATGCGGCGCTTGCCGCATTCGGCAAGCTGGATATTCTGGTCAACAATGTCGGCATATCCGGTCCCGCCACGCTTGAAACGATGACGCTGGACCAGTGGAACCGGACGATGACCACCAATCTGACCAGCGCGATGTTGATGAGCCAGGCGGCGGTCCCGCATATGGCGCGCAACGGCGGCGGGTCCATCATCAACATCTCCTCGCTGGCCGGGATCAGGGCCATGGGCGCCATCGCATATGGGCCGTCCAAGGCAGCGATGGCGCAGCTATCCCGGGAGATTGGCGTCCTGCATGGCCGCGACGGCATCCGCGTCAATACGGTGGCACCGGGTCATGTCATGACCCCCCACGCGGCCCGTTACATGTCGGACGAGATGCGGGAGATGCGCCGAAGGGTCAGCCCTCTCGGCATCGAGGGCGATGCCTGGGACGTGGCGCAGGCCGTGCTGTTCCTGGCGAGCGACGAGGCCCGCTTCGTCAACGGTGTGGAACTGGCGGTCGACGGCGGCGTGGTGGGGATAGGCCCGTTGGCGGGCCATGCCCTGATCGTGGAACGCTGAGGGCGGCCCCCTGAAAAATATCATGGCTGCGATGAATGTTGCTCTGGCCATCGTAACGATTGAGTAAAACTATCCTTTCTACATGATCCTTTTCCAGAGCCGCAAAAGCGGCCGTGCCGGCGTGGTGCCGGACGATCAGGAGAGGAAGGATGACCATGTTCCGGTCCGCATTGCTTGCCGCTACATCGCTCTTCGCTACAGCCGCCGCCGCGCAGGATGCCGCGCCGCAGGCGTCGGGCGTCCAGGTGCCCGACATCGTCGTGACCGCGCGCAGGCGCGAAGAAGCTTTGCAGGATGTGCCGATTTCGATCACCGCCGTGAGCGGCGACTCGCTCGCGCGAAGCGGCGTCAGCGACGCACTCGGGCTGCAAAGCCGCGTACCTTCGCTCAGCCTGACCAATCAGGGCACAAGCCGCAACGAACTAGGCTTCGCCATTCGCGGTCAACGTACCCAGGAATCGCAACTGCTCACCGACCCGCCCGTCGGCACCTATTTCGCCGAAGTGGTCCAGGCCCGCAGCGTCGGCTTTGCCTATGCGCTCTACGATCTTCAATCGACCCAGGTGCTGAAGGGCGTGCAGGGTACATTGTTCGGCCGGAACATGACCGGCGGCGCCGTGCTGATCGAACCCAACAAGCCGGTGGACGAATTTCATGCCGAACTGCGTGGGCAGGTCGGCAATTATGACATGCACGACATTTACGGTATGGTGAACGTACCCCTGACGGAAGGCCTGGCGGTACGTTTCGCGGGCAAGATCAGGAAACGCGATGGCTTCACGACGGATGTGCTGACCGGTCGCGACTATGACGACCAGAATTACAAGACTTTCCGTACATCAATCCGCTTCGCGCCGACGCCTGAATTCGAATCCAATACGATCGTCGACTATATCAAGACGAATGAGCATGGCACGGCGCTGGTAGGTACGGCTGCCAATCCTGCTGCGCCCGCCATCGCCGGATATACGGTGCTGCGCGGGTTCGGCTTTCCCGTCTCGGATGTGGTGGGGCAGTTCGCGGCGCAGCAGGCGCGTCCGCATTATACCTTCGCTTCCGGATCGGGCACCGGCGGCACGCTCGACGCCTACCAGACCCAGCCGTTTGAAAGGTTGAAGAACAGGGGCATCACCAACCGCACGACATACAGCCTAGACAATATCACCTTCAAGAATATCATCGGCTACCGCAAACTGGACTTTGATCAGGTCATGGATCTGGACGGCGTGCCCGCCTATCTTATCAATTCCAATCGCTACCGCAGTATCGAGCAGTTTAGCGAAGAGTTCCAGGTTCAGGGGAAGGCGATAGAGAACCGGCTCGATTATGTGCTGGGTGCTTATTATTTCGTGGAAAAGGGGAAGGACGGTTCCACGTCCAGCCAGTTCCCGGAACTGGCTATCGTCGGCGCGGGACTGCCGCTCAATACGCCCGCGGCGACTTTCCTCAACGCCTATGCGGGTAGCGGCAAGGCGAAGACGTTCGCGCTGTTCGCGGCCGGCACCTACGCCTTTACCGATCAGTTCAAGCTGTCCGCCGGCCTTCGCTATACGACCGACAAGCGCAATGCGCGCGTTTTTGCCTATTATCCCAATCTGGGCACATGCCTGTTCCGCGTGGATACCGGCACGACCTCCTTCGTGCCTTCGTCGCTGGCCGATTGCCCGCAGACGAACAGCAAGAAATGGGATGCCGTCACCTGGGACGTCACGCTGCAATATGAACCAAATGCCAATCTGACGACCTATATTTCGACCCGTCGCGGCTTCCGCTCCGGCGGTTTCTCGTTGCGCGCGGCATCCACCGAAGAATTGAAGCCCTTCGATCCGGAAACGGTGCAGGAATATGAGGTGGGGCTCAAGACGCGCCATGCCCTGGGCGGCGCCACGCTGACCAGCAATCTTGCCATCTTCTACCAGGACTACAAGAACGTCCAGAAGCAGACATCGTCGATCGACAGTGCCGGCAATGTCAACACCGTCATCGACAATACCGCCCGTCAGAAGAACTATGGCGGAGAGCTGGAACTGGGCCTTATCGCTGGTCCGCTCAATATCAGCGCCTTCTATTCCTATGTCGGGGTCGATATCACCAGCGGCCGCCAGCCGGGCGAATTTGAATTGGTCGGCTCGCCCCATCACCAGATGGGCGCCAATGTCAGCTATGAAATCCCGCTGTCGGGCGATGCCGGCGCGGTCAACCTCAATGCCAATATCAGCTATCGGACCAAGCAGCACCTCGACAAGAATGACGTGCAGGGCGCGGAACCGGGTTATGAGCTGGTGAACTTGCGCGCGGGATGGGACAATATCTTCGGCACCGGGCTGGGCGCTGCGGCTTTCGTGAACAATCTGACCAAGAGCTATTATCGGGTGGGCGTGATCGGCATCTACAATGAGGCCGGTTATATTTCCTCGGTCTATGGCGAACCGCGAACCTATGGCGCGGAATTGTCCTATAAATTTTAAGCCGGGGGATCGGCGCCGGACTTTCGGGTCCGGCGCCGATGACTGTCGGTAGGGGCGAACAGGGCGATTTCGTCTGTCGGTTCCTTCCGCCTCGCCATCAACGGACCGATGCTTGCCGAATAATCTGTCCACCCCGTGCGAGAGGTTCTAACGCGGCGGAATGGACAGCGGCAGACAAGGCTATCACGACAATGCGCGCGGCGCGCTGTGGATGCTGGCCTCTGGCTTCGCCTACAGCATCGCCATGGCTCTGGTGAAGCTGCTGGGCGACGACTATTCATCGGCAACGCAGAATTTCGTGCGGCAGGGGGTCGGCCTGATCGCGCTTTCCCCCTTCATCCTGCGGCAACCCCGCAATGCTTTCACGCTACGTCGACCGATGCTGATGATCCTGCGTTGCGCGGCGACCAGCCTGTCGATCATCCTCGCCTTCAACAGCTTTCACCTTCTGGGACTGGCCGAAGCCAACGCGCTGTCCTTCACCCGCACCCTGTTCCTCGTCCCGCTGGCCGCCCTTTTGCTGGGCGAAAGGCTGGATCGGCAACGGCTCTTCGCCACGCTCGTCGGTTTTGCAGGAGTGCTGATCATCATCGCGCCGGGCTCCGCTCATTCGCTGATCGGCTGGGCGGCCGTTCAGGGCTTGCTTGCCGCATTGCTGGTCTCCTGGTCAGTGATCAGCGTGAAGCAGATGTCGCGGGATCATAGCGACCTGGCGCTGCTGACCTGGTCAACATTGCTGGGCCTGATCTTCACCGCGCCCTTGGCCTTCAGCAGTTGGCGGACCCCGACGGCAGAGGATGCGCTGCTGCTGGTCGCCATGGGCGTACTCGGCGTCGTGACGCAGGCCTGCTATATTCGCGGCATGACTTTGGGAGAGGCGAGCCTGATGGGGCCGCTCGACTATGTCCGCATCCTCTTCACCACGGCGCTGGGCTATCTGATGTTCAGCGAATGGCCGCAGCCCGGAACCTATCTGGGTTCTGCCCTTATCATCGGCACAGCCATCTACATCACCCTGCACGGACGCCGGCGCGCCTGATCTTGCCGCATTCGCAATGCGCAAATGCGGCGTCGAAGGACAGGGCCTTTCCACCCGAGGGGAGAAGGCGCCAGTTCAGCCTCGCTCGACGTCCGGGCCAAAATCAGGTGTGGCGGCCGCCGTCCAGGGCAGGTGGCGGAAATAGCGCGCGCCTGCCTCCGCCTGGTTATGCACGGGGGTAAGCAGGTTTTCGTCCCATATCTCCCCGATCCGCTGGGCGACCCGTTCAGCGCTGATCTCCGGATCGAAAATCTCTGCCGTCTCGGCGAAGATCAGGCTCGACAGGCGGCCGCCGCCGGTCAGCAGGATGCGGCCCGTTGCCGCACAATCGCGGCTCAGGAACCAGGCCATCGCCGCCGCCACCTTTTCCGGCGGCAGATTATCGCGGAACCAGGCGACCGTGGTAGCATCAGGGATCTGCTCCACCAGTCGCGAATAGGATGTCGGCATCACGGCATTCACCAAAATACCGAGCGGCTTGCCCTCGATCGCGGCATCCAGAGTCAGGCCCAGCATGCCTGCTTTGGCCGCGCCATAGGGGGCATTGCCGCCCACGCCCAGTGCGCCGTTGGAACTGACGTTGAGGATCCGGCCATAGCGGTTTTCCGCCATGTGCGGCCATGCTGCGCGCATCAGATGATGGCCGCCAATGAGGTTGGTTGCATAATGGCGCTCGATCGCGTCGTCATCATACGCGGTGAAGGGGCCGGCAATGGCCGTGCCGGCATTGTTGACGAGAATGTCGATCCGTCCGAACGCGTCCAGCGCCGCCTGGGTGATCGCTCGCGCATTGCCCGCCGTACCCACCGCCAGCCCATTGGCAATGGCCTGTCCGCCAGCCGCGATTATTTCATCCACCACGGCCTGGGCCGGCGCGGCACTGCCATTCTGCTCGCCCAAAACGCCTCCGCCATAGTCATTGACGAGGACGGCAGCGCCGCGGCGCGCCAGTTCCAGCGCATAGGCGCGCCCCATGCCGCCACCTGCTCCCGTCACGATGGCCACCTGGCCGGAAAAATCTATGGTCATGCTGTCATCGCCTTCACCAGTTCCGGCATGATCTCCGCGCCGGAAGCAAAAGAGCTGGTCCATTCGGGTTGCGCGGTCAAACCGCGCATCACGCTGTCGATATCGCCCTCGGACAATTGATGAACGGGGCCTTCCAATATCTGCACACGGCGGACATTGCCTGCGCCCGCATGGTAGATGCCGCCCGAAGTGCTGCATCGATCGCTGCACAGCCAGCCGACGACCGGCGCGACATGATCGGGTGAGGCATAGCCGGCCCACTCGGCTGGAATGCTGCCTGCCGACATGGGCGTGTAGGCGGCGGGAGCGATCACATTGACGCATATGTCCGCCCCCGTGGGAACATCGATGGTCAGCGAACGCGCAATTCCGACCATCGCCGCCTTGGACGCCGCGTAATCGGCCGAGCCGACCTGTCCCCACAAGCCCGCGCTGGAACCGGTCAGCACGATACGCCCATATCCCGCCTCCGCCATCGCCGGCCATATGGCCTTCAACCCTACCAGCACGCCGTGAAGGTTGATCTCCAGCAGCGCATTCATTTCGTCCAGTGTGACGCTGCCGAAGTCTCGGAACGCCTGAACGCCGGCATTGCTGATGAAAATGTCGGGCGTGCCGAAATGCTGGATGGCGATCCGCACCATCTCCTCGGCGGCTTCCGGCGTTTGCACCGGTCCGTCATGCGCGACCGCCCGGCCGCCCGCCGCCACGATTTCCTCGCTCACCGTCCGGGCCGATGAGGAGCCGTCCGGCGCCTTGCGGTTGCTCACCACGACGGCGCAACCATGCGCCGCGAGCCAATGCGCATAGGCGCGGCCAAGGCCCTTGGTCGCGCCGGTGACAATCGCGGTGCGGCCCGAGAAATCAAGTGCGCCGCTCATAACATCATCTGTCCGCCGTCGACGTTGATCGTCTGTCCCGTCACATAGCGGCTGTCGTCACTCGCCAGGAACAGCGCGGCGGGTCCGATGTCCTCCATGCAGTCCCCGAGATAGCCGAGCGCGACCAGCTTCATCACCTTCTCCGCCTCTTCCGGGAAATCCTTGACCCATTGCTGGGCAATGGGGCTGAGCGCGGCCGGGCAGATCACGTTGACGCGGATCTTGTACTTGCCCAGTTCCCGGGCTGCGGTACGGGAAAGGCCGCGAATGGCCTCCTTGGTCGCGGCATAGGCGGCAAAGCCGATGCCGCCGTGAATGCCCTCATAGGAACCAAAGTTGATGATCGTGCCGCCCTTCTCCTTCATATGGGGGACGGCCGCCTGCATATGCTGGAAGGTTCCATAGAGACCGGATTCGATCGTCATCGCGAATAGGGCGTCGTCCGTATCCTCGAACAGGGTGCCGGGCTTCGACGTCTGGGCATTGTTCACCAGAATGTCGATCCCGCCGAACAGTTCGACCGCCTTCGCGACGGCGGCCTCCGCATCCGCGCGCACGCCTGCGGTTCCCGCGATCCAGGCCGCCTCTCCGCCATCGGCTGCAAGGCCGGCGACGGCTGCTTCCAGCTTGTCGGGGGTACGGCCGGTGATCAGCACCCTCGCCCCTTCACGCAGGAAAACCTGCGCGATGCCCAGACCCACGCCCTGGCCGCCGCCGGTGACGATCGCGACCCTGCCGCTTAATCTGCCCGCCATATTCTCTCCTTTTGATCTTCATGTTCCGGGGTCGATGAACTCCCGCAGCGCGCGGTGGAAATTCGACACGCTGCGCTCCTGCACCGGATTTGTACGTGAACCCTTGAAGCCCGTGGAACGCATGCCCCGCTGCACTTCGGTCATATTCTCGAAGTCCTG
The DNA here is from genome assembly GCF_040676285.1 of Sphingobium sp. LMC3-1-1.1. Classification (NCBI taxonomy): domain Bacteria; kingdom Pseudomonadati; phylum Pseudomonadota; class Alphaproteobacteria; order Sphingomonadales; family Sphingobiaceae; genus Sphingobium; species Sphingobium sp. LMC3-1-1.1. The sequence continues at coordinate 278,326 of NZ_JBEGHQ010000012.1, read as the reverse complement.
GGTCAGGATCAGGCCCCAGCCGTCATGATCGCGCCAATCCCCGAAGGCCTGCCGCTCCAGCGGCGGCTCCTGCCCTTCGGGATAGAGGATCAGCGAATAGACTTCGAAGATGCATCGTTCAGGATCATTCCGGTCCGGCCGTGCGCGATAGGCCAGCATCGCGTCGGGTGCGGGCAGGAACACCATGTTGGGGAACAGATGCCAGTCGGCTCCCGCGCGCGCGATCTCTTCCGGCGTCAGCGAAGGGAAGGGGATGCCGCGTTCCTGCGCCGCCTCGAAGGCGATCTGCCCATATTTCATCAGAACGTCGAGCAGGGATGCGTTCTCGGGCAACTCATCGACAAGCCTGTCTGCCAGTTCCGACATATGTGGCGGGATGGAGGCTTTCAGATCCTCCTCCAGCATCAGGACGAAATCCCGGACATTGCGGCGATAATCCACCCGCACGCTGGCCAGACGTGGCGATCGTTCGCCCAGGGAAATGCGCCCCGGCGCAAGCTGGTAGCTGCCATGCCGCCCTTCGGCGAAGGACAGTGCCTCATCATCGTGGACCGGCAGCAATTGGCTGTGGGTGGTCTGGACATGATAGCCTTCGTTGAAGGCTTCCAGCGCTGTCTTCCAGTTGCAATCGATTCCGGTGCGCTTGTACCAGCGATACCGCATCTTCTCGAAGGGATAGTTGCGGAATACCTCAGGAATGGGGGCCAGGAAATCAAGCAGGGGCTCGGCATCCCCGTCCATGCAGATGAAGACGAAACCACCCCAGCGATCGACCCTGACCTGCGGCAGGGCGACGTCCTCGTCCTTCAGGCTGCCGTCCCAATTGTCCCGGTCGACGACATGGGCGATCGTTCCATCGAGTTTCCAGGACCAGCCGTGAAAGCGGCAGAACAGACGGGCTGCGTGGCCGCACCCCTCCGTCAGCCGGCGTCCACGATGCTGGCACGCATTATGATAGGCGGCTATCCGGTCAGGCGCGACGCGCACGACGATGATGGATTCATCCAGTATGTCGTAAGTGACATAATCACCGACGCGGGGGATTTCCTCTTCACGACAGGCCATCTGCCATGCGCGGGGCCAGAGCCGCTGCTGCTCCAGACGAGCGAAATCGCGGCTGACATAATCTTCTTTCGGGATGAAATCCTCCGGTCCCGACTTCTTCCTGCATAAGATATTCGGCTGCACCGTGCCGGATGGCTGGTTCACGATTCCCGCCCTCTCCTGTGATTGGACATCAGCTTCCCGCCCCAACATGGTGCAAGTCAATGTCGCCGCCGCCTCGCCCTCGGATCATCGCCAGTCTGATCGCCCGCCGCCGGCGGTCAGGCCTGCGGCGCGACCCTGCACCGCTGTTCACATGGGCCCTGGCGTGTCTCCATGGGCGGCGATGGAGGCCATGATCTCCTCCGTCGTGGGATTGCGGCGCAGCGTCAGACCGCCGGTCACATGGAAAGTCTGGCCCGTCATGAAACATTCGTCGCTGGCCATGAACAGGGCCGCATTGGCGATGTCCTCCACCGTCGTGATCCGCCCCAGCGGGTATTCCTTTGCATAGGCTTCCACCATGCCCGGCACGTTGAAGCCGCCCAGCATCGGCGTGATGGTGAGGCCCGGCGCAAGGATGTTGGCGCGGATGCCATGCCTGCCATATTCATATGCGACAAAGCGCGTCATATGGTTGAGCGCGGCCTTGGCGCCCATATAGCTGCAATGATCGTCGGACATGATGTCGGCCACGGCCGAGGAGATATTGATGATCGCGCCGCCTCGTCCGTTCCGGCGTTCGCGCTTCATGGCCCCGACCATCACCTGCATGAAGAACATTCCGCCCTTGAAGATGATGGAGAGCATCGAATCGATCTGCTCCTCCGTCTCCTCCTCGAAGGGCGCGAGAAAGCCGATCGCGGCTGCATTGACGGCTATGTCGATCGCGCCATGCTGCGTCAGCACGGCATCCGCCAGCGACTGGATCTGATCGCGGCTGCGTATGTCGCACGTTATGGCGGTTGCTCCGGTCGCGGCGGCGAACGCGTCCAGTCCCTCCCTGCCGCGTCCTGACACGACGACATGCGCGCCTTCCTCAAGAAAGCGTTTGGCGATCGCCTGCCCCATATTGCCTTCGCGGGTCGCGCCCATGATCACTGCGACCTTGCCTGTCAGACGGCTCATGATGCTCTCCTCATTCCATATCGTTCGATGAATGCGCGATCAGCGACTCAAAGTCGGAATAGGCCAGGGATTTGCGGCGGAAGATCGCATTGGCGCGCAGCGCTGTCTCACCGTCCGCGCTGAAGCGGCATTGCGCGAAGGCAAGGTTGGGCGTCCAGCGCAGGATTTCCGCCCGCCCTTCGACCCACTGTCCCTCGACGGCGGCGCCCAGGAAATCGATGCTGAGCGAAACGGTCGGTCCGCTCAGCCCGGTGATGAAGCCGACATTCAGGCCCATGACGACATCGGCCATTGTCGCCCAGGTGCCGCCATGGCAATTGCCGCGTGGATTGCAGTGCTGGGGTCCGACGCGAAAGCCCAGGGTGACATAGTCTTCCGCTTCCTGGCGCACGTAGACGGGATCGAAGGCCCGCATGACTTCGTCCAATTGCTTCAGCCGATGGAAGCCCGCCACCATCCTCGCCTGTTCTCCTCCGATGTTCTGCATGATCCGGCAGGACTGCCCCGGACGCCCGTCGGGGGCAAGACGGGCGGAGGGCAAGGATCACATGACCGATAGACCGGCCGGAAGGCATCGCCAGCGCGGTACATGGCGCGCTATGCTGGGCCATGATGACCTCGGAGAGCGGAATATGGGCATGAAATGGCTGAAATCGACGGACTGCATCAGCTTTGCGGTGCGCGACAACGTGGCCCGCATCACCCTGAATCGCCCTGAAAAGCGCAATGCCCTGTCGGGTCAGACGCTCGAGGAACTGCATCAGGCGCTGCTGGAAGCGGACGACCGGCGCGACGCCAACGTCATCATGCTTTCGGGGGAAGGGCGCGATTTTTGCGCCGGCTATGATCTGACGGACAGCTATGGCGGTGCAGCCGACGCGTCCACGGAATATGATCCGGCGGATTACCGCAGCCGTGCAGGAACGATCGATGACGATATCTGGAACCTGGAACGGCAACAGGAACTGACCTCCATCATGCTGGACCTGCACAAGCCGATCGTGGCGAAGGTTCAGGGCAATTGCCTGGCTGGTGGCACGGACCTGGCCTTCTCCTGCGACATCGTGCTGGCCGCGGATGATGCGAAGATCGGCTTTCCCGCCGCCCGCGCGAATGGCACGCCGCCCACGAACCTGTGGTTCTACCATTGCGGACCGCAGTGGACCAAGCGCATGCTGTTCACGGGCGACACGATCAGCGGCATCGACGCGGCGCGCATCGGCCTGGTGCTGGAGGCCTATCCGGCGGCGGAACTGGATTTCGAGGCCGATGAAATGGTGCGCCGCATCGGCAGCGTCGACGCCGAGATACTCGCCACGCACAAGCGCGTCGTCAATGCGCAGATGGAACTGGCCGGCGCGAAGCAGTCCCTGCGTTACGCCGCCGAACTGGACGCCCGCGCGCATCTCAGCACTGGTCCACGCCGCAGCCAGTTCCGCAAGGACATGGCGGAAAAAGGGCTGAAGGAGGCGCTGACCAATCGCGATGCGCCATTCGGCAAGGGGCGGATCGAACTGCGCGCGCGGCGCCCCCAATCGGAATGACGGCCGCGCCGCATCCTTCACAATTGCGATATGGATCGGCCGGGGCTTTCATGCCGGGCAAAACATGGCAGATGCTGGACGCCGTATAGCAAGAATCCGGCCTTTCGAAAGGACGTCTGAAAATGACCAACAGGGCAACCCCCGATGCGGCGACCCAGATAGAAATCTACCGCCGCATGGCGCTGATCAAGGCGAATGACGAACGGTCGCGGAAGGTCATCATGAACGGGCGGCTGGTCATGCCCTATTACAGCCCGCGCGGTCAGGAGGTGATCCCCAGCGCCATTTCGGTCAATCTGACCGACCAGGATTATATCTGCACCATCTATCGCGGCAGCCATGACCAGCTTGCCAAGGGCCTGCCGCTCAAGGATCTGTGGGCGGAAGTCGCCGGTCGCACGACCGGCACCTGCAAGGGCAAGGGCGGTCCGATGCACGTCACCTATCCCACCAAGGGCATCATGGTGACGACCGGCATCGTCGGATCCACCATGCCGATCGCCAATGGCCTGGCCTGGGGCTCCCAATTGCGCGGCGATGGCCGCGTGACGGTCGCTTCCTTCGGCGATGGCGCCGCCAATATCGGCGCATTCCACGAATCGCTCAATCTGGCCGCCGTCTGGAAATTGCCGGTGATCTTCGTTTGCCAGAACAATGAATGGGGCGAGCACACGGCCTACGACAAGACCAGCAACGTCAAGGTAGCCGATCGTGCCGCCGCCTATGGCATGCCGGGCGTGCGGGTGGACGGCAACGACCCCTTCGAAATGTACGCCGTCGCCAACGAGGCGATCGCCCGCGCCCGCGCCGGCGAGGGGCCGACCTTGATCGAGGCGATGACCTATCGCTTCTTTGGCCACGTCTTCGGCGATGCCGACGCCTATATGGACAAGGCGCGCAAGGCCGATGCAATGGCGAACGATCCCGTTCCCCGCTTCCGCGCGTCGCTGATCGAAAGAGGCGTCGCGAGCGAGGAGCAACTGGCCGAGATGGAAGCGGCCATCGAGAAGGAGATCGACGAGGCGGTCGAATTCGCTCTGGCGAGCGACTTCCCCGGCGTGGAGGAACTGAAGCGCGACGTGTTCGCGGAGGAGATGGCCTGATGAACGCCGAGACCACAATGGCCCCTGAAAATGCCGTGAAGGCCGCCAAGGCAAATATCCTCCAGGGCATCAACGCCGCCATTGCCGACGCGATGGAAGAGGATGACAATGTCATCGCGCTTGGCGAGGATCTGGCCGACCCCGAGGAGGGCGGCGTGTGCGGCGTCACCAGGGGGCTTTCCTCGCGCTTTGGCGAACATCGGGTGCGCTCCACGCCCATTTCCGAACAGGCGATCATCGGCGCGGCCATCGGCGCGAGCCTGGTGGGCTTCAAGCCCATTGCCGAGATCATGCTGATGAACTTCACGACCGTGGCAATGGACATGATCGTGAACCATGCCGCGAAGCTGCGTTTCATGTCGGGTGGCCAGACCCATGTGCCGATCGTCATCCGCACCATGACGGGGACGGGATTCGCCAGCGGCGGGCAGCATTGCGATTATCTGGAAGCCTGGTTCGCGCATACCGCGGGCATCAAGGTCGTCGCGCCCTCCAGCCCGAAGGATGCCTATGGCCTGATGCGCAGCGCCATCGATGATCCTGATCCGGTCCTGTTCATCGAGAATCTGCCGACCTACTGGACACCTGCCGAAGCGCCGGAAAAGGGCCATCGCGTACCCATCGGCAAGGCCAATGTGTTGAGCGAAGGCAGCGACGTCACCATCATCGCCTATGCGCGCATGATCCAGGAGGCGATGCCCGCCGTCGCGAAGCTGAAGGAGGCAGGCATTTCCGCCGAGCTGATCGACCTGCGCACCATCGCGCCCTGGGACAAGGAAACGGTGGTGAACTCCGTCGCCCGGACCGGCCGCGCCATCATCGTGCATGAGGCGGTGACGCCCTTTGGCGCCGGCGCGGAAATCGCGGCCGTGCTGAACGAGGAACTGTTCGGCAAGCTCAAAGCTCCGGTCAAGCGGCTGGGCGGCGCATTTTGCCCCGTTCCGTTCTCCAAGCCGCTGGAAACCGCATTTGCCCCGCAGACCGCGGACATCGTCGCGGCTGCTGAAGCCATCATCAAGTCCTAATATCGCGCAGGGAGTTTTCCATGGCTGTTGAAGTATTGCTGCCCAAGATCGGTTTTTCGATGAATGAAGGCACGCTGGCCGAATGGCTGGTGGAAGATGGCGGCCAGGCCGTCGAGGGCCAGCCGCTCTATGCGCTGGAATCGGAAAAATCCACGCAGGAAGTGGAAAGCCCCGCCAGCGGCACCCTCAAGATCGTTGCCCAGATCGGGGAAACCTACGAAGTCGGCACCCTACTGGCGACGATCGAGTAATCGGCATGCGTTATATCCTGCATGTGACCTCGCGCGCGGTATCCGGGCGCGAGGCGGAATATGACCGCTGGTACGACGATGTTCACTCCGCCGAGATGTGCCGGTTGCCGGGCATATTGTCCTGCACCCGGTACAGGGAACTGGACATGAGCGGAGCCGAAACCGGCCTGTTCGTTGCCGATTACGAGGTCGAGACGAATGATCCTGCGGCCTTGCTGGAAAGCGTCTTCGCGGCGGCCCCGACCATGCAGTTGACCGACTCCATAGATTTGGAAAGCCCCCGCTTCACATTTCTCAAGCCGACGGGATCCCAGCACATATGAGCGATTTGCTCGCAGGCCTTGCGCCCTGGCCGACGGGCGATTTCTCGGTCTTCGGTGAGGTCGAGCAGCGGCCTCTCAGCAAGATCCAGAAGTTCGTCGCGGCGTTCCTGGGTCGTAACTGGGTCGCCATTCCGCACGTCACTCATCAGGATGAGGCGGACATCACGGCCCTGGAGGAAAGGCGCAAGACCCATAATGCCGGTGGCGGCACAAAGCTGACGGCAGTGCCGCTGCTGGTCAAGGCGCTGGCCGATGGCCTGGCTGCCTTTCCGCAGTTCAACGCCTCGCTCGATCCGGCGAGCGCCACGCTGACGCTCAAGAAATATGTGCATGTCGGCGTGGCGGTCGATACGCCCGGCGGTCTGCTGGTGCCTGTCATCCGCGACTGCGACCGCAAGTCCGTGACGCAGATTGCGGAGGAAATCGTAGCCTTGTCGGAGAAGGCACGAACGAAGGGCCTGTCCATGGCGGAAATGTCGGGCGGCTGTATCACCCTGACCTCACTGGGGCATATCGGCGGCACCGGTTTCACGCCTATCGTCAATGCGCCGGAAGTCGCGATCCTGGGCGTCACCCGCGCGCGGCCCGTTCCGGTTCCGGCTGACGACGGCGGGATTGCCTGGCGGCAAATGCTGCCTTTGTCTCTCAGCTACGATCATCGCGTCATCAACGGCGCCGATGCGGCGCGCTTCTGCCGCTTCATTGCCGACAGGCTGTCTTCCGCCGAACTTTTCGCCTGAAGCCTGATCGCGATTTTCGATGACTGCCCGCTTTTTGGCGGATCGACCTGGGGCGCGACTGCCTCATGTCGATCCGCCAAATATCACCGGCCTGCTCTCATGGCCGCGAGCGCGGCCGCCGTCTCGTTCCAGATCGTTCCCATATCCGGGTGCTGGCGCGCCTTTTCCTGGTAGCCGGCAAGATTGGGACAGTCCGCAAGTGGATCGTCCAGTTCAAAGATGTTGGCAACGACCTCGCAGAGCAAAAGGCTGGGCAGCAGGATGCAGTCCGCCTTGCTGATGGCGCCGCCTACGGCGAACATGGCGTCGGTCACGAATTGATCGCAAAGCCCCAGGCCGCTGCGCCAGCTGGCGATCTCGGCCGCGGTCACCGCTTCGTTCCTGGTTGCTGGATCCATCTGTTTGAACAGGCGGGACATGGCCGGCGTCGCATAGAGTTCGAAACTGCGGATGATGTTTCGCATCCTCACCCGTTCAGCCGGGTCCGAGGGCATCAGGGAGGGCGCCGGGAACTGTTCGTCCAGATAGTCCAGGATGGTTTCGGATTCGGCGATCGCCAGCCCTTCGTCCGTCACCAGCACCGGCAATTTGCCGATGGGATTGATCGCAAGATATTCGGGCGACCGCGTGCTGCCGCCCGGTGGCGGTTGCATGTCATAGTCCAGCTTCTTGACGCGCAGGGCCAGCCGGACGCGGGCCGCGAAGGGCGAAAGAGTGACGGCGTAGAGGATCATGCGTCGTCTCCTTCGCGATAGAGGCGCGCCAGCGTTCCGGCGAGCGGCGTCGGCACGAAGCCATCGCCAAAGGGCCATTCGATCATGCCCGCCGCCGCCATGGTGCCGCCGTCGACGTGCATTGTCATGCCCGACACGAAAGTCGACAGGTCCGAACCCAGAAACAGAACGGCGTTCGCCAGAGCGTCGACCGGCGGTTGCTCTCCCCTGGGGATGTACATCTCCATCCCCTTGCCCCTGACATGGGCAGGCAATCTCGCAAAGCCTTCCGCGAAAGAGGGAGGCATGGCAGCCACATTGCCCTGGCTCAGGGTAGTGTCCGGCGCGATGCAACTGACGCGGATCCTGTCCTTGCCCAGTTCGACCGCCATCGAGCGGGTGAAGTTTGTGGTCGCCGCCTTGGCGCCTGCATAGACAGAGAAGCTGGCGGCGCCGCGATGCGCCTCTATCGTGGTGAAATTGATGATGCTGCCCCCGTCGCCGGAACGCTTGATCAGCGGCACTGCGCGCTGCACCGACTGGACCACATAGCCGTAGTTGCGGTGGATATCCCGCGCGATGTCAGCCCGACTCGCTTCGGAAAGCAATTGCCTTCTGGTCCCGCCCGCCACGTTCACCACTATGTCGAGGCGTGGGTAAGCGCTTTCGACATTGTCGTAAAAGGCGTCGAGCGCCGCTTCGTCAGTGGCATCCGCGGTCATGGCCGTGACCCGACGGCCCTCCGCCCTGATCGCGCGCTCTGTTTCGGTCAGCGCCGCCGCATCGATGTCGCAGATCGCCAGGTCAACGCCCGCCTTGGCCAATGCCAGCGAAATGCCGGCGCCAATGCCCCCGCCGCCGCCGATAATCGCGGCCACTTTCCCTGCCAGATTCGCGCGCTCATCCAGAAAACCGCTCATTCCAGGCTCCTCTCGCTGCACGGTTGTTGCAAGGTTGCATGCAAAACGGCAAGGCCGGCGCCGCAGGCATCAAAAGGCCGATGGGGCGGCAGGATGACTGTGTCGGGGGCGATTTCGATGTAGGATGCGCGTGAAGCGGGAGCTGAAGATGGATCGACTGACGGCGATGGAGGCCTTTGTGGCGGTGGCCGAGGCGGGCTCCTTCACGCGTGCCGCGCTGCGCCTCAACATCTCCACGCCCATGGTCACCCTGCATGTGAGGAGGCTGGAGGAACATCTGGGCGTGCGCCTGTTCAACCGGTCGACCCGCCGGGTTGATCTGACCGTGGAGGGCGGCCACTATCTGACCTATGCGCACGCCGCGCTGGACGCGGTGGCCACGGCGGACATGGCGGTGCGGCCGGGGGCCGGCATAGCGGGGCGCGTGCGACTGGATGCTCCAGCCTCCATGGGACAGGCGTTCATCATGCCGGCGCTCGCGGAATTTCAGCGGCTCCATCCCCGGTTGATCCTGGACCTGACGCTGGGCGACCGGGGGACGCTCTTTCGCGTCGACGGTTTTGATCTGGTCATACGGGCGGGCGAGGTGCCGCCGACGGGATGGAAGACCGTGAAGCTGGGCACGACGCGGCTGGTCTGCCTTGCGTCGCCCGACTATATCGCGGAGCATGGACAGCCGGCGAAAGCCGACGATCTGGCCCATCATCGGACGATCCTCTATGCCAGCGTGGAGACGCCGGGCGGCAATCCGCTGCAACTGCGGCAGGGTGATCGCACGATAAGGGTGCGGTCGCCCACGGCTTTCACCTTCAACGATGGCGCGGCGATACTTTCGGCCACTCTGGCGGGCTTGGGGATCGGCCAGACATTGGAGATGCTGGCGCGCGATCATATCCATGCCGGTCGCCTCATCCCCCTGCTGCCCGAAGCGAACTGGCCCCGGCTGCCCGTCGTGCTGATGGGCGCGCCGGATCGTATCGCCCTGCCGCATGTTCAGGCCGCGCTTGCCTTCCTGACCAACCGGATCGACTGGAACATCGATCCGGATTGATGCACCCCTCAGGCGGCGAGGTCGGCCGCCTTGCACAATGCGGGCACACCCTTTGTGCTGATCCGGTAGAGCAGTCGACGCTTGCCGATTTCGTCGGAATATTCGATCGGCGTGGCGCTGTGCAGGACCTGGAAATTGTCCCACAGGAAGATGTCGCCCGTTTCCACCTTGTAGCGCGTCACGAACTGGGGCTGGGTGCAATGGGCACGCAGTTCATTGATCAGCGCGCGTCCCTCGTCGGTTTCCAGTCCCTCGGCCCCGAAGGCCGAACCGGACGTGTAGAGCGCCTTTCGCCCCGTGACCGGATGGCGCATCACCAGCGGATGCGAAACAATGCCGTGGCGGGCCGTATTTTCGGGAATGAACGGGATCTTCTCACCTGGCAGGGCAGGCGATCCGCCCAGGCAATGCAAGCCGGTAAGACCGTCGATCCGGGCCTTCATGTCTTCGTCCAGCGCATCATAGGCCAGAGCGGTGCTGGCGATCAGCGTTTCGCCGCCCTCGACGGGTGTTTCCACGCCATAGAGCATCGTCACGCTCGCAGGCACAGCCTCATAACTGCTGTCCTGGTGCCAGAATTTGGCGCCGTCGCGATAGCGTTCAGGCGTGGCGGCAGCATTGGTGATCCGGATCATCTCAGGAAAATCATCTTTCCTGTGGGTCGGCAGGTGGAACATCAGCGGTTGGCCCCATTGATGGCCAAAGGCGACATAGTCCGCATCCGCCAGCTGCTGGCCGCGTATCGCAAGGATCTGATGTTCATGTAGCGCCCCGATCAATGCCCGCAGGGTTTCCTCGCCCTGAGGCTTGGAGAGGTCGACGCCTTCAACGATGGCGCCGAAGGGACCGGGCATGGCGGTGATGATCACGAGAATACTCCTCTCAACATTCTTTCCAGCCATTATAGCTTTGCTTTAAAATAAAGCAAATGATTTAATTGAGGGGCTGGTCATAAGAGACGCGCAGGCTACAAGGCCTTCCATGACCTCTACTCCCCGCAGCGAGAGCACCAAAAGGCAGCTCTGCCTTGCCGCGGAAACGCTGGTGGCCGAAGCAGGGATCGGGGTGGCGACTCTGCGGGCGATCGCGCTTGCCGCCGGGCAGAAAAATACTGCCGCCGTCAGCTATCATTTCGGCAGCGTGGAAGAGTTGCTGCGCGCCGTCGTGGATATGCGGCTGCGGGATACGGAGGTGGACCGCGCCCGGATGATCGGTGAAAGCGGGCCGTCGCTGGAGCATCTCGACGCCTTTACCGCCTGGCGCTGCATGATGCGGCCCTATTTCCTGCTCCGCGACGAACAGGCGCCCCATGCCCATATCCGCTTCATGATGCACATGAGCGCGGCCGGCCTGCTCAGCGATCCGTTTGACGCGGCCGTCCCGCGGCCCGGCGCGCCCAGCATAGCGGCCCTGCTGGAACGGCTTCACGCTGCGCTGGCATGGCTGCCGCCGCAACTGGGTCGGGCGCGGATAGCATTGGCCGGGACGATGATGTGGAATGCCGTCGCGCTGTTCGACAAGAACAGCTTTGGCGAGGAACAGCCCGCCCTGGAGATGGAGGCGTTGCTTGCAGATGTAGAGAATCTGATCAGCCTGGTCCTGAGCGCGCCCGCCTGAAGGAGGGCAGGCGCGGGCTCCCCTTACAGGGTTTCGGCTGTTCCCAGCACGACCGTCGCTTCACTGGACAGCACCCCGCCATTGCCATGGGCGAGGGCCAGCCGGGCATTTTCGACCTGCCGCTCGCCGCATTCGCCGCGAAGTTGCCGCGTGGCCTCCACCAGCAGGAACAGGCCATACATGCCCGGATGCACGCAGGACAGGCCGCCGCCATTGGTGTTGAGCGCCAAACCGCCGCCCGGCGCGACATGCCCGTTTGAGACAAACCGCCCGCCTTCGCCCTTGGGACAGAAGCCAAGATCCTCCAGGAACAGGATGGGTGTGATCGTGAACGCGTCGTAGAGCATTACCACATCCATGTCCGCGGGTCCGACGCCGGCCTGGGCGAAGGCCTGCGGGCCTGAAATTGCGGCTCCCGTCACGGTGAGATCGGGCATGGAGCTGATTTCGCGATGGGTGACGGCATGGGCGGCGCCCAGCACATGGACCGGCGCCCTGGCGCAATCCCTTGCCCGGTCGGCGCGGACCATCACCACGGCCGCCGCGCCGTCGTTGAACAGGCAGCAATCACGCACCGTCAGGGGATCGGACACCATGCGCGCCTTCAGCACATCCTCCACGCTCAACGGATCCCGTACCGCGGCCTCAGGATTCAGTTGCGCCCATTGCCGCGCCGCGACCGCCACTTCGGCCAGTTGCTCGCGGGCGGTGCCGTAAAGATGCATGTGCCGGCTTGCAACCAGCGCATAGGAGGAGAGGGGAGCCAGCGGCTTATAAGGCGCTTCCCACGGGCTTTGGCGCGTCATGCCGACGCCCGGGGGCGGATTGCTGGCGGGATTGGACCCATAGGCGATCAGCGCGCAATCGATCAGACCGGCCTCAAGTGCCAGTGCCGCCTGCTGGACATAGACCTCGAAAGCGGAACCGCCCGTGCGGTTGCAGTCGGTGACCTTGGGCGTCAAGCCCAGATATTCGGCCAGCTCCATGCCGCCCAGCGCCTCATAGGGCGCGGAGGTGTAAACGGCATCCACTTCCGCCAGGGAAATGCCCGCGTCGGCCAGCGCCAGCAGCGCGGCCCTGGCCGCCATGTCCACGGCCGAAACGCCAGGACACAGGCCAATGCCATAGGTGGACGCGCCGACGATCGCGGCGCGACCGCGCGGGAAACCATTTCTCATGTTCATGCGGGCACGAAGACGAGCAAAGGCTTGTCCCCCTCGTTGATGATGCTGGCCTTCACGGCCATGCCGATATGAATGTCGTCGACCGGTACGCCGTCGACCCGGCTCATCAGCCGCGGCCCTTCGGCGAGGTCGACCAGCACGACGCTGTAGCTGTCGGCCGGATCCTTCTTGCGCACGATGGTGACCGCATGCACCGTTCCTGCCCCCGACGCGCGCACCCACTCCAGATCTTCGGCGCCCGTGCCGGGCTCCGCCACGCGGGGATAGAAGACATGGCCCCCGGTCGACCGGCTGCGCTGTATCATGAAACGCCCCTCTGCCAGGTGCGCGCGCCATTCCGCTTCGGGCTGGAGCATCTGGGTCACTCGCCCCTGAACTGCGGCTTGCGCTTTTCGCGGAAGGCGAGCAGCCCTTCCTCATGGTCTTCCGTCCGGCTCATCAGAGGCTGGATCGAAGCTTCCAGTTCCAGATATTGCTCAAAGCCGGTGTTCCAGCTCAGTTCGAACTGCCGCTTGGCCATCCCCATGGCGATGGTAGGGCCGGATGCGAAGCTTTGCGCCAGTTCCATGGCCCGGTCCATCAGCGAATCCTGGGCGACCTTTTCATAGGCGATGCCCGCCGCCACCGCTTCGTCGGCGCGGACGATACGGCCGGAATAGACCAGTTCCTTGGCCTTCTGCACGCCCAGCAACTGGCGGAGGTGCCAGACAAGACCACCATCGGGCGCCAGCGCGATGTTGCGGAATATCGCGGCGAAGCGGGCCTGTTCACCGGCGAGCACGATGTCGCAGGCAAGCGCATAGGAGAAGCCGACGCCCACGCACACGCCCGGCACCGCAGCGATCGTGGGCTTCTTGAGCGAATAAATGGCCTTGGCGATCCGATTGAGGGTGTACATCCGGTCCATCGAGCCGGTGACGCCGCCCTTGCCCATGCCGGTCACGTCCATGCCCGAACAGAAGTCGCCGCCGGCGCCCGTCAGGATTACGGCGCGGACGTCATGGTCCATGGCGATATCTTCGAACGCGCCATATAGCTGTCCGCGCATCTCCTGGGTGATGGCATTTTTCGTCTCTGGGCGGTTCAGCGTGACGATCGCGACCGGACCCTGCTTTTCGACGGTAATGGTCATTGTGAAGCGCTCCCTGCTTCGGAATCAACCCTGCTTTGTGAACCTGAGCGGGCTGGGTCAAGCACGTTGGTCTGCTTCATCAAAGACGTGATGAGGCCGACGCGTTATGGAAAGCGGCCGGCCCAAACCCTATCTGCTCGTCAGCTTCTGACGGGAGATTTCGGGCATGAAAGATGCAGCGATCGTCGCGACGGCGCGTACGCCGATCGGCAAGGCGCACCGGGGCGCGCTCAACAATATCCATGGCGCGACGCTGGCGGCGCACTCGATCCGCGCGGCTGTGGAACGTGCCGGGATCGACCCGGCGGAAATCGATGACGTGCTGCTGGGTTCCGCCCGATGCGAAGGCGCTGTGGGATCGAACATCGCACGGCAGGCCGCGTTGCGCGCAGGGCTGCCGATCAGCGTGTGCGGCATGACGCTTGACCGCAAATGCTCGTCGGGCCTCCAGACCATCGCAATCGCCGCGCAACGGATCCGTGGCGGGGAAGGAGGCGTCTATGTGGCAGGAGGCGTCGAAACGGTCAGCCTGGTCGACCCGCACCGCAATGTCTTCCGCAACAAGGACGAGTGGCTGCTCGAACACAAGCCCGAAATCTATATGGCAATGAACCTGACGGGCGATATCGTGGCCCGGCGCTATGGCGTCAGCCGCGAAGCGCAGGATTCATTCGCCGTGACGAGCCAGGCGCGCACGGCGACGGCCCAGGAAAAGGGCTGGTTCGATGATGAGATCGTGCCGATCACCGCGACGAAGAATGTCGTGGACAAGGCTCTTGCCGTCACGGGCCAGGAAGAGGTCACGCTGGCGCAGGACGAATGCAACCGGCCCGGCACGGATATGGACGGGCTTGCACGCCTCAAGCCTCTGTTCGAAGGGGGATCGGTGACGGCGGGCAATTGCAGCCAGTTGTCCGACGGTTCCAGTGCGTGCGTCATCATGGACGCGGATGAGGCGGCTCGGCGCGGCCTTCCGATACTGGGCCTTTACAAGGGCATGCAGGTCGCAGGTTGCGAGCCGGACGAAATGGGCATCGGCCCGGTCTTCGCAGTGCCGAAGCTGCTCGACCGGATGGGACTTTCCGTGTCGGACGTGGACATTTGGGAACTGAATGAGGCCTATGCCAGCCAGGCGCTCTATTGCATCGACCGGCTGGGCATCGATCCCGCCAGGGTCAATGTCGACGGGGGTGCCATTTCGATTGGGCATCCGTTCGGCATGACCGGATCGCGCATGACCGGTCATGCCCTGCTGGCAGGCAAGCGGCTGGGGGCGAAGAACGCCGTCGTCACCATGTGCATCGGCGGCGGCATGGGCGCGGCGGCGTTGTTCGAGATCGTCTGACGGACCAGCGTGCAGCCTGCCCGCTGGCCGCCAAATGGGGCGTTTCAGCCGCCCTTTGCCACGGGGATCAACGCGCCGCTGATGGATCGCGCGGCCGGGGAAGCCAGGAACTGGATGACCTCGGCGATGGCGGCCGGTTGCACCCATTGGCTGAAGTTCGCGTCGGGCATGTCCGCCCGGTTGGTCGGCGTATCGATGATGCTGGGCAGGATCGCGTTCACCGTGATGTCCTTGCCGGACAGTTCAGCCGCCAAGCTCTCGGTCAGCTTGTGCACGGCCATTTTCGACGCGGCATAGCCGCCCATGCCTGCCGCTGCGACCACGGCGCCGCCCGCGCCGATATTGATGATGCGGGCTTGCCGCGCCTTCTCCAGTTCCGGTAGAGCAGCCTTGGTCATGTTGACGCAGGTCGCTGCGTTCATCGCGAACATGCGGTTCCACGTCGCGCTGCCTCCATCGGCCAGCGTCTCCCATATGAATCCGCCCGCGACATTGACCAGGACGTCGATCGACCCCATCGCGCCCACGATTTCCGCCACCAGCTTCTGCGTCGCGGCATAATCGGTCAGATCGACGCCGCCGAAATCGCGGCAGCCCGTCGGAGTTTCGGCGGGAGCGGGGGCATAATCGACCCGCGCCACCCGGTCGCCAGCGGCCGTGAAGGCGGCAGCGACGGCGCCGCCCAATATCCCGAAAGCGCCGGTGACGACGACGGTCCGTGATGTCATGCAATATCCCTCGATCTGATGTTGAACTTGTCCTGCCTATATCCTCAGAGGAGCCGGAACGACAATCATTCGTCCCTTGCCTTGCGGACCAGTGGCCGGACATAGGAAATGTCCCCTTTGTCGCGCCGGTTCGGCCCCGTGCTGAAAATACGGGCTTTCCATTCGTCCGGAATCTCGGCGGCCGTCAGCGTCGCCGTCATTTCATTGACGCAGACTCTGTCGGCGATGCGCCATTCGCCGTTGCGCTTTTCGAACCGATCCACATAGCGGCCGAAACTGAGTTGTGGCGGCGCACCCTTATTCTCGCCCCAGAAAGTGTAATAGGTTTCGCCATGCGCCGTGTCGCCGTCGATCTCGACCGTGTGGTTGCTGATCGCATGGTGATGCTTCGTCTGGAATTCACCATGCCATCCGATTGCCCAGTCGACGAAATCGGCGGCATAGCCCTCCGCAACGCCATGGTCGTCGAAGGCGTCCGGCCAATAGGCGGAAAGCATCAGTTCGCGGTCATGCCGGTCGACACCCCGCGTATAGCGCAGCAGGCAGTCCTGGATGGCGGTGCGATCCTTCATTTCCTGAAGGAAGGCGATCATGTCGGGCGTAAGTTCTGTCATGGCGATTCCCTCTGCGCTGGCGGTTCATGGCGGGCGAGACGGTTGATCCGCACCGCCCGCCAGCCCGTCAGGCGGGTTCCAGTGTCTGTGCGGAAGCGATCTTCGGCGCTTCCTTGCCCCCGCGCACGAGGCGGCCGGGCAGGGCGCCTGTGGAACGGCCGTTGCGATAGGTCACTACCCCGCTCACGATGGTCGCATCATAGCCGTCTGCCCGCTGTTGCAGGCGGCGGCCGCCGGTCGGCAGGTTGTAGACCACATGGGGCGCGTAGAGGTGGAGCCTTTCCATGTCGATGACATTGAGGTCCGCCTTGTATCCCGGCCTGATCAGGCCGCGGTCATGCAGCCCGACGGCATAGGAGGGTTCGTAGGTCAGCTTTCGCACGGCGTAGGGCAATTCGATCTTCTTGTCGTCCTTCGCGTCGCGCACCCAATAGGTTAGGAAATAGGTCGTATAGGCCGCGTCGCAGATCATGCTGTAATGCGCACCGCCATCGCCCAGCGCCGGGAAGGTCCGGTCGTTCCTCACGAGATTGCGGCCGGAACTTTCGAACTTATCCCCCTCCGAATTGCCGAGAGGTCGATAAAGCACCTCCCGCCCGTCGCGCTGGAGCAAGGCGTCATAGATCAGCTCCCTGGGGTCGACGCCCATGGCACGGGCGCGGGCGCCGATGCTCTCGTCGCTGCGGGGATTATAGTTCGGCGGATTGCCCAGAACGAACATGGAATCCAGATCGGAGATGACATAGACGAAAAAGGCCTGCGGGTCGGTCGGTTCCTCGGCGATCAGCTTCTTGCGGAAGGCGGGATCGCGCATCCGCTCTACCTTTTCCTCCAGTGGCAGATGTTCGATCTCGCGGAAGCTGGGGTTGAAGGAGAAGGGGTGCATGGACAGCTCAAGGCCCAGCAGGGCACCGGTCGGACGCGGGATGATCTGGCCGCGCACCTCCAGCCCCTGTTCCTTGGAACGCTCCAGCCGGGACACCATTTCCTGCCAGTCGCCCTCGCCCACGGGTGTCTGCATGAAGGTGAAGGAAACAGGCCGTCCCGACGTCCGCGCAATGTCGTCCAGCAGATCCATGCGTTCGCCCGCCGTCACGTCATAGCTGGGCACCATCTGGAAAACGCCCTTGCCGGCGTCGCGCAGCCCCTGGGCAAGCGCCAGCACTTCCTGATCCTCGCTCTTGACCGAAGGGGCCGGGCGACCGTCGCGGAACTGGTGCGCATAGCTGCGCGAGGTGGTGACGCCAAGGGCGCCCGCCTCGATCGCTTCTGCCGTCAGGCGACGCATTTCCGCCAGATCCTCTTGCGTCGGCGGCTCCAGATTGGCGCCGCGCTCGCCCATGACGTAAACGCGGAGCGGGCTGTGCGGCAATTGCGCGGCGAAGTCGATGTCGCTTTCGCGTTGTTCGAGCGCGTCCAGATATTCCGGGAAGGTTTCCCAGTTGAACGGCACGCCCTCGGCCATGACGACTTCGGGAATGTCCTCAACGCCTTCCATCAGCTTGATCATCAGCTGGCGATGTTCAGGGCGGGAGGGGGCAAAGCCGACGCCGCAATTGCCCATGACCACCGTTGTCACGCCATGATCGGATGACGGGGCCAACCTGTTTTCCCAGGTGATCTGCCCGTCATAATGGGTGTGCACGTCGACAAAGCCCGGAGTGACAATGCGGTCCGACGCGTCGATCTCCTCCCTTCCGCTGCCCTCCACGTCGCCGACCGCGACGATCACCCCGTCATTGATGGCGATGTCGGCGAGGAAGGGCTCTCCACCGCTGCCATCATATATCTTACCCCCCCGGATGATCAGGTCATAATCGGGCATAGCGATTCCTCTCAACTTGGTCTCGGCGGTGCGTGATTGGGCAATATGGTCGCAACGCCTGCTTCGCGCAGTCGTTGCATCCTTTCACCTGCCGGAAAGTGACTCATGGCAGTTCCTGTGCCAAGCGAACTCCTCCCATTTCATAGCACATTTCAGATAAGTGATGCTTCATCTTCCGCATCGCGTGGCAATGTCGGACTGCCCTCTTGGTTTGGCCGCTCCGCCGGGCTATCCGCACAGGATGAGCGAGGAAACCATGGCGGCAGGGCAGGGGGCAGGCGGGCGCTGGCAGGGCGGGAGGCTGCCGCGTGCCGAAGTGGACCGGCGCATCGACCATCTGCTTGACATCGCGTTGGAGGAATTTGCGCTGACCGGCTTCGGCGGAACCAGCCTCGACCGGCTGGTGGAGCGCTCCGGCGTCAGCAAGACAACCATTTACCGGCGCTTCGGCAGCAAGGAGGGGCTGTTCACGGCCCTGATCCACCGCAGCATGGAGTCGGTGCGTTCCGGCCTGTGGGCGCTGGAACTCGACCTCGACGATCCGCTGGGTACGATAGAGCGGTTCGTTACCACCTATACGGATGTGGCGGTGAGTCATCCACTGGGCAGAACGCTGCTCCAGATCGCCGTGGCGGAGGGGCGCGATTTCCCCCATCTCGGCGCGCAGCTTCTGGCCAATGCCTATATGGGTTTCCGGCCGATCAGCGATTATTTCGAGGAGTTGATGGCAAGGGGAATCTTGCGCCCGGGCGATCCGCAGGACGCCGCTTTCGACCTGCAGGGCCTCATCACCCACGGCTTCCGCGTGATGGTGGACGATATCGCCTTTGTCCGCCGTCCGGGCCGCGCCCGCGAAATTGCCGAACGGTTCCTGCGCGGCTGGGCCTGAGACGCCCGCGCGGCTTCGGCCGCACCGTCAATCATACCCATGATGCATGCAGAGTTCATGTGATTTCTGCATGCAAAACCATTCCCTGCGGCATAGGCATTGCGCGAGCTTTCGGGGCGTTCGCCCCTGTGTCGACAATCAAGTCGACAATCAAGTCGACAATCAGATGAGCGGGGAACCCATGACCAGATCCAGCCAGATCCTGCAATTGCTTGGCACCGGAACGGCCGTCATTGGCATCATCGGCGCCGCGTCCGCTCAAACCGACACAACGCCCCAGACGGGGCAGGGGAGCGACGACATCATCGTTACGGCGCAGCGCCGGGCTGAACGGTTGCAGGATGTGCCCGTGGCGGTGACGGCGCAAAGCGCGGAACAGTTGCAGAGCGCCAATATCAGCAACGCGCGCGACCTGACGCTGGTGACGCCGGGCCTGCGGGTCGAGGCAAACGGCATCAACGCACAGCCCGCGTTGCGCGGCGTTTCGTCCACCCTGGGTTCCTCCAATGCGGAAAACAATGTCGCGACCTATGTCGACGGCGTCTACCAACCCAATATCACCGGCGCGTTCTTCTCCCTGCCGGATGTCGAGAATGTCCAGGTGCTCAAGGGGCCTCAGGGCTCGCTTTACGGCCGTAACGCAACCGGCGGCGTCATCCTGATCAACAGCAAATCGCCGTCCTTCACGCCGCATATGGATCTGGGCCTGTCCTGGGCTCATTATGGCCATGGCAGTGAAGGCGAGCTCAATGCCCAGGCGTTCGTCACGGGCCCGATCATCGACGATGTCCTCGCCGCCAGCCTGACGCTCAGCAGCCGGGAACTGGGCAGCTATGTCCGCAATGTCGCGACGGGCCGGAACACGCCGGACAATCACAACCGCTTCCTGCGCGCGAAACTGCTGTTTCAGCCGACCGACCGGATACGTCTGGAGGGCAGCTTCAGCTATAATCGCGAAAAGAACGCCATCGACCTTGCCTATACCAGTTACAGGGGCGTGAACGCGCTTGCCGGGCTGCCGGGCGTGGTAATCGCTGACCAGCCGTGGCAGACCTCATCGGATATCGACAGCTATATCGATATCGACATGAAGACCTATTCCCTCAAGGCAGACTTTGAAACGGACCTGGGCACTTTCACCAGCATGACGGGCTATATCGACTACAGCACGCCGATCCTGCAGGAGGCCGACTACAGCAACTTCGCGGGCGGCGTGTACGATATCTTCAGCTATTCGAAGTCCTTCTCGCAGGACGTCTATTTTACGTCCAAGCCGATCGGCCCCGTTTCGTTCATCGTCGGACTCAACTATTATCGGCGGAAGGTGGGTGACGACCCTGCCTTCATCAACATTCCTGCCTTCGGCTATATCGACCGAATTTACGATCACAGCGTCAACAAGTCGCTCTCGGGCTTTTTCGAAGTG
This sequence comes from Sphingobium sp. LMC3-1-1.1, assembly GCF_040676285.1. Lineage (NCBI taxonomy): Bacteria > Pseudomonadati > Pseudomonadota > Alphaproteobacteria > Sphingomonadales > Sphingobiaceae > Sphingobium > Sphingobium sp. LMC3-1-1.1. Next base: position 257,724 of record NZ_JBEGHQ010000012.1, on the reverse strand, counting down.
ACCTGGAAACTGTCCGACAGGCTGAAGCTCATCGGCGGCGGCCGTTATACCAGGGACAAGAATAATGGCTTCGCGAACGGCTTCAACAATGTGACGCCGCAAGCCCTTCTGGGCGAGGTGAAGTCGCGGAAGTTCACGCCTCGCGCCGCCGTCATGTTCGACGTGACGGACAGCCTCAATCTCTATTACAACTATGCGCAGGGCTTCAAGGCGGGCCTGTTCAACGCCATCGCCCGCCAGGCGACGCCGGTTCGCCCGGAACTGTTGAAGTCGCATGAGGTGGGCGCAAAATTCAAGTCGGGCGCCATGGCGCTTAACGTTGCGGGCTTCCATTATGATTACAAGAACCTGCAGGCGACGACGACCGTCGGCGGCGTCAGCACCCTGCAAAATGCCGGATCGGCGGAGATATACGGCATTGACGCCGATGCGAGTTTGCGAGCCAGCGAAGACCTGACCCTGACTCTGGGCGCGGCCTGGCTGCACGCGAAATATAAGAGCTTTCCCAATGCCAGCCTGGTGGAAATGGCGACGGATCCCGATTTCGACGGCATTTTGGACGGCCGGGCAGACGTCAGTGGCCAGCGAATGATCCGCGCGCCCAGCTTCACGCTGAATGGCCTTGTCGATTATCATCATGACTTCGACGCCGGGCGCCTGGCCCTGTCGCTCAACGGCTATTATTCGACGAAGGTGCGCATGGCGCTGGAAAGCCGGGTGAGCCAGAAGGCCTATTTCACCGGCAATGCCCGTCTGGCCTTCACTCCCGCCGGTACCGGGCTGACATTGTCGGTGTTCACGCGCAACTTCACCAATGCGAAGGTAATCGGATCGACCTTCGTCAATCCCAGTGCGGACGCGGTCATCTTTTCGCCGCCACGGCAGATCGGCGTCGGCCTGAACTACAGCTTCTGATGGGCGCAAGGGGGCGCGCCTGCGGCAGGCGCGCTTTCCCCGGCCGGGATATTGCTCCGGTGAGCGCCGGCTGCGATCAAAGTGTCTGGACGTCGCTCACGGGCCTCGCGGATTGCAGCGGCAATATCTGGACGGGAATGCCGCCCATGCGGGGCAGGCCGGTCACGGGATCGTAGCCGTCTTCCACCGAAATAAGGCGCCCGGTGTTCGCGCCAAGTGTCAACGGATCGTCGGATCCGGGATTGGCGCCGAAGCCGTGCGCCATGGATATGGTGCCGCGTCGCAGGTTTGCCTCAGCCGCCACGATGCCCTGGATTTCGCCATGCGGGGACCGGATCGTCACGCAATCACCCTCGCCAAGGGCCAGATCGGTCAGATCGTCGGGGTGCATATAGGCGGGGTTCACCCCGCTACCGGCCAACCTGCCGATCCGCCGGCCGAAGCTGTTGAGGATATTGTTCGTGCGCCGGGGCAGCAGCCGGAACGGGTAGTCCGCTTCAATGGCGCGGCTATCCTCCGCCAGCAACTCGGCCAGTTCCTCCACCATGGGCCGGGCGGCCAGTTCAAGGCGGTCGTCATTGCCGGCGGCGCGGGGCAGCACGCGCTGGTCGCTTTCGAAAATCTGCCCGTCGGGATATTGCTTCACCCGGTCGAGCGGAATGCGCGAACCCCGGCATGACAATTCGATCAACTCGTCCGTGGTTGGTTTCGGGCCCGCGGGATCGAGCGTGAAGGTCATGGGCGGCGCCTCGGCCTGCGGACCGTTGCCATAGCGCAGCGTGGCGTCGATGCGCGTGCCCATCCGCTCGGCCAGTCCCCAGAAAAATTCCCAGTCCTCCATGACGTCGCTGCCGGCGGGCGGCTTTATCAGCGCCGGGGTATAGGCTGCGTAGGGGTCGGGGAAGCCGCGCGTCGTTCCATAATATTTGACGCTCTCGGGCATATAGGTCGTCATCGGCGTTTCCAGCGTCAGCTTGGGCGCGATCACATAATGGGAAAGCTCGGCCGTGGCGGTCATCTCCGTATCCATGGTGACCAGCAGATCGAGCGCATTGAGCGCCGCGAAGGCGCGGTTCTGGTCGGGCCAGGCCATCATCGGGTTCCCGCCCGCCACGATCAGCGCCTTCACCTGACCCGGTCCGGGCAGCAGGATCTCATCGGCCAGCGCGGCGGCTGACAGGCCGCTGGCGCAGCCGCCCAGGCCCCGGACGCGCAGGCGCGGTTCGAAACCCCAGGCCTGGAATGGGGCCCAGGGCTGGGCCCGCGCCTCATAGGCGGGCAGCAGCACATTGGGCTTGGCCAGCAAGTCGCCCTCCCGCGCCCAATGTCCGCAAAGGCTGGCAAGGCAAAGCGCGAGATATTCGGTCAGCGTGGAATGGGTCGCGAAACTGGGTCCGGTACCGCAACTCACCCCGGCATTGCGCGCGCCCGCGAATATGCGTGCCGCCGCAATCAGATAGGCTTCTGAAACATCCGCGCGCCGGGCGACATAGTCGGTGGTGAACGGCTCGACCGCTTCCCTCAACGCGGCGACGCCCTGCGTGTTGGCGGCAACGAATTCGCTGTCCTCCAGCCCTTCCGCCAGGATGATGCGGATCATGCCCGCCAATATGGCGGCGTCCTCTCCAGGCCGGGCCTGCATGTGGATGTGGGCGCGCCTGGCCGTTTCGGTGACGCGCGGATCGATGACGATCAGCTTGGCCTGCGCCTTTTCCATGTCCTTCAGCACGCGTCCGGGATTTTGCCCCGGAAAGCCCGGCGATTTGCTGATCACCGGGTTGATGCCGACCAGCAGCCAGGCATCGGCCGTATCGAAATGCGGTTGCCCGGCCTGCCACATGCCATGATGGGCGAGCGCGATCAGTATGCCCGGTTTGTCGATCGAACCCGCGGTGAAGAACATGGGCGATCCGATGCCGTTCAGCCATCCCGCAGCGATGGCCGTGGATGCAACGAAGGGGACCAGTCCCATCCCGACATACATGGCGACCGAACGGGGGCCATGCTCGGCAATGATCGCGTTCAGCCGTTCGGCGATCTCGTCCATCGCCTGTGCGGAAGGGATCGCGCCAAAACCCTCCGGGCCACCCTTCAGGCTGTGGAGCAGGCGCTGCTCGCCATGATGCTGTTCGGGCAGGGCACGCCCCTTGGGACAGCTATAGCCGCCATAGAGAGGAGCGCGCGGATTGCCCGTGACCTTGGTCGCAAGGCCATTTTCAACGGTCACCTGGATCGGGCAATAGGCCGTGCACAGACGGCAGATGCTCGGATGAACCTGTGCGCTCATAACGCCGTTCAGTCCACCAGCCGCTTCACTTCGCGATCCCGGTCTAGGGTTGGGTCGAGATAGCGTCCGACCTTGTAGTCGCCGGCTATGGTCGTGCGCCGGGCGGTCCGCTTGCAATCCAGCGGAACGCCGTTGGCGGAATGCACGATCCGCCAATTGTCCCAGACGACCATGTCGTTTTCCTGCCATTTATGGAAATAGGCATGGGCCGGATCGCCCAGATGCGCCGCAAGTTCCGTCAGCAGCGCATCGCTTTCCGCCTTTTCCATGCCCAGCACATAGCGGGCATGCATGGGCGAGAGCTTCAGCACCTTCCTGCCCGTTTCCATCTGGGTGATCACCAGCGGATGAACGACCGGCGGGAAGTTGTACTTCGCACCGGCCTTGACCGTCGCGCCGACGTTGAGCCGCTCTATGTCCGTGGGGAAGCCGAATTGGCCGGAACAGAAATCCGGGTTGAATTCGTAAACGACCTCCAGCCCCTCAATGCGTTTCTGCATGTCGGGCGACAGCCGGTCATAGGCCTGAATGGCATCGATGAAGCCGGTTTCGCCCATGACGCGCGCCGGTTCGGTCATGCGCAGCACGGCGCCGCGCACGATGGTGGGCATGAAGCTCTGGTCCCAATGCCAGCCGAGCCAGCCCGCGCGATCGATGCCGTTCACGCGATAGAAGGGATTGGGGCGTCCTGACGGATCCTCCGGATCATAGGCCAGCGTCATCATGAACTGATTGACGGGATCGTTCAGATCGGCCGTCGCGGCGGGCTCCATTTCTCCGAAAATGGCGCTGAGGCGCATCTGCGCCATGTCGTCATTGCGCATATCGCGGAAGAGCAGGATGCCGGCATCGATCCAGGCGTCGCGGATCGCCTTTCGCGTGCCTTCGTCAATGTCGCGCGTCAGGTCCGCGCCGACTATTTCCAGGCCGAAGGGCGCGTCCAGCGGGCGGCGTTCGATGGTGGTGGCTAGGCTCAGCATGCGATCGGCTCCGGTTGCAGGATGAGGCGGCGCAGATCCTGCACCGCGCGATAGGCGTCGCGCACCGCTTCGCCGATCCGCGCGACCTGCGCGGAGTCGCCGATGCGGATCATCGGAATGTCGATACCGCCCAGAGTATCGGGCAATTCGCTGTCGGGAACCAGGCCATGGGCCAGCAGCAGCGCCGCCGCCGGCTGATCGGTCAACCCGCCCTGGGCCGAAAGCGTGACATGCTCGCCATCGACGGCATGCAGCGTCGTGTTGTCCAGGATCCGGATGGACGCATTGCCGTGCAGTCTCTGCAACAGCGCAACACGATAGAGCGCCTCGGCATTGCGGGCGAGGAACTTGGCGTCGGACCGGGTCACCAGCAGGACATGATGTCCGCCCTGGGCCAGATATTCCGCTGTTTCCGTGCCCGTTTCACCTCCGCCATAGATGACGATCGGCCGCTCAGGGGTCGATGGCGGGACATCCGTTTCCCCCATCAGCACCTCATAGGCAGGCGCGGTCGGCAGATTGCCCCAGCCGGCGAGGTCGAGCGGCGCCAATCGCGAGCCGTTGGCGAGGATCAGGACGTCGGGCTGGTCCTTTTCAATCACGTCCCTGGTCACCTGCGTCCCGGTGCGCACGTCGATGGTGCTGCGCTCGACCCGGTTCAGCAGGAACTTGTGATACCAGAACAGCTTGTCCTTCCCAGGAGGCACGGCCGAAGTGATCAGATTTCCGCCCAGACGCTGGCGTTTCTCATAGAGAGTGACGGCAAAGCCGGCCTGGTCCAGCAACAGCGCGGCCGCCATGCCGCCTGGTCCCGCGCCGATCACGGCCGCCTTCATGCCATTGGCGAAGCGATCCAGTTCCGGCTCGGTCTCCTTGCCGCAACGCGGGTTTTCCGCGCATGCGACGGACCGGCTTTGCGCCAGTTCGCGAATGCACCAGTTGCATGATGTGCATGGCCGGATGTCGTCGACAAGGCCCCGCTGCGCCTTGATCGGCCACATCGGATCGGCCAGCAGCGCGCGGCCCAGCGACACTATGTCGGTGTCGCCATTGATAACCGCCTGTTCGCATTTGTCGGGCCAGCGCATCACGCCGGCGGTGATGACGGGCCGGCCGGTCGCTTCGCGGATGCGGCGAGCATAGGGCAGGCGATCCCCTTCCTCGACGGACATTGGTTCCAATATGAGATGGGCGCTTTCCAGAAAGCCCCAGCTGATGTCGATCGCATCCACGCCAGCCTCGCAAAGGCGCGGCGCGATCTTCTCGCTGTCCTCGATGGTGATGCCGCCTTCGACGCCGTCGACCACGGACATGCGGTACATCAGCGGCTTGTTTCCGATCTGCGCCTTCACCGCCTTGATGACCTCGGTCGGGAAGTGCAGCCGCCTTTCAAAGTCACCGCCCCATTCATCTTCGCGATGATTCATCAACGGCGAAAGAAATTGCTGGAGCAGATAGCCATGGGCGCCGTGCAGCATCACGCCGTCATAACCCGCGAGCATCGCAAGCCGTGCCGTATTCGCATAGCGCCCGATGAGGTGATGGATCTCCGCATCCTCCAGCGGCCGGGGAACCGCGTTCATATAGATGCTGTTGAGAGGGATCGCGCTGGCTGAGACCGGCTGGCGTCCGATGACGCTTTCCTTGGTCTGCCGGCCGGCATGGGAGATCTGGATGACCGCCTTTGCGCCAGCCGCGTGGATGGCCGCGACCAGCCGGGCGTGCCCAGCCTTGAACCTGTCGTTGTCCAGGCGCAATTGCGGAACGTTGGAGCTGAATCCCGTCTCCGCGTCGACGCAGGTGAATTCAGTGATGATAAGGCCGGCGCCGCCGCGTGCGCGCTCGCTGTAATAGGCGATGATCGCGTCGTTCACGCCGCCGTCGGGCGCGCCCAGATGCGTCTCCATGGGTGCCATGGAAATACGGTTCTTGAGCGTCAGGTTGCCGATGCTGAACGGCTCGAACAAGCGTGGATAAGCCATGCATCCTCTCAATTGATGATTTGAATTGAATCCCTTTTACCATTGCGTTGTGATTGGATAATCACCACATTTCGAGACGCATTATACGATAAGAAGAGATAATCATGGACAGGTTGACTGGCTTCGAGGTGTTCGTGGCAATCGTGGATTCGGGCAGCTTCAGCCGAGCGGCCGAGCGGCTTGCCCTTTCCCCCACCATGGTTTCGACCCATCTGGCACGGCTGGAGGATAGGCTGGGTACGCGACTGATAAACCGGACCACGCGCCGCTTTGGCCTGACGCCCCATGGTCACATGTTCCTGGAGCAGGCGCGCGCCATTCTGGAAGCGGTGGAGCAGGCCGAAAGCCTGGTGCAGATGCGCGACATGGGGCCAAGCGGGCACGTTGCCCTGGATGCGCCCGGCGCGATCGGATTACGATTCGTCGTGCCCGCGCTGCCGCAATTGCGTGCGCTGCATCCTCGCATTGCCCTGGACCTCAGCGTTGGGGACCGCAGCATGATGTTTCGGCCAGAGGGGTTCGACATGCTCATCCGTATCGGCGTGCCGGCGGAAGGAAAGGGGGAGGTCATCAATCTTGGGCACACCCGCTTCGTGCAGGTTGCCTCGCCCGATTATCTTGCGCGGCGCGGAGAGCCGGTCACGCCCGATGATCTGCATGATCATGATTGCGTCCTCTATGCGACGGTTGATCGGCCGGTGGGCCAGTGGCGCTTCGTGCGGGGAAAGGAGCGGCGATCGCTCCGCCCCGCCAGCGTCGCGACCTTCAACCATGGGGATGCGATCGCGGCTGCCGCTGTTGCCGGTGTGGGCATAGGGCAGACGCTGGAAATGCTGGTCGCGCCCGAACTGGCGTCGGGCCGCCTGAAGCCGGTGCTGACGGAATGGAACCGGGAAAGCGTGGATGTTCAGCTTTTCATTCCGCAGGACCGCGTGAAGCGCCAGGCCGTCCGCGCCGTCGCGCAATTCCTGCGGGACCAGGTCGACTGGTTGCATGCTTCCTAAGACTGCCGCCTCCGCAGGGCACCGACGATCAGATCGATGGTCAGCAGTGCCTGGACAGATAATGTCCGCCGCGCAAGGGACGCCACGACCAGTTCCAGCGGTTGCGCGACAGGCAGGCCGTGGACCATTGCATATCGGTCATCCGCGAGGGATTCCGCTGTGATCCATATGGCATCGCTCGCCAGCGTGACCTGGCCTGCGATCTCGAAATTGTCGCAGCTGATCGTCGGCGCGTAGACCGGACTGGCGCCTGTCCCGCCGATGATAGGAAAGGCGGCGATTTCATCCTCATGCACCGTGCGGCCGGCAAGCGGATGGCCACGCCGCACCAATGCACCGAGCCGGATCTGGCCGATTCGACGAAAGCTGAGGTCAGGCCTGTCCTCGACAAGCAGATGCGCCAGAACGGCGAAGTCCAGTTCGCCGTCGTGGAGCAGCGACAGCAATTCCGCCACGTCCCCCAGTTTCGTGCGGACGCGCAGCGCGCCGTGTTCCTGAACGACATGCGACAGCATGTCTTCAAGCATCAGTGCCGCGGCGAGCGGGCCGAAGCCGCAGCGCACCTCCCCGCTCCCATGGTGGGAAAGCAAGGCCATGTTTCGTTCGAGTATCTCCATCTGGCGGAGCAAAGGCGCCGCGTCGGCCAGCAGCGCTTCGCCGGCGCGCGTCGGATGCACCCCGTCGCGTCCGCGGTCGAACAGCCGCACGCCCAGCTCCGCCTCCGCGGCCTGGATGCTCCGCGTCAGAGCCGACTGCGTGAGGCCCAGGCGATCAGCAGCGACGCGATAATGCCGATCCTGCCCCAATGCGACGATATGGCGAAGCTTGCGGATATTCATGCATGATACTCATCAAAATCGCCATATCAATGAACTGGAAGCCCTTTCCGCGCCAGCGTAAAACTGACGGACAAGGAGAGGAACAATGTCCTATTACGGTCCAGTGCTTGCCGTGACGGCGATCATCCTGTTGACGGAAATCCTGACCGGCCGCCACCGCGGCATCTATCGCCGCGACGACATATTGGTGATCGGGCTATGCGCGCTGCTCAATCCGCTGGTCACGCGGTCCCTGGCCGGGCTGCTGATCGCCGGCGCGGCGGCGCTGTTGCTGCCGCAGGGAAAAGGCGCCCTCGCGCATCTTCCGTTGCTGCCATCCTATATCGTCCTGTTCCTGCTCGTGGAGTTCGCCTTTTACTGGGGTCACAGATGGGCGCATGAAGGGCAACGACGTCCCGCGCTTCGCTGGCTCTGGAAGATTCACAGGACGCACCACGCGGGCCGATACATGAATGTGCTCGTGACCCAGCGCGTCAATCTCTTCTGGTCCTTTGTCGTGCCGACCGCCTGGATCACCGGTTTCGCCGTCTATCTGGGGCAGGGGGTTGCGGCCGGGCTCGTCGTCCTCACCATTTTCTGGTGGAACCTCATTACCCACAGTCATTTTCGCTGGGATGACGCGATCCGGCGCCATCCCCGTTTCGGCAGCCTGTTTCGCGCGGTGGAGCATCTGTTGATCAGCCCCGGCATGCATCACACGCATCATGGCTATGGCAAGGACGGCGCTTCCTACCGCAACTATGCCGTGACTTTCGCCTTTCTCGACTGGATGTTCGGGACGCTCCACATTCCGGAGGGGCGCCCCTGGCGCTATGGCATTCCGGGCGCGCAGCCGCACTGGGCCGAGGAAATTTTCTATCCGCTCATATGCATCCCCGGCAAGGCGCAGGATGAGGGGAAAGCCCAGCCCCCTGATCCCACGGAAACGGCAGCGGCCTGAGAGACCGTTCATGATTTGGTGCCAAGCTTGCCAAAATAATTTACTGGGTGCATCATGTCTTCGATAAAAGGCCAATATTCATCAATATAGAGAACAATCGTTCGATTATTGGATGATGGCGAAGGACGCTGCCGGCCTGCTTGGGAGAAGGATGCGATGCCCCTTGATACCGGCGATTATTTCCTGTCAGCGATCAATCCGGTCGCCAATGTCGACCAGCGCGATCTTGAACGATTGGCGATCCGGCTGTTCGAGCGGCCGGACGTAAGGGCCGCACGCGATCGCGCGGAGATCATGTGGCGGCGCGTCACGGACAGGCTCATGCCCGCCGACCAGATGGCGCTGTTCGATGATCATGTCGCAGATTACTGTTTCAAATGTACGTTGGTCGCTGCGAATACCGATGCCAATTACCCCCGCGTGCTCAGGGTGTATAGCGAGGGTGCGCAATGGTTAGGTCATAAGGTGCCGGGCGCCAAATGGGGAGGAGACAATCCCAACAACGCCTATCGCATCATCCCTGTCGCGGCAGGCGGACGCTATGAAGTGACAGGGCAACGACAAGTTGATCCCTCGACTTATGTCACGTTCCAGCTTGTTGGCAACAGCACGACGTCGGCCACCCTGGCATCTCTCGAACAACTCGACATGGAAATCGGCGAAGACGGCCGCTATGTCCTGACTCTCGACGATAATCCGGCGGAGGGGCGGCGGAACCATCTTCAGATAGTGCCGGGAACGCTCTATCTTTTTATCCGCGATTCCATGGGTGACTGGGCGCGACAGCATCCCGACGCGCTGCGGGTGCGCCGGCTCGATCCGCCGACCCGCGTGCCGCTGACGGAGGATGAACTGGCAAGCAGGGCTGTTCACAACATCCTTTCCGACGTCTTCTACGCCTATTACGCCCAGCGCCTCTTCTTCAACGGGCCGCAGATGATGACGCCGCCCGAGGGCGCTGGATCGGTGGGCGGCCTGGTAACCCAGCAAGGCAGTCTGGGCCATTTCACGCTGCGCGACGATGAAGCGGTGATCATCACCGCCAATGCGGCGGGCGCGACCTATCGTGACATCGTGCTGCATGACCTTTGGTTACGCAGCCTGCCCAATCGCGATCGCCAGATCAGCCTGACCAATGCCCAGATGGTGCCGGATGCAGATGGACGCTTCACCTATGTGCTCTCCATCGCGGATCCCGGCGTGCATAATTGGCTCGACCCATGCGGTCTTCACGACGTGCTGATCCTGCATCGCTGGCAAGGTTTTCCTGATCCCGACGCGGAATCGCCGGCAATAGAGAGCCGTAAGGTAGCGCTCGCGGACCTGATGGATGCCTTGCCGCGCGGCGTTGTCAAGATAACGCCAGAGCTGCGGGCGGCGCAGATCGCGCGCCGACAGGCCGCCTTCGATCGCCGATTTGCCGCCGATTGATCAGCCAGCCGTCTTCATCGTCCAGCCTTATCGCAAGCATCACAAATACGATCAAAATTCATTTGCTTGCATGTAATATGCGCAAAGATTAGCTTTGCATTGATCTGGCGGAACATAAGCTAGGCAGGGGACAGAGGCTCGACCGCCGACATCGAAGCCGGGAAAACCGGCGGATGTCCTGTCCGAAGGGGAGGGACGATGCGATTTGCGCGACGCCTGAACATTTTGACGGATTTGATCCGTTTGCGCGGATGCCCTCGGGCTGTGAGCGCATTGCCCTCTGTACATCGTGACGTGATCAGGCCGCCGGCATCGGCCTTGCCATTGCGTGTATCCTGCCGCTCATCGGGAAGAAGGGTCCCATTCGCCTGCGCATAAGACAAAATCTTGGGGAGAGAGACGTAATGAAGAAGCAGATATTTTTCGCGAGTGTGGCACTTTCCGCACTGTCCATGCCGTCGCTGGCTTCCGCGCAGGAACCCGCGCAGCGGCCTGCCGCCGGAGATGCGGATATCGTCGTCACCGCCACCCGGCGTGAGCAGAGGCTCCAGGAAGTCCCGCTGGCGGTTACGGCGCTGAGCGGTGAAACGCTGCGAAGCCGGGGTATCGAAAATCTGAATGATCTCGGCCCCGGCAAGATCGCCGGCCTTACTTCCTATCCCCTCAACGGTACGGAAACCGGCGTGGCGCTTCAGATGCGTGGCTATGGCACGTCCGACGCATCGCAGGGCACGCAGGATAATGCGGTTGCCTTCTACATCGACGGCATCAACATACCTCGCGCCCAGGGCGGCGCTCTCGACCTCATCACGCCCGAACGCATCGAAGTGCTGCGCGGTCCGCAGGGGCAGCTGTTCGGCCGTAATGCGGAGGCGGGCGTGGTGCAGATCGTTTCCCGCCGGCCAAGCGGCGTGCTGGGAGGGGATTTCCGCGCCGGCATCGGCAATTTCGATGCCTATGAGCTCAAGGGCCGGCTGGATCTTCCTGAACTGGCGGGATTCCGTATCCAATTGTCGGGTATGTACCGCAAGAGAGGTGGATATTTCCGGAACGTAAAGAGCAGCCTTCTGGAAAATATCACGCCTGTTTCAAGTCCCTATTCTTCCTTCCATTGGAAGACAGGCGACTATGACAATGATTTTCGTCAACTAAAGACCTATGGCGGCCGCATAGCGGTTGAGAGAGATTTTGGCGATCTCAACCTATTCTATGCCTATGACAATGTCTGGGCAAAGGATGACCAGGCATTCCCGCAGATCCTGGTATCGCCCAATACCGGCACGATAGAGAATCCCAATGGCGGCATCACTGTTCCGCCAAGCGGTCCTGCCACCATATTCACCACCGACGGCAGACGATATCAGCAATTCCCGCTGGATCTGGATAAATACCCTGACAGCGCGCCCTTTGCGATACCCTCTCTCTACTTCATTACCAAGAACCGCGGGCATGTGCTGAACCTGACCTACGGCGCCAGCGATAATCTGACGCTGAAATCAATCACCGGCCTGCGCCGATCCATCAACTACGGCGGCGCAGTCACGTCTCTTGCCACTTCGCCTGTCCAGGCATGGGCCAGCAATTACCTGGATTCCAAGGTTTTCAGCCAGGAACTTCAGGCCATCTACACGACCACAAACTTCAACATCACGGTCGGCGGCATCTATTTCCACGAAGACGTGCGGGATGAACGGGATTCCGGTTTCTCGACCAACTGCCCGGCGGGCATACCCGGCGCACCCTGCACCCCCGGCGGCGGCCCCAGCCGCGCGCCCTATTATAACCCGTTCGCGCCCAATGGGGGCTTTATCCGCCAGTTCTCCAAGACGAACGCCTATGCGGCCTATGGTCAGGCAAGCTGGACTCCCCCGGTTCTGGAGGAGCGGCTGGAGCTCACCGCAGGCCTTCGCTACAGCGACGACACCAAGAGGGCCCGGCGCGATATCTTCAACGGCGTGATCCTGCCGACCGAGCTTCGCAACGAGGCGAAGGAAAAGCGCGTCGATCCGGCATTTACGGCCAAGCTCAAGTTGACCGAGGACATAAACACCTATGTTCGTTATGCTTCGGGCTTCCGCGACGGCGGCGCCAACGTCCGGTCGCAGACATTTACCGCCTATGACACCGAAGTGCTGAAGTCCTGGGAAGTCGGCATCAAGTCGCAATGGTTCGACCGGCGCGTCACGCTCAACATCGCGGCGTTCAAATACAAGGTCGATGATCAGCAACAGTCCATTCAGACCAGCCCCGCCACCAATCCCAGCATATCGGACACGTTCAATGTTTCGGTTCCTTACAAGGCAAAGGGCCTGGAGGTCGAGTTGAGCGCCAGGATCGTGCCGGGCCTCACCATATCGGGCAACTATACCTATGTGGACAGCAACAAGCGTTTGATCGGTATCGATCCGAGGACGCTGACAACGTTCAAGCCCAATGGGACGTCCATCCTGGCATCCGGCCCATGCACGGCGGCGCCGGCGGGCAATTGCGCGGGCGCATTGGTTGTATCGCCCGCGGACATCGCCGCTCATCCCGGCGCGTCCTTCCTTCAGTTGCTGGGTGTAGGCGCGGCGAAACATGCCGGTTCCGTCTCCGTGGACTTCAGCCGGCCGCTCGATCCGGGCGTCTTCAACATCCATTTCGACTGGACGCGCAGTTCCAACATGACCTGCTGCGCGCCCTATAGGTTGCTGACGGTGGTCAACTCGACCGGCACCGCGGCTTCGCCAGCGCCACGCTACAATCCCGGGGTGTTCACGAACCGTATCAACATGCGCGCGGGCATTTCCGAAATCCCGCTCGCAAACGGGGTGAAGGGCGAACTGGCCTTCTGGGTCAAGAACCTGCTGAACCATGTCGATCTGGCCCAGCTGTTCCCGGCGGGCAATGCGCTGAATGCGTCGCAGCCCTATCCGCAGGCGGCGACATATCTGCAGCCACCCCGGACGATGGGCGGCGAATTCCGCGTCCAGTTCTGAAATATCGGGGGAACGGCGATCTGCCGTTCCCCTATTCTCGCGCCGATATCCTCAGTCGATCGACACGATGTCCAACGCAGTCGGTCGGGATCCATCGGCTGTGTCATAGGGTGAGGAAGCCATGTCTGTGCGGTTGCGGACGAGCGCACGATAATGACTTGCGCTCATGCCAGCATGTTGGCGGAATGCCTGTTGGAAGGATTTGAGATCATTATATCCGATCAGTGTTGCGATCTGCGACACGGGTCGATTGGTGTCGCGTAGCTGCGATTGCGCGCTGCGCATGCGGACTAGCCGCAAATAGTTGCTCGGCGTCATGCCGAGTCCGGAGCGGAACCGACGGATCAGGGTCTGCGGGCTGACCGCCAGATGCGCGGCAAGCGCACCGATATGCAGCCCGCGGGACGCTCGTTCGGAAAGCCATAATTGCGCCGCAGCCACCAGTGGATCGTCCGACAGACCGGGCCGATCTGACTCCATGCCCATCGCATCCGCCAGCGTGCCAGCCATGTTTGGTGACAGCAGCCGGCCGATCTGACGCGTGAGCAGACTCATTTCATGCGCCATGCCGCGTGCCATCACGATGCGATCGACTTCTGCAATCGGTTCGGTCGTGTTGACGCGCACATGCGGATAGCGCCGACGAAATTCGGCGGCGGCGCCTCTCGTCACCGGAACAGGGCCGCTTCCAACCAACCCTGCCTCGACCAGCAACTCTATGCCCCGCCCCGTCGCAGAGAGATACGCGCCACCTGCATATTGGCTGCGAAGCCAGTCCATGACCGGCTGGAGCTTGGCGAGATGATCCGGCGTTGTTTCTTCCGAACAATAGAAGTCAGGCACATGGATGTAGAGATGGGGTAATGCGTCCAGCCCATCTTCCACTTGCAGCAGCCCCCCTCCCAATACCTGGATAGGCATTGGACTTGGTCCCAGCAATTTAGCGCGCGTGTGCATGCCGATATCATCACGTGTTCGAAACTGATCGGCGACACGAAGTCGCATTTGCCCGAACAGATCAAGGAAAAGACCGATGCTGGCGAGGCATGCGCCGTCAAATCCGATCACTGCAACATCGCGGGCCATGAGGGATGATAATTTAACCCCCCCATGATGTCAAAATCACCCCTGACGCCACAGCGTGGAGCATCGCATGATGCATGTATACAAAAGCGGCTGCACAGGTGGCTGTCGGGAGAGTTTGGCATGATCTGGCAAATGACCGGGCGCGCAACTGGCGCGCCTGAGACGATATTCGTATATCTTCCATCCAGCGCGCGGTCGGGTCGGGAAGGGGCCTGATCCATGCCGGAGCCCACCGAATTCTACGCTCGCTTGAGGGGGCGTTCGGCCATGGTCACGGGCGCGGGTACACAGGGCGACGGGGTCGGGACCGGGCGCGCCATCGCCATGCTCCTCGCGGCGGAGGGCGCGCATGTGGCGCTGATCGACCGCGACAGGGACAGTGTCGAGGAAACGCGTCGCCGCATCGTTGCGGCCGGCGGCAAGGCGTTCACACTTGCAGGTGACGTCGCCGTCAATGCTGATTGCCGTCGTTTCGTGGAACAGACCGTCGCCGAAACGGGACGGCTGGATATATTGGTCAACAATGTCGGCATTTCCGATCCCGTCGCGCTGGATGCTCCGGATGAGAGCGCCTGGACGCGCGTCATCGACGTAAATCTCAAAAGCGCGATGCTGATGACCCGTCATGCCGTGCCCGCCATGAAGATTGCGGGTGGGGGATCGATCATCAACATTTCCTCGATCGCCGGGATGCGCGCCCATGGTTCGATAGCCTATGGTCCATCGAAGGCGGCCATGGCGCAACTGTCCGCGGAGATCGCGGTCATGCACGGCCGCGACGGCATTCGCGCCAACACGGTCGCGCCAGGCCACATCATGACCCCGCACGCGATGCATGTGTTGCCCCATGGGCTGCGCGCGCTCCGTCGAGCCATAGCGCCGCTCGGCATCGAGGGGGACGCCTGGGACGTCGCCCGGGCCGTCGCTTTCCTTGCCAGCGAGGATGCGCGCTTCATCACCGGGATTCTGCTGCCCGTGGACGGCGGCGTGACCCAGATCGGACCCATCTCCGCCCATTTTCTGGCCGAAGCAGAACTGGCGACGGCGAACCATGAGACTGAAGGACAGCATCAATGAACCAGCTGGATGAAAAGCAGAAATCGGGCGTGGATTTCATAACGGCCGTCATGGGAGATCGCTTTGGCGGCGCCTTCAACGAAGCAGCGACGTCGAACCGTTTCGGATCGGATATAACGCGCATGGCTGCGGCCTGGGCGTTTCACGACGCATGGCGGCATGAAGGCATTACCCGCAAGGAAAAGAGCATCGCCGTCATCTCCGCGCTGATTGCCTCGCGCCAGGCGCTGGAACTGAAAAATCATGTGAAGATCGGTCTGGCCAACGGCCTGACGGTGGAGGAGCTGGAAGGGCTGCTGGTGCAATTGACGCCCTATGTGGGGTTTCCATGCATTGCCTCTGCCCAGACGGCGGTGATCACTGCCATGCGAGAGGCGAATATATTGCCAGAGGATGTGCCGACATCGGAAGAGCGGGGTCTGCTGTGATGAGGCAGCGATCGGGAGCTGCCTATGCCGGGCCGGTTTCACGACGAAAGTGAACATCGATACTACAGGGGAGGTTGTCATGAAAATTTCGAGTTTCTGGATGTCGTCTTGCGCCTGTCTGCTTGCGACGGTGCCATCATTTGCATCGGCTCAGGCCGTACCCGAACAGGAACCGCAACATGCGCAGTCCGCTTTTTCGAGCGACGATATCGTCGTGACCGCGCGGCGGCGTGAGGAAAGGTTGCAGGATGTGCCGCTTTCGGTCAGCGCGGTGTCCGGCGCCGCGCTTGAACGCGCCAATATCACAAATGTCGCCGGCCTGAGCCGCGTAGTTCCCAGTCTGGTGTCCGTCCCTGGCCAGGGAGGCAGCCGGTCGCTGCCCAGTTTCGCGATCCGCGGCCTCAGCCAGCAGGAACTCACTTTGCTCGCGGACCAGTCGGTTTCCACCTATATGGGCGATATCGTGCTCGCCCGTACGCAGGGGGTCAATGGCGCCCTCTTCGACATCGGATCGGTGGAAGTGCTGCGGGGGCCGCAGGGCACGCTGTTCGGCCGCAACACGACCGGCGGCGCGATCATTATCCGGCCGAACCGCCCGACCGACAATTTCGAAGGCCGCGTGGGCGTCACTTACGGCAATCTGGACAGCTTCATCGTGGAAGGCATGCTGAACGTGCCATTGTCGCCCAATATATTGGTGCGCGTCGCCGGGCAGCGCCAGCGGGACGATGGCTTCGTCTATGACGAGATATTGGGACGCAACGTCAACGACACCGCTCAGGAGGGCGCGCGGGCATCCGTGTTGATGAAGAATGA
Organism: Sphingobium sp. LMC3-1-1.1; assembly: GCF_040676285.1. Classification (NCBI taxonomy): domain Bacteria; kingdom Pseudomonadati; phylum Pseudomonadota; class Alphaproteobacteria; order Sphingomonadales; family Sphingobiaceae; genus Sphingobium; species Sphingobium sp. LMC3-1-1.1. Next base: position 240,961 of record NZ_JBEGHQ010000012.1, on the reverse strand, counting down.
CAGCGGCGTTGAATCGCTGACCGTCTATAATTATTTCCATGAAGATGACGGCGGCACGGCGAGCTTCATTGCCAAGGTCCGGCCCACCGGGTCGCTGAATGGCGCTGCTGTCCGCGCGGCGCGCGGCTATCGTCCGCTCGAGCAGTTGCTGGCTGAGCAGCAGGCGCGGGGACCCTATCGGATCGCCAATGGATCAAACACCTTCACCAAGGTGGAAACGCACGACATCGCGAACACCACGACCATTCCGCTCAACGACATGCTGACGGTCAAGAACATTGTCGGTTATCGCCATGTCAATGACAATATCTTCGACGACATGGACGGCACGATGAATTCGCTGCACCCGCAGCAGCGTATAGACCGAACCTCCCAGTTTTCGGAAGAACTGCAGCTGCTGGGCGAAACCGGAAATTTCAACTGGATCACGGGCCTTTATTATTTCTGGGAAAAGGGCCGCAACCAGGGCCTTTCGACCGTAGGCAGCGTCGATCCGGGACTGGTCGAGCCGCAGGATATCTTTGGCTACCCCAGGGCCGCCTTCAGCAATACCGATGTGGCCGCCCGCAACCGCAGTTACGCGGCGTTCGCGCAAGGCACCTATCGCTTCACCGACAGCCTCAGCCTGACGGCCGGCCTGCGCTACAATCGCGACAAGCGGGAAGCGACGATCCGCAACCGCACGGCGACGGCATGCCGTTTCACCCGTGACCTGGACAATAATCCGGCGACGCCGGAAACCGCAGTGCCGCTTTCCCAGTGCGAACTGAACGTGAGCGACAGCTTCTCCGAAGTGACCTATAATCTCAGTCTGGAATATAAGGTCGCGCAGGATAAGCTGATCTATCTCGCGCATCGGCATGGCTACCGCACTGGCGGCTTTGGCGCACGCGCCTCGACCGAGGCCGGCCTGCGCCGGACTTTCCGGCCGGAAACCGTGGATGATGTCGAATTGGGCGTGAAGGCCGACTGGCGCATGGGCGACATGTTCCTGCGTACCAATCTGGCCGCCTATTACGCCAAATATAACGATATCCAGCGGCTGCTGTCCGACCCGACGGTCCTGCCGCCCACCACGGTCACCACCAATGCGGGCAAGGCGCGCATCTGGGGTGTCGAGGCGGACATATTGTTCCGTCCGGTTTCGATGCTGGAGCTGTCGGCCAACTATGCCTATACCAATGCGAAGTTCACCGAATTCATCTATCCTGACGGCAGCGATCACAGCAACGATCCCTTCGCCCGTGCTCCTCGCAATGTCTATACGCTGGGGGCGCGGCTGATCGCGCCGCTGGACAGTTCCCAGGGGGACGCGTCCGTCGGCATCAGCTATTATCATACTGATGATTATATCGGTAACGACACCTACGTACCCGGCTATACGGATGCCGATGGCTATAATCTGGTGAATCTCGACGCAAGCTGGAACCGGGTGATGGGGTCAGGCTTCGATCTCGCGCTTTATGTCAACAATCTGACAAAGACGAAGTACGAGTTCCTGCTTATCAACCTCGACAGCCTGGGTTACACCAGTCACACGCCCGGTCTGCCCAGAACTTATGGGGTGACCCTGCGCTACCATTTCTGACACGGGAGGCGGCTGCCATGCATCGTTCCCGATCAGCGGAACGGATGCGGGCAGCCCCGCCCACCGACTTTGATAGGAAGACCGACATGGCCGACATGATTACTTCCAGCTCTCCGGATACGCAGCCCATGCGTGAGCTGAAAACCGCCAATCATCTGCTGGGGGATCGTGCCGCACTTGATGCCGCTTGGGAAAGGGATGGCTACTGGTTCTTTCGCGATGTGCTGGACAAGGGTGCCGTCGGCCGGTTGCGCGCGGTCTATCTCGACGTCCTGCGCGATCTGGGCGTGGTCGACCCCGATCGCGACGATGCAGCCGTGTATAATGGCGCGCCGCTCGACAATTTCCCGATCCGTAATGACGGGACGCCGGCGACCGATCCGCTGCTCGCGCGCTATCCACGGGATCAGTTCGTCGCTGAACCCGCGATCCGCGCCTTTTTTGAGGAATTGTTCGGTGAAGAGGTCTTCTGGGTGCCTAACACCGAATATCACGCTTTGCCTCCCGGCACAGGCCGTCCCGGCTCGCGCTTCAATTTCGTCCATTGCGACGGACCCAATAACAAGGGGTTGCCGCTGAAGATCTGCTGGATGCCGCTCGCCCCCATCGATGAGGAAACCGGCGGTCTGGCAGTGGCGGAGGGTCTGCATCGGCCGCGGATGAACGATTTTCCCCGGCCCCCGCAGGGCATAGGCGATGATGTGATCCCGACCGATGCCTGGCGCCGCGCCCTTTACCAGCCCGGCGATCTACTGGTTTTCAGTCTGGAAACGCCGCATAGCGGGCTGGCCAATCGGTCGGATCGCTTTTTCCGCCTGTCGATGGACATTCGCGGCATGCCGAAATCGGGCAATATTCCCACTGTGGGCACGATAGCTGCGCTCGATTCCTGCGCCATCACCGTTGAAACGCAAACGGGCGAACAGCGCGTCTTCCGCATCGATGAGGACAGCTTCTGCCGGATCGCCCGTGGCAGGCTGACCGGCATGCCGTTGACGCTGGAGGAAATTCCCCAGCTGATGAAGATCGGTGATCCCGTCTATGTGGCATCCGACCATGGCACCGCCATGTTTGTTCGCCCGCAGCACTGATTGGCCGGCCTACGGGCTTGTGATGCATTGCCAGCCCCGCGGGAAAGCCATTGCCGGAATGGGATCAATCCTCTCTACCTGAGCCTGAACCGGCGACAGGCAGGGAAAGAAGCGCATGGAGGTGATGGCAAGCGATCCTTTGGCGGCAGGCACCAAAGAAGATGCGATCGCGCCGTCCGCCGCGCCGCAGAAGCGGGACAGTTCGACCTCTGACGCGTGCTCCCGCATTCTGGAGGCCGCAGCGCATCTTTTCCGGCGGGACGGATTTTCCCGCACATCGATGGACGCCATCGCTGCCTTGGCGCGCATGTCGAAACGGACCCTTTATGCCAACTTTCCGGACAAGCGCGCCGTGCTGCAGGCGGTGCTTGAGCAGTTCATTGCCGGTCGCTTCGCCATGATCGAGAGGATCGGTCGTACGGCCGGGAACAATGAGGCGATATTGACCAGCATGGTCGGCAGTCTCAATGCGATGGCGACGGATGAGGATGCGTTGACCATGTACCGGCTTCTTCTGGCCGAAGCCGCGAACCTGTCGACCCTCGTCCTTGCTGCACATCGGAACAGCCTGGCGCAGGCAGAGGCGCTGTTGCGCCAGCCGCTCCTCAATTGCGGCGTGCGTGATCCGGACATGGCCGCGCGCGTCCTTTACGATCTTGCCGTGCTGGCGCCGATGCATCGCCGGCTGGTGGGTTCGGGCAATCTGCACATGGACGCGGCCGCCATGACCCGGATGGTTCTTCAGGGCATGAAGGGGATGTGAGACAGACCCTCGCGCAAATTGTCTGCCGCCGGGCGCGCCTGTCGCTGGCGCCTGATGCACCGGCCGATCGTGGGCGCTGGATGGGCGAACATGGTCGGGAAACTATATAAGGAGGAGGCTGCATGAACGAACCCTGGTTGCCGCTCGTCGCGGAGGATGTCACCGCGCAATGGCTGAGCGATGCGTTGGCGCTGGGCTATCCCGGGACGCGGGTGGAGCAGCTCGACGTCAACGAAATTCTGTGGGGCACCGGCACCAAGATGATGGTGACCGCCACCTATAATGACGCGGGCAAGGCGCATGGCCTTCCTCCTGCGCTGTGCATCAAGGCGGGCCTTGCCGAGCATCGGGAACTGGTGAAATTCTGCTATCAGACGGAGGCGCGCTTTTTCGCTGAGTTGGCGCCGCGCTTGACGCTTGGATTGCCCAAAATCCTCTACGCCGCGGCGAACGCTGACCAGGGAATGGTGGTCATGGAGGATCTGAGGCCGGCAGGTGCCCATATCTGCCGCGTCCAGCAGCCGCTGACCCGCGATCAGGCGGCGTCTTTCCTCGACGACATGGCGGCATTGCACGCCCACTGGTGGGACAGTCCGGCGCTGGAGGATGATGGCGAACTGGGCTGGCTGATGCGTCATGATCCATTGCCGGACGAAGCGTGGGGCGATTTCGGCCGTGGCCAGCTCCAGCCGGAGACATGGGCGCATTATATGGGGCTGCCCCGGTCGCTGGGAATTCCGGCGATATGCCGCGATCGGGAGAAGGTCCATGCCGCGCTGTTGGAACTGCGGCGCTTCGGCGACCAGGGGCCGCATTGCGTCATTCATGGCGACGCGCATCTGGGCAATATGTATCTCACCCGCGAACATCGACCGGGCTTTCTCGATTGGCAGACCACCCGTCGGGGTCACTGGGCGCATGATGTGACCTATTTCTACATCTCCGCGCTGGACCCCCTGGATCGACGGGCATGGGAAAGGGATCTGGTGGCGGGCTATCTTGCCGCGCTCGGCCGCTACGGCGTCCCCAATCCGCCGTCGGAGGAGGAGGCCTGGCGCGCCATCCGCGCCCATATCGTCTATGGCCTGTTCTACTGGATGGTGAATCCCGTCGAATGGCAGGCGGAGGAGAACAACGCCGCCACCGCCCCGCGCTTCGGCTGGGCCGCGGTCGACCATGCCGCCCCGCCAGTGGGTCCGCTATAGAGCGATGTCCAAGCGATCGGGACCGATCGCTGGTCAAGAACCCGCTCTGGAACATGGGAGTTCAGTCCGGTTGCGGACTGAACTCCTGCAGGTCAGGACGGATCCTGCGACTTCACGAACCGGTTCTGGATCGACCCGAACAGATAGTCGCGGTTCGCCTGTTCGTCGAATGCATCCAGCGTCCAACCGCCGGGATGGATGCTGGTGCGGATTGCTTCCGGTTCGGGAATCAGCGCCACTTCATCGCCCTGGATGTAGAAGTCCCTTCCGCTGACATGCGCCGCGGCATCGGTGCACAGCCACACGACCAGCGCCGCGACATGGGCAGGCAGGGCGGTCATGCGGGGCTGAGCCATCGGCTTGTTCCACAGCAGCGGAATGCCGAGGCGCGCTGATTCGGCAATGGTCTGATCGATTTCGGGCGTATGTGTGCCCGTCAGGTGCGACACCGGCCGGATCAGGTTCGCGCGAATGCCGAATTCGCCCAGATCGCGCGCAATGGTGCGGGTAAAGCCCAGAAGCCCCTCCTTGGCTGCGGAATAATTGGCCATGCCCCAATGGCCGAAGCCCGACGGCGAGCCGGTATTGACGATCACGCCGGACCGCTGCGCGATCATATGGGCCGCCGCGGCCCGGCAGGTGTAGAAGCTGGACGTCAGGCTGACGTCCATGCAGAGGTTCCAGTCCTGGTCCGTCATCCGATCGATCCGGGCCGGGCGGACGATCCCGGCATTGTTGACGAGAATGTCTATCCTGCCGAAGGCATCGAGCGCCGCCTGCACCGCCGCCTCGCCGCCTTCGCGAGTCGCGACGCTGGAACATTGGCCCACCGCGTCGCCGCCGGCGTCGCGGATCTCCTGCGCCACGGCCTCGGCGAGCGATGCGTCGCCCTTCTCCGTGCCGTAAGGGCCGCCACCCAGATCGTTCACCACCACCTTCGCGCCCTGCTCCGCCAGCAGCATCGCTTCGGCCCGGCCGATATTGCGGCCCGCACCAGTGACGACGGCGACTTTGCCCTTCAGTCTCTCCATATTCCTGCTCCCGTTGAATGTGCCGAAAGATTAGCCGCTCGCTTCCTCGGACCCTAATCACCGACGTGATGATTGCGCCCGGCGCGCTTCCCGACGAAGCTTGGCTTCGCCACAAGATCAACGGCAAGGGAGCGCCTCTATGATCCTTACATGTGCCCCAAATTTCCGCGATCTCGGCGGACAGCCAGCCGCAGAGGGCAGGCGGGTTCGTCATGGCCGGCTGTATCGTTCCGAAGCCATACCGACGCTTGCGCCGCAGGAGGCCGAAAGGCTAGCCACGCTGGGGATCCGGACCGTGTGCGACCTGCGGAGCGAAGCCGAAAGGGCGCATGCGGCCGGCCATTGGCCCAGCAGCAGCGCGACGGTGTTGCCGATGGATGTCGTCGCTGATTTCCGCGCCGATGCCGATCCGCTGGCCGCCATGCGCGAAAATCCGGGGGAAGCGGGCGCCGTCGCCCTGATGATCGATACCTATGAGGCATTGCCGGCCGCATGCGCTCCGCATCTCGCCCTGCTGTTCGATCGCCTCGCCCAAGGGGAGACGCCCCTGCTGGTCCATTGCACGGCGGGCAAGGACCGCACCGGCTTTGTCGTTGCGATGCTGCTGCACGCGCTCGGCGTGCCGGACGATGCGATCATGGCGGACTATCTGCGCAGCGGCGACTGCCCCAATCCGGCTGTCCTGGCGGCGACGCGCCGGATCATGGAAGCGGCGCTGGGCAAGGAGGTTCAGGAAAGCGCGTTGATCGCGCTGGCCGGGGTGCGGCCCGCCTATCTTGTCGCAAGTCACGCCCGGATCAGTCGGGATCATGGGTCTGTCGCTCATTATCTGCGCGAGGCGGCGGGCTTGAATGAAGAAAGGCAGGCGCGGCTGATCGCGACCCTGACCGAGTGAGGAGATGAGAGGGTGAAAGCAATCGTCATCAACCGTCATGGCGGACCGGAAGTCCTGGAACCCGCCGATCTGCCGGTGCCGCAACCCCAACCGGGACAGGTGCTGGTGCGCATCGCGGCGGCTGCCGTCAATCCGGCGGATGGAAAATGGCGGAGCGGCATGTTCAAGGATTTCGCGCCCGTCGGCTTTCCTCATGTTCTGGGTTACGACATTGCGGGCGAAGTCGTGGGCGGAGAGGGCTTTGCACCCGGCGACCGCGTCTTCGGCATGCTCGATCCCTTTCTGAAGGGCGGCTATGCCGAGCAGGTGGCGGTCGCCGCTGACCATCTTGCCCTGGTCCCGGATGCACTCGACCTGCCCACTGCCGCTGCAATTCCAACCGCTGGCCTTACTGGCCTGCAGATGGTCGAGAGGGGTTTGAACCTCCAAGCAGGACAGAGAGTTCTGCTGACCGGAGCACTGGGCTCTGTCGGCCGTTTTGCCCTGTTCGCGGCGAAGGAGCGCGGCGCGGACGTGATCGCTGCCGTCCGTCCGGCCCATGTGAAGCAAGTCCGCGCTTTGGGCGCTGACGACGTCATCGCGCTGGGGGAAGAGGACTGGACCGGCGCGCCCTTCGATCATGTCATAGACACGGTCGGTGGAGCGGCGGTCGGCGCGCTTTGCCGACATCTGAAGGCTGGCGGCCGGATCCTGACCGCCGCGACGACGCCGATCCCTGCCGATGAATTATCCGTCGCGCCCGAATTTTTCGCCGTGCAGCCCGAAGGGGCGGATGCCGCCCGTCTGGCCGCCGCTGTTGCGACAGGCAGGATCGCTGTACCCATCGCCCGTATTTTGCCGCTCGATCAGGCGGTGGAAGCGCATCGGCTGGTGGAGGCGGGCGGATTGAACGGCAAGATCATTCTGGCGAACTGAAAAGCCGGCGGCTGCCGGTCGTCGGCGCGGGATCACCCCTCTGCCAGTGCCGCCAGCGCCGCCGCTTTTTGCGCGAGAGCGCCGCGCATATCCTCGCCCACGGGCAGGCGCAAAGGCAGCGCGTCGCTTTCCAGCGCCGACAAAATCGCCTCCGCTACTTCTTCAGGCGGGCTCGCCGCCTGAGCATAATAGCCGTCGAGCACGGCTTTGCCTTGCCCGGACAGAATTTCATAATCGGCCAGGCGGACCTGCGCCTCGTGGGTGCCGTGGCTGATGAAACGGGTGGCGATCGCGCCCGGTTCTACCAGCATGGCGCGGATGCCGAAAGCCGCAACCTCCAGCGCCAGCGTTTCGGTCAAGCCCTCCAGCGCAAATTTGCTGGCGCAATAAGCGCCAAGGCCCGGCGTACCAATCAGACCGCAGCCCGAAGATATCTGGATGATAACGCCCGATCGACGGGACCGAAAATGCGGTAGCAGCGCCTGGGTCAGCGCCCATGGTCCGAAGAAATTGACCTCGAACAGACCGCGCGCCCCCTCCAGATCGACTTCTTCGACGGCACCGAACAGGCTTTGACCGGCATTGTTGACCAATATGTCAACGGGGCCGGCCGCCAGCGCCTCCTCCGCAAGCCTCGCGACCTGCGCGGCATCGCCCATGTCGGCGATGATAGCAGTGGTCCGGCCCTCGCCCGAACTCTCAAAGGCAGTCAGCGCGTCCCGATTGCGGGCGACGCCGATCACATGGTCGCCCCGCGCCAGCACAGCTTTGGCCAGGGCTGCGCCGATACCGCTTGAAATGCCCGTGATCAGCCAGCGTTTCATGTCCGTCTCCTTGATCGTTCGTATCGCGCGGCGCGCATGCGGCGCTGTCCGGCAGTGGGAAGGCCTGCGTTCCCTGGGCCGTCTTCGCTCCTTTGTCGTCCGGCGTTCCATAAAAAGCCGCGATCGGCAATTGTGGGGGCGAGACGCGGCCGCAAGACAGCATATTCGTGATGCCCGCCCTGGCGGCCAATGCGCCGATGCTCCTTCACGCTTGTATCCCCCGCAGGAACAGGGCGACCACGCCCTTCACCCATTGCCGGCGAAACGCGGCATCCGCAAAGTCGTCGGTCAACAGGAAACGCAGCCCGCCATTGGCAAGGTTGATGAAATGCTGCGCCAATCGCGCGGGATCGTCGATCCTGTATCCGGCATCGCGCAGAGTATCGAGATATTCGGTAATCGGCGCCACCGTATCGGCGATATGACCGTGCAGCCGCCGGGCGATATCAGGAAAGCTGTCCTTTGCCGCGATGGCGAGCCGAAGCACGGCGATCCGTTCCGCATCCGCCACCTCGCTGGTGATGCGCAGGGCAAAATCCGTCAGCACATCGACGGGCTGCCGTCCCTTGGTCGCGATACTCCGTACATCGCTGCGCATGGATGCGACGCTGTGGAGCGCGACGGCTTCGAACAAGGCGGCCTTGTTGCCGAACCGGGCATAGATGGTCGCCTTGCTGACACGGGCGGCGGCGGCGATATGATCCATGCTCGCACCTGCATAGCCGCGCAGCAGAAAGGCGCGGGCGGCCGCATCGATCAGTTCAGCCTCGCGCAGGGGCGCATCCGCATTAGTGGGCCTGCCTCGGCGTGGCTTCTCGATGGCATTTTGCGGCACGCTTGCTCCGGAATAATAAAACTGTACCGTTTATTTCTAATCGGTGCGATTCGTGCGCGCAAGACCAGTTGAGGAGAGGAAAAGATGAAGCGCGTCATTCTTTTGCGCGGTCCGCGGTCGACCATGGCGGCATCCCCGTCCGAATGGGCCGGGGCGCAACCATGGGCCGGAATGGCCGAACGGATCGTGGTTCATGTGGGGCAGCATGCCCCAAGTGAGGAAGGCGGCCCGCCCTCGCCGCCGGTTTATGATGCGGTGATCGAACTTTGGACCGACGCCGCCTTCGATGCGGATAGCCTGCGTTCGGATTGGGAACAGGTGGAGGTGCGTTCGTCGACGCAGGTCGTCGGCAAGGCAGCGACGGAAGCGCCGGCAGTCGGCGTCACGCCGGGCCTTTCGCAGCTTTCCTTCATCCGCGCCCTTGCCGATTTGTCGCGGCAGGAGGTGGAACGGCACTGGGACGAGCATATTCCGCTCGCCTGCGAGATCCATGTCGGCATGAACCGTTATGTGCAGGATCGCCTGTCGCCGGCCGATCCGTGGTTCGGCATGGCGCACCTTCATTTCCCCAGCGAAGCCGCGTTGCGCGGCGGCCTGTTCAGGACGCCGGAGGATATTGCCGTGATCGGGGCTGATGTCGCCGAATTCGTCAGCGATTACGCGACCATGCTCGCCATCGAGCATGTCGTTAAAGCATAGGAGAGACAGGAATGGACCTTGGACTGGCAGGGAAGCGCGCGCTGGTAACGGGCAGCAGTTCGGGAATCGGCGCGGGGATAGCGCGCATGCTGTCGGCGGAAGGCTGCACCGTCGTGGTGCATGGCCGCGATGCCGGAAAGGCGCAGTCGGTAGCGGATTCCATTGGCGGTGACACCCGGGTGGCTGTCGGTGATCTCTCCACCAATGCGGGTGCGGACGCGGTTGTCGAGACCGCGGGGGAGATCGACATTCTGGTCAATAATGCGGGGGGTGCCGTGGGGACATCGGCCATGCATTGGACGGAGGTGGATGAGGCAGGCTGGGAGGGTACCTACCAGCTCAACGCCATTGCCGCGGCCCGCATGATCCGTCGCCTTCTGCCGGGGATGGAGGCGAGGGGATGGGGCCGCATCATCAACGTCGCCAGCGCGGCAGCCACGCAGCCCATAGCGCTTGGCCCAGACTATGGCGCGGCAAAGGCAGCCATGCTGAACATGACGGTCAGCCTGGCGAAATCGCTGGGCCCTTGCGGCGTCACGGCGAACAGCATCAGCCCCGGCATGATCCTCACTCCGGCGGTTGAGGCCTGGCTCGGCAATCTCAAGCGCAACATGGGCTGGGGCGACATATCGCTGGAGGAAGCGGAAGCCCGCGCCGCGCGCGAGTTGACGCCCATACCCGTCGGCCGCATCGGCCGGGTGGAGGAAATCGCGCATGTGGTCTGCATGATCGCCAGCCCGAACGCGGGTTATATGACCGGAGCCAATGTGCGGATGGACGGCGGGCAAGTGCAGAGCGTGAATTGAGCCTGGCTGTCATTTCATCGAATAGCCGATCTTTCGTCCTCGCGCTGGCGCCCTTCGGGCGAATGGATAGGATCGAACCCGCTGCCGCCATGGAGGGATGGCCCGTTTGCGCGGAACGAGTGCGGGGCGAATGAGAGCTGAGGAAGAGGATGAGCATGACCGATTTGCGTTTCGACGGCCGCGTGGCGATCATCACCGGCGCAGGCAATGGCCTGGGCAAGGATTATGCGCTGGAACTTGCCCGGCGCGGTGCGAAGGTCGTCATCAACGATCTGGGAGGCAGCGGGTCGGGGCAGGGGCAATCGCATAATGCCGCGGACCTGGTCGTTCAGGAAATCCGCGACCAGGGCGGGGAAGCCGTCGCCAATTATGACAGCGTATCGACCCGCCAGGGGGGAGCGGCCATTGTCCAGGCCGCTCTGGACGCGTTCGGCAAGGTCGACATCTGCATCAACAATGCCGGGTTCCTGCGCAATGGCCGTTTCGAGGATCTGACCGACGAGCAGATCGACGCCATCATCGACGTGCATCTGAAGGGCGCCATCTATGTGGCCCAGCCCGCCTATCGCGCGATGCGCCAGAACGGCTATGGACGCTTCCTTTTCACCGGTTCCGCCTCGGCGATGTTCGGCCATGCCTGGCAGGCCAACTACGCCGCGGCCAAGGGTGGCCTGATGGGCCTCAGCCATATCGTCGCGATAGAGGGTTCGGCCTATGGCATCACGTCGAACCTCCTGTTGCCTACCGCCCAATCCCGACTGGCAGCGGAAATGGATGCCGGTTTCATGGAAATACCTGCCTTTGCCGATGCGGTTAAGGGCGCTGACTATGCCGTCAGCCAAGGCCGCATCGAAGTGCCGTTCAATACGCCTCTTGCCGTGTATCTCGTCAGCGAAAAATGCACCTCTACCCACGGCATCTATTCGCAGAACAGCGGTCGGTACGCAAAGGTCCGCATCTGCGCTGCTGACGGCTGGGTCGCGCCGATGGGAACCACCCCCCCCAGCGTTGAAGATATTGCAGCGCATTGGGACAGCATCACGGACGGCGCGATCGCTCATGAACCGTTGACCGTCTATGACGAATTCACCGCCGTCGCCAAGGCGGCGCGTCGCCAGGGCCTGATCTGACCCGGTTTTGACGCGCCCCGCAGGGCGCGTCATTCGCCTTGTTCAACTGTTGGAGGGGACGCGCGCGACGAGCGCGCGTCTCTTGTCATCAGGGCATTTTGCGCCATTCGCCAACCAGCATGTGAGCAGTGGATGGCGGGGCAGCTCAGGGCCAGCACAGATCCAGGCGCAGCACGCCGTTCACCAAACCCGTTGCCAGCACGGGCTTCGTTCCCGGCTTGATCCGGAAGTCCGGGACGCGGCTCAACCATTCCTGGAGGAAGATGCGGATTTCCCGCCGCGCCAGCACCGCGCCGGGGCAGGCGTGGGCGCCATTTCCGAACGCCGCATGAACCGGTTTTTCCCGGTTGAAATCAACGACCAGCGGATTTTCGTTGATGCGGTCGTCCAGGCCCACCCAAAGATTGCCAGGCAATATTCGATCACCGGCGTGGAACTGCACACCCTTATAGTCAAAATTCTCGGCGATCACGCGGCATGTATTGGCAAGGCCATGCCGGCGAATCATCTCTTCTATGGCATGCTTGACGAAATCCTCATCACCCAGCCTCTGAACCAATTGCTTTCGGTGTCCCGGATTCATCGCAAGGAAACGCGCAATGAATCCGATCATGCCTGCCACAGTGTCGAGCCCGCCGAACAATACCAATGTCGCATAGCTGACGGCCTCATCCTCCGAAATCCGCCCATCGCCAACATTGACATTGACCAGCTTGCTCAGCAGATCCTCGCCCGGATTGTCGCGGCGGGCACGAATCTTGTCCAGCAGATATCCGCCCATTTCCTGCTGCGCCTGCAGCCTTATCTCGGCCGTGTGGCCGCGCACCGAACGTTCCGCAATCGGCAAAAGCTGATGTTTGTCGGATAATGGCAGCTCGACCAGTTCCAGGAACACGTGGATTGGCAAAACCTTGGCGAAATCCTCGATAAATTCGCATTCGCCCTGCGGCAGGACGCGCTCTATCGCCTGCACTGCCACGTCGCGCACCGTGCTTTCCAGTTCTGAAACAACTGCCGGCATCAATGACTGCATCAGGGGGCGGCGGTATCGGGCGTGTTCCGGTGGGTCCATCTCCAACGGAATCTGACGCGGCGTACCCTCCGGCATGGGAGGCAGGACGATATGCTTGTGCGAAAAATGATGATAGTCGCGCTGCATCGCGACGATGTCGTCACCCCGCGTCGCAACCCAGTGACCGCCATTATAGGGCGTCCAGAAAATATCGGGGTTGGCCTGCTGCACCGCTGCATATGCGGCTTGAACGTCCTCGGCCGAACCAGGGACGTCGTAGATGTTGAAATCGCGTACCAATTCGGGCGGCACATGGTCCGGGCGCGGAGCCAGCTCGATTTCGGGCATGATTGTCACGTCAGCGCTCATAGTCGTCCTCTCTGAAACTGTTTCGACCCTGCGGACGAGCGGAGCAAGGACATGCCCGTAGGCAGATAAGGATTTCACACATGCGATGGAGTTCGCCGTCCATTAACGTCCGCTGCCCTTCAATCCTCCGGCGCTATCGCAACGCGCAGGCCGTCCAGTTCGCTCGTGAGCGGGATCTGGCATGACAACCGCGAATATTCATCGCGATGGTCTGAACTATCGAGGAGGTCGCTCTCATCCTCGCTGATGGGCGGCAGAAGGCCGGTAAAGGCGGGATCGACCTTCACATGGCAGGTGGCGCAGGAACAGCAGCCGCCGCACAGCGCCAACATTTCATCGACGCCGGCGTCCCGGATCGCCTCCATCAGGGAAAGCCCCGCAGCGGCGGCAATTTCCCGTTCCGTGCCATCGCGCGTCGTTACGATCAGATTTGGCATGATAATTCCTTTGGGACGAAGTTCAGTCGCCGAAGCGGACATGGAGATGCCTGGGCACACGCATCATGGTGCCGCGTATTTCCGGTCGCGGCTTGTCGGGATCGAAGCGCAGATTGGGCAGATTGTCGAGCACCGCATGGAGCGCGCGGGTCATCTCCACGCGCGCAAGATGCTGTCCCACGCATATATGCGGCCCGCGGGAAAAGGAAAAATGCGCCTTGCGTTCGCGGAATATGTCGAACCTGTCCGGGTCGGGGAATATCGCAGGGTCGCGATTGGCCGCGCCAGCCACCACGTCGAGCAACGACCCGGCCGGGATTTCCATGCCGCCCAGAACGACGTCCTGCTTCGCCATGCGGAGCTGAACAGCCACTGGACCGTCCCAGCGCAGCGCTTCCTCGATCGCGAAAGGAATGAGTTTGCGATCCGTCCGGATAGCGTCGAGCTGGTCGGGATGTTCCAGCAGCGCGGTCAGCAGCACGCTGGTGCCGCGATAGGTCGTGTCGCCCGCCGCGTTCATCAGCTGCCGCAGGAAGGAAATCAGCACCAGAGGCGGCAGATAATCGCCATCCACTTCGGTATTGGCGAGCAGACTGACGAGATCCTCACCGGGATTGCGCCGCCGCTCCTCAACCAGCGCGGTGAAATATTCCCCCAGCTTGCGCGACGCCTCCTGCGCCTTGTCGATGTGCATGTAATCGGTCTGGCCGATCGCCAGGCGCTGGAAGGTCCGGACGTCGGACGCCGGCAGATCCAGTTGCCGGTAGATCACCTCGAAAGGATAGAGCAGGGTGAATTGTTCGACCAGATCGGCGCGGCCCATGCCCACGAACTTGTCCATCAAATTGTGGACGACGGGATCCACGATGGTTTCGCCCCATAATTTCACATATTGAGGCAGAAAGATCTTCTGGAAGATTTTACGCCAGCGGCCATGTTCGGGATTATCCATGACGCTGATGCTGCCCTGGCCGAAGGTTTCGCCGATGTTGAACCTGTAGCCATGGTTGGAGAAGCGATCCGTGTCGGTGAGAACGGTCAATATCTCGTCGGAACCGACAATGGTGAACATCTTGCGATCGGGATAGGTGGCGGACTGCAGACCCATTTTAGGGCGGTAATCGCCCTCCAGCACCGGCGCCTGTGCGCGCCATTGCGCGATCTGCGGGTAGGGATCGAGCATATCTCCGAAATTGATGTCGTCCGCACTGAACGGATCGTAGCTCGGATCGTCATATTCCTGGATTCTGACGGCGGCTTCCATGATTGGAATCTCTCCTATGTAGTATATGCTACATAATTTGACCCGCATGCGCTGTCAATCAAGTGGTGGTCCTACCAAGGACTGCGCGATCAGCTGCTCCAGCACGTCCAGCACGGCCCCGCGTCCGGGAGGGTCGGGAAACAGGGCGTCTCGCAAGATCACGCTGGCGGCGATCATGCCGAAGCCCAGCCGAACGCCGATGCTGAGGTCGAAGGGCGGATCGATCCCGGCCAGGGCATAGCGCTGCCTGACCTGATCGACCGACTGTTCGAAGAAGGGTGCAAGCCCGCGCAACCCCGGCGGTGCATCCTCGCCACTGGCTGGCGTTCCTGCGAGCAGCGCGCGGAACATTGCCTCGTTCCCCTCGAACAGCTCATAGACCTGCCGAGTGAAACGGCGCGTTTCCGCCTGTTTGGGATAGGGGGCGGTGGGATCGGGATGCAGTTCGACGAAATCCGCCATCAGCGCGTGGAACGGCGCGATGACCACTTCATTGAACAGTCCGGCCTTGTCGCCATAATAGCGGAACAGCAACGTCTCGCTGACGTCTGCCAGGCGGGCGATTTCGCGTGTTGCGGTGCCGCCATAGCCGCGTTCGGCGAATAATTGCCGCGCGGCATCGCAGATGCGCTGGACCACGTCCTCGCGCGTGCGCCGCCGCCGGCGTACCCGCCCCCCATCCTCGGAGGAGGCAGCTTCGTCTGTCAGGATTTTAGCGATTGCGTCCCTCCAGGATAATGTCGGCCGCGTTCCATGCCGCCGCCATGATCGGGCCGTTGGTATTGGCCGAAACCATCGTGGGCATGATCGATCCGTCCATGACGCGCAAGCCGTCCACGCCCTTGACGCGCAGTTTTTCGTCCAGCACCGCATCGTGGAAATCGCCCATGCGGCAGGTTCCGCAGGCATGATAGCCGGCCTGTCCGATCTGACGGAAGGCGGAGAGGATTTCATCGTCGGTCTGAAGCGAACGGGTCGGCTCGCGTTCGCCCGCGATCATCGGAGCAATGGCGGGACGGGACATCCAGTCGCGCAGATAGCGATGCATCGCGACCGTGACGGCGCAATCATAAGGATCGGTCAGATATCCCGCCCGGATCTTCGCCGGAGCCGTCAGGTCGGCCGCTGTGATGCTGACCGACCCCTCGCTCCGCGAGCGCAGGGGATAGCCGAACAGGGTGACGCTGTGCGCCGTATCCGCGACCATATTCCCCTTGGCGTCGGGCGCAGCGACAGCAGGCGACAGCAATATTTCTATATCGGGGGTTGCCGATTCCGGCAGCACGGTCGCGAAGGCCCCGACATTGCCATAGCCCGCCGCCATCGGCCCGGAGCGCGTGAGATAATAGCGCAGCACATTGCCGACGAGTTTCAGGCCGGCCAGGTCCTTGTTGTGGCTGTGCGGAACGGCAAGGTCATAGACCATCGAAAGCAGCCGATGCTCCAGCATATGTTTGCCGACCCCGGGACTATCGGCAACAACCGGGATGCCGAGTCCGCGCAAAAGCTCCGCGGCGCCGACGCCTGACCGCTGAAGGATTTGCGGCGACATCAGCGCGCCAGCGCTGACGATGACCTCACGCCCGCTGGCGAAGTCCTGAACAACCCCGTTCACATTGGCGCGGACGCCGGTCGCGCGCTGCCCCGTGAAGAGGATCTTGTCCACCACCGCGCCCGTGACGATGTGCAGATTCGCCCTGCCGCGGGCTCGCTTGAGGAAAGTCTGGGCGGAGCTCTGTCGTTTTCCCTTCCAGATGGTGCGCGGGGTGTACCCCACGCCAGCGCGGCCCGAACGGTTGAGATCGGCGACCCGCGGTACGCCCATCTGCTCGCCCGCCGCGATAAAGGCTTCGGTCAAGGGATCGCGCATGGGTTCGACCGAGATTTTCAACGGCCCTTCGCCGCCACGCACCCCGTCGCTGCCCAGTTCATGCCCCTCCATTGCCCGGAAGGCGGCGCCGATCCTGTCCCATCCCCAACCTTTTGCGCCCAGCGTCTCCCACCCGTCATAATCTTCGGGCTGGCCGCGAAAATACATCATGCCGTTGACGGAAGAGGAGCCGCCCAGCATCTTGCCGCGTATCCAGGTTTCGGCCGGAACGCTGTCATGTCCTTCGGTCTGGAAATACCAGACATGCCTAGGGTCGGTGTAGAGCTTCGCGGCGCCCCTGGGCATGTGGATGAAGGGGTTTCGATCCTCGGGTCCCGCTTCCAGCAGCAGCACGCTGTTCGCCGGATTTTCCGACAGACGGTCGGCCAGCACGCAGCCGGCGGAGCCACCGCCCACGATAATATAGTCGTGTGTCATCACAGCGCTGCCCGGATGACATCACCAATGATGGTGCGGCTGTCTTCCGCGATATTGATCGTGTCGAACATCCGATTGTGGCAGATGCCGACCGCCAGCTTCAGGTCGGGGTCGGCCCAGCCGATATTGCCGCCCATGCCCGGATGGCAGAGCGCCCGCATGTTCCGAGGGGCCGAGACGGGCGGGTTTTCCGCGCCGCCCAACCAGAATCCGGACCAGGCGATGGGAACGACCATGCCGAAGAAGACGGGGTCCGCATCCTCGAAATGCGGGCGTGGCGCGGCGAAACTGGCGACGCGCTCCTCGGACAGGAGGCGGACGCCGTTGAATTGCCCGCCATTGGCCAACATCGCCCAGAAACGGGCGTTGCTCCGCGCACTGAAAATGCCGCCCACAGCCGGAATGCAGGCGCGGCGCACATAGGGGCGTTCGAAGGGATCGGGCATCAGGTCGACGATCAGCGGTTGCGCCTCCCGCATCATATTATTGTCGGGCGCGACATAGACGGCGGCGGCATCCAGCTTCGCGATGCGCGGTTCGACGGCATCGGCAATGCCCATCCAAAGATCGGCGGCGCCCAACGGGTCCGCTATCTCTTCCTTGATGAACTGACCGAAAGGGCGGCGTTTGGGATCGGTCCGGCGCACCACTTCGCCTACCATCCAGCCAAAGGTCATCGACTGGTAGGAAGAACGGCTACCGGCAGGATAGACACCTTCCATCTCCGCGATGCGGCGGCACATCCAGTCCCAATTGGTCATCAGCTCGGGCGTCACGTCCGGCGGCATGCGCAGCACGCCTGAAACATGGGAAAGGACGTGGCGAATGGTGACGTCGCCCTTTCCGGCCTGCGCGAATTCCGGCCAATAGGTCGCGACGGGCGCGTCATAGTCGACCAGGCCGCGTTCGACCTGGATATGCAGGGCGGTGGCGCTCACCGCCTTGGACACGGAATAGACGTTGAACAGCGTGTCGCCGTCGACGGGCCGGCCGGTGGCGGCATCGGCGAGGCCCGACCAGCAATCGACAATCTGTTCCTCGCCCAGCCACGCGCTGACCTGAATCCCGATTTCCTTGCCTTCCGCGACAAGCCGGTCGAGCGTGTCCTGAACCGCGTCGTTGACCTTCGTCATCCTTCCATTCGCCTTTCCTGCTTGCCACGGCGTCGACGCCAGCTATCAAGTGTGTGCTTGATAGCACGGAAAAGGACGAGGGGAAGAGAGATGGGACAGCAGTTCGACAATATCACGATGACGCAGGATGACGGCATTGTGGAACTGCGTATCCATCACCATGGGGGTCCGGCCAAATGGGCGCTATGGGGTGGATTGCACAAGGAACTGGGTATCGCATTCGCGCAAATCGCGGCTGATCCCGACGCTCGCCTGCTGTTGATCACCGGGACGGGCGACACCTTCTGCGCTGAGTTCGACATGGACTGCGACATGCCGCCGATGAATGGCGCGACATGGGACGTGATCTTCCGGGAGGGCAGGGCGCTGCTCAACAATCTGCTGGCGATCGAGATTCCGGTGGTGGCCGCCGTCAATGGCCCGGCCTTCATCCATGCTGAAATCGCCCTGCTTGCCGATGTCGTGCTGGCGGCCGAGGGCGCTGCCTTCGCCGACAAGCCGCACGCGCTGGCCGGCGTGGTGCCTGGCGATGGCGTGCAGAGCATCTGGCCGATGCTGCTGGGGCCGAACCGTGGACGGTATTTCCTGATGACGGGACAGGAGATCGGCGCAACCGAAGCCCTGGCCCTTGGATTGGTCGGCGAGGTACTGGCACCTGATGCGCTGATGCCGCGTGCGCGCGAGATCGCCCGCACCATAGTCGCGCGTCCCGCCCTGGCCAATCGCTATACCCGCATCCTTCTGACGCGAGATATCAAGGCGCGACTGGCCAGGGAGCTTGATCAGGGGCTGGCCATGGAGGGGCTGGCGATCCTTGCCGGGTTGCAGGAAAAGGCCTGACGGCGTTCGGGCGGTTCCGATGGGTCAGGAGACGCTGTAGCCCCCGTCCACCGCCAGATGATGGCCAGTGATGTAGCTTGCTGCATCGCTGGCGAGGAACAGGATGGCTCGGGCCTGTTCTACTGGATCGGACATTCTGCCGAGTGGAATGCGTCCCGGAGCCGTCATGGGCCCGCGCATCGGCATGTCGCTTTCCATCCTTTTTGCGCCGCCGCTTGCCGTGCCGCCGGGCTGGACCGAATTGACTCGGATCCTGTGTTCGGCGAATTCGACGGCGGCGGCGCGGGTCATCGCGTCGACGCCGGCCTTGGCGGAATCATAATGGGTGTTGTTGAAGATCGTCGGATGATCCGCGCTTACGGATGACACGTTGACGATGGAGCCGCCGCTGCCCTGATCGCGCATGATCCTGATGGCTTCGCGCATCATCAGGAACGTGCCGCGCGTGGTGACCGCATGCATGATATCCCATTCAGAGGCAGGCATCGTCATGGTATCCGCCTTGCGCCGATAGGCTGCGACATTGGCCAATATGTCCAGCCTGCCCAATAGTCTCTTCGCTTCACCGAACGTGGCGATGACCTGTGCTTCGTCCGCAATATCGCAGACCGCATAGGGCGACTGGTTTTCTTTGGCGGCTTCGCGAACGGCTGCCTCGTCGATGTCGACGAACAGGACGCGGGCGCCAACCTGCGTGAACAGCATGGCAGTGGCCTGGCCGATACCGGACCCCGCGCCGGTTACAATCGCGAATTTGCCTTGAAGTCCGAAGGCGGAAAGGGGGGTATGATCGGACATGATGTTCTCCGACAGATGATGATGGGGTGCTACCCGCGGCTGATGCGGCACCGCCGGCCGGCATCAGTCCTTATGCTGAGGATAACGTCCCATCATCAGATAAACGCAGCCTGCCGCCATGAAGCTGGCGGCGATGACAAGCAGGGCTGCGTCATAATTGCCGTGCCGGTCAAATGAAGTTCCCAGCATCGATGCGCCCAGTGCGCCGGAAAAAGCGATGAAGAACACTGCCATTCCATAGATGGTGGAGAAGGAACGGATGCCGAAATAGCGCGCCACCATATAAGCCACCACGTCGATTTCCGCACCCAGGCCGAAGCCGATCAGCAATATGGCCAATCCCGCCATCGGTCCTTCGATCGCGCCGTGCCACGCCAGCAGGCATGTTCCGATCGCCGAACCGCAGGCGAACAGGAAAGCGATGCCCGGCGCCCAGAACCGATCGACCAGGCTGCCGGTGATGATCGCGCCGGCAAAACTGGCAATTCCGGCCATGCCGACCAGCGCGGCGGCGCTGCCTGCCTCCACGCCCTTGCTGATGAGGAGCGGTTGCAGTTGCGTCATGATCGCGGTGGCAGGGGCGTAGCCCAGGCCAGCGCCCAGGCAAAGGAGCCATACGCGCCGTTCCCGCAGCAAATGCAGCCAGGTTGGAAGATCGGCATCCATGTGTCGATGCTGAACTTTTGAGGGCGTGCGCGAACGACCTATCCAGAACCAGGCGGCAGGCAATGCGACCACCAGCACGAGCAGCGCTTCGGTCATATAGCCAGCGCGCCAGCCATAACGCGCGATGATGGCGAAGAGGATGGTCGGTAAAGCCGCGCTGGCGAGCGCCAGGCCGCTGCGCGCAATTGCGAGCGAAACGCCGCGCGAACGTATAAAGGATTGGCTGACCACGCGGGAACAGGTGAGTCCGCTCGCCGACAGGCCAATGACGCCGGCCAGCACGCTGAGCAGGTAGAACAGCGCCAGGGAGCCGTTCATCGATGCCAGGCCCAGATAGATGAGGATGGAAAGGGCCATGCCGCCCAGCATGATCCGGCGTGGTCCGAACCTGTCTATTGCGCGACCCACGAAAGGCGCAGCGAAGGCCACCATCAGCGATGAATAATGCGCGAAGGCGATCTGGCCGCGCGACCAGCCAAATGCTTCCTGCAGGGGCAGGACGAACAGGCTGGACAGCGATTGATAAGCGCCATGAGACAAGCCGATCACCAGGAACGCGGCAAGGCCGACCCGCCAGTTCCGCCGCCATTCGTCCGCAGCAGATTGCCAGCCATGATCAGCGTCTTGCGCGCTGGCCTGACCTGCGTCGGGAAGGTCCTGCGCCTTTTCCATCATGACAGCGCCTCTCTTGCTATGGTTTTGAGGGCTGTGAGTGGCAGCGGCTCCATGATGCGTCAACAAGAGGTCATGGGTCATCACATTCGCAATGCGGAGCATGGGGAAGGCATGGTTCACGCCGCATCCTTTTATCACGCGCGCTGACGGCTGGTCCGTAGGCAGGACGTCAAGAGGCTCGCGCGCCATGAGCTGGAAATCCGGTCAGGAAGCCGAGACATGATCGAGCGATGATGTACGCCGCTGCTTTCGTGCAGAGGATGGCGCGCAACGCAAAATTAGTGCCGTTTTGTCATTCCATTTTACTCAGAGCTCGGCTAATCGCTATATCGCGCGCAAGCGCGTTTTTCTGACCCGCGCTCAACAATGGTCCATGTGAAAATGCCACGTTCCACCAAAGTCGCTCAGGATGTGCTCGACGAGCGTACTGACACGCGAAAAAACATAAAGGTTGCTGCACGCCGGCTGTTTGCCGAGCATGGCCTGGAAGCAGTCACGGTTCGTGAGATCGTCGCGGCGGCGGGTGCGAAGAATGGCGGCTCTCTCAACTATTATTTCAAGTCGAAAGAGGGCCTCGTCCTTGAACTGATCAACGAGATTTTCAATGATCTGAGCGTCGTCTGGTTCGAGCGCATTTCCGAATTGGATCGAAAAGGTGGTCCGACCAGCGTTCGTGAAGTCGTGGATATCATCGTTCGCGCGCCAAATCCCGATATCCACACGGATCCTTCGCCCACCGCGATCCGCTTTCTTGCCAGCGTGATGTTTGTGCGGCGCAAGGACGTCGCCTCCTATCTGGATCGAATGAATATCCTGGTGTACCGGCGGCTGCTGCAACTGATCAGTGGGCTTTGCCAGCACATTCCTGCGCCGGTATTGCGTCAACGGCTGATCTTCTTCGCGTGGTATACCCTCTCGGTCGAGGCAGCGCGTGAGGCCTGGGTGGCCAGCCGTCGGCGTAGCGATTTGTGGACGCAGACCGATCCGCAGCTCAACCTCGTCGAAACCGCGACAGCTCTGATCGAGGCGGGAATACCGCAGGCCGCTCCAGATCCTGCACCGCCAAAAAGAGGCAGGACCAAGCGGAGCGACTAGGCGGGGCGGCCGTGGGCGGCGCCTATATCAAAATGCATGACGCTGATGCATCAACATCCTGGTAACAATCGGGAGGGGGCACGCGGGTGCGCCAACGGCTGATGAGTCAAGCTCCTTGCATCTTGTGCAGGGTCGATCATGACGCAAGGGGCACAGGTTGCTGGTGCTTCAAGAGCAAGTGGCAGCACGTAAGGATTTCAACAGGCGGCGCCTGAAGGCATTTTCACTCAATGGCGGGATTCGACGTAACGCAACGCGTGCAAGCTCGCGCTTGATCGTCGCATTGGGCGCGTGTGTGTCATGCGCAGTTATTGATGATCCATTTATCGCAGCCTGATCCCTGCTGCGGACGGCCCGCCTTGTCATCACAATAAACCAGAGTTCCGCGGCATGCATTCTGTGCCGCGTTGCTATGCGCCATCAGGGCCATGCCATCCCCGCCGACAAGAGTCTGCATCTTGCCAATTAGAACAAATGAACTACCATGGAGCGGCAGGTTTCCCCGCTGGACTCCTTTGCCCTGATCATTGCTTCCCATTATAGAAATCGAGAGGATCGACATGTCCGACTTGTTTACGCTGACAAACAAGCATGTGCTCATCACTGGCGGCGCTCAAGGTCTGGGGCACATGATCGCTCAGGAATTTCTGCGGCGCGGCGCGAGCGTCACGATCACCTCGCGCAAGGCGGAGGTCAGTCAACAGGCTGTAGAGGAGCTCAGCGCATTCGGTCATTGCGCCGGCCTGGTCGCCGATCTGTCTCACTCCGACGGCGCCGTGGCGCTTGCCGATCAGGTCAAGGCGAAGGGTGAGCCTTTGCATGTGCTTATCAACAACGCGGGCAAGAGCGCCGGAGGCCCGATAGAAACACTGGCTGACCAGAGCTGGCCCGACCTCATGTCGATCAACGTCCAGTCGCCTTTCACGCTCATCCGCGAATTGCTGCCGCTGTTGCGCGCCGCAGCGACGCCCGATGACCCGGCCCGGATCGTCAACCTGGGTTCGTTCGCGGGTCATGCCTTGCCATTGCGACCGACCTTTTCCTATTCGGCGAGCAAGGCTGCGATGCATCATCTGACGCGGATGTTGGCTGCCGAACTTGCCCCGTCGCATATCGCGGTCAACGCGATCGCGCCGGGATATTTTTCGACGCGAATGACGGCCGCCATCGACAAGGCGCATATGGCGGAGATGCCCGAACTGATACCTCTGGGCCGATTGGGCCAGCCCGAAGACATTGCCGGCGCCTGCGTCTATCTGTGTTCCAGGGCCGGGGCGTACCTGACTGGCGTTCTCCTTCCGGTCGACGGCGGGCTCAGCCGTGCTCGCAGATAGCGGCAAAAGGGGCGGGGCATGCCAGGCGCAAACTGGTGGCATCAGTCCGTCCCTTTCGCTTGTGCGATACTGCTTGCCAAGAGCGATTACTGTCTTTCAGGAGGGGTAGGGCCTGATGATCATGGATTACCACAGGCTGATGGGCACGGCGCCTATCGTCATGGAGCAGCGCTATGCGGCCAAGGAGAGCTGCATCTACGCCCTAGGCGTTGGCTGCGGCCTGGACCCGTCCGACGATTGGACGCGTCGGCACCTTGGACCGCTTCCCCCGGTACGTGCCCTGCCAGCGATGGCCATCGTGCTTGCCGCTCCACGGCCCCATGCGATGGGACTTGGAGCGACGCTTTCGGGAATGCTGCACGGCAGTCAAGGGATGCTTTTGCATGCGCCGCTGCCGGTCGAAGGGGCGGTAAGGAGCGAAACGCGCGTGAGCGGCGTGTTCGATCGCGGAGAGGGCCGCGGCTGCGTGATCGCCATGACCCGCGAATTATATGATGCGCAGACGCAAACCCATTATGCATCCATGCAGATGA
Source organism: Sphingobium sp. LMC3-1-1.1 (assembly GCF_040676285.1). Lineage (NCBI taxonomy): Bacteria > Pseudomonadati > Pseudomonadota > Alphaproteobacteria > Sphingomonadales > Sphingobiaceae > Sphingobium > Sphingobium sp. LMC3-1-1.1. The sequence continues at coordinate 216,715 of NZ_JBEGHQ010000012.1, read as the reverse complement.
CCTTTGTTTGCCGGTCCGATCAGGTTGCCGGTGCCCCGCCCTATGCAAAAGCGGAACCGGCCAGCGTCAAGGAGCGCGCGCCGGATCTGGTCGTCAATGTGCCGACATCGCCGCAGGCCGCCCAGATATTTGCGCTCACCGGGGACCAGAATCCTCTTCACCTGATACCCGAAGCGGCGGTGCAGGCTGGATTTCCGCAGCCGATCCTGCACGGCGTGGCAACATATGGATTGTGCGCGGCCTTTGCGGAAAAGACGTTGTGCAGTGAGGGCGGCCGGCTTGTCGGACTTTCGGGCAGGTTCAGCGCCCCGGTTTTCCCCGGCGACACGATCCAGTTGGCATTCTGGCGAGAGACAGATGGCGCACATATCGAGGCCCGCGTGCCGAAGCGAGACACATGCGTGTTCGCCGATGGCCGCGTTGTGATCCGGGCGGGTGCGTGAGGGGGCCATGGCAGCGCGCTGGGCCAGATGATCCATGGTCCAGCGTTGCCAGCGCAGAGCCGCGTTCGATGCGGACCTGGAACCGTAAGGACCCTTGGCTCCCCCCCCCACGGACCGGGACGTTGATTGAATGGCAAATGGCTTATCGTCGCCGCGCAGCGCGTGTCATGCTGCGGCTTTGGCTTTTTGCGGCAATGGTTCGAAACGGACGGGGACCGACGACATGTGCGGCATCGCGTTGATGCTCTCGAAATGCGTATCGGTGTCTATCAGAGCATTGACGCAGCTTCCGTCAACCATGACGTCTTCTTTTCCTGGCGTGCCGCCCCAGCACTGGCTCAACGCCGCCACTCCAGACCGCATCGTATCATCGCATTTGAGGATTGCCTGGGTTCGGCCATGGGCTGAAATGATCTCGACCAACTGGCCATCCGCCAATCCCAACTGCTCCAGATCTTCGCTGTTGAGATAGGCCGGATTATATTTGTTGCGCTTTCGTACCGTCGGCATGAGGACGCCATAGCTGTTGTAGAGATCGCGCATGCGTCGCGACGACAATAAATGGGTGAATTCGCGATCGGGCCCGGCACGATGCTGCGCTACGGGTTCGGTTTGATAACGATGCAGTTCGTCGAGCACGTCGGCCGGCATGACGTCGAATCTTGCTTCATGACCCTGGCGAGGCGGTTTGACGACGGCATCCGTGATCGGGAACTGATGCCCGTGGGGATAGGCGCGCAACTCGTCGAGCGAAGTCTGGCTGCGTTCGAGCAGGATCTCTATCAGATCCTCCGTGGAAGGGGGCTGATCGCCATCCATGGGGCGGACACCGGCAAAATTGATTGTGACGCCCAGCCGCCTGGCCAGCGCCCAGAACACATACCAGTCATCGACGACCTCGGCGTCTTTCGGAGGCGCGACGATCGCCGGCGTGAACTGGGCCCACGCGCCCGGATAGAATTTGAGCGCCGGATGCCCCGGCGACATATCCGGTCGCTCATATTGAAGCTTTGCTGGCAGGACGTAGTCGGCAAGCTGGGTCGTGGGGGTGTGCCATGTGTCGATCGCGACGAGCATGTCGAGGGAGCGCAACGCGCTATAGGCTTTGTCGCGATCCGGTAGCGATGTCATCGGGTTGGCGCCATCGACGATCAGGGCGCGGATCTGGTCCGGCCCGGCTGTCAATATTTCGTCCGTCAGCGTACCCGATACGCGTTCGCCGAAGAAATTGCCTGCGCCGCGAATGCGGCTGGCGGGATGTTTTTCCCACGGACGCGATGCGGGAACGACTTCCGCGTACATGTCCCTGGCAGGATTGAGCATGTCGACAGAGGTGACCTTTTGACCCGCCCGGGGAAAACGGCCGCAGATCACGTTCAGCAACTGGACCATGTGAACGGCCAGATTCGAATATTGCGACATGTTGGGGCCGGTACCGGTCATGGCGGGGCCGCGCTTATTCCGGCATGCGAACATGTCCGCGATCGCCCACAGGGCCCCCGGTTCCAATCCGGCCCGCGCTTCCACGATGTCCGGTGTAAACGGATCGACCGCATCGCGAAGCGCCGCCAAGCGTTCCTCGCCGACATATTGCCGGCAAAATTCTGCATCATGCCAACCCTCCGCGAGGATCAGTCGGATCAGGCCTGATGCTATGGCGGCGTCCTCACCCGGATAGGGTTGGAAGGAAAGGTCCGATTGCGCAGCCGTTTCCGTGCGCCGTGGATCCACCACGACCAGCTTCAAACCGCGTTGCCGCGCGCGCTTCAGCCGCTTGATCGGATCGACTCCCAATACCGACATGGTGGAATGCGCGATGAACGGGTTCACCCCGAACAGCAACAGCACATCCATGTCATCGAGATCGACCGCACCGGCGCCCCATGTGCCCGTTCGGCCCGCCGCGACCATCTTCCCGGACTGATCGATCGTGATCGTCGTGAAATATTGCTCCGATCCTATTGCGTGCAGGAAATGGCGGTTCATGCCGACTGCGGACTGGTTCATCATGGAACCGTTGCCCGCGAACAGTGCAATCGCATTGGGCCCGGAATGACCCATCAAATCGGCAATACGGACCGCGATCTCGTCGAGCGCCTGCTCGATCCCGATCTCGCGGAAGCTGCCATCTGGTTGCCGTTTTAGCGGGCGTAGGATGCGTTGCGGATCGCGGTGCGCAAGACCGGACTGGAGCCCTTTGAAGCATGCATAGCCGGATGACAGTTCATTCTGGTCGTCACCCACGATACGGATGATATGCCCTTTTTCATTGACCGTCAGGCGGACGCCGCAGCCGGCAGTGCAGATTCGGCAGAACGAGGCATATTCGCCTAGCCCATGCGTCAAGGAGAGCGCTTCCATCGTCGGGCATCCTCTTATTGCGCCGATCCTGCATGGGACTCGGTCTGTGCATAATCTGTCGCGATTTCCGTCATAAAACAAGTGATCTAGTCTTCTGGCCCAACCAATCGTCTTGTTTAACGGATGCTCATCATGCGCGAGTAGTTCGGGCACGCGCCGCGATGAGCGACGCCCGGCGCCGTCGATAGTCGGGGTTCAACCGTCCGTTGGATTCCACGCCCAATAACGGGCGACGGCGCCGCCATCGACCCGCAAATCCGTTCCGGTGATCATCGCTGCATCGTCTGAAGCGAGGAAGACCGCTGCAGCCCCATAATGGCTGGGCTTGGGCAAACGCTTCATGGGAATTCTTCTGGCGAACATCGCTGTGATCTCGGTGTAATCCGGCAGCGGGCCAAGATCCATCTTCCATCGCTCGGCGCGCTCCACCATTTCGCCCGTCTCGGTTGCCGTAGGCGTCAGGCTGACCACCCGGATGCCATGCGCGGCAAGTTCCATCGCGGCCGCCTGCGTGAAGTTCAGCATGCCGGCCTTGGCCGTCGTATAGGCGATGTTGCCTGGCTGGCCTTGATGGCCTGCTGTCGAGATCACGTTGATGACGACACCGGTCCGACGTGGCATCATTTCGGCCGTGGCATATTTCGTAAAGAGGAACGCGCCGTCGAGGATGACCGAGTTCTGCTTGCGCCATTCTGCATAGGGCATGTCGGCAATGGACTTTTGATTGAAAAAGGCGGCGTTATTCACAAGAATGTCGATCTGACCGAAAGCGACTACTGCCCGCTGTACGGCGGCGCGGACTTCGTCCTCGTTCGTCACGTCGGCGGTGATGCCGATCGCGCGACCACCCGCAGCGATGATCGCCGCGGCACAACAGTCCGCATTTTCGCTCTTTGCATCCACGGCCACGATCGCCGCGCCGGCGCCGGCGAGCGCCTCGACGATCCCGCCGCCGATGTTGGGGCTGGTCCCCGTGACGATCGCCACTTTCCCTTCCAGCTTCATGACCTACTCCCGATATTGCCGTCGTTCGATATATAGTAAATCGATCGTATTATGTTCATGCAGACGGGCCGATGTGCGGTTGAGCTTCTGCATGGTGATTGCGCAAGTTGTGGGTCGATCAACACACGACTCCTGCTTCGCGCAGGCGGGCAATGCCTCCATCGTCAAACCCGATTTCACGAAGAACCTGATCTGTGTGCTCGCCCGGACGGGGGGCGGTACCCTTTACGACCGCCGGGCTTTCGGAAAAGTCCACCGGATAAGAGGCGGCGCGAACAGGGCCATATTCGTCGGTGTCATATTCCTTTACGCATTCCAGGTGACGAGCCTGCTCGTCCTCGAGGAATTCATCGACGGATTTGACCCTGGCGATGGGCAAGCCGTGCTCGATCGCCAGCGCTTCCAGTTCGTCGGAAGTGATTTTGATCGAGCCCTTTTCCAATTCCTGCCAGACGGCACCAATATTTCGGACCCGCATGATAGGGTTCGCAAAGCGTTCATCCTCCAGCAGATGCGGAACGCCGAGAACGCGGCAAATCAGTTCGAACTGGGCGTCGGTTTGGAAATAGCCCATGAACGTGCCATCGGCGCTTCTGATAGGCCGCATCGCGTTGATGTGCGGCGATTGCTGGTCGCCATTGACGAAACAGTGATTGTACAAATTGTCCACGAGATTGAGGAAGCCGAAGGTCTTCATCAAAGGTACCGAGACAAACTGGCCTTTGCCTCCGTTTTTCTCGCGACGATACAGGGCTGTCGTTATCGCACTGGCGGCCGCCGTGGCGGCGAACTTGTCGACGAAGAAGGAACGGAGAGGCATAGGTGGCCCCTCCGGATTTTGAAGATACATGGCGCCGGTAATTGCCTGGATCACCTGGTCGTAGGCGGGGCGATCGGCATAGGGGCCGTCCAGACCGAAGCCGCTGATGAGAACGTAGATAATGCCGGGATTCAACGCCCGGAGACTTTCATAATCGAGCTTCAGGCGCTTCATTGCCTCCGGCCGGGAATTCACCAGGAAGACATCGCAATCCTGGGCCAGGGCCCGCGCGATCTCGTGCCCTTCCTCGCTCCTCAGATCGAGCTGTATGCTTCGTTTATGACGATTGACCGCGAAGAAGCGCGAGCACATTCCCTTATATTGCGGTTCCACGTTGCGATAGGGATCCCCGCGGAAATCCTCCATCTTGATGACGGATGCGCCCAAGTCGGCAAGCATGGTTCCCGCCAAAGGGCCGGCCACCATTTGAGAGATCTCCAGGACCTTGATGCCTGAAAGCGGCCCCTCGTCGACTCCGTCAGCCATGTTGCGTGCCTTTCACTTTTATTTTTTCCCTGTCAGGCGACGAGTGGCCCGACGATAATGACGCTGCCATCATCGATCGCCAGATGGCAGCAGATGACGCGCGGACAAGAAAATCCGTTCACCGACCCTCAAACATTCCTGAATGATGGTTTTCGCTTCTCAAGCAGCGCATCCAGGGCCTCTCGATGATCCTCGGTCTCATGGATAATGGACTGGAACGCACCCGCCATCTCCAGATGGTGGTCCAGCGACAACTGACTGCTGTCGCGGATAAGGCGCTTCGTGATGCGCAGTGTTCGACCGGGATTGGCGTCGATACGCGATGCCAGGGCGCGGGCGGCGCTCATCAGTTCGCTATCTTCGACCACGCGCGAGACGAGGCCGATGCGTTCGGCCTCCTGAGCGTCGATCATATCGCCCGTGAAAGCCAGTTCGCTGGCCCTGGAAATGCCGATTATTCTGGGGAGGAACCATGCGCCACCATCGCCGGGGATGATGCCCACCTTGATGAAGGATTCCGCGAATCGTGCAGACTGTGCCGCGATCCGCATGTCGCACATGCATGCCAGGTCGAGGCCCGCACCGATTGCGGGGCCGTTGATCGCCGCAATGACCGGCACCTCCAGCCCATTGAACACCTTTGCGACGAGATGGATGGTGTTGCGATAGCTGTCGCGGGTGTCGATGACCGTTTTCATCGGAGCAAAGCCGGAACGGTCACGCATCTTCTTGATGTCGCCGCCAGCGCAGAAAGCCGGGCCAGCCCCCGTCAGAATGACGACGTTTGCGGACGGGTCACGTTCGATCGCCTTGAGTTGATCGACGAATTCGGCGCAGATCTCGGGCGTCGAGAGTGCGTTGCGTGTTTCGGGTCGATTCATTGTCAGGGTAACGACGCCGCCGCTTTTTTCGTAAAGCAGAAAATCTTCCATTGAAGCCTCTTGGTCTCGGGGCGGCCCATGATCGAAATTGCTTGCCTCCCAACCCGTTGGTTATGCGGTCCAGGGAACGAAAGGCTAAGGAGCCGTTCGCTGACAAGTGGCGATAGCGATTCACGTCCGATGAACCGTGGCAGCGGACGCGTGAAAAGCGCCAAGATTCAAGTCGTTTACGTACGATGTCGCATGAACGGAAGGTCGCACGCGTCATAAGGGAGCCCGCCAGAAGCGCACTCCCTTAAGTAACAGATGGGCGTTAATCGCGGTCGAAGAACCACGCCACCAGCTTGTTGAAATCGTCGGGCTTCTCCCACTGTACCCAGTGGCCGCAATTGGGCAGGAGGTGGAGCGACGCGTTGGGGAATGCCTTGATGATGCCAGGCGCCATGTCGACCGGGCAGACCCGGTCCTCGAGACCCCACATCACCAGGATTTCATTCTTCACGCTGCCCAGATCCTCGCGCCACATTTCCCCGAACGAGCGGGCGAACGGCTTGAACCGATTCGGATTCGACGCGGCCTTGACGCGTTCATCAAGCAATTCGTCGGTGATGAACGAGCTGTCATTCACGAGTAGTTCGATCACGCCGCGCATTTGCTCGCGCGTAGGATTGTCGCTGGCGTTGACGACCCCCATTCGGCGCATGCCCTCTGTCGGCATCGGCGTGAAGACCGGCTGGAAGCCACCCGGCCCCATGAGGACCGCCTTGTTGATGCGGTGCGAGGAATGCAGCAATGCGCCCACGGTCGTCATGCCGCCCAGCGAATTGCCGACGCAATCGACCTTGTCGAGGCCCAGCGCATCCAGGAAATGGATCAGGAATTCTCCAAGAGCCTTGTAGATTTCATGGAAGCCAAGTTTGTCCTCGCTGTCGCCATAGCCCGGCAGATCGGGGACGATCAGCCTGCGGCTCTTCGAAAGTTCGTCGACATTGCGGCGATAGTTGCTGATGCCGCTGGCGCCAGGGCCGCCCCCTTGCAGCAGGATTGTCGGCTTGCCTTCGCCTATGTCCACATAAGCGATGCGGGCACCGTCCACCTGAACGAACTTCTTTTCAAATTCCATGATAAGCTCCTACTTTTATCCCTGTTATCTTGCGCGCTGCAGATTACCGTGCCTGAGCGAACTTTCGTGACTGGCGAATCTGCCGATCGTCGGCAGCTTCCCCAGCGGCAGTGATGCGGAGAGATAGTCGGGACACGGGGTTGCAAATCCCGGTCTCTCGGCATGCCGAGATGCTTCGACTAAGTTGGAATGCCCTTGTGAGCCTTCAAGATCCTCCGCCTCCATTTTATAGGTCGTATGTTTTATCAGAGGCCACTTTCTCTTGTAGGTCGTCAAATGACAAGTGTTTTTTTGAAATCTATTTTCGATGCACAATCGCCTGCCCTGCCGCCTTGCGCGAGTTCTGCCTCCATTAGCATGTGAGAAGCGGCCGATTTCTGGCCGCCCCTGTGCAGAAACTGCTCTCAGAACCGTTTGCTTTGCCTGCGCCCCCGCAGCCAGTGCCTATGGGAGTGCTGTGATCCGATCTTTCGGTTACAGTCCATTATCGGGTCATTTGACGAGCGATCTTTCCGGTGGAGGGATTGACGGACAGTCCAACAGGGTTCAAGAAAGGCATGGAAAGAACAAGCGTTCTAGAATCGACCTCAATCAGGCGGTGTGCGATTGTTCTCGCTGTGCCGCGATGCGTGAGGCCGCGGCGGTGATAGTTGGAGAGGAATATGTCGGGTGTTGTGAAGCCTGATGAGCACAATAGCCGCTGGATCGTGGACGATCCGGCCGCCGGTGTCTTCAAGGTCAACCGGAACGCATTTACAAGCCAGGAAGTGCTGGAACTGGAGCGGGAGCGAATCTTCGATCGTGCCTGGCTCTATCTGGGTCATGCTTCGGAGCTTGCGAAGCCCAACGACTTCCTGACCCGGAGCGTCGCCGGGCGGGAGCTGATTTTCAATCGCAACCGCAAGGGCGAGTTTCAGGCCTTCTTCAATACCTGTCCGCATCGCGGGGCGCAGGTCGTTCGCGAACCAACAGGTAATGCGATCAGCTTCAAATGTTTTTATCACGGCTGGGCGTTCAACAATAACGGGAAGTTCGCGACCAGGTCCACTCCCGGAACCTATCCTGAATCGTTCAACTGCGCAGGCGACGTCGATCTGCCGAAGGTGCCAAGGCTCGAATCCCATCGCGGCTTCTTCTTCGTCAACTATGATGTCGATGCCGAGCCGCTGGCGGATTTCCTGGGCGATGCCATCCAGATCCTCGATATCGTGTCCGACCATTCGCCCAATGGCATGGAGATTGTTGGCGGAACGCATGAATATTCGATCCGGGCCAATTGGAAGCTGCTGCTCGAGAACAGTTATGACGGCTATCACGCGGCAGAGACTCATGAGACCTATTTCGATTATCTGATGGCCGAGCTGGGTCCGGAAACGCTTGCCGACATCAAGACCCTTCAGGAGATCAACCGGGCGCACACTTTCCCGAAAGGCCATGCTTTCACGGAAGCAAGGGCGCCTTGGGGTCGGCCGGTCGCCCGATCGATTCCCACCTGGGGGGAAGAGGGGAAGGCGCAGGAAGCTGCGATGGTGGCCGAGTTGAACGAGCGGGTCGGCCCCGAACTTGCGTTGCGCATCGCGGATCGCGACAGAAATGCGGGGTTTTTCCCCAATCTGGTCATCAACGATATCATGGCGATCACGGTTCGCACCTTTTATCCGGTCCAGCCCGACCTGATGCTGGTCCGTTCCTGGGCGCTCGCGCCAGTCGGGGAAGCGCCCGAGGCGCGCCATCGCCGTCTTAACAATTTTCTCGAATTTCTCGGGCCGGGCGGTTTTGCCACGCCGGACGATGTCGAGGCGCTGGAATGCGCGCAACGTGGCTACGCCTCGGCAAAGTTTGCGCCCTGGAATGATATCTCCCGCGGAATGTTGCGTGATCAACCGCGCGCCGACGACGAATCGCAGATGCGAACCTTCTGGCGCGAGTGGAACCGTCGCATCCAGGGTGGGCGATGATCATGGGGGATGTTATGGCAGATGCGGTTCAGCAGCCGCGCACGCGTGCGGATTACGAGGACTTTCTTTATCGGGAAGCCGCGCTTCTCGACCAATGGCGGCTTGAGGAGTGGTTTGCGCTCTTTGCGCCGAATGCGACATACGAGGTGCCGACATTCGGCAAGGGGCTCGACGCCCGACCGGACAGCAACCTGTTCTATATTGCGGATGATCATGCACGGCTGCGTCACCGGGTCGACCGCCTGCTGAAGATGACCGCGCATGCCGAGTGGCCGCGGTCGACCCATGTTCGGATGATCGGCAACGTCCGGGTGGAAGGGTGCGACGAAAGCGGCACGCAGGTGATGTGCAGCTTTGTCACCTATCGCTCGAAAAACAATATAACCGATACCTATATCGGCCATGCTGCCTACACATTCGTCGATGAAGGGGAGAAGCTTTTGATCCGGGCAAAGCGGATCATGCTCGGCATGAACAGTCTTCAGCCCCACGGCAAGATCAGCATCATTCTTTGACGCGACCGTGGTACATCCTTTCAGTGTGTCGGACGAGTTGTTCCGACACCTGTTCGGACTGGCAGCGGGACGCGATGGAACCGGCCTTATGACGACCATTCTGGACGCCTTTCCGCTAACCGCGGTGCCGCCTGAGGCCGAGGCGCTGCGCGCGCCGATCAAGGAATTTCTTGCCGACGCGCTGGCGGATATGCCCCCGCACCGACGTGCGCGGACATGGACAGGTTTCGATGCGAATTTTAGTCGCGCACTGGCGCAGCGTGGCTGGCTGGGCCTGACCTTGCCGAAGGAATATGGCGGCGGAGGAAAGGATAGCTTCAGCCGCTTCGTCCTGGTCGAGGAGCTGTTGGCGGCAGGCGCGCCGATCGCGGCGCACTGGATCGCCGATCGCCAGAGCGGGCCGCTCCTGATCAAGTTCGGCAGCGAAGTCCAGCGTCGGACTTTTCTGCCGCGGATCTGCCGTGGCGAAATATTCTTCTGCATCGGCATGAGCGAGCCGAATGCGGGGTCGGACCTTGCCAGCGTGCGAACCCGGGCGGTGAAAGAACCCGGTGGATGGCGCCTGAACGGATCGAAGATCTGGACGACCTATGCGCATGAATCGCAGTACATGATCGCGCTGGTACGTACGTCCGGCACGCCGGAAGACCGCCAGAAGGGGCTCTCGCAGTTCATCATCGATCTGTCGCAGCCGGGCGTCTCCGTACGTCCGATCAAGCTGGGGACTGGAGAAAGCGATTTCAGCGAAGTGCATTTCGAGGATGTTCTGCTGTCCGACGACGCGTTGGTCGGTCTCGAAGGAAATGGTTGGACACAGGTCAACGCGGAACTGGCGTTCGAGCGCAGCGGCCCCGAACGCATCTATTCCAGCCTGGTTCTTCTTGACCTGTGGGCATCGATGCTGGGCGCGGATGCAGACCCCGCAGACATAGCCTTGTTGGGCAGTCTGGTTTCCCGGCTGGCGGTGCTCCGCGCCATGTCGGTCGCGATCACGGGTCAGCTGGCGATCGGCGAATCACCGCTTATCGAGGCCGCGCTGTTCAAGGATGCCGGAACAGAGTTGGAGCAGCTTATCCCGAACGTCATCGCCGACGCCATCGCATCGACGCCGGAGCGAACGGTCGATCCGGAATTGCTGCGAACGCTCGCGGTTCTGCTTCAGCTGAATCATGTTTTCTCGCTCCGTGGCGGCACGCGGGAAATTCTGCGGGGAATGATTGCGCGGGGGCTGGGACTGCGATGATGGATATGGACATTCTGGTTGAGCCGTTCCGGCGGATGCTCGCGGACCTTTCCACGCCCTCGCAGGTGCGTGCCGTTCAGGCGACCGGCGACATTTCGCAAATCTGGCAGGAAATCGAGCGATCGGGCTTCCTGGACGCATTGCTGCCGGAAGATGTGGGTGGCAGCGCGCTGACATTGTCGGATATCTTCCCGCTTGTTGTCGAGTCCGGTGCCTTCTGTCTGCCCGTACCCTTTGCGGAGACGGTCGTCGCCCGAGCGCTGCTTCACGCGCGTGGAGCAGCCGCGCCGGAAGGGGCAATAATCGTCTTGGCGCCGCCCTCGCCGATTGTTCCGCTTGCAGCCGTCGCGACACATGTCCTGGCAATGCGGGAGGCCGCGATCATTCTTCTGCCCAGACAAGTGATCCAGCCGGATCCGTTCGACGCGCTGGGCGGACAGGTGAAGACGGACTCTGATCCGATCGCCACGATCGACGCCGACGGAATTGACCTGGAAGTGATTGCTGCCGGTCTCACCGCGGCGAAGATGGCGGGGGCGATGCGCAGGCTGCTCGATCTCTCACTGCAATATGCCGAGCAGCGACAGCAGTTCGGGCGCTCGCTCGGGAAGTTCCAGGCGATCCAGCAACAATTGGCTATAATGGCGGAACAGGTGGTTTCCGCGAAGGTCGCGGCCAATCTGGGAATGAGCGGCGCGCATTTCGATCCGCTCAAGGTGGCTCTTGCCAAGTGCCGCACCAGCGAGGCTTCGCATCAGGTCTGTGCCATCGCTCACGCCGTTCACGGTGCAATCGGGGTGACGGAGGAATATGATCTCCAGTTGCTGACCAGGCGCGTCAAACAGTGGCAGCTTGCGTTCGGCTCTGAAAGATACTGGGCCACGCGGGTCGGTGCGGCGCGGATTTCACAATGCGGCGGCACGAGCGCGGACTTTGTCCGTACGCACTTGCAGGCAGATGGCGCTGCAATGGCTGCGTAGGGAGCGGTTGTTCACCAGCCCTGTGCCTTGCGTCCTGCGTCGAATTTCGTGAGGAGCTTACATGCAGATCAATGAGGTGACGACCCTGACCCGGGAAGGTGACGTGGCTGTCATCACCGTCGACTCGCCTCCGGTCAACGCGCTCGGTGCGCCGGTGCGGGCAGGTATTGCGGCTGCAATGCGCCAGGCTGTCGCTGATGAGGCCGTGGCTGCTATTGTCCTGCTGTGCTCGGGTCGTACCTTTTTCGCGGGCGCCGACATCAGAGAGTTCGGCAAACCTCCGATCCAGCCCCTCTTGCCTGAAGTGCAGTCGATCATCGAGAATGCGACCAAGCCGATCGTGGCCGCGATCCATGGCACCGCACTCGGCGGTGGGCTGGAACTCGCGCTCGTGGCACATTACCGCATCGCAGTGCCGACGGCAAAACTTGGCCTGCCCGAGGTCAAGCTGGGCCTGCTGCCGGGGGCGGGCGGCACGCAGCGGCTGCCAAGAGTGGCTGGGGTCGAACGTGCCCTCCAGATGATCACTTCTGGCGACCCAATTACGGCCGACGTTGCCGCCGAGATCGGACTGGCCGATGCTCTGATACCGGGGGACGACCTGCGCGGTGAAGCGATTGCGTTTGCACGCGGCAAGATTGGCGCGCCGCTGGTGAAAATTCGCGACCGGCCGTTGGAGGCCGAGGCTGGCATTTTTGACGCCTTCCGGAAGGCCAATCATCGGACGTTCCGAAATCTGGAAGCGCCAGAGGCGATCATCCGCGCAATCGAGGCGGCGGCCACCCTTCCGTTCGACGATGCGCTGGCGCGAGAGCGCGAGCTGTTCAATGGATTGGTCAGCGGCCGGCAATCTGCCGCGCTCCGCTACCTATTCTTCGCGGAGCGGCAGGCGGCCAAGATAGACGGACTGACGACCAACGGATCGACGTTGCCGATCAGGAAAGTGGGTGTGGTCGGCGCCGGCACCATGGGCGGTGGCATCGCGATGAACTTCGCCAATGTCGGCATCCCCGTGATCCTCGTTGACTCGCGGCAGGAGTCGCTGGATCGCGGTCTCACCACGGTCCGCCGCAACTATGAGACGAGCGCGAAGAAGGGCCGGCTTACTATTGAGCAGGTGGAAAAGCGGATGGGGCTGCTATCCGGTTCGCTTGATCTACAGGCGCTTGCCGATTGCGACCTCGTGATCGAGGCGGTGTTCGAGCAGATGACGGTCAAACAGGAGGTAATGAGCCAGCTCGACGCGGTCGTGAAGCCTCGCGCAATCCTTGCCACCAATACCTCCTATCTCGACATTGATGCGATCGCGTCCGCTACCAGCCGGCCGGAGTGGGTGGTGGGTCTCCATTTCTTTTCACCCGCCAACGTCATGCGGCTGGTGGAGATTGTGCGCGGCGAAAAGACTGACGCCGAGGTGCTTCTCACCGCCATCGATCTCGCTCGACGGATCGGCAAGGTGGGCGTGGTCGTCAACAATGGATATGGCTTCGTCGGCAACCGGATGCTCGCGGCTCGCCATGTGCAGGCCGACGCGCTCGTCGCGGAAGGGGCCATGCCGTGGGACGTCGATCGGGTCATTCAGGAATTCGGTTTTGCCATGGGGCCTTTTGCGATGCGCGACCTTGCCGGCCTTGATGTCGGCTGGCAACGCGAAACATCGACCTCATCGACGCTGCGCGAAGTGTTGAACGAGGCCGGTCGCCATGGCCAGAAGAGCGGCGGCGGCTATTACGACTATGATGCCGATCGTCGTGCCACACCGTCACCCGCCGCCGAGCGGGCAGCGATCGATTTCTCCCGGAAACAGGGTATAAGCCGCCGCGCGGTCGATGACGCGGAGATATTCGATCGCTGCCTGTTGGCAATGGTGAACGAGGGCGCGAAGATTCTTGACGAAGGCATCGCGCAGCGAGCCTCCGACATCGATACGGTATGGATCAATGGCTATGGCTGGCCGCGATACCGCGGTGGACCAATGTTCTGGGCCGATGAGCAGGGTCTGCCGCAAATCCTCGCCAAGCTGCAGGCATTTGAGGCAAGGCATGGGGCAGCATTTGCACCATCACCGCTGATCGAGCGATTGATCGTCGGGAATAAGGGATTCACCGATGTGCGCTGAAGCTTCTCTTCCGGTTAATCCCGATGTCGACGCTGAGGCGATAGTCAAGCAAATAGCCGCAGATTGGGCAAGGCTTGGCCTGGGAGGAGATCGTGCCGGATTGATCGATCTCTACACGCAGGACGCGATTTTCTTCGGATCGCTGCCGGAGATGTACATCGGCCAGCGGGGCGTGGCAGAATATTTTGAGCTTGCACCGCTGTCGTCGTTGAAAACGATCAGTTTTGACTGGCGGGAATTCAGAGTCATCACGCCATCGGTCATAAGTGCGGGTGGCCTGGCCTATTTCGGCCTGGAGCTAGAAGGGGAGCTGGTTCGCTGGCGCTTCGGCATAAGCTGGGTACTCGTCGGATCCAACGCGAAATGGCAAATCGCCTCACATCATGCGTCGCGCCGGGAGCTGCCCACGCAAGAATGATCGCCTCAACGGCTTGCTCATAACGCTTTGGCGCATGCGGCGCTTGATACGGTATGTGACCTGACCCTCTGTCCAACATTCCCTCAATATAGGACAAATGAACTAGATATTATGATCTGTCTCGGTCATGTCTTCAATGTGGCTTGTTACCTTAAGGCGTGAACCTGCTGGGACGGGAGATGCATGTGGTTTGCCTGATCAGCTGATGGATGAGGAGAAGCCTGACAAGGTCCATGTAGCGGCCGCAGCGGCACTCGCCGAAAGAGGTGCACCTCACTTTCAAAAAGGCCTGTCCGCCTCCGTAGGCATACCGAATCCAGCGCATGCGCCCCTTTTCCACGGAGATGGGAAAACAAAACTCCTTGTCAACGTCTAATACACTTGTTCTTATGATGATGTGTGCGTATTGTGGATTTGACCGGGCGTTATCTTTTGGACCGGCTTGAAGGTTCAAGCCGGCGGTCGCTTTCGATGTGATTCGATCATGATCGCGAACGACAAGTTCGACGACAGGACGATAAATTAATGGGGAGAGGACTTTTGAAAGGAAAGATCGGAACCGTCAGCTTGGAAATATTGGCGCTTTCACTACTCGCGGCGCCTGCCTTTGCAGAGACGGCGGTATCAGATTCTGCCGTGGCAGATTCGCAAGGTTCGAAGCAAAACGAGGTTCAGCAGAACTCACCGGATGCTCGTGATATTGCAGATGCTCACGACATTATTGTCACCGCGCGACGTCGCAGCGAGACATCGCTGCAAACACCAGTCGTGCTCAGCGCTTATTCGGGCGAGCAACTGGCGCGCTTCAACGTGACAAACCTTGTTGATGTCGCCAAGCTTACTCCTCAGCTTTCCATAGGTGCTGCCAATGGGTCCTATGGCGGCATTCTGGCACTTCGCGGTGTTTCCAGTCCGACATCCAATCCTGGTGCTGAGGGTGCCGTTACAATCAATATCGATGGCGTGCCGGTCAGTTACGGGTCGGTGTTGCGCATTTCGGCATTTGACATTGGTCAGGTGGAGATCCTCAAAGGTCCACAAGCCTTGTTTTTCGGCAAAAATTCCAGTGGCGGCATCATATCCATCCGCAGCGCTGAGCCTACCGATGTATTCAAGGCGCAAATCAGCGGAGCTTATGAATTCAACGCCAGGCAGGTGGATCTCGAAGGATATGTCTCCGGTCCCGTCACCGATACTCTCAACATGCGCCTTGCCGGGCGCTTCTCGCGGCAGCGGGGCTATTTCCGCAACACCGATCCTGACCCTTCGTCCAGATATGCACCTGGGACCGACGAGGAAGCGACCCGTCTAAGCCTGAACTGGCAGCCGGACGATCAATTGACGGTCAAGCTTCGCGGCACCTATCATCATGTGCACGAAAATGGTGGCTATGGAACAAACCAGAAGGTTGGCTGTCCCGCCGGGGTTCCCGCCGGCACAGCTTCATTGCCGGGCATTGGTGATTGCGAGGCCGACAACAGGATTTCATTAGCTCGCATTCCTTCTGCCCTTGCCCGGGCCGCAACAGGCAATCCCCGCTGGGATTCGGACACATCCTATTACAAGGCGACCCAATTTCTGGTTTCCGGTGACGTCGAATATAAAATAAATGATTTCGTCACACTGAATTCGGTAACGGGATTCTACAGTATCCGGCAAAGCGCATTGGATTCAACATCGTCGGGTAGGCCGTTTTTCCTGGGTGATCAGGGACGATTTAAAAAGCATACATTCAGCGAGGAGCTTCGGCTTACCTACAATAGCCCCGATTCGCCGATTAACTTGATGCTCGGTGGATTCTATCAGGATGACAGCCTGAATTTCGAGCAGCAGGTTGTAAGGAATGCCGGCACCCGCGCCGCTCCCGTCATCGTTCCACTTACGCCGGTCTGGTATTTCCCGATCGAGGGCAAAACATATTCCGTCTTCGGTCAGATGGGCTGGGATATCATCGATGCGGTCAGCTTGTCGGCGGGTGTGAGATATTCTCAGGACAAGAAGAGTCAGGACATCACGCCTCCCAACGGCCTCCCGAACAAGTTCACAAGACCTTCCCGCACGTTCAGCAACTGGTCGCCAGAGTTGACGCTGGCCTACAAGCCGAGTCCTTTCTTCAACCTCTTCGGATCGTACAAGGAAGGGTTCAAGGCTGGATCCTACAACATCAGCGCGACAGCGTTCAACGCGCCGCTTGCCAATCCCGCAGTGACCTCGATCGACAACAGTTACGCTCCCGAAAAAGCGAAGGGCTTCGAGATTGGGTTGAAAACCTTGCTGCTCGACCGACAACTTCGTGTGAATCTGGCGGCATATTCCTACCTTTATAAGGATCTTCAGCTCAGCCGCCTTGATCCGATCGCCGTCACACTCTCCATACTGAACGCGTCATCTGCGCGTATTAAGGGACTGGAGGGCGATTTCACCTTTTCGCCCAATGCTCTACCCGGGCTTTCATTGACGGGGTCCGTCGCCTATAATTCGGCCCGTTACGCCTCCAGCTTTTTCGGGCCATGCTATACCGGGCAGACCATAGCAGCGGGTTGCGTAGGCGCTGGCAACACGCAGCAGTTCCTGGGACGACCTCTGCCGCGTGCGCCGAAGTTCAGCGGCAGCGTTGGAATGAGCTACGAAATGCCGATCGCGGATGATTGGAATGCAACGTTCAATGCCAACGGCGTCTATACATCCAGTCAATATGTGTCCCAGGAACTGAGCCCGATTGGCATAACCCCGAAGCGTTTTCTCCTGGACTCGAGCCTGACCTTTGCTTCGAAATCGAAGAGCATGGAATTTGCGATCATTGGCCGCAATTTGACCAACAAGCAGTTCCTCAACGTTGGGTTCCAGTCCCCGGGTACTGGCGGCGGCACCGGTACCACAGTGGGCACTTTGGCGGATTATGAGGGGTCGGTTTCCAGGGGACGGGAAATCTGGCTTCGGATAACGCTGAGACCCTCAGAGTTTTGATAGCCATCTTGTAAGGCTGTTTGACCCCGCATCGGCGATGCGGGGTCTTTTCATTGCGACTGGAAAGCGTTCGCGAACCGACGTTACCGGATTGGCCGTCGCACATGCCTGCGGCGGTTTTTCGCGTTGGACAAGCGAAAACAATTGTTTGCAGCATCGAACCTGCGTCTGACTTAATGGCGCGCGCTCAAGGTCGCGTTGCTAACGCGCTATGTCCATCATGACGGGGCGGAGTTGACCTGATGATGGCCAGGGATATTCCTCACCACCAGCAAGCCGTCAGCGGAAAATTTCAATCTATCGCGCTTCGGGCAATATCGACCAATGATGACATGCGAAGGCAAGGCGAAGGTTCAGGGATTGCTAGGATCCCACGCCCAATAGCGGGCAACGGCGCCGCCATCGACGCGCAGGTCGATGCCCGTGATCATCGATGCGTCGTCTGATGCCAGAAAGACGGCTGCGGCACCGTAATCACTCGCGTTCGGCAACCGCTGCAGGGGGATGCGCTTAGCGTATTTCTGGCTCATGGGGCCGACGTGATCCATCGAACCGACATCGACGTTCCAACGCTTGGCTCGGGCAGGCTTCTCTTCAAAACTGGTCGCAGTGGGCGTCAGGCTGACGACCCGGATATTCTGGGCGGCGAACTCCATCGCTGCACTTTGCGTGAAATTCAGCATTCCGGCCTTGGCGGTAGCATAGGCAATATTGCCGGGAGCACCCTGGTGACCCGTGGTCGAGATCACGTTGATGACAACGCCGCCTCGGTCGCCCTCCAGCATCTTGGCGGTGGCATATTTCGTAAAGAGAAATGATCCGTCCAAAATGACGGAGATCACCCTGCGCCAGCCGGGCAATTCCATCTCAGCGACGGTTCGTTCGTGGAAATAGGCCGCGTTGTTGACGAGGATATCGACGCGACCGTAGGTTTCCATTGCCTTGTCAACGGCTGCCTTGACGGCTGCATCGTCCGTGACGTCGCAAACGATCCCGATGGCCGATCCACCGGCTGCCCTGATCGCGTTGGCGCAACCGTCGGCATTCTGTTGCTGGGCGTCGACCGCGACGATGGACGCGCCGGCCGCTGCCAGCGCTTCTGCGATACCTCCGCCGATATTCGGGCTGGTGCCGGTGATGATCGCCACTCTTCCATCGAGCTTCATGAATCTCTCCTCGTCAAAAATTGAGAAAGCAAGTTAGAACGCTTGTGCTAGATTATAAATGCCTTATTGTCGATCTACGAAGATGGCAGGTGACAATCGGCGAGACGTGGTCACGCGGCACTGCCCGACCAAGAACTTGATGGGATAGGGATGCGCAGATGGATCTGAGGCTGGCGGGCAAGAGGGCGCTGATTACCGGAGCGTCGAAGGGAATCGGCCTCGCTGCTGCCTTCTCCCTCGGTAAGGAAGGGTGCGAAGTTGTGATCGCGGCACGGGATGGCGACGTGCTTGATCGGGCCGTTCAGGAACTGAGGTTCGCTGGTATCACGGCCGACGGCATTGCCTGCGATCTCAGCCGTGAGGCCGATCAGGATGCCTTGGTTACGCAATGCGGTGCAGTGGACATCCTGGTGAACAATGCCGGCGCGATTCCTCCGGGGTCCTTGCAAGAGATCGACATGCAGCGTTGGAGGTCGGCGTGGGATCTGAAGGTCTTTGGCTACTTCGCGCTGACTCAGAAGCTTTATAAGAAACTTGCCGAACGCCAGGGCGTCATCATCAACGTCATCGGCGCAGGAGGAGAACGTTTTCCTCCTGAATATATTGCCGGGTCGGCAGGAAATGCGGCGCTCATGGGGTTCGTCAAAGCCATGGGTCGCGCATCTTTCCACGACGGTGTTCGGGTCGTTGGCATCAATCCCGGATTTGTTCAGACCGATCGCGTCAAGATGATGATGCAGGCAAGAGCGGAGCGAGAACTCGGCAGCGCCGATCGATGGGAAGAACTCTTTTCCCACCTGCCGTTCGGTCGGGCCGCGAAGGCGGAGGAAATCGGCGACGCTGTGGCCTTTTTGGCTTCACCTCTATCCGGTTACACTTCCGGAACGATACTGACGATTGACGGGGGCTATGTCTGATCAAGACTGCGCCCATGGAGGGCGGCGCTGAATAGATGACGGACCCCGTCATCAAGCCGCCATGGGATATATGCAGGTTGTGAATTAAATCTGGGATTTGGAGAGTGACTTGGCACGGACTGTATTTACCGCCGAGCACGAGATGTTTCGGGATGCAGTTCGCGCTTTTCTCGAACAACATGTTGTGCCGCATCATCTTGAATGGGAGAAGCAAGGCCTGGTACCGCGCGAAGTGTGGCGCGAAGCCGGCAGGTGGGGATTGCTATGCCCCATGGCTCCCGAAGAATATGGCGGTGCTGGAGGTGACTTCGGCTTTGCCGCTGTGATGATAGAGGAGCTTGCCCGGGAGAACGCGACTGGGCTCGGCTTCTCCATGCACAGCGACGTGGTTACTCCCTATATTACGAAGTTCGGCACGGAAGAACTGAAGCAGGAGTGGATGCCGCGGCTGATCGCGGGAGAAGCTATCGGTGCCCTGGGCATGACGGAGCCCGGAACCGGGAGCGACGTAAAGGCCATAAGGACGACGGCCAGTCGCGAGGGCGACGAATATGTCATCAACGGTTCAAAGACCTTCATTACCAATGGTATAAATTGTGGTCTGATCATTCTTGCTTGCAAGACTGATCCCTCCGCGGGTCGCAAGGGCGTATCGCTGATCGTGGTTCCGGAAGGTACGCCGGGCTTCACGAAGGGCAGGAAACTCGACAAGATCGGTCTCCTTGCGCAGGATACTGCCGAACTGTTCTTTGAAGATGTTCGCGTCCCGGCACATTATCTGCTCGGCCAGGAAAATCTGGGCTTCTCCTACATGATGTCCGAATTGCCGCAGGAAAGGATGATCGTGCCGATCCGCGCGGCTGCCTCGATCGAGGCCATGTTGGAGCGGACGGTCGAATATACGAAGGACCGAAGCGCATTTGGAGCTCCACTGTTTTCGTTTCAGAATACCAAATTCAAGCTGGCCGATGCGCGTGCCCAGCTGGAGATGCTGCGGGCTTTCGTGGATGACTGCCTTGCGGAGTTTTTGCGTGGCGAACTCAGCGCGGATCGCGCAGCCATGGCCAAGTTGATGGGAGCCGAGATGCAAAACCGGATCCTCGATGACCTGGTCCAACTGCACGGCGGCTATGGCTTTATGAACGAATTCGTCGTCAGTCGCGCCTGGCGCGACGCCCGTGTCATGCGCATTTACGCCGGAACGTCAGAAATCATGCGCGAGATCATAGCACGCACGCTTTGACATGCGGGCCTGTTCAAGGTGAAGCTATATGACGGGAATAGTGATAGTTGATGCCATTCGGACCCCGATCGGCCGTTTTCGGGGATCGTTCTCCGGCGTGCGCGCCGATCATCTGGGGGCGAATGTCCTGCGTGCGATCGTTGATCGGAATGGCCTTTCGACGGATCATGTCGACGATGTTGTGTTCGGCTGCGTTACCCAGATTGGGGAACAATGCGGGAATATTGCGCGGACGGCGCTGCTCAGCGCCGGATGGCCAGAGCATATCCCGGGCATGACAGTCGATCGCAAATGTGGAGCGTCCGAGGCCGCGATTCACACGGCAGTAGGCGAAATCGCCAGCGGCCTGGCTGACATCGTCGTTGCGGGCGGCGCGGAGAATATGACGCGGGTTCCCATGGGCAGCAACCGTGCGCTGCATGGAGACGTGTTTGGCTGGAGATTGACAGATCGTTTTAATCTGACATCGCAGGGTGAGGCTGCCGAGAAGATTGCTGACCGTTACGGATTCACGCGCGATCAGATTGATGATTTCGCCATTGAAAGCCACCGGCGCGCGGCCGCCGCAGCTGATCGTGGCGACTTCGATGGCGAAATCAATCCGGTTAATCTTGCCGAATATGTCGAACGAGACTTGGAAGCCACTGACACAGTCTTGGTCGACGAAACCATCCGCCGGGACACGAGCCGGGAAAAGCTGGCAACATTGAAAACCAGCTTCCGTGACGATGGACGGGTGACGGCTGGAAATTCTTCCCAGATTTGCGATGGCGCAGCGGCCGTTCTGCTGGCCTCGCAAGCTGCTGCCGATCGATGGGGATTGAAGGTCCGCGCCCGGATTCGGGCCATCACGGTGGTCGGTTCGGACCCCGAACTCATGTTGACCGGACCTGTCGCCGCGACGAGCAGGATTTTGGAGCGCAGCGGGTTGAGCCTTTCAGATATCGATCTTTTCGAAGTCAATGAGGCGTTTGCGACCGTGCCGATGGCCTGGATGAAGGAACATGACGTCGGTCACGATCGCCTGAATGTGAACGGAGGCGCAATCGCTCTGGGCCATCCTTTGGGAGCTTCGGGCGCGCGGATCATGACAAGCTTGCTCAACGCGCTTGAACGTCGCGGCGGCAGGTTTGGCCTTCAGAGCATCTGTTGCGCCGGCGGGTTGGCGACGGCGACGATTATCGAGCGCTGTGAGGCTTAGCCAGGCCGGCAGTGCGACAAAACGGGAAGAGGGCCGGCCGGTTCCGGGCGCATCTGGCGTCGGATTGCTGGTCCGTTCGAGCGAGTAGGACAGCGCAATGAACGATGATAAAGCAGATGAAGCCGGCAGCTATAGCGATATTCTTTACAATGTTGCGGACAGTGTTGCCACGATCGCCATAAATCGACCGAAAAAGCTGAACGCATTCAACGGGCATACGATCGACGAGCTGCGCGATGCGGTCGCGCGTGCCGGCGAGGATCGCGCGGTCGGGGTCATCGTGCTGACGGGGGCAGGGGACAAGGCGTTCAGCGCTGGTGGGGACATCGAGTGGGAAGTTGAAGGCGGTTTGAAGGGACATGACTGGAAGCTGGGCGAAGATATTATTTCCTGCCTGAAGCCGGTCATCGCGCGGGTGAAGGGATATGCAGTGGGGGGTGGCCATCATCTCCACTATTTCTGCGATTTCACGATCGCTTCGGAAGACTCCATTTTCGGGCAGAACGGCCCCCGCGTGGCGTCGCCTGCGGGAGGATATGTCGTCTCGCATCTCGCCAGCATCATAGGCCATAAGCGTGCAAGAGAGATGTGGATGCTGTGCCGGCGCTATACGGCCGCGCAAATGCTCGAATGGGGACTGGTCAACGCGGTTGTTCCCGCAGAACAACTCGACGCCGAAGTCAGGAAGTGGTGCGATGAATTGCTCGCTCTCAGCCCTACGGCGCTCAAGACAGTCAAGTCATCCTTCAAGGATCACATGCTGCCATATATGGGCAAAAACGTTTCTGACGTGGTGACGGAGGTGGCGCCCAACTTTTTTGAAACCGGAGAACAGGAAGAGGGAGGACGTGCCTTCATTGAAAAGCGCAGGCCAGACTTCTCTCCTTATCGCTAGGAGCCAGACAGATGACTATGGAACTTCCTCTCACGTCCCCGGAAAAGGCCAGGCAATATCGTGCCGCAGGGTTGTGGCAGGACGTCACTCTAAGCGAGCGCTTTCTTGCGCAGGCTGAACGGTTTGCGGACAAGCTGGCGATTGTCGTGGATGGCCGGCGTGCGACTTACCGACAGCTTCAGCGAGACGTACTGAGCGTGGCCAATGGCTTGCTGGCCGAGGGCCTCGAACCCGGCGATGTGATCGCCGGTCAACTGCCCAATAGTTACGAGATTCCCGTTCTGCATCTCGCGTGCAATATGGTGGGTATGTTGTACATGCCGCTGCATGACAGCTGGCGTGCCCTGGAAGTCGGGCACTTGCTGGCGCAGGCCAAGGTGAAGGTGGTTATCTCGCGGCATCTATATCGCGACTTCGATTATGTGCAGATGATCAGGGATCTGAGGCCCGATCTTCCTGACCTGAAGACACATTTTGTTATCGGCGAAAGCGCGGGAGATGGGATAAAACCCTTCGAAATGCTTGTTGCGGCTGAACCGTTAGGCACAAAGCAGATTGCATCGCTCCGGCCTGATCCGGACTATCCCGCGGCGCTGATGCTGTCAGGGGGGACAACAGCAATCTCGAAGATCAGCCGCTATTCGAGCAACGATCTTCAGGCCATGCTGAATGCCGCCAGAGATGGCGCCCGTTTTGTGGAAACCGACGTGGCGGCCGCCCTTGCGCCCGCCGGAACCGGAGCGACCGGATATGTCTATCCTGTCCTCATGCCCCTGCTGAACGGCGGCACGTCGGTAATGCTCCCCCATTGGAGCAATCCTGAAGATGCGGCGGATTTGATGGTCAGGGAAAACTGCACCTACGCGACCGCGATTCCGGCTCAGCTCATCAAGCTGTTGCCCACATTCCGATCCAGGCCAAAGGGTGATTTTCATAACCTGCGAGTGATCACCAATGCCGGCGCTCCGCTTCCCTATGAAGCGGCGCGAGAGGTCGAGGAACTGACGGGCGCTGTGATCCAGAGCATTTATGGAGCGACAGATGCCGGGACGCCCACGCTGACGACTGCCGATGATCCGCGGGAGAAAAGGCTCGGCACTGTCGGTCGCATCGTTGCGGGTTGCGAATGCGAAATTCGCGATTCGGACGGTAACGCACTGCCAGCGGGCACCGTCGGTGAAGTGACCTGGCGTGGTGCTGACAAGTCATGGGGATATTTAGGGGCCGATGATCAGACCAGATCTGTATTTACGCAGGATCATTTCTACAAAAGCGGCGATCTTGGGCAATTTGACGAAGACGGTTACCTGAAGATTGTTGGGCGGATAAAGGACATGATCCTCCGGGGCGGTCGTAATGTTTCGCCCCTTTTGATCGAAGAGGCGTTGATCAAGCATGCCGACGTCCAGGACGTAGCGGTCGCGGCAATGCCGGATCCTGTGCTGGGCGAGCGGGCCTGTGCATTTGTCATAGCAAGGCCGGGAGCGGGACTGGAACTGGCGGGATTGCTGGACTTCCTGCGTGGCGAGGGCCTCGCGACATGGCAATTGCCTGAGCGGCTCGAAATCATGCAGGAGTTTCCGAGATCGGCTGGGGGCAAGACGCTGAAGCGAGAATTGACGGCGCTTGTGACTGAAAAGCTGAAAGCTGAACTGCAGCAGGGGGTATGAGGCGGTCCGCGTCGCCACAAAGGCGACACACTTGGTTCGCGGACGAAAAGGAGCCAGAGCGACGCTGAGGGGAGGCAGCGAGCGGAAGGAGACTTCACGGTCATGGACGGTGCGATGAACGAAAGGGAACAGGGCGATTTTGAAGCACTCGAACGGATTGCGCGAGGCCGCCGGTCGGTGCGCGGCTTCCTATCCGACCCGGTGCCGATGTCGATCCAACGGCGCGCTCTGGAGCTTGCACTTTCAGCGCCGTCAAACTGCAACGTGCAACCATGGTTGGTGCATGTCGTGAGCGGCAAGCCTCTGGCGCGTATCCGCCACGCGTTTGTGGAAGCGGTGTCGGCTGGAATCGCCGCTGAGCCGGATTTTTCGGGGCTGTTGACCTACCCCGGTATTTATCGCGACAGGCAGGTGGATAGCGC
Organism: Sphingobium sp. LMC3-1-1.1; assembly: GCF_040676285.1. Taxonomy (NCBI): domain Bacteria; kingdom Pseudomonadati; phylum Pseudomonadota; class Alphaproteobacteria; order Sphingomonadales; family Sphingobiaceae; genus Sphingobium; species Sphingobium sp. LMC3-1-1.1. The sequence continues at coordinate 191,882 of NZ_JBEGHQ010000012.1, read as the reverse complement.
CCGCCAACTTTATGCTGCAATGGGCATCGCCCGCGACGACCGGTCAGCACGCAATCATGCCGCGCTGCGTAATTTCGGATTTTTCGACGCGCCGCACGCTGCCTTTCTCTTCGTGCCCGACTGGGCGCTGTCGCGTGAAATCGCTGACTGTGGGCTCTACGCTCAGACGCTGATGCTTGGGTTGACGGCGCTCGGCATTGCGTCCTGTCCTCAGGGAGCCTTGGGCTATTATCCTGATATCGTGCGATCGGAACTGGGAATTGGACCGGACCAGCGACTGCTCTATGGCATATCCTTCGGATTTGAAGACATGTCCGTCCCCGCCAACGCCGCGCGGACAGGGCGTAGTCCCCTCGAGGAAACTACCAGCTTCCATGGCTGATCCAGCGAGATCATGACGATTCAGGCTTCGCGGCCGGTTGACGCCAAGCAGTCGCGTTTCGAAGGCTCGCTGAAGTCTGCAGAGCCTGTAGAATATCTATTGCAACTACATTTCCAAGGCTATGCTGGCGCGGCCAGCGCTGGATCACCCAATTCGGCGCGGCTGATGCCCAGTGCTTTCATTTCGCGCTCCGCCACGAACAAGCGCCCCGTATATTCTTCCGGATCAGCGCATGCGACGAAATAGATGATCATCCGGGACGGGATGACCGTATCGATTGGACGCGGCTCGCCTTCTTTCGGAACAAAACCCCTGGACGCCAATCGTGCCGAAACCACTTCGGATGCTACCCAGCCGGGATGCAGACCGATGACAAACACATTTTGTGCCCGCAATTCGGGCGCAATGACATTGGAAAGTCGATCCAGCGCGCGCTTGCTGGCGAAGTAACTGGGCGTGGTCCCACTGAATCCGAATGACGTGGCCGCCGGTACTTCTTCTTCTACCCGGCGATGCGCTTCGGCGGAACCGGTGGTGATGTTGATGATTCGCCCACCACCGCGAGCGGCCATGATCGGGGTTGCAAGTTGCATCAGGATGAACGGTGCGTGGAGATTGACGTCGAAATCGCGCGACCATTCTTCGAAGCTGATGTCCAGAAATGGCTTCGACCAAACCGAGCCCACCGTGGATGCGGCGTTATTCACCAGGATATCAACCCCGCCAAATCGGGCTACAGTTTCATCGACTATCCGCTTCAGGTCGGCCCGCCGAGCAAGATCGGCCTGCACAATCAGCGCCTCCCCGCCGGCTTTCTCGATCAATCGCGCCGTCGCGCCAAGGCTGCCCGGCAGATCCGGATCGCGATCAATCGTGCGTGCAACCAATGCCACCTTGACGCCGCGCCGTGTCAGATCAAGCGAGACCTGCCGGCCGACCCCGCGGCTCGCACCGGTCACGATTGCGATTTTTCCTGTCAGATCAAGTTCGTGCTGACGTTCCATGTTCCATCCTCTTGTCCTGGCGTTTGCTCAGCGTGTGTCGACATGGCGTGTACCGGCGCGATGATATTTTATTCGATTTGAATCGTCTCCGGATCGAGTAGCCGCTGTTTGGCAGGGACCGGCGCGGGTATACCGGCGAGCCGTGGGTCAAAGTGTTCGCGCTGAAGGATAGTGAGAAGCTATTGGCTTTATCGGCATTGCCTATCACTCTCTCTATAGCATTTGATAGTGCAATTGTTCTAAAATTGTCCGGATTGTGAGTCTAAGAATGTTTGACGAGTCTCGAATGGCCCGAAAATGAGCCAACAGCGATGTTATGCGGCCCGGCCAATGATCCTTGCGCGAGCAGGACGGAGCACCGGTGAGCTGTCAACGCCGCGGCGGAGAAAAAGCGGCCTGCCTGTGACATTCGCTGGCAGGGGCGGGTTCGCCAGCAAATGCCGTAAACCAGTCTGCCGTTGCACGATCGTGCTGCAGTGCGGCTCCGAAATGTTGCGCATGAATCTGCCCCTCCAGCAAATGCCTGAGAGGCACCTCCATGCGCTTGCCGTTCGACGTATAAGGAATGGCAGGCGCATCAAAAATATCATCGGGCACGTGCCGCGGGCTCAGCCGTGCACTGATCCGTGCCGCGATAGCGGCGAGCAAATCGTCGTCCAGCACCCGTCCATCCGTCAGGGTCACGAACAGCATCAGTCGGTCGCGATATCGCCCCGCCTGCGGGAAGACGGCAATCGCATCCGTGATGGCCGGATCATCTTCCAAAGCGCGGTAGAATTCGCTGGTCCCCATACGAACCCCATGCCGGTTTATCGTGGCATCGGATCGACCAAGGATTTTGCATCCTCCGTCGGAGTGGATGATTATCATGTCGCCCTGTTGCCAGCGGCCGCCAAAATGCGACAGGTAACTGGCGGCGAGCCGGATGCCGCCCGGATCTTTCCAGAGGCATCGAGGAGCGTTGGGGAAGGGGGTGCTGATCACAAGCTCGCCAGCGCTGCCGCGAAGCGATCTGCCCTCCGGATCCACGGAGTCCACGTCCATGCCCAGCATCCTTGCCGTTGATTCACCGGCATGGATTGGCAGCAGGCGCACGCCGCCGGCGTAGCCGCCGCAAACTTCGGTCGAGCCGGCCTGCGAGAGGATCCGGCAATGCGGGGGCAAGACATCCGCAAGCCATTCATAGAGCGGGGCTTCGGCTACTGCACCCGAGAGAATGAGCGCTTCGAGCCTTTGAAGGTCATGCTGCGCGGCGGGATTATATGCCCGATCCTTCATTCGTCCGGCAAAGCCTGGGCTCACGCCCATTATGGTCGCGCCGGCGCGTTCGGCGATGGACCAGAGGCTGCCTAGATCCGGATGGAACGGACTACCGTCGTAAAGCACCACATGCGTTCCAAGGGCAAGGCTGGCGAGCACCGTGTTCCAGACGATCCAGCTCGGCGTGGCATAGAATAGCAGGACGGAGCCTTCCCTTGCCTCGAGATGGAAGGTGAGGTCCTTCATCGCGCCGAGAAGTGCACCGACATGCGTGTGAACGATCGCCTTTGGCGCACCGGACGTGCCGGATGTATAGACAACCCACAAGGGGTGGTCGCTGGGTACCGGCTCAAAGGTGAAGTCGTCATATGTCGGCTCCGGCGTCGCAGCAAGAGATGACCAACTCCGCAGCAGAGGTCCGTGATCGATCAGATTCTGGGCATCATCCTGCAAAAGGACCAGATGCTCCAGCGTTGGCAGACCCTTGACGAGGTCACGCACGCTCTCGCTGCGATCGTGCAGCCTGCCGGCATAATCATAGCGGGAGGTCGCGATGAGCAGCTTGGGCTCGATCTGCGCGAAGCGGTCCGTTGCGGCGCCGGCGCCGAATTCGGGGCTGCACGACGACCAGACCGCACCGACCGCCGCTGCGGCGATGAAACCGATCGCGGCTTCCACTACGTTGGGCAGATAGGCGGCGACGCAGTCACCGGGCCCGATCCCCATCGCGCGGAAGCCCGTCGCGACTCGTCGGACCGCTGTGCCCAGCTCTGACCATGTCCAGCGCGCGTAACTGCCATCTTCATGAAAGGCTGAGATCGCCACATGGTCAGCTAGACGCTTTTCGTGCCGCATCACCATGCGCGCGAAATTAAGCCTTGCCCCTGTAAACCATTGCGTATTCTGAAAGCCCGCGCCTTCCATCACGCTGTTGTAGGGGACATCAGCTTCAACAGCGAAATAGTGCCAGATTGCCTCCCAGAATTCGGCCTGGTCTGTAGTTGACCAGCGCCAGAGCTCCTCATATCCCTCGAACGAGAGGTTGCGGCTCTGCTTGAGCCAGGTCATGAACATGGTGAGCGTCGACTGCTGGCGATCGGCCGCCGTCGGCGTCCAGATGACCCGCCCGCGACCAGCGCCGGCCAACGCAGCCTCTGCGGCAACCGACCCGAGTTCGCTATCAGTATCTGTCGTGACCACGCATACTCTCCCATGCGAGGGGGTTCGTTCATCCCCCTTCGATCGATCACTCACCAACTGGTCCGCCGCCACATCAGGCTGGCTTGTGCAGCCTGCCGCCTCTTCGGTCGGCTTCAACGTCGCGCGCGGGTGGTCAATTGGACGCCAGCGTATGAAACGCCTTCTTCATATCCGCGGCGCGCGTGTCAATTCGATCCTCAAGATCCCGATTGGGAAACAGCCAGAAGCGTTCCGTTCCGATCGCATCGGCCACCAGGGTTGCGACCTCAGCGGGATCGATGCCGTTGCGCAGGACTTCCTCCATAGTCTCCATCCGGTCGCCTGTTGAAAGCTGAGCAGGCGCCCGAGCGGCGTTCGCCTCCAGCAGGGATGTCCTGACCGGCCCGGGCATCAGAACCGAAACTCCTATGCCGCTGCCGCTCAGTTCGTCGCGAAGGGCCTCGCACAATGCGACCACGCCGGCCTTCATCGCGGTATAAACGCCCGTCCGTGCCTTGACATTGAGCGTCGCCAGCGACGCGGTCGCCACCACATGGCCATTACGGCCCGACGCGAGGATTCTATGCAGGCCTTGCGTCAGGCCATGGAAGTTGCCGTCAAGATTAACTGAGCGCGACCATTCCCAGGCGGCCTGCGACGTTTGGCTTACGGGATCGGTGCTGCCCGCAACACCGGCATTGCTGAACAGAACGGCCAGGGGTCCGTGACGATCTTCCGCCTCATCCAGCGCGATATTCCAGCTTTCCGCATCGCGGACGTCGAGCAGCACCGCAGATGCGCCTTCGATCTGGGCAGCCACCCTTTCTGCTCCGACAAGATCGATATCGGCGACGGCGACCTTCAGCCCCCGTCGCCCGAATTCCATGGCGGTAGCCCGGCCGATGCCACTTGCTGCCCCGGATATGAAGGCCATTCGGCCGCGGAAGTCCATATCACTCATGGCGGTCGCCTTGCCAAACACTCTCCACTCACCGTTCTCCATAAATGAAAACTAGTGCCCTGCCGGATTCGAGCCCAGCCACATTCGGCCGGGAATTGCCCTTGAAAAGGTTCAAGCGACCGGAGCTGTCACAGGATATCAGCTTCCTTTGAATAGCTCGACATATTCGGCAGTCAACCAGAGACTTGGTAGAAAACTGTGTATCCAAGCCCTTAAATGTGCGGCACGAAGACTTTCAATGTTGAAGCAGCATGCTCTTGCATAAATTGCGGGACCATCACCGCCAAAGCTGCGTAACCAGCTGACTACTCTCGATCACTGCGAACTGTCAACATGGCGGTGTCGGCCCGATTCTTGCTGTTACACTCGTGTCGTCACGCTGCATGAATTTTTATGATGAGTTCATCAGAAGGATGAATGAGACAGACTTTGGCTTTTCGTCTAGCCAGAGCGAACAATCGGTTTGATGGAAGGGAGCGCTGCCAAGCCGCGGCGCTTGCACGCGCACCGGCTTAGGTGGGGCCAGGAACAATAATGGCAGATATTGCGAGAATTCAGCGAGTCCAGCGTTCCGAACTGGCGGTTCCGGCGACATCACCCCATTTTTTTCAAAAGGCAGCACAGGGACCCGCTGACTCCATCTTCCTCGATCTGGAGGATGCCGTCGCGCCGAACCGGCGGGAGGAAGGGCGCGCTAACGCGGTCAAGGCGCTGAACGATGTCGATTGGGGCACCAAGATCGTTTCCGTGCGGGTCAATGGCCTGGATACGCCTTGGGCGATCGCGGACATTATGGCCGTTGCGCGCTGTCCGCGGCTGGACATGATCCTGCTGCCCAAGGTGCAGACGAGCGAAGATGTTCGCTTCGTCGACCGGCTGCTCGGCTGCCTGGAACTCGAAACGCCGCGGGAGAGGCGAGTAGGGATCGAAATCCTGATAGAAACGACGCGCGGACTGGCGGAAGTGGAAGCGATCGCCGCATCGTCGCCGCGGCTGGAAGGCATCATTTTCGGCGTGGGAGATTATTCGATAGAACTTGAGAATTTCGACACGGTGTTCGGAGCGCCCAACCCGGAATATGCGGTTGGTGGCGCGGAAAACGACCAGTGGCACTTCGCGTTGGCGCGGATTGCCAATGCCTGTCGCGCCCACGGTCTGCGTCCCATCGATGGACCCTTCGCCAATTATGGCGATCCCGATGCCTATCGCGCCAGCGCGATCCGCGCGCGGGCACTGGGGTTCGAGGGCAAATGGGCGATCCACCCCTCGCAGGTGGCGATAGCGAATGAGATTTTCTCTCCGACGCCGGCCCAGATCGCCTGGGCGCGGCGCATCGCCGATCGCATGGCGGCGGCGGCATCGGATGGCCAGGGAGCTATCGGCATCGAAGGCGTTCTTATCGATCGCGCGCATGTCAAGCTGGCCGAAAAGATCCTTGCCCGAGCGACCCTGTTCCAGGGGGCCGTCGCTTGAGCGCCGGACCGCTCAGTGACATTCGCGTGCTGGACGTTGCGACCTTCATCGCGGCGCCGTTCTGCGGCACGCTGATGGCAGACTTCGGTGCCGAGGTGATCAAGATCGAGCAGCCGGGGGAGGGCGATTCCCTTCGTCGCTTCGGGACAGCCACCTCCTGCGGTGACACGCTCGTCTGGCTGAGCGAGGCGCGAAACCGCCAGTCCATGACGCTTGACCTGCGGAAGAAGGAAGGGGCGGACATCTTCCGCCAACTCGTCGAGAAATCCGATGTGGTGCTGGAGAATTTTCGGCCGGGAACGATGGAGAAATGGGGCCTCGGCTACGAGGATCTGGCGGCCATCAATCCGAAGCTGGTGATGTTGCGTGTGAGCGCCTATGGCCAGACCGGGCCGATGCGTGACAAGCCCGGCTTCGCGCGTATCGCACACGCGTTCAGCGGCCTGGCGTATCTTTCAGGAGAGCCTGGCCGCCCGCCGGTGGTTCCCGGCTCCACCTCGCTGGCGGATTACATGACCGGACTGTTCGGGGCCTTCGGCGTGATGGTTGCCCTGCGCGTGGCGGAGCAGACCGGACGCGGTCAGGTCGTCGACATCGGCCTCTATGAGAGCATCTTCCGCGTCCTGGATGAATTGGCGCCCGCTTTCGCATCGTCCGGCTACAAGCGCGAACGGATGGGGCCCGATACGGTCAATATCGTGCCCCACAGCCACTATGAAACGGCCGATGGCGCGTGGGTCGCGCTGGCCTGCTCGAACGATCGGATGTGGGAGCGGCTGACCAGGGCGATGGACCGGCCCGAGCTCGCGCAGGATCCGCGCTATGCCACGCTCGTCCAACGGGATCGCCATCGCGTAGAGGTCAACGCGATCGTGGCCGACTGGGTGAAGAGCCTGCCGACCACCGAAATTCTGGCGCGCTGCGAGGCGGCACAGGCGCCGGCGAGCAAGCTGCTCGACATCGCTGACATATTCGCCGATCCGCAATATGCCGCTCGCGAGAATCTGCTCAGGATTCAGGATCCGCGGGTCGGCGAACTCGTTATCCCCGCACCATTGCCCCGATTGTCCGCGACGCCCCCCCGTTTCAGCCATGCCGGTCCTGCGCTCGGCCAATCGACGGAGGCTGTGCTGGGTGAGTTGCTGGGTTTGAATCGGGACCGTATCGATCAACTGATGCGAGAACGCGTGGTGTGACGAGGGCATGGGCGAGGACGACACTTCGCGATCGCGAAGTCTGACGATAGCGTACAGCCGGCATGGCGTCGGAAGGCAATGATAAAGGAGGATGCATCTTGGACAATGAGGCATCAAACGCGACTTCAAACCTCGTGGTGTCGAAGCTTGTGGTTGCGAAGCTGCATGGCGAGGAGGATTTCAAGTCTGACGGGTTGCGACCTTTTGCGAAATATCGCGATCTGGGATTTGCAGAGGCGACCAACGGCATGTTGCATGCTCATGTGATCAAGCTCGTTCCTCCATGCACGGACGAGGTACGCAAACGTCACCGGCACATCACCCAGGTGCAGATGTTCTACATGCTCGAAGGCTGGATGAAACTGGAGTTCGAGGGCCATGGCGAGGTTTTGATGGAGCCGGGCGACTGTTGCCTGATGCCGTCGGGCATAGCGCACACCGTGCTTGATTACTCGCCCGATGCCCGCAACCTTGAGATCACCATTCCCAAGGAATACGACACGATCGATGCATGAGGCGATGACGGCCATGTCCAGGAAGGACCGCTACGCAGGCCGGTGTTGTATCAGACTTTTTCAGGAGGAGATTAGGCGTTGAGGATCTGCCGTTTTGACGACAACCGGCTCGGCCTTGTGCAGGGCGACAGCGTTTTGGATGTGACCGAGGCGCTGCAAATCCTTCCGGAATGCCGTTACCCGCTGCCGATGGCTGATCTGCTCTACAGCAATCTTGATGCTGTTCTTGCCCGCGTGACCGAACTTGCGCCCTCCGCGCCGCGCCGCGGGCTCAAGGAGATCAAGCTGCTGAGCCCTGTCGCCAATCCGTCCAAGATCATCGGCGCGCCGGTCAACTATAATGATCATCTCGCCGAGTCGCGCGCCGATCCCAACCTGTCGCAGGGCAACGTCATCAAGCCCATCGGTGATTGGGGTCTGTTCTTCAAAGCGAACAGTTCGCTGGTCGGTGCCGGAGACGGCGTGAAGTTACGCTTCCCGGATCGCCGCACTGACCATGAGGCGGAGCTGGTCGTCATCATCGGCAAGACCGGAACCAACATTCCGGCTGAAGAAGCGATGTCTTACGTCGCGGGATATTGCGTGGGCCTCGACATGACAGTGCGGGGCGTCCAGCAGAAGACATTCCGTGCCTCTGTGGACAGCTATGCAGTCCTGGGGCCGTGGTTTGTCACCGCCGATGAGATCGCTGAGCCGGGCAAGCTGGACTTCTGGCTCAAGATCAATGGCGAGACGCGGCAGGCTTCGAATACCAGCTATCTTATCTACGACGTCCCCAAGCTCATCGAGTTTGCCTCCAGCTATTACACGCTGTTGCCGGGGGACGTGATCTTCACCGGCACGCCGGCGGGCGTGGGGCCGGTGGCACCCGGAGACATCATCGACGTGCATATCGACCAGGTAGGGACTATGCGGGTCGCAGTTTCGGCTGCCTGATTGTGCGGCGGACTGGATCAGACGAAGCCACAAATGGGGAAGTGCGAGGTCTTTCCGAAGCTTGAGGCATTTGGCAGGCGCGCGCTCAGGCTGGTGGGGCGGGGCGGGCCGACTGTGCGCTCAACATGCTTTTCGTGAAGTCCGCGAAAGCGCGCGCCGCTTCGCGCAAAACAGTGCCGCGGGGAGTAATGATGCAGATCGTGCGGCTCAGCCGCGGGTCCACGATGGGGAGGATCTGGAGATTTTCTCGGTTCCCGCGTGGAATGGCACAGGCTGGCATGATGGCTACCCCAATACCTTCGACGGCCATCGCATATTGCGTCTGCACCTGGCTGACCTCGTAGCGTGTCCGCAGCTTGAGACCGCGCGCTGCCAATTCCGCATCCAATACTCCGCGCAGCGCCGTGGCACTGTCGAGCACAATGGCCGGAAGTTCTGCAAGTTCGGCCAGCGTGATGCTGGTCGCCGAACGGTTCTGGAAGGGCGGGGGGATGAACGCCATGATCTCTTCCTGCAGGAATGGTTCGAAGACGAAGTCGACTGCGCCTTCGACATTCAGGCCGATCCCCATTTCGATCTCCTTGCTGCGCAGTTTTTCGAGCAGGTCCTGCATCGAGCTTTCGCGGACGCTCATGGTGATGCCAGGGAACTCCTGCTCGAAGCTGTAGATAAGGTGCGGGAGCAATGAGGAGGATAGCGTCGGGATGCAGCCAAAAGAGACGAATCCCTTCCGCATCTTGAGTTCTTCTTTCAACGAGCGGAGCCCGAAGTTGAGGTCGGCGAGCGAACGACGCGCAAAGCGCAACAAACGCTCGCCCTCCATTGTCAACTCGACGCGCCGTGTGCTTCGATTGAACAGTCGGGCACCGATCTGGTCCTCCAGTTGACGGATCTGCATGCTGATCGCGGATTGTGTCCGCCCCATCTCTTCCGCCGCACGCCGAAAGCTCTCATGTTCGGCCACGCTGATGAAGGTCTGAAGAAAGTTGAGGTTGATATGCATATGGGGTCTCGCGGCTGGCGGCCGAGCGGTTTCATCGTCCGCATTTATGCATTGATCTGATAGATAAGCGCTTTCAAGTTGTATCTTCAAGGATTTCTTGAGAAAGTCGCAATGGTGGCGGAGCGCTGCGTACGCGTCGCTCCAGCAAGACAAATTGCATCGGATCAGGATGATGCGTGCCGTTCCTGCCGATCCGGCGAGAGTTCAGCACAACAGGCGATTGCCTCCCTGCCCTGTTAAATATTTTGGGGCACTGTCATGTCCCGCGGACGGGACCATCCGCCGTCGCTCCCAAATAGTTTCGCTCAGTCGGGTCGCGAATCGAGAAAGGCCCGCGCCTTTGCCACGAAACCATCCGGGGAGGAGAGGGGAGGGAAATGGCCGGCTGCTTCGACGACGTCGAACGATGCGTTCGGAAGCGCGCGTGTCGTGGCCTCGACCACGGCGGGATCCCACATGAAATCCTGATCCCCCGCCAGACACAGGCAGGGGCATGCGATGCTGGCCAGGCGCGGACCGCCCTGCCAATCGAGCAGCGCTTCGGTCAGCGCTGCATAGGCATCGGGGTCATTTGCCAGGAAGTCGCCTTCATATTCCGATCGGGCAAACGCGAACGGCAGCGCTATTCCTTCGGGAAATGACAGTTCGGCGCTCGTGCGGGAGGCAACACGCATGCCACCCGCGCGAATGTCGCTGGCGCGCTGTCCGGCATAGAGGCGGGTCTTTTCAGGGATGTCGGGCGATACCGAGCAGAGCAACAGTGAGCGCACCAGCGCCGGCGCCTGAAGGGCGACCTCAAGCGCCACGATCGATCCCATCGCGCATCCCATGATGTCGATGCTGTCGATACCCTGCCGGGTGAGGAAGCGCTGCACGTCATTGGCTATGGCGGCCATGCTGTAGGGCTGGCACGGCTTTTCCGAACGTCCGGTTCCGCGGATGTCGAGGAGGAGGAGACGATGGTCCTGGGCCAGGGCGCCAACAACGTGACGCCAGGTTCGTGTGCTGCCGCCCAGTTCCGCCAGGCACAATATGGGACGGCCGACGCCATGCTCTTCATAATGCAGGCAGATATCGCCGAGATCTAAGTGAGGCATCCAGTCTCCATCAAGTCGTTCGATGGCCAAGGGCCGCCGAGCATGAAACGGCTGTACAGTTCGGGCGGCGTGCGAACGGCAAATGCCAACAGCCGTGACATGTCAGTTGCCGGACTTCAACATGTCCAGCGCGACGTCGACGATCATGTCCTCCTGCCCGCCGACCATCTTGCGGCGGCCGACCTCGGCCAGGATGGAACGGGTATCGAGGCCATAGTCGAGCGCGGCCTTTTCCGCATGACGAAGGAAGCTGGAATAGACGCCGGCATAGCCAAGGGTCAGCGTTTCGCGATCGACCCGCACAGGGCGGTCCTGCAGCGGCCTGACAAGATCTTCCGCTGCATCCATCAGCGCATAAAGGTCGCACCCATGATTCCATCCGTAGCGATCGGCAGCGGCGATAAAAACCTCCAGCGGCGCGTTGCCGGCCCCAGCGCCCATGCCGGCGAGGCTCGCATCGACGCGTATTGCGCCATTCTGCACGGCGACGATCGAGTTGGCGACGCCCAGCGAGAGATTGTGGTGCGCGTGGACGCCGCGCTGGGTCTCCGGCTTCAGGACGCGATCATAGGCCTGCAGGCGAGCGGCATATTCGTCCATGTTCATCGCGCCGCCACTGTCGGTGACGTAGACGCAATGCGCGCCATAGGTTTCCATGAGCTTGGCCTGCGTCGCCAGCGCATCCGGCGTGGTCATGTGGCTCATCATCAGGAAGCCGGAGACGTCCATACCCAGAGCGCGGGCCGCCTCGATATGCTGCTTGGAAACGTCGGCTTCGGTGCAGTGCGTGGCGATGCGGACCGAGCGCACGCCCATCTCATAGGCATGTTTGAGGTCATGCACCGTTCCGATACCGGGCAGCAGCAGCGTGGTGAGCACTGAATGTTCCAGAACCTCGGCTACCGCGCCGATCCAGTCCCAATCGGTGAAGGCGCCGAAGCCATAGTTGAAGGAAGAGCCTTGCAGCCCGTCGCCATGCGCCACCTCAATGGCGTCGACTTTTGCTGCATCCAGTGCCTTGGCGATGGCGCGAACATGATCAAGACCATATTGATGGCGGATCGCATGCATCCCGTCACGCAGCGTCACATCCTGGATGTACAATTTGGTCTGATGGGGATCAAAGGTCATAGCGCCATCCTTTTGGCCATCTTCTCGGCGGTCTTCAGAGCTGCGGACGTCATGATGTCGAGATTGCCGGCATAGGCGGGCAGGTAGTGCGCGGCGCCTTCGACCTCCAGGAAGACCGAGACCTTGAGCCCGGTGAAGTCCGAGGTTCCCGTAGAGGCCATTTCGGGAATGTGCAGCGGACGATTGGAACCGATATGCTCGAACTGCACCGACTGCTTCAACCGATAACCTGGAACATAGCTTTGCACTTCGGCTACCATGTCGTCGATAGAGCGACGGATCGCATCCTGGTCCGCCTCATCGCACAGGCAATAGACGGTATCACGCATGATGAGTGGCGGTTCGGCCGGGTTCAGAATGATGATCGCCTTGCCGCGGGTAGCTCCGCCTACGGCGACGATGGCCTGGCTGGTCGTTTCGGTGAATTCATCGATATTGGCACGGGTTCCGGGGCCCGCGCTTTTTGAACTGATGGAAGCGACGATCTCGCCATAATGCACCTTGGCCACTCGATTGACCGCGGCCACGATGGGAATCGTCGCCTGGCCACCACAAGTGACCATGTTGACGTTCGCCGCGTCCAGATTGGCATCGCCGTTCACCGGCGGGATCGTGTATGGGCCAATGGCGGCCGGTGTCAGATCGATCATCCGCTTGCCCGCAGCCAGCACCGCCTGGCTGTGGCGCTGGTGCGCACCGGCGCTGGTGGCGTCGAACACGATCTGGATGTCCTTGAACTGGGACATGGCGAGCAGCCCGTCGAGACCCTCATATGTGGTCGGAACACCCAGCCGGTGCGCCCGCGCGAGCCCGTCCGACGCCGGATCGATGCCGACCATCGCCCCCATCTCCAGCGTATCCGACAGGCGCATTACCTTGATCATCAGATCGGTACCGATATTGCCCGATCCGATGATGGCAACCTTCACCCTGGCCATGAATCAAGCCTCTCCATATCTAAAACTGCATGTCCCGATGCCGCCCACCACGGCACGCACCTGATCGCCCGGATGGATGGCTACCATGGGTCCGAGTGCGCCCGCCAACAGCACGTCGCCAGCCTTCAGCGGCTCGCCGCGCTCCGCCAGCGTCCGCGCAAGCCATGCCGCTGCATTCAAAGGATGTCCAAGCGCCGCCGCGCCCGCGCCCAGGGATGCGATCGTCCCATTGATCTCCATCACCATCCCGGCAGACCACAGGTCCAGGCCGGGCAAGGGGTGCCCTTCTTCCGCCAAAACGAAAAAGGCGGAGGAGCCGTTGTCCGCCACGGTGTCGGCGAAGGTGATTTTCCAGTCGGCGATCCGGCTGTCCACGATCTCGATGGCGGCATGGACCGTCGCCACTGCCGCCGCCGCCTCTTCAGCCGTCGTTTGTGCGGAAGGCAGATCCGTACCCAGCACGAACGCGATCTCCGCTTCCGCCTTCGGCTGAAGGCAGGCGCCGGGGTGGAGCCGGCCGCCGTCGGCGATCCGCATATCATCGAACAGCACGCCAAAGTCGGGCTGATCGACGCCTAGCTGCATCTGAACGGCCTTGGCCGTCAACCCTGCCTTGCGCCCCACGATCCGGCGTCCCTGCGATTCCCAGTAGCGCGTGTTGATCGTCTGTACGGCATAGGCACCCGCCATATCGAGCGGGTCCAGGCCGTCGCGCAGCGGTGGCACAGCACCGGATCGATAAGCCTCGCGCAGGCGGCTGGCGAGTTCGTCGTGAGTAGTCGCAGTCATAGCATCTCCCGCAACTGATCGATGGTTTGAGCCTGAAACGCCACTTCCGTACGGATCGCGCCGGACGCGACAGCGCCTGCCATCGGGGTCGGTCCTTCAGCCACCCTGATGAACGGGAATCCCGATTTCCAGACCATCCAGCTCAGGCTGAACGATGATCTGGCAACTCAGGCGCGAATTGGGCTGACGTTCTGCCGCGAAATCGAGCAGCGCGTCCTCCTCCTCGGATGGGGCTGGCACGAGCCCGACCCAAGCTTCGCCCAGATATACGTGGCAGGTGGCGCAGGAGAGCTGACCGCCGCAATCGGCGTCAATCCCTGCAATTCCTGCCGTTACCGCCCCTTCCATGACAGAGATGCCATCGTCGATCGCGACGTCCGTTTCCTGCCCCGCCGGATCGACAAATCGTACCAGAACCATTTTATCTTCCTTTGCGCCCGCTTCCTCTCAGGCCGCGTGCTTATGCTCGCTTTCCAATATCCGCATGATCTGCTCACGCTGTTCGCGAGGCGTGCCAAGCAACTCGGCGTTGGCGCGCGCCCGCTTGTAGTAGAGGTGGTTCCGCATTTCCCAGGTGAAGCCGATGGCTCCGAACACTTGAATATTGCAGGCGGTGGCAGCGCGATACTGCTCGCTGGCATAGCTTTGTGCAATGGCTGCGGCCTTGCTGGCGTCGGCGGTACCCTCGCTTAACGCCCATGCGGCATATTGCACCCCGGCAGTGGCGCATTCGTTGCCGCCGGCGACTTCGGCCAGGTCATGCTTGATCGACTGGTAAGTGCCGATGGGGCGGCCGAAGGCGATACGCTCCTTTGCGTAGGCCACGGCGTCGTCAAGCACCTGTTCGGCACCTGCGGCGCTTTCCGCAGCGAGTATGAGGTAGAGCCGGTCGCGGATCCACGACCAGCTGTCGCCATCGGCCTGAGGCAGCCGCTCGGCCGGCACGTCCTTGAATGAAATGCGGCTCACATGGCGGGTGATATCGCGCCAGTCGAGGCGTTCCATCGCCAGGCCCTGGGCCTTGGCATCCACGATGAAGAAGCCGGGCGTGCCTTCGATGTCCGCCATGACCACGATCTTGTCTGCATCGGCTGCCTCGACGACGAACGACTTTTCCCCGCTGATCGTCCAGCCGTCCCCCGCCTTCGAAGCGGTGGCGCCATGTGACAGGCCGTTTACGTCGCCATTCGGGTCCGCGACTGCCAGCGCGAGTGAAAGCTCGCCTGCGGCCACCTGCGGCAGCAGAGTCTGCTTCTGCTCTTCGCTGCCGCAACGTTCGACAGCCCAGGCGCCCGCCAGTGTTCCGAAAAGAGCCGACGGCGCGAGGGTGCGGCCCGTTTCACCGACGATCATGACAAGGTCGATATAGGTCAGGCCCAATCCGCCATAAGCTTCCGGGATGACGATGCCGGTCCAGCCAAGCTTCCGGATTTCATCCCAGAGGCCATCACGCGCGACAGGCTGCTCATTTGCCTCTGGTTTGAGATAAGGGTCGAGCCTGACTTCCTTCGAGAGGAAGGCGCGCGCATTATCCCTGAGAGCGATATGCTCTTCGCTGAGGGTGAAATTCATTGGATAAGTTCCCCGGTCGAGGGCCGATGTCCTGGCGTTTGCAGGGGCGCGGACATCGGCGCGATGGATGTTTCAGGCCGCCAGTTGCGGCCGCCCGATTTCACTGAACGGCAATTTTGCCGACGGATCGATGTCGCGCGGCAGGCCAAGGATGCGCTCCGCGACCGTGTTCTTGAGGATTTCCGTCGTGCCGATACCGATCGTGCCAGCCGGTCCGAACCAGTAGCAATAGTCCCAGCTGTTGAACAAGCCATAGTCCTGCTTGGGCAGGGGCAGTTCATCTTCGTCGCGCAGCATCCCGGCTATACCCTCTGTCCGTTTGGCCAGATCCGAGAGGCGCTGGCCGTGAGGCGAGGCAATCATCTTGCCAAGGTTCGCCTCAAGGCCGGGCGGATTGCCGTTGATCCGGTTACTGAGGTTGCGATCGGCCAGCAGACGGAGCAGTTCGCCCTCGACATAGAGTTTCGCGGCTTCGTCCCGAACGAGCGGATCATTGATCTTGCCCGTCTCGATCAGGCCGGAAACAAGCTCCCGCGCGGTTGGACCAAAACCCCATACCGCGCCCGGTTTCACCATGCCCATCCGCTCGGTCTGCAACTGTTCGAGAACAATCCGCCAGCCTTGGCCTTCCTCGCCGAGCCGGTTGCTGACAGGCACCCGGACATCGGTCAGAAACACCTCGTTGAATTCAGGTGCATGACCGGACATGTCGAGAATCGGGCGTACCTCAACGCCCGGGTCCTTCATGTCGATGAGGAAGACAGTCAGGCCGCGATGCTTCGGCACCGTGGGGTCGGTCCTTGCGATAACAACGCCTACCTGCGAAATATGAGCATTCGAATTCCAGATTTTCTGGCCGTTGATGATGTAATGATCACCCTCCAGCCGTGCTGAAGTGCGCAGGCCGCCCAGGTCCGATCCACTGGACGGTTCTGAAAACAGCATGCACCAGATGTCGCGACAGGCAAGCGCTGGCGGTAGGAACTTCTGCTGCATCTCTTCGGTGCCGTATACCAACAGCGACTGGCCACATTGGTTCACGCCAATCGGATTGAGGGTATGAGGATGCGTGATCCCGGCGCGCTTGATCTCCTGTTCGATGATCAGCTGCGTTTCGGGATCCGCCGAGAGGCCCCATGGCGCCGGCCAGTGCGGAACGGTGTAGCCCTTCTGCGCCAGTTCCTCATAGGTTACGTTAGGGTGCGCTTCGAGCCACTTGCGCACCTCCAAGCGGCGCGGATCATCGTCGGCGGGAAGATTGAAGTCCATACTCACTCTCCATAGCAATGGCCGGCGCGATGCCCGGTGCCTTGTAATTCCATAATCCTGGCAATGTGCCATTCGTTTGCCCTGAACCAGTTCGCTCAGAATGAATGGCTACATATAAAGCGTATGTTCTATCTGTTCGAAGCTCGCCCTAGCTGTCAAGCTGAAACTGTGCGAGCTTTGGGGCTTGTGGAGTGGCGCGGTGAAATCGGTTGATCGGACTGGTCGTGCAGGCGGTTTGGAAATGCGCTACAATCAGCCATATTCGCATGGAGCGCTCGATGTGAGCGGACTGTTGATTCCCTACGGACGACTCCAGGAATTCAGCTCTGTTCACGTCCTGGGCCGAGTTCGTGGAAAAGTAGGACCATCGCCAACTTAAATATAGGCCATATGCTTTAATATGG
Organism: Sphingobium sp. LMC3-1-1.1; assembly: GCF_040676285.1. Taxonomy (NCBI): domain Bacteria; kingdom Pseudomonadati; phylum Pseudomonadota; class Alphaproteobacteria; order Sphingomonadales; family Sphingobiaceae; genus Sphingobium; species Sphingobium sp. LMC3-1-1.1. The sequence continues at coordinate 174,773 of NZ_JBEGHQ010000012.1, read as the reverse complement.
ATGCTGAGGCCAGCATGTCGAGCGGTTCATCGTCTTGCAGACTGCAAGGAATCGATTGTCCGGGAAATCTTGACGCGGTGGCGTTTGTCAGCGAACGGAAATCCGACAACCATTCTTGAGACAGCGGAGAAGCGGAACCCCTCGGCGCCTTGGGGATGTGCTCAGCGTCATCGGAAAACGCGGTACGATGGCGCCAACATTTCACAGACGCATGATTTATGCGCAGGATATAAGGTTCTCAGACCCCGCTTCGCGACCGCTTGCGGGGGCTCACGCCTGAGGCGGCCGTGCGCCGGCCGCGGCGGGCGCACGGCGTGCATTCTGGACGGTTCAGGGCCGCGATACGAGGAAGGCTTTGGTCGAGTTGAAAATCCAGGTTTCAACGAAGCCGATCTCGTCGGGCTGGCCGCGACCCAGTTCGTTCAAGGCGCCAACGAGGCAGAACCAGTTGAGGACTTCCTGCTGCCCGCTATCTTCGATTGCGGAGGCTGGATAGTCGCGCCAGGAGGCATAGTCACCGCTCGCCATCGGCTCGAAGAGGGAACGATCAGCTTCGATGTCCGGCCACAGATAGTGATTCTTCTTGGTCAGAAAGGCGTGCGACCAGCTCGACGATGCGATGATGGCGACCCGATATTTGGATTGCGACAGAATGCGCGCCGTCGCGGCTCCCAGATCGAACAACCTGGCCGGGGTGGGGGCCGGCGGATCGAGATCCGCTTCGGTAAGTTCCTTCGTGAAAGAGGGCAGGCCGCCCTTCTGGCAGATGACGTGTCGGCCATAGCAGTTGATGGAGACCGGCAGGATCGGGTAATTGAAGCCTTTGCGGTCATAGTCCAGATAGAAGATCGCGTTCGTGAATGCGTGGCCGAGCGGATGATGCAGCGGCTTGTACGAATAAGCGCTGTCAAAGCCGGCTGAAATCAGTTCGCTGACCAGATGCTTGCCTGCCTCGGTCACGCCGGGCAGCACGAACTCCTTGTCGACGGGCTCTCCCCAGATATTGTTCGGAAAGTTGTGAAAGCGGAATTCGGGGTGTGCATTCACGCAATAGGGCGGGACGACATCTTCGCGGAAATTCTCATATTGATCGTCGCCCCACAAAAGGACGAAATCCGGATTGAAGTCATCCAGAGCCTGTCGCGCTTTGCGGGTCCAGTCGACCATTTTCTCGCGATGGAGGGCCGCTGCTGCCTCGCCGTCGTCGTTGCCCCATTCCTCTTGCATGGCCGCTGGCCATCCGGCCGCGCTCTTGAGCGGCTCAGGCAGCTTTGGATTGGTCATCATTTGCTTGAGCAGTCCTGACATGTTCTTGTCGGGCCACAGCAGCATCGGATAGTGGCTGATGCCCAGCGCCAGAATTTCGGCCATGCGTCTTGTTCCTTCCATAGGTGTGTTCGGTTCAACTGGATAAGCGGATCACGCCTGAATCGCGGGGTGCGTCTTCCAGTTCTGGCCAAGGCCGGTCTCTGCTGGCCCAGCTTCATTGCGCTGGCAGGCGGGCGCCTGTCACCACCCTGGTGCCAAGAAGCTTGGAACGTCCGAGCGGCCCGGCATGTTCGCTCCCATATCCACTCCATGATCGTTTTTGCGGCAGGCATCGCGCAGGGCAATGTGCCTTATTTAGTCAAACGTTTTACATTGTCTAATGGAGAGCGATTTGCTTGCCAACACGATTCTGCATCGGGCCTGTGGGCGCGTCCACCAAAGGAGCGGGCAGAAGATCCGTCCTGCGGATTGCGGCCTTTGATGCAGCGGCATTCGCTCCAATTGGGGCGTGCAGACGCTGTCTCAGGCCGTCGGCAGGGCTGCCATCGCGAGGGTGCGCCGGGCGCCCTCCAGGTGCAACCGTTCAACCATCTGGCCATCAACCTGTATCGCGCCCTTCGCCTGATTTTCAGGGGCGTCGAACGCGGCGATAATATGCTGGGCCCGCGCAATTGCTGCATTGTCGGGCGTGAATGCCCGGTGACAGATGGCGATCTGGCGAGGATGTACCAGGGTCTTGCCGTCGAATCCGAACAGCACCGCCTGTCGCGCCTGGGCTTCAAAACCCGCTTCATCGTCGAGGTGATTATATACGCCATCGAGGATCGACAGGCCATGTGCGCGTGCCGCCGCGACGGCGAGGCCAAGCGCGCCTGTGAATGCCGTGCGCATCGTGTCGAGCGTAGCGCCGGTCTCTCTCGCGAGGTCGTTGGTGCCCATGACGAAGGCGCGCAGGCGCGTGGACTCGGCGGTAGCCGCTATGCTTTCGAGTCGGAACAGCGCCAGCGGTGTCTCGATCATCGCCCACAGGTCGACATCGTGGCCCTCGAGCAGTGTTGCATATCGAACAATGTCCTCGGCCGTGCTGACCTTGGGCACCAGGATAGCGTCAGCGCCGGCTGGTCCGATCGCGCGCAGGTCCGCCTCGCCCCATTCGGTCTGAAGGCCGTTCACGCGCACGATGAGCTCACGCCGCCCGAAGCCGCCTTCCGCAAGTGCAGCGACAGCCTGTTCGCGGGCAAGATGCTTGACATCTGCGGCGACGGCATCCTCAAGATCCAGGATGACCACGTCGCAATCGAGCGTGCGTGCCTTTGCGATGGCCTTGGCATTGGACGCGGGCAGATAAAGGGCGCTTCGACGAGCTATTATGGTCATGCAGACCTCCGTTACTGGGCTGTTTGATTGCGTCGCGCTATTGCAGCGGGTCGGATTCCTAAGGCGCGATTGCGGCGAGGCTCTTGATCAGGGCGGCGCGGGTATGCCGTGAGAAGCGCAGCGCTGAAGAGGACAACGCATGACCCTTTCGCGTAAGAATGCCCAGCGCACGGGTGAGTGGCGGAGAGCCGATCGGCAGGGCTTCAATGTCCCTGTCCAATCGATCGGGCAGTGCGAGCCGGGGGATTACCGCCGCCCCGACCTCGGCCCGCACCATGGCGACGGCCGTATGGATGTGGCGCACCTCCGTCCGCGATTGAAGCTGGAGCTGGTGCGACTGCATGGCCTGTTCCAGCTCCGATTGCAGCAGCACCGATCCTGACAATGTTATGAGCGGCAGCGTAGCCAGATGCATGAGGCTCATAGCTTCGCCAGTGGGCGCGCTCAGCTTGCGCGAGATGACGATGCACAGGGGCTCGGCGACGGCCGGGGCGAAGCTGATTCCTGAAGGCGTGGGCGATGGGCAGGGCGCAATGCCGATATCCACGCGCTGCTCCGATAGGGCTGTAACGACCTCCGGCGAGGTAAGCTCCTCGACATCGATCCGCAGGGTGGGGTCATACTGCCGGAACGAGGCGATGATCGCCGGCAGGCGGCTGCCGGATATCGAAGGTACGCAGCCGATCACCAGCCGTCCGTGCCGCATCGCGGAGATGCTGCGGACCGTCGACAAGCCGTCGGCAATCTCCGCGAAGCCGCTCTCCACGCGCTTCAACAAGGCTGCTCCAGCCTCCGTCAGGGCGACCTTTCGCGTTGTCCGTTCCAGAAGGCTGACCCCGAGCTGCCGTTCGAGTTCGCGCACCTGCATGCTGAGGGTCGCCTGGGATCGGCCGACTTCCGTCGTTGCGCGAGCGAACGAGCAATGCCGCCCCACGGCAAAAAAGGCACGCAAGAGATTGAGGTTCAAACGGGCCAGTTCCTGATCCATGCTTTGATCTTAGAGCGTCAACGGTTCGCTGGGAAGGCGATCAGCCGCCGGATATCGATGGATTCCTGATTCCCAGATTGTCGCGAAGCGTGATGCCTTGATGATCCTTGCGGAACAGGCCACGGCGTTGCAGTTCGGGTACCACGAGCCGGACGAAATCCTCATAGTTGCCGGGAGCATAGCCCGCCGCAAGCACGAAGCCATCACAGGCGGAACCGAACCACTCTTCCATCTGGTCGGCGACCTGCTTTGGCGATCCGACGAAGGTTGGGAACTCGGCGAGCGTGCCGCGCTGCGTAAAGCGCACGAAATCGGCCGGCGTGGGATTGGTGCGCCCGCTCAACCGGACGACGCGGTCGCGGAACGCCTGTATGCCGGATATTGCATCCATCTCCTCGCTCGTGAACGGCTCATCATAGCCCTTCGTCGAGAAATCGAAATTGAGCACCTCGGACAACAACACCAATCCGTCGATAGGCTTGGTGAGGCCGTCGATCAGCGCCTTCTTATCCTCCGCCTGCGCCTGCGTCTCGCCGACGATGGCGTAGACGGCGGGCGTGATCCTGACCGAATCCCTGCCGCGCCCGATCTGGTCCAGCAGATCCTTGAATTCGCCATAGGACCGGCGTCCCACCTCCAGGTTCGGATAGATGACGAAAACGAGCTCGCCCCACTTCGCCGCGAAGGCCCGGCCACGCCCACTCTGCCCTGCCTGGATCAGGACCGGCTCGCCCTGCGGCGAACGGGGGACCGTGAAGGGTCCTCGAGACTTGAACCATTCCCCGGCATGTTCCAGGCGGCGGACCTTGCCCGGATCAGCGAACAGGCCGCGCTCCTTGTCGATCACCAACGCATCGTCATCCCAACTGCGCCAGTGTCCCTGCACCACTTCCAGAAATTCCTCGGCGCGATCGTAGCGCAGATCGTGAGAGAGAGCTGCATCACGGCCGAAATTGGCTGCTTCTGAATCGTTGAGGGACGTAACGACGTTCCAGGCCGCCCTTCCGCCCGTCAGTTGATCGAGCGTGGCAAAGGTCCGCGCCACATGGATGGGCTCGTAATATGTCGTGGAATAGGTAACGCCGATCCCAAGATGGCGCGTTACATGACCCAGCGCGCTGGCGCACAGCATCGGATCGAGCTTCACCGCACGGATACCCTGCTCCACGGTCATGCGATAGTCGTCGCCGAAGACGTCCGGGATCGCGAGCCGGTCATCAAAGAAGGCGAGGTGGAATTTCCCTTCCTCCAGGGTGCGGCCGATGCGCTGATAATATTCTGGCTGCAGGAAGTCGGCCGCCGCCGCCGGATGCCTCCACGACGCGGGAAGATTCGAGCAGTTTTGCGCTTGAAGGAATGCGACAAGCGCCATCTGACGATCTTGGGCCATGAACACCTCTTTCCCTTGAAAATCTGCCGCATGCTCCATGGCCTCCGCCTTGGCCCATGCTCATTGCTGTGCACCGCTTGTCTCTGAACCGAGGGCGCCACGACGCTTCTGAAATCGATCGCCGTCTGACGGCGGCCATCTGACTTTCTGCCGAAAGGCATGGCTACGAAACTGCGAAGTACGGTTTGATTATTAGAAATATTCGATAAATGCACATCAGTGCGCGTTGTCGCGAGAAGTAGGCTGCGGCGGCGCCATGGCGATCAGATAAAACAATCGATCATCAAGAAAATTGAATATGAGTTTTCCCGTGACCGATGATGGAACATCGTCTTATATGCAATATATGAGGTCGGCGCGAGATCATGACATCTCAGATTAGATCGATCGTTCTAGGAGAATAGCTTCGTGTCATTGACTGAAGCCAGCCTGAAGCTGGAGAGCGATATGCCGGCCGCGGGCAGTGAGGAATCCCCCATGAAAGGAGCAGGGATCACTGTCGCCCTGCTGACGCTGCTTTATGCGGTTTCTTACGTCGATCGCAGCATCCTGGCGCTTTTGGCCTTGCCTGTATCCCAGTCGCTAGCCCTGGATGATCGGCAGTTGGCCCTCCTGCTGGGCGTTGGCTTTGCATTGTTCTACGCCGTGGGTGGCCTTGTTCTCGCGCATTTCGTTGATACGCGCAACCGACGCATCGTGGTGACTGCCGGAGTGGTCGTCTGGAGCCTCTCGACGATCCTGTCCGGCTTTGCGAACGGCTTTTGGATGATGTTGATCCTGCGCAGCGGCGTTGCCCTTGGCGAAGCGGTGCTGACGCCCGCGGCGATCTCGCTCATCGCAGATCTCTATCCCCGGCACAGAAGGGGCATGCCCGTGGCGATCTTTTCCTCCGTCGCCGGCGTCATGGCGATCGGTTCATATGCCGTGGGCGCGGCGGCGATGGATCTGGCGGCCCGGATGAGCGGCTATACGGGCCTTGATGCCTGGCGGATGACATTCATCTTCGTGGGCCTGCCTGGGCTGCTGCTTGCGGCGATATTCGTACTGATCGCCACAGTGCCGACGCGGCGCGAGGATCGGAACGTGCCGGTCGCCGATGCCGACATACGCGTTGTGTTCACCTATCTGCGCGCGCGTTTCGGCTTCTTCGGACCGCTGCTGTCGCTCACCGGCCTGAACAGCCTGTACAGTCTCGCGATCATCGCCTGGCTTCCCGCACTGCTGGCGCGTGAGCAGGGGCTGAGCCCATCCAGCGCCGGCTATCTGATCGGCCTCGTCGGCGTGCCAGCCGGCCTCGTCGGCAATTTCTTCTGGCAATGGATTGCCACCCGAAAGCAGTTGGCGGACCCGACGGGCGGCATCGTACGTACCTTCAGGCTTCCTGCCTTGGTCGCGGCGCCCGCCTTTGCCGCGGGGCTGATGATGGATTCGCTTGTACCGCTGCTTTGTGGCTTCGGGGTCGGGATGTTCTTCAGTACCGCCTTCTCGGTGGTTTCGCCGCTGAGCATCCAGCTTTTCGGTCCCCCGCAGATGCGTGGCCGTGTGAGCAGCATATACCTTCTGATCGTGGCTGTGCTCGGCTATGGGCTGGCGCCGCTCGCTGCGGTGGAACTCGGCGCGGCCGTGGCCGGGGAGGGGCATGGGTTGCGGGAGGGATTGGTGATCCTGTCGCTCCTGGTCTGGCCAGTCCTGATCTGGATGTCCTTCCGAGTCGCCGGCAAGACCCACCTCGTCCAGATCCAATGATCCGCGGCGCCAGCCGTTGCGCCGCACCTACGCTCGATCGGGTTCAATATGGCTAGTTCAAGGGAGACAGGCATGGCCAAGGTCGTTCGTATCCATGAGTTCGGCGGTCCCGCCGTACTGCATATCGAAGACATGGAGGTCGCGGCGCCGGGAGAGGGCGAGGTGCGAATCGCGGTGGAGGCGATTGGCATCAATCGCCTGGAAGCGACGATCAGGAGCGGGCAATCACCAATGAAGCCGCCGCTTCCCGCGATCCTCGGCACCGAAGCCGTCGGCCGCATCGCCGCCGTCGGCAAGGGTGTGACGGGCTGGCCAGTGGGAACGCGAGTAGCGACGCTTTCGGCCGCTTCAGGGACCTATGGGACCTATGCGAGTGAAATTCTCTACCCGGTGACCGGTCTGGTCAGGTTGCCCGATGTGCTGGATTCCGTTGACTGGGCGGCGAGCTGGGTTGCCTTCCTCACTGCGTGGGGCGGCCTTCGGGACAGCGGCGGGCTTAAGGCGGGGCAGACCGTCATAATCACTGCGGCATCGTCGGCAATCGGAGTTGCGGCCATGCAGATCGCGCGCAACCTGGGCGCCAATGTGATCGCAACGACGCGTACGGCGGCGAAGATCGACCAGCTAGCCAATTTTGGACCGCACCATATATTGGCCACCGAGGGCAACGACGTCGTCGGTGAGATCCGGCGGATCACGGGTGGTCGCGGCGCCGACCTGATCTTCGATCCGATCGCAGGCGCCTTCGCAGAACTGTTGATGGACAGCCTGGCGGAGGAGGGGACGCTGATATTGTACGGCGGTTTGTCGCGGGAGCCCACCACCTTTCCCCGGCCCCTCGCAATGCGTCGCTGCCTGACGATGCGCGGCTTCAACATGTATTCATTGCTGAGCGATCAGGATCGCGGGCCTGCGGCGATCGAAGCCTTGCGGGGCGGGATCGCCAGCGGCGCCTATCGCATGCCGGTCGCTTATCGCTTCCCACTGGAGAATATTGCTGACGCGCACCGCGCAGTGGAAAGGGATGCGCATGTCGGCAAGGTGGTCGTCACCGTGCAAGGCCCGGATGAATGGCCGAATGGATAAGCGCAAGCACCATGCTGCGCCGCTCGGATTCGCGTTCTTCATCTGTGAATGCCGGGCAGCGCAGGAGCAGCGATTCACCGCCGCCACCGACCGAAGGAAAGATCATCAAGGTGAATGGGAATAGTTCGGACAACGAGGCAGTTGCAAAGGCCGCCGATCCTGAGAGCGGACTACGGCCTGGCTCGGTGCGCCGCACCAGCTCACTGCAAAGTCTGTGGAGTCTGGGTAACGAGCAGATCGTGACAATTGTCGGCCGTGCGCGTGATGTCAAACAGCCGCCGGACCAGCAAGCTGCCAATGTTGCCGAAGATCATCTTGAGGCAAGGCTCGGCCTTGATGGCCGACTGGTTTCGCTTGGTGGCAGTCGCTGCCAGCTTCAACTGGGTGGCTTCGCTGGCCTGAAGCCCGGCGGAGAGATGCGAAAGGCGATGTCCAGCGTCTTGTCTGACGAGGCAATGAATGCGACCTGCCTCCATCGGCTCCTTGACGATCTTGCCGGGGCCGCGTTCATGGCTTTCGCCGCCTGGCACGGGTGGGAGGGCGGCCTGAATTCCCATGTCGAACGAACCGGCATGCCCTCTCCGGCGGACCGCGATGTGACGGATGTCTGCATCAGCTACGCTCCTGGTTCACCTTCGATCAGGGCCGACGGCCGCGGCAGAGAGGACATCGCCAGGCAGCCGGAAGGACCGCCGGCGGCTGCGTTCACAGATACACAGGCGTTTCACGCGCTGACGAAGCACGATGGTCCGGACGAATGGAGGCTCCGGCGCACCGATGTCTGGCGGGACGGCAATGCGCTCTTCGTCGATGCCTGGTTCCAGGACAGCTGCGCCATCTTCGGCAATCCAGACAAGCGGCGAATATTCCATGAATATGGTTTATTGGCCAAGGTTGATGCCGAAGCGCTCACACTGGAGTCGGTTGATGTCACGCCGCACGTCTTGCCCTATCTGACATGTGAGGCGGCTCCTGCCACGGCTGCAATGCTGCTCGGCCACCATGTTGCGGAATTGCGCAAACAGGTGCCGGCGCAGCTGCGTGGCCCATCGGGCTGCACACATCTCAATGACATGCTGAGGTCGCTGCTCGATGTCGTGTCGCTGGCGAGGCAGGTCCGAGGGAGGATTTCATGAAAATGGACTATCAGGATCAGCTTGTCGTCGTCACGGGAGGCGCTTCTGGTATCGGATTTGCGACAGTTCAGGAGTTTTCATCGCGCGGTGCAAGATGCGCGCTGATCGATCGGAACGGAGAGGCCGCAAGAGAAGCAGCCGGACGAATCTCAGCGCAGGGCGGATGTGCCAAGGCTTATATTCTGGACGTGGCCGATCGCGACGCATCGCGTGATGTCGCCGCAGCCGTCCGCCGGGAAATGGGTGACGCGTCGGCGCTTGTAAACAACGCTGGTGTGGCTGGTCTCGCGAGTTTTGGCAGTCCAGAGTCAGCGATCGAATGGGACCGATCAATTTCGGTCAACTTGACGGGATCTTACAACATGACCGTTGCATTTCTGGAAGCCCTGAAAAATACGAAGGGGGCGATCGTCAACATATCTTCGATCGCTGGCCTCGGCAGCGGTTTCAGCAATGCCGGCTACGGCAGTTCAAAAGGGGGCGTGAAAGCCTTCACCCAGGCCTTGTGCCGTGAGCTGTCGTCCTTTGGGATACGCACAAATGCCGTCGCGCCTGGTTACACCGAGACGCCTCTGGTCAGATCCGCGTCTGAGACACTTCAATCCTGGCTGGATACTCATTGCCCCATGAAGCGGCTAGGGCGACCGGAGGAAGTCGCAAAGGTTATTGCGTTTCTCTGCTCGAGCGATGCAAGCTTCGTCAATGGCGTCACTATTCCGGTCGATGGTGGCTACATGGTCGTGTAGGGTTTTGTCGGTCAACCCGGTGCTTCGTGCGTATTGAAGTGGTTGGACCTACCGCAGGAGGCAATGCGAGATCGCATCACCGCCCTATTCATCAAAGATTAGCTCAAGCATGTTGGTGACGAGCGCGGGTTTTTCTGTCCCCTCCAGTTCCACCACGCATTCCAGCGTGACGAACAGGCCGGCTTCCCGCCGTTCCGCCCCGCTTATACGGCCGCGTAGCCGGATCCTGCCACCTTCCGGCACGGGAACGGGAAACCGAAGCCGGTCATAGCCATAGGACAATGCCCGGCCCACATGCTCGAACTTGATGAGTTCATAGAGCAGGCCGGGAATGAGTGATAGGGTCAGAAGACCGTGCGCGATGGTGCGTCCGCCCGGCAATTCACGCTGAGCGCGTTCGACATCCAGATGGAACCAGGCGTCGTCGCCGGTCGTCTCCGCGAAACGATCGATCAGCGGCTGGTCGATAAGCATCCATCGGCCGGGTCCGAACCCGGTTCCGACCAGATCGGCGTAATCATGTGGCGAATGGAGGGTCAGCACGGGACTGTCCATCATGTTGTTTTCCTTCACCTTGCTTCCTTGACAGCAATCCTGACCGGCAGAGGTTCGCCGCACCGTCGTCGCAGGGGAGGGGCGGTATAGGGCCTGTTCGACGCGTTCATGGCTGTCCCGGGCGGCTCCAGGCGACGGATCATGGCGGCAAACTCGGCGGGCTCTGCCCGACCACTGGCTTACGCTGTCCGGATCGTTCAAACGGTTGTGGATCAAGCGGCCTTTCCGGCGAGGAAGCCGCCGTCGACGGCAACGATCGATCCGGTGGTAAAGCTTGATCGAGGAGATGCCAGGAAGACGACCGCATTGGCAATTTCATGTGGTTCGGCCACGCGATTCAGCGGATGCGCCGCGTTGGTGCGTGCGACAAGCTCCGGAACGCTCAGCAGATGGGCGGTCAGGTTGGTCGCCACCGTGCCGGGGGCGACGGCGTTCACCCGGATATTATGCGGCGCGAGTTCCAGCGCGAGCGTCTTGGTCAGCCCGACGACACCATGCTTTGAGGCGACATATGAACTGCGGTTGACGACCCCTGTTTCCCCCGCAACCGATGCGATGCTGACGATCGAGCCACTGACCCCTTGATCGATCATCCGACGCGCGGCTATCTGGCTGAAGAGGAACACTGACGTCAGATTCACGTCGATGACGTTCCGCCAATCATCGACCGGGATATCGACAAGCGCGCGCCGCTCGCCGATGCCTACATTGTTCACGAGCACACGGATCACGCCGAAAGCAGCTTCCGCTTCTGCCATCGCGCGGCTTACGTCGGTCTCCTGGCTGGCGTCGGCGATGATCGCGATTGCGCGTCCTCCCGCTGCATTGATCTGATCGGCAACGGCCCTGGCGGCGTCGGCATTCTTGTCGATGATGGCCACAAAGGCGCCGTTCTCGGCGAGCAGCAGCGCGGTGGCGCGGCCGATTCCGGATGCCGCGCCAGTCACCAGCGCGGGAACCCCAGCAAGCCCAAGATCGAAGCCCGCGGTCATGCGAGCGAAGCTTTCGCACAGATCGACGACAAGAAGCTACATATCGTAAAGTGGGCGCCGGTCATAGGTCACTCATCCTCTCAATCCTATTATCTAGTTCATATGTTCTAAGTTCGCCTATATTATGAGTCCACAGATTTTTGGAGCGTGTACGTAGACCAGAGCAGCGGCCGGCCTCGGCGGCTCTTTCGGAATGATCGGGCGACCCGGCGCTGGCATGGCCCTAAGCAAGCAATCTAGGCCGCTTCTACATATTGTAATTTAACATAAGATATATTATCGAGCTTTTCTAGGAATGCCGGTGAAGATCGATGGGTGTCGGTTGGTGGGGCAAAGCTCAAACGTCGCCCTGCTCAGCCCGGCGGAATTCCGGGCGCGCGGCACGCTCGAGTTCGTGAAGGCGCGCTAAAGCGGTTCTGACCGAGCCCGCTGCCTTCGCAGCGGGTCCGTGCCCTTCTCCACCACTGTCACGTCATCAGCAGGGTCTGCGCGGCGCTATCCCGAGGGTTCTACGCAGGCTCTGCTGTCATTTACGGTGTCATTTCTATCGGGGACGGAAAGTGTCTTCTCCAACCCGCAGGAACATAGCGGGCGTTCAAGCTATGAAGCCTGAATATCAGGGCCTTGGGGGCCTGCTTTCAGTTGCCGTTGCGGGCTGCCTAACTGGGGTTGTCCTGACGGCCTTGCCGGAAGGCCCTGTTCCAAAAGGAACAGGGCTGCCGTCCTGCCCGGATACCCGATCCGTTTTCAAGCCGCGAAGTTGCTTGGCCGTTTTGTGCAATTCCAAACGGTCCTTATTTCTCGCCATTGTCCTTCACACCCACTGTCGGAACGTCGATGGTTTCCTTCTTGGTACCTACGACCACCGCCTTGGAATCTACGTCGACCTTCGGAAGTTCCCCGCCCTTTACGCTGACCTCGGGCACATCGCCGCCCGACACATCTGCCTTCCAGAAGCCGGTTGCGAACAATATCCCCACGACCGCCAGAACCAGGATCAAGGCGATTGCGACGGTTCGTCCGCCCCGATGTTTATGAACGACAACCCGCTCGTCAGTGTAACGATCTGTATGAACATCAACCATCGCCATCCTCCTCCTATGAGAATGGAGAAACAATCAGCTGTTAACTCTTGTTCCACTCTGCTGAACGCATCGTCGAAGGCGGACTTCCGCGAAGCAGCCATAGTGGAGCGCCAGGCCTGACCGGGATTGATGCCCCGCCACTCGATTGTGACGATCGGCTCCCCCGCCCCCTTCAGCGATTTGGAGCCCCTCCATCTATCGCAAATCGATTGCCTTCCGCTTTGCGCCGGGCATAGAAAGCCGTCGAAAAAAATATGGGGGCGCATTCATGAAGATCGGATCCTGTGCATTGGTGCTTGCGATTGGAGCAGTTCTACTGCCGATGACAGCGCATGCGGATGATCCCAATGATCCGACCATGCGCAGCACTGCGGCCCGCGCGCGCGATCGGGCAATGATCAAACGGATGAACCAGCAGCAGTTGGCCTATGTCCGGGAGCGCGACGCGAAGATCATGCAGAATTATCGCCGAGCCCAAGGGCAGGGTGATGGCTATGCGGATGCGCGAGGCGAATATGCGCGCAAGATGACGGAGTGGCGGCGCGCCGTTGCCGCTTGCAATGCCGGGCGTTGGGAATATTGCGACTAGGACGCATAAGGAATGTCAGGTCGCGTTCCTGACGGTAACCGCCACATTTCCAGCTATCACTATCAACAGGCGACATCTGAGGGATGGGCCTTCACATCCCCTCGACAACCATCGCTATCCCCTGACCGCCACCGATGCACATCGTGATCAAGGCGTAGCGCTTCTTCGTGCGGCCAAGTTCGTAGATGGCCTTCACTGTCAAGATAGTCCCTGTCGCGCCGACCGGATGACCCAGCGAAATTCCCGACCCATTGGGGTTCACCTTCACCGGATCGAAACCAAGCATCGTCGAAACAGCGCAAGCCTGAGCCGCAAATGCTTCGTTGGATTCGATGACGTCGATCTCGTCAAGCGTCAATCCCGCGCGCGCCAGCGCGATGGGTACCGCCTCCGCCGGACCTAGTCCCATGTGGGAAGGGGCAACCCCGGCATGCCCCCAACCGAGAATTCGTGCCATCGGCCGTAGGTCGTGCTGCGCGACCGCATCGGCCGAAGCCAGGATGACGGCTGCTGCGCCATCATTGATGCCTGAGGCGTTTCCTGCGGTGACCGTGCCATCCTTTTGAAATACCGGCTTCAATGCCGCCAATGCAGCGAGGTCGTTTTCGGCCCGCACATGCTCGTCGACCGCAAATTCACGAGTTGCGCGCCCGACCTTGACCATCACCGGCAGGATCTGATCGTTGAAACGTCCTTCGGCTTGAGCGAGCGCAGCGCGGCGATGACTCTCCGCCGCCAGCACATCCTGCTGTTCACGTGTGATGTGATGATCACGCGCAACATTCTCCGCCGTCACGCCCATATGATAGCCGTCTATGGGATCGCTTAGCACGGCGACCAGCGCATCAATCATCGCGACATCGCCCATCTTTCGACCGAAACGCACATCGGTCACATGATGCGGAGCGCGGCTCATCACCTCAGCGCCTCCGGCGGCTGCTATATTGATCTCCCCCTGGGCGATTGCCCGCGCCGCGGCGATGATCGCTTCCACGCCCGAACCGCACAAGCGGTTCAATGTCAGCGCTGGCGTTCGTTCCGGAATGCCGGCACGCAATGCAGCAACACGCGCGAGATAAGCGTCTTGCGGCTGGGACTGGATAACCTGCCCCATGATGACATGTTCTACGTCATCCGGCTGGATAGCCGCTCGTCGCACAGCTTCGGCGATCGTCAGCGCGCCCAGTTGCGCAGGTTCGAAATCCTTGAGGCTGCCGCCAAAATCCCCAATGGCGGTCCGGACGGCTGATACGATATAGGCTTCCCTCATTATCAAGTCCTTGTTTCACGGCCGCCAAAGGGATCAAAGCCGATTGCCATACAGATGCTAGAACAGATGATCTAACTTATCTACATGCATCAGGAGCGGCCATGGGCTGAGCGGGCGACTGGCAATCGCCTCCCCAATGCATTGTCGTGTCTTGTCTGCGCCGCTTTGAAGGGCAACGGCCCCCGCATCTTCCAGGATGCAGGAGCCGCCTCCCCCATTTAACAGCCTATGATGTTTCAGAGTTCGCCTGGTCGCAGCGTTATCTTCAGCCAGATTTCACGACCGCGCGAGATCGGGCCTTCAAAGTCCGGCAACACTCCGACCGTGGTGCCCGTACCTCTCCCGGTGCCCGGCGACTGAAAGCCGGAATAGGCGTAATAACGATTGGTCAGGTTGCGGCCGATGAGCGCGACTTCGACGCCGCCGGACTGCGAGCCGACCGATATCGACCCGTCGAGCAGAAAGCGCTGCGGATTGAAGCCGATCGGGTTGAGTTCCTGAGACAGGAAATATCGCGACGTGTAGACGCCGTTCAGGTTGAACTTGGCCTTCAGATTGTCGCCGACCGCGGTTTCATAAGAGGCGCCGACGCTCCCACTGAACTTGGGTGCACGGGGCAGCGGACGTCCCAGCATCTGCTGTTGATCCGGCACAGTGCCCGCGTCCGGACCGTCCGTGGTGCAACCGCCCGCGATCGTCTGCCCGACATAGCAAGCCGACAGGAAGGGTGAATCATATTTCGCCGAGTTCAAGGCTGCCGAAGTCGTAAGCGTCAGACCCGGTATGGCGTGGGGCGAAAATGTAAGATCCCCTTCCAGACCTTTGACGCGCGCCGAAGAGGCGTTGAGGATCAACAGCACGATGGTGGCGGGGTCAAGGCGGCTGAGTTGCAGATCCTTGTAACGATAGGTGTAGGCGGCAAGGTTGAGGCGTAGCTGGCGGTCGAACATCAACGCCTTGAAGCCTGCCTCGAAACCTTTCACTGTTTCAGGACGATAGAAGGCCGGGATGTCGGTAATCGCCGGGTTCGCCAGGGCGGCGCTGTAGGTATTGAAGCCGATCTGATAGGCGCCGGACTTGTATCCCTGCTTGTAGGAAACGAACAGGTTGGTATTTTCCGACGGCTTATAGGACAGGGTCGTTTCAGGTGACCAGTTTGAAAATTGGACCTCGGGCGTGGTGAACTTGTTGGGCAGTCCAGCCGGCGGAACGATGTCCTGATATTTGCGATCGCGGGAATAGCGAACGCCCGCGGAAAGGCTCCATTTATCGGTCATGTTCCAGTCCATCTGACCAAAAGCGGAGATGGACTGCGAGCGGAGAGGAAAATTCCAGTAAGGAGAAAGCGGCGCTATGGCGGTCGTGTTGATCACCCCCTGCTCCAGAACGCGCAAATTGTCCTTCTGATAGAAAGCGCCCATCATCAGGTCGATCGGCGAATCCGGGCTCGCGTATGAGAGCCTGACCTCCTGGCTGAAGGCATTCTTCCTGACCGATGACAGCCCCCCGATAAAGAAGCGGGCGCCCGATGTCTGGGCGTCGATGACCCTCTGGCGGATGCCATACCACCCCGTAACCGAGTTCAGCGTGATATCATCCGTCAATTTGTAGGAGATATCGGAACTTATCAAATACTGCCGGACCTTCAGAAAATTACTGTCGGAATTCCACGCCGGATTGCCCGTGACCGCTTGGATGGCGGCGGATGGAATGGCGGCGAAGACGACCGTGTCGTTGGGTTTGCAATCATCCGTGCCAGCAATGGCGCCGGGCCCCTGCGCTGCCCCTAGCGGGCATGCGATCTTCTGACTGGTCGTGTAACTGCCATTTTCGCGAACGTGATCATAGGTTGCGCGCAGCTTTACGGTGAGCCGATCTGTCGGCATCCAGTTGGCACTGAGGCGAACGCCCTCCTCGTCCGTGCCAGGCGCATAATCGATCGACCGTGCGGGGGCGACGTTGCGGAAGAAGCCGCGTTGGCGGGAGAAGCGCCCAGCCAGACGCATGTCCAACGTGTCGGTCACCGGACCCGACACATAGCCGTCCAGATCGACTTGGTGAGCATTGAATTCATAACCGGCGCTGAGCTGCGATTGGAAAGTGCTCGTCGGTTCCGCCGATCTCATGGAGACGATGCCGCCGGTCGAATTCTTGCCGAAGAAGAGCGCCTGCGGCCCTTTCAGCACTTCGACCTGACCGATGTCGATGTTCCCCATGCGCACGACGCCGCCATAGCTGAGGGGAACACCATCGATATTGATGGTCACCGCGGGCTCGGACGATGCATTGGAGGTCGGGCTGGCGACGCCGCGCAGCGTCAGGTTGCCGCCATAGGGGCCCGTTGCTGGCGAAATGATGAGCATCGGCGTCAGCTTGGCGACGTCGGTGATGTTCGTAACGTTGAGGTCCGCCAGCTTTTCCGCGGAAAATGCCGTGAGCACGACCGGCGTCTGCAGCGTCGTCTCGTTACGCCGACGGGCGGTAACGATGATATCCATATTTTGACGTGCCTCTGCGGAGACGGCCGCGTCATTCTGCGCTGGCACCTCCTGCGCGGACACGACGGGAACCGCCATGCTGGCCACCGCCAGCACGGCAAGGCTCGCCATGCGATAACTGCTTTTCATGATGCTCCCTCCCATGTTTTATAACCCGAACGGGGCACAGCCGCATTTCATCCGCACGTCTTTCGGCTTGGTGCGATTTGAAATGCGTCGGACAGACCGTTGAACATCTGCCTCTTCTTTGTCATGCAAATGGCGGATTTGAGCAAGTGTTCTAACCCAGGCACCGCCCGAACGGATATATTAACATATGCTCGTTAATGGCCGTTATCCTTTGCCTCCAGTGCCATCGACGTCTCTTCTGCCCGGGCCGTCATGTGATTGTTTCAGAACGCGTTGATGATGAAAGGCACCCCCCCTGCCGACATATGGTCAGGGAAGAATGACGCGGAAATGCGGTGGAATTTCGCCGCCGCCGTCGGGCACCTTCATCCTTTGTGGCTTGCTTTCACGTCCGTGACATCAGTTCCGCGCTGAAACGATCCTCGTGGTAGATCGCGTCGCCCCATGTCTTTTCGATTTCCAGCATCCGGCGCAGGTAACGGCTGAGCTCATATTCGTCGGTGATACCGATGGCGCCATGCAGTTGGATCGCGGCCTCCAGCACCGCGCGGCCATGGCGGCACACGAGCGATTTCGCCGCCGAGACATCCTGCCTGCGCGTCGGCGCATCCTCTTCCGTCAGTGCCGCCGCTGCCATGTACGTTGCCGAGCGTGACTGTTCGGCCGCCACGACCATGTCGGCAAAACGATGCTGAAGGGCCTGGAAGCTGCCTATGGCCTTGCCAAATTGGTGGCGGGTCTTGAGGTAGCCGGCTGTAAGCGCCAGCATGCGGTTCATGAGGCCCAGCGCTTCGCCGCAGAACGCGACTATGCCATGATCGATCGCCCGGCCGACCTTGACCGGAGCATCGTTGCCCTCGAACAGGGCCACTGCTTCAACGGCATCGAACGACAGGCGCGCAATCAAGCCTCCATCCAATCCGCGCAGCGGCGTGATGGAAATGCCAGGCTGACCTGCAGCGACGAGAAACGCATTTGGCCCCGTCTCGGCCAATTGCGCCGTCACGATGAAATGCGTCGCGGTGACGCCATCGATCACAAGTTCCTTGGTGCCCGAAAGCCGCAAGGTTCCGCCATCGTCTTCAACCCGCGAATTCAACTGCGACTGGTCGAAATCCAGGATGGACTCATCCCTTGCCATTGCGATGCGAATGCTGCCCCCCGCAATCCCTTGCAAACAGGCGGTGCGAACATCGGTTGCGCTGGACGTTTCGATCAGCTTGGGCGCGATCACCGCATAGGATATGAAAGGCGGCTGCACGAGCGACTGTCCCAATGCCTCACAGATCAGGAGCGTTTCGGCCATCGTCATGGCGAGGCCGCTGTCGTCCTCTGCGATCATGAGACCCGCAAGACCCAGTTCCGCCATTTCCTGCCATCGATCGATCGTGCCTGTGACCATTGCTTCAGTGGAGCTGGGGTCGGTTCGCCTGGCGATGACGCTGGCGGCAAATTTCTCGACAGTATCGACCAGCGCGCGCTGATCTTCGGTAAGGTCGAAGTTCATCCCGCCCCCCACAGGTGCACGGTTTCCCGATAGATCAGATTTTTCTGAATTTCGGTGGTCCCGCCGACCAGGCCGGATTTGCGGAACTCCAGATATGTCGCCGCCGTGCCGTTCAGGACATGGCCATAGGGCGGAGCCGCATCGGACTCCCCTCCCCTGGCCAGCGGATCGTAGGCAAGACCCGCTGGCCCGCCCATGTCCATCAGCAGCGCCGAAAGCCGTTCCAGAAGATCGGTGCCGCACAGTTTGAGAATGGAGGCGGACGGCGCGCGCGGATCGCCAGGCTGGGCCGCGATCACGCGCATCAACGTCCATTCATGCGCCTTGAGATCGATACGGATGCGGTCCAGCCGCACGCGCAAAGCGCGAAGACGGTCAGGCGAAACACCTTGTTCAGTCATGCGGTCGAGCATTCGGACGGCAAATTGCAACAACCGTTTTGACTGGCCCAATCCAGCGATTTCCGTCCGTTCCGCGTTCAGCAGAAACTTGGCGACCGTCCAGCCCTGATTTTCCCCTAACACGATATTTTCGCAGGGTACTTCTACATCCTCAAGGAAGACCTCGTTCACGTCATGCGCTCCGTCCAGCGACCTTATGGGTCTGACGGTGATCCCGGGCAAGTCCATTTCCATGAGAAGGAAAGTGATCCCTTCCTGTGGCCGGCCGTGATCCGACGTTCGCACGAGACAGAACATGTAATTCGCCCAATGCGCCCATGTCGTCCAGATTTTTTGCCCGTTTACGATATAGCGATCGCCCTTGCGCACGGCCTTGGTCCGGAGTGAGGCCAGGTCCGAACCTGAAGAAGGTTCGGAATATCCCTGACACCACCAGTCACGCAGCGTCGGGATGCCGGGAAGATAGCGCTGCTTCTGCTCGGCCGTGCCAAAATGCTGGAGGACTGGGCCGATCATGTTGATGTGGGGAATTTGTCGGGGGGCGCCGGCCAGAAAACATGCTTCCTCGAAATGAACGCGCTGCATTGGCGACCAGCCGGGGCCACCATATTCGGCGGGCCATGCAGGCGTTGCCCATCCACGTTGATCGAGAATTGCCTGCCAGCGCAGATAGTCGTCCTTCGTGAGATGCTGAAGATTGTTGACGCGCGTCCTGATATCTTCGGGCACCATGGCGGCGATCTCGTCGCGCATCATGTCGCGAAAGTCGCGGTCGGCGGCGTCGAATGTCAGATCCATTGTCAACGGCTCCTGTCGATCGCAATACGGCCTTGGGTGAAGACGACCTTGTCGCGGGCGGGCACCCGTGCCTCCAGCCGCGCGCCGGCTTCATCCCGCCAAAGCGCGAGCTCCAGCGTCTCGCCAGGAAAGACTGGCGCGCTGAACCTGCCCGAGAACGAGCCGAGGCGTCCGCTGGCCACGGCGCCATCTTCATTGCACAGCGCCTTCTCGACAAAAGCTGCGCACAGTCCATAAGTCGCCACGCCCTGCAGAATGGGACGCGGGAAGCCGGCCTTGGCGGCCACCTCGGGGATCAGGTGAAGCGGATTCTGGTCTCCGGTGAGCGCGAAGAGCTGCGCCGCCTGCGTGGATGTGGGCACTTCCCAGACCCGGTCCGGGGCGCGGTCGTTCATCACATCCGAAGGGGCGACTTCGAAGGGAGGCGCTCCGGCTACCTGATCGGAGCGACACAGGAAAGACATGAACAAAGAGGTATAATGTATACCGGACTGGCTATCCCGAAGATCTCGCACCATATTGATCACGCAGCCGCGCCCCTCACCGCGATCGAAGACTCCATCCATGCGGGTTTCGCTGGTCACCTGTCCTTCAACGGGCAATTCCGCGTGTGAAATCATAGCCTGGCTACCATGCAGGACTGCCGGCATTGTGAGCCCCAGCCCCATCGCATGAAGGCGTGGTGCAGCAAGTACGGTAGCCATTGCCGGCAATGCGCGAGACGGAGGCACCGGGCCCAGATGTTGACGCGCCCAATCGTCGCCGGGATCGACTCCGCAACCGACGCTCAGCGCGTAAATACAGCTATCCTTGCCGGAATAGCTTTGCTCCATGACCACGGGCGTCATATCCATCAAAGCGTCATAATCCTGGATCATGCTTCTACCGGCTCCCCAAGGAAGGCGCGCGCTTTTTGGAACATGGCCGCCGGCGCGAGGGGCTTGTCGTCGCGCTCATATCACACCCTTGGCCGACAACTCGGCCATCGCCCGTTCGTCGAGGCCCAGCATTTCCCGCAGAACCTCTGCAGTGTGTTCGCCGATGACGGGCGGCCCCAGGCGGTATTCGGGTGCCGATACCGAACATCGGATCGGGCTCGCGGCGACCGTGATTTCACCTGACAGAGCGTGAGGAAGTTTGACTTTCATGTCGCGCGCACAAAAATGAGGATCGGATTCAAGGTCGGACATGCGGTTGATCGGACCGCATGACACGCCCGCGGCATTGAGAAGCTTGATCCAATGTTCGCGAGGATGCTGAACAAGGATCTTGGTCAGGGCGGCGGCGACATCGTGACGGTTCGCGACCCGCGCACCCATCGAATTGAACGCAGGGTCATCGAGCCATTCCGGACAGCCGACCGCCACCGCCAACCTGGCGAACTCCCGATTATTGAATGTCGCAACGAGCAGATAGCCGTCGGAGGTTCGATAGACGCCATAGGGGGACGCGCTCGGATGATCATTGCCCGTGCGTGGCATCTCAAATCCACCATTGAACCACGCTGTGAAGGTATTCGCCATAGCGGACACCTGAGAATCGAACAGTGAAATGTCGATCGACTGCCCCTGCCCTGTCTTGTCGCGTTCCCGCAGCGCCAACAATATGCCAATGACGGCGTCCTTCCCGGCAAGGATATCTGCAATCGGCACTCCCACCCGCATTGGAGGACCGTCAGGATCGCCGGTTACACTCATCAAACCGGACATGGCCTGCATCAGGAAATCATAACCGCTGCGATACGCATATGGTCCAGCCTGTCCGAAACCGCTGACCGAGCAATAGATCAGGCCAGGATTTTGTCGCCTGAGAGATTCATAGTCGAGACCATATTTCTCAAGCGTCCTCGGCCTGAAGTTCTCGATGAAAATATCAACCCTGGAAGCCAGGGTACGGAGCAGTTGTGCGCCTTCATCACTCTGGAAGTTGACCGAAATAGAGCGCTTGTTGCGATTGGCGGCCTGAAAATACGTGGATTCCCTGGTTTCATTTCCATCCGTATCGATCAGCCATGGGGGACCGACATGACGCACATCGTCGCCTTCACCAGGCCGCTCGACCTTGATGATGTCGGCGCCAAAATCTCCCAGGCACTGCGTTGCTGTTGGTCCTGCAACAACCCTTGTCATGTCGAGAACTTTGACACCGGACATTACAGACATCGGAAAACTCCCCGGCCCTTTCCTCGCGAAAGAAACCCCATTTCCTTGGTTTAGGAGCGGCGGGCGGCGCATGAAACGTCAATTGCATGTCGGCAACCAGTTACTGGAAATCCGTTAATGCCCCCGCGATCACAGCGTGGCTGCGCTGCCGAGCACGGCGGTCACTTGACTGGACAGAAAACCTCCATTTGCATGTGCAACAGCCAAATCCGCGGCAACCTGCCTGTCTCCGGCAGTGCCGGTCAGCTGCCGATAGGCTTCGACGATGGTGAAGAGACCGTACATGCCGGGGTGAACGCAGGCCAGGCCGCCACCATTCGTATTGACCGGCAATTGGCCGCCCGGTCCGATAGCGCCCGAAGCGACGAAATCGCCGCCTTCCCCTTTCTTGCAGAAGCCGAGATCTTCGAGGAACAAGATCGTGTTGATCGTGAAGGCATCATATAACTGCACGACATCGATGTCAGAGACCGTAATGCGAGCCTGCGCATAGGCGCGCGCGCTGCTCGCCTTTGCCGCTGAAGTGGTGAGGTCAGGCATCTGCGCAATCTGATAATGGTCGGTCGCCTCGCCCACTCCAAGCAGATAGGCTGCCGTGCGTCCGCCCACCCAATCCTTGCGCGCCATGACCACCGCCGCCGCACCATCCGTCACCAGGCAACAATCCAGTACCGAAAGCGGATCGGAAACCATCCGCGCATTATCATACTCCTCGCGGCTCAAAGGCTTTCGCAAAAAGGCTTCGGGATTGAGCATGGCCCATTCACGCGCGGTCCTCGCGACCGCATAGAAATGATCGCGGGTGGTGCCGAACTCATGCATGTGACGGCTCGCCGCCAAGGCATAGCCGCTGACCGGTAGCCGGGGACTATATGGCTTTTCGTAGAGATTTGGCCCCGCAGCACTGACCAGGCCACCGACGCCGGTACGCTGGTTGCTGCCATAGGCCACAAGCGCAACATCGATTTCCCCGGCGGCCAGCGCATGGGCCGCCACGTTCATCTGGGTGAGAAACGCAGATCCGCCGGTGCGATTGTTGTTGGTGAGCTTTGGCTGAATGCCAAGATATTCGGCAAAAGACAGTCCGCTTAGAAAATCGTTCGGAAGCGCGATGAACAGGCCGTCGACCTGCGAGAGCGAGAGACCGGACTCTTCCAGCGCCGCAAGGGCGGCACGACTGGCCAGATCCATCGATGTGAACCCTGGCGCCTCGCCAATCCCGAATGTAGCCGCACCGATGAGCGCAGTCGGCGTGCGACGATCCCCGATCATGGCCGCAACTCCTCTTTAGGCGTTTCGCCATCAAGAGGCACGAATATGACTGCGTGGTGGTCTTCGAACGGCACGATGCGCGCGCGTACCCGCATACCGATGCGGACATCCGCGGCGGCCACCCCTTCAATTCGGCTCATCATGCGTGGGCCCTCGTCGAGTTCCACGATCGCCACATTATAGTCTGCCTGCGGCGGCCGCACCCGGACGACCGTCGTCGCATGGACGGTGCCAAATCCTGATGCCTCGATCCATTCCAGATCGGTGCTGCCGGTGCCCGGTTCGGCCACCCGCGGATAGAAAAAGGGCGTCGCATCAGGTCGTCGGCGTTGCAGCATGAACCTGCCCTGGGCCAGAAACTCGAGATACTCCTTGTCCGGCCGCGTTGCCTGCATCGTCGTCACCTGCACGAATTCACCTGTCTTCACGAACTGATGTGGTAGCCGCCATTCACCGAAATGACCTGGCCCGTGATGTAGGAGGCTGCCTGCGACAGCAGGAAGCAGACGGGCGTTGCGACTTCCTCGGGAGTACCCCAGCGACCCATGGGTATCTGGGCCAGATAGGTGTCCCGAAACTTTTCGCCACGTACGGTTTCCGTCATCGGCGTTTCCACGACCCCGAATGCGACGGCATTGACGCGGATGCCCCTGGCCGCCCATTCCCGTGCCGCCGACATGGTAAGGCCATTGATTCCTGCTTTGGCCGCGCCATAGTTGATCTGGCCGACCGTGCCGCGACGGCCTGCGTCGGATGAGATGTTGACGATCGCCCCTGGAGCCTTCTCATCGGCCGCCGCACGCTCCAGCATCTTTCGGCCAACCGCCTGCATCAGGCGGAAGGGCGCCGTCAAGTTGACGTCAATAACCGCGTCCCAGGTTTCGATATCCATCCTGTGGATCATGGCTGCACGAGAGATTCCGGCATTGTTCACCAACCCGTCAATTCCCCCGGCCCATTTATCGGCCCCCTCCACGGTCGCCGTCACAAAGGCGCCGTCGGTGACATCGCCGTCGGCGATCATCAGCCGATCACCACCCACCTCATTTTGAAACTCCCGCAATGCGTTGGCGTTTCGATCCATCGCCACCACCCTGCCCCCGAGCGCCAGGATTCCATTCGCGATCGCGCGACCTATTCCCTGGCCCGCGCCGGTCACGATCACGGACCTGTTCTCCAGCGACATGGGATTGATCATTTATTGGCTCCGTGATTGAAAGCGTTGGGCATATCTATTGTCTGATCGCGGCAATCCACACCGCCGGCGATCAGCACTAGAAATTTCATTCAGCGCCTGACCCTGACAGGAGGGGGCCGGTGGATAGCAACGTCCCCCATTGCATCTGGTGCGTGGGCCAGACTAGCGGGTGTGATGCCGGCAGACAGCCCCCAAGCCGAACGACTTTCCGATTACCACATATGTGTCAAAGCGCCGCGCTGCCTGGCTTTCAGGCTGCCTGCGATCCACTGTCCCGACACAGAAGATGCGTTTCGACGAGTTCGCGCAGGCGCTGCACGAGCAGTTCCTTCTGGGGAGCGATCACTTCGGCGGCTCCCCCAATGCCTATCACTGTCGGGACCGGGAATACATTTTCGGGCAAACTCATCGCGATTACGGCGGCTCCAGGGCTGATCTCGCTTCTTTCGATATACAGGTAACCGTTTTCGCGAATGAAATTGACGTCCGCCAGCAGTGCGTCGAGGCAGATAATGCTCTCTTCCGGAAGTCTTTCCGCGTTGATGCGGCGGACAAGCTTGCTGATCTCGGCATCCGACAGGTTTTTCAGAAGAGCTCGCCCGCTTGCCGAGCGGAGCAATGGCCGCTTCTGTCCAGGCGTCAGGTGAAGGCGTAAGGACGTCGTGGATTGCGCAACCTGTATATATTGTGACGCCAGCTTGTTGCGTATGGCCAGATAGGCAGTCTGGCCCGATATCTGGTTCGCCTTGCGCAACAAGGATGAAAGGCGGTCTTCCCCATGCAATTGATCGAGTGCCCAAGACCCGAGCAGACGCACTCTGCTGGTAGGCATGAAGGTGCGATCGCCATTATTATAGGCAAGATATCCAAGGACATTCAGACTGCGCATTATCTCCGAGGTGCTGGACTGGGGATAGTCCAGCGCGCGCGCCACTTGTGCGATATTGGCCGGTCCTTGATGATGATCGAAATACTCCAGGATCTGCATGGTTCTCCCGGTGGATTTCACGACATTGAGGGGCAGCGCTTCCCATTTGGCTGGTCTGCCAGGGCTTTCCTGCATGTTGTCCTGCGGCTGATTAAGCCCGTCACCCGAAGAAGCCGCTTCTTCCCTATCGCGCTCGATTCCGGCCATGAGTTCCATGTCAACTCCTCTCCTCGCTATCGCGCCTGCACCATCCGTTCCTCGCCGCTTTGGTGCGCCATTAGGACGTATGTTCTAAATCGGTAACATATATGTGATGGCCGGTCAAAATGGATTTGCATCGGGCTTCATTGGCCGTTCCCGAGAAGTAGCCTTGTGAATGGGCGCCTAGAGTAATGGCCAGTCAGAGGGTAGCGCCTGACGGCCGAGAAATCGGAACAGGCAAAGGTATGAAGCGGTCGATCTGATGAGACCAACCGCTTCACGCGCTGCCTGCATTCACCCCGTCCTGATCCCGGGGCACGGCGATGCTCGAGCCCGGCTTCAACCCGGATCGAGCATCCTTGCGGTCGATCTGCGGAACGATCAGTTCACCATCGACATGCCGCCGCTGACGCTGAGCGTCTGGCCAGTGATATAGTCGGATTCCGCGCTGGCGAAAAACAGAACGGCGTGAGCGATTTCCTCCGGCTCTGCGACGCGGCGAAACGGAATGACGCTTTTCAGCCCTTCCTTGAGCTTGTCGGACTGGACATGATAAAGCGGAGTGTTGGTGGGTCCGGGTGCGACGCAATTGACGTTCACCTTGCCGCGCGCGGCCTCTCGGGCAAGCGTTTTGGTGAAGGAGATAATGCCTCCCTTCGCGCCCGAATAGACCGCTTCACCGGGACTGCCAATCCGGCCTGCGTCGCTGGAAATGTTGACGACCTTGCCGCCACCCTGCTCCATCATGCCGGGGACGAAATGATGGCAAAGATGGACCGGCCCCAGATAGTTGATGGCCACGATCAAGTCCCAGGTTTCCGGTTTGCTTTTGAGGAACGGTTCAACAAGGTCCCAACCCGCCGCGTTGACGAGGATATCGAGCGTTCCGACTTTGCCGAGCACCGCCGCTGCAAAGGCATCAATGCTCGGCCGGTTGGTCAGGTCTAGCTTCTCGAACTCGGCCTGGCCGCCAGCGGCGCGGATTTCCTCGGCGGCTGCCTTCCCCCCTTCCTCATTGATATCGGCGACAAAGACCCGCGCGCCTTGCTCCGCCGCCATGCGGGCAATCGTCTTGCCTATGCCAGAGGCGGCGCCGGTCACCACCATGGATTTGCCTTTAAATCTGTCCGTCATGTTGGACACCCTCTCGTGAAAATGATTGCTGCCGATCAGATCTTGCAGGTCGGATCGAATTTCGGTGCCCGCTTCTCGCGATGCGAAGCGACGCCCTCGCGCACTTCCGGCCCGGTCAGGCCCAGCATCTCATATGCGACGGATGCATCGAACGACGGACCTGCCATGCGGAACCAGTTGTTGAGCGAGGTCTTGGTCCAGCGGATCGCGCTTTGCGCGCCGTTCGACAGCCGCACGGCGACTTCGAGAGCCTTGTCGTCAAGTTCCTCATCCTCGCAGGTGAGCGAAATGAGCCCCATGCGCTCCGCCTCTTCGCCGGAAACCGAGTCACAGGTCAGCAGATAATATTTGGCCTTCGCCATGCCGCACAGCAGTGGCCAGATGATGACCGAATGGTCGCCCGCGGCGACGCCGAGGCGGGTATGGCCGTCGATCAGGCGCGCATTCTTGGACGCGATCGATATATCCGCCAGCAACCCGCAGACCAGACCAGCACCGACCGCCGGACCCCGCATGGCGCTGATGATGGGCTTGTTGCAGTTGATGATGTTGTAGACGAGATTCCGCGTCTCCTTCCAGATCTGGTTTCGGAAATGATAGTCGGTCATCGAGCGTTCCACGATTGCGAAATCACCGCCAGCGGAGAACGCCTTTTTGCCGCCCGTCAGGATGACCGAGGAAATGCTTTCGTCGTCGTCTATGTCCCGCCAAATCGTAACGAGCTCCGCATGCATCTGACCACAAACGGGAGTCAGCTTCTCGGGATCGCCCATGGTGATGCGCAGTACGCGATCGGCAGGAAAATCGAACAGCAACTTCTCATAATTCTTCAAATAGGCAGACATGAGACCTCCAGAGAAGATAAATATGGTTGTTTTAAATCGAACGGATGCGGATCGTTGCCGCATCATCATCCACCGTCCGGACCAGATAGCAACCAAGCGCCGGCCATCTCCATGCAGAATCTTTGTTCGCAACCATATACCGTGTACGTGGAAGATGATGTCCTCTCGTAAAGCGGCATTGAAGTGCCCATGCGATCCCCGCAAAAAGTTTCGGATGCTAGTTCCCCTTCTGAGGCCGGCAGGCGCCGTCAGCACCGGGGATCCGGCTCCAATCCGCCTGCCGGGATCGGCTGTCACCCACCCAAAAGGCCATCAATCTGAAAGGAAATAGTCAAATGTCAGACGGCACCGTCAAGAGCATGCGCGCAAGCGCGCGCCCTATGGCAGCCAATGACAGCGCCTCTTTGTGGGACTTTGGCGGAGGCGTCGCCTGTTTCGAAGTCCATAGGAAGATGAATACGCTCGATGTTCAGGCCCTTGAAGTGCTGGAGTTCGCGATATCGGCAGCGGGCAATGCGTTTGGCGGGCTGGTCATCGGCAACGACGATCCGCGCGCCTTTTCGGCGGGGGCGGACCTTGCATATAACCACGGCATGGTATCGGCAGGGGATTGGCCAGCCCTGGCCACCTACTTCAAGAAAGGCCAAGGTCTGTGTCAGACGCTGTCAGCCATATCCGTGCCGGTCGTGGCAGCAGTCCACGGCTTCGCGCTTGGAGGTGGATGCGAGATCATGCTCCATTCCCACGCAGTGGTCGCGCATGCGGGCTTGCGGGCAGGCCTTCCCGAGATCAAGGTGGGGCTCATCCCGGCTTGGGGAGGCTGCACCCAGCTGCTTTTGCGATGCGTCGAGCGACATGGGCCGGAAAAGGGGCTTGCGCATGCCCTGGCCGCGCTGCAGGCAGGGGTGATCGCAACGTCAGCCCAGGAGTGCGAAGAGATGGGGCTGTTGCGGCCCGGCACGCAGATAGTCGCTGAGCGGGCAGATCTCCTGCCTGCCGCCGTCGCGAAGGTGGCAGCGATGATGGCGGAAGGCTTTACGCCGCCGGCCCAGCCACAACTGACCTATTGCGGCGAGGCAGGCTATTCGGAGCATATTCAACGAGTGGACGCCGCGGAAGCCGAAGGTGCACTTGATACCGGCAGCGCCGTCGTCATGCGGGAGATTGTGAGCGTGCTGACCGGCTATCCCGCCGTGGTTGAAAAGGCGACGCTGCCTATCACGGTTTCGCTGGAGGGCGAATTGGCAAGCGCCAATCGGCTGATCAGGACAGAGGCCGCGCTGACCGCAATCGCCAGGTTGATTGGCGGATGAAATCGCATGGCCAACGCTGAACCCAGGAAAATCCTATGCGCGACAAGGTTCGAGGGTAGATTTGTTCATTGTCGGGAGTTTGTCCGATGAAAGTCGAACCAGATCTGGGAGCGATCGCCGCCAGACCGGATGTTGCCATCATGGCCACACGCCAGATCGCGCTGAACGAAATCCTGTTTCGTGACAAGGTGGTTCTGGTGTCGGGCGGTGCGACTGGCATTGGACGGGCACTGGTGTGGATGTTGGCGCGCATGGGCGCGAAAGTGGTGACGTGCGGACGTTCGGCGGAAAAGCTGGATATTCTGCGCGATGAACTGGCCAGCCAAGATTATGAAATTTTGGCCGTCCCGACCGATATACGTAAGTCTGAGGACGTCGCTTCGCTCTTTGCCCAGATACGGGCACACCATGGCCGGCTCGACCTGCTCATCAACAATGCTGGTGGCCAATTTCCGCAATCCGCAATCGACATGAGTGCCAACGGCTTTCGCGCAGTCATCGACAATAATCTTTTGGGCACCTGGTCGATGATGCAATCTGCTGCGCGCTATTGGCGCGACACGAATATGCCCGGTTCGATCGTCAACGTGGTCGCGGTGGTAGATCGCGGTATATTGGGCGCCGCGCATACGGCGGCGGCTCGCGCCGGGGTGATCTATCTTTCCAAAACCGTCGCGGTGGAGTGGATTCCGTTGAAGATCCGCGTCAACTGCGTAGCCCCCGGCACCATCTTCACCGAAGGCATGGCCGGGTACCCTGAAGAGGCCAAGAAGACGTTCGCGCGCAGCAATCCGATGCTGAGGCTTGGCGATCCATGGGAAGTTGCGGAAGCTTGCCTCTTCATTGGTTCCGACGCGAGTTCCTTCACCACGGGTGAACTCCTTCGTGTCGATGGCGGCGGCCAGCTTTGGGGTGAGCAATGGACGCAGGGCAAGCCCGAATATTTCCGCGAGTAACGAATTGCCTCGCCATCACCGGTTCTCGTCAACTCGCTGGAACCATGAGATTATGTATAACCAATGCTAAAGCAAGTCGATAAAATGAGGAGAGAGGTTGATGACGAACCGCAGGCTCGAGGGCAAGGTCGCTATCGTCACAGGTGCCGCGGGAGGCATGGGGCGCGGCTACGCACTTCATCTCGCAAAGCTTGGGGCAGATGTCGCCATATTCGACAAGGATCTCGATGCTGGCAAGCGTGCCGGAGAGTATGAAGCCGAGAGTGTCGAGCAGGAAATTCGTGACCTCGGCCAACGCGTCGTAGCGGTGCAGGCCGACCTTTCGCGGCGAGAGGAAGCCCAGGCCGCCGTCGAACAGGCCGCGCGTGAGCTTGGATCGATCGACATCCTCGTTAACAACGCCGGCGGGGCCATCACTCCTGCCGAGCGGAGCTATGCGACCACCTCGCCCGACGACGACATGGCATTGCTGATCAACGTCAATTTCCTGAGCGCGGTCTATTGCTGCCAGGCCGCCGTCCCGTTGATGAACAGGCCCGGCGGGGCCATCATAAACATCGTCACCTTCGGCGCGTTCGCGGGCGACAGCAAGGGAAAATACGCCGTATATTCCGGCGCAAAAGCCGCCCTGCTGACCTATACAAGGCATCTCGCGGTCGAGTTGGGGCCGATCGGCATTCGGGCCAACTGCGTTGCTCCGGGACTCATTCACACCCCGCGGGTCGCGGCCGCAGCCGCAGCGCGCGGCATGGGCACGAGCGATCAGGCAGGGGCGATCCCGCTGCGCCGCTTCGGCAAGGTCGAGGATATGGTCGGTGCCATCGAGTTTCTCGGCAGCGACATGTCGAATTACATCACCGGCGAATGCATCAGGGTCACTGGAGGGCTTGGTCTCATCTCCCTCTGATTGTCACAGATGTGGCGTTCAAAAAGCGCTGCGCTGCGACGAAGATTTCTCCACACGCCATTCAATGGAAAGAATTATGGAAGAAAATGACAGGCTGATCGAGGTTGAACGGGACAATGGCTTTGCCACGATCTGGTTGAACCGTCCGGACCGCTTGAACGCGCTTGTTCCCGAAATGCTCGCGGCCTTTGACCGCATCATGCAGGATCTCAACGATGATCCTGACATCTCGGCCGTCATACTGACGGGCAAGGGCAAGGCCTTTTGTGTTGGTCTTGACGTCGCGGTTTTGCAGGAATCCGGTCCGGAGCCTTTCCTGCCCTTCAATCCGGCGCGGACGATCAGCCAATGGAAAGGTCCGGTGATCGCGGCGATCAACGGACTCTCGGTAACGGGCGGGCTGGAGATTACGGTAGCCTGCGATATCATACTCGCTTCGGAGGATGCTGTTTTCGTTGACACCCATTCACGGGTCGGGCTGTTGCCCGGCTGGGGGCTGTCAGTTCGCCTGCACAGGGCCGTCGGCATCTATCGCGCAAAGGAACTGGAACTGACCGGCAGGCGGCTTCCTGCCCGCGAAGCCGCTGACTGGGGTTTGGTCAATCGCGTGGTGCCTGCGTCGGATCTTCTGGATACAGCCCGCGAAATGGCGCGTGCCATTGTCGGCGGCGCGCCCGGCCTACCAGCGGAAACCAAGGCCCTCATCGACAAGGTGAGCCTGGTATCGATGGAACAGGGTATAGAGCTCGAAGCGCAAATCGGCTTCGAACGCCAGGCAAGGAGCGGTAGATCGCTGTCCTTCGCCCATGTCGGACAATCGAAATGACAAGGGCGGCACCGACAAGGATCCATGTCGCCTCACCGCGATCAGGATAGTTGCCGCAGCATGTCCTTGCTGAACGGCTTCAGGGCTTGCAGATCGCCGTCACGTATACGCTCTGCCCAGTCCGGATTCGCGATGATGGCGCGGCCCACTGCCACGAGATCGAATTCGTGCGCAGTCAACCGCTCCAGCAGATTGTCGAGTGAACCGGTCTGTGCGTTCTGGAACGTGACGCGACTGTCCTTCCCCGACACGAAATCGCTGTCCAGGCCGACATTCCCCACGGTTATGGTCGGCTTGCCGGAAATTTTCTTCACCCATCCAGCGAGATTGAGGTCACTGCCGGGAAATTCCGGCTGGTAATAGCGTCTTGTGCTGCAATCGAACATGTCCACGCCAGCATCCACCAGTGGGTCCAGAAATGCTTCGAGCGATGCCGGATCTGTGACCAGGCGCGCGTCATAGTCCTGCTGCTTCCATTGGGACCATCGAAGGATGATCGGAAAGTGCGGTCCCACCCGCCCTCTTATGGCTGCTGTGATCTCCGCAGCGAACCGGACGCGATTGGCTATATTGCCGCCATATCGATCCGTACGCCGATTGCTTTTCTCCCAGAAGAATTCGTCGATCAGATATCCGTGCGCGCCGTGGATTTCCACGCCGTCAAACCCCAACAGCTTCGCGTCGGAGGCGGCCGTTGCGAAAGCCTCGATTACCGCCTCTATGTCCTCCTGGCTCATCTCGTGACACAATGGCTCGAGCGATTGGGTCAGCCCCGAGGGAGTAAAGGCGGGTATTGACGGGTCGGGAGAAGCTCCCGGATGTCGTGCCGAGCCTGTGTGCCAGAGCTGCGGGACGATGCTTCCGCCCTGGTCATGCACTGCATCGACCACGCGCTTCCATCCCGCCAGCGCATCAGTGCCGTGGAAAAATGGTATCTTTTCATAGGCGTTGGCGGCAGGATGATTGATGCAGGTTCCTTCAGTGACGATCAGGCCGACGGACTTTGCGCGGCGGGCATAATAGTCGCGCACATCGTCACCGGGAACATTGCCTGGTGAACGATGCCTTGTCATCGCCGGCATGACGATCCGGTTGCGCAGTTTGAGATTGCCCAACTGGAAGGGCTGAAACAGTGCATCGACCCCGTTCACCTGATGACTCCAGATCTTTCGGCAGGAGTGCCGCGGGCGTCGGGCAATCCCATGGCCGATGGAGCAGCCGAAGGCATCAAGCCGCCGAACTTTGCTCTAGCACGTGGCGGGCAACCACCAGTTGCTGGATCTCGGCAGTGCCTTCCTCGAACCAGAATCCCCGCGCATCACGATAAATGCGTTCGATCGCGGCAGCCTTTGTATAGCCCCAACCGCCATGCACGCGCAGCGACAGGTCGGTCACCCGGCCCACCATGTTGAGGTTGAAGAGCTTTGCCGTCGCAGCTTGCGCCGTGAAATCCTTGCCATCTTCGCACAGCCTGGCGGCGTACCGAACAAGATGTCGGGCCGCTTCGATGTCCGCATGCATCATCGCGATGTGGGTTTGGATCTGCGCTCGTGTGGCGATCGGTTTGCCGAAGGTCACGCGTCGTTTCGCGAAGGCCACGGCCTCATCCAACGCCCTCTGCGCCAGGCCGACCATCGTCGTCGAAAGCGACACACGGCTGTAATCGAGGAAAAACAGGGCGACCTCCAGCCCTTGGCCTACCGCGCCCAGGCGATATTTGTCGGCAACCGCCATATTCTTGTAGCGCAGGAAGGCATGCCCCGTGCCATGCAGCCCCATTGTATGCTGCGTAGCGTCAATCTCGAAACCATCGGTGTCCCGCGGGATAAGAAATGCAGTCAGCGAGTCCTTCTGACCGCCTTCATCCGTCGCTGCCACGAGGAGGAACCAGTCGGCGCGATCCGCCCAGGTGATGAGGTGCTTTTCGCCGCTGACATACCAGAGGTCGCCGTCGCGTCGTGCGACCGATTTCAGATCCCGTCCGGTCCCGCCCGTCATTTCCGTGAGGGCGAAAGCCACGACAGCATCGCCCGCGGCCATCTTGGGAAGGATGGCGCGCTGCTCCTCGCTCCCGAAATTATGGATCGGGCGCCATATCCCGTTCGTCGTGTGCACCAGCATGCGCCCCACCCCCGGTCCTTCAGCCGCTGCTTCGAGATAAGGCAGATATTCGGTCACGCTCATGCCATAGCCGCCATATTCGACGGGAAGCGTCAGTCGATAGCAGCCGATTTCGGCGGCACGTCGATGGACATGATCGGGCAGCGAATCGGTGCGTTCCACTTCTGCATATGCCTCCTCGACCTCCGTCAGGAAAAATTCCCGGAATTTGTCGAGGGCGATTATCTGGCTCATTCTCATCCTGCTCCGTGATCGCATGTCTTGATTTTTCAGTGGCCTTGACCAGAGCGGAGCTCTGAAGGCCGGACAACATGCGTGGCTATGTCGAGAAAACGCTAGTTTTAGTTCGTGCGTGGAGTCAACGCGGCCATCGCCAAACCGAGCCTTTGTAGCATTATTACCGCCACCTCGTTATCTTCCTGGATGACGGAGAGGTGTGATGGCCAATAGTTCGCTTTGGGATAGGTTGCCGTGATGGACACAGCTCCCGCCAATCTTCGCCTCGTTGTTTCACCAGGTCAGTTGTTGCTGGAAAATGCACCGAAGGAAGCGCGCCCGGCCGGCTGGGCGCGCCTGAAGGTGCTGGCATGCGGCATCTGCGGCACCGACCTGCATTTGTTGCATGGCATGAAGCTGCCCATGGGCGCCGCCTATCCGATATTTCCAGGGCATGAAGTTGCGGCCGAAGTGATTGAGGCTGATCCTGGATGTGGCCCTCAGCCCGGCTCCAAGGTCGTTCTTCATCCGCTGCTGACGTGCGGGCGATGCCAGGAATGCATCTCTGGTCGGGAAAATCACTGCGCATCCGGCGAAATGCTGGGGGTTCATCGTGCGGGTGGCCTTGCTCAGGAGATGATCTGGCGATCAGACCGGCTTGTGCCGGCGGACGACCTGGACCCCCAGCAGGCGGCTCTGTTGCCCGATGCGGTCGCC
This sequence comes from Sphingobium sp. LMC3-1-1.1, assembly GCF_040676285.1. Lineage (NCBI taxonomy): Bacteria > Pseudomonadati > Pseudomonadota > Alphaproteobacteria > Sphingomonadales > Sphingobiaceae > Sphingobium > Sphingobium sp. LMC3-1-1.1. The sequence goes on along the minus strand of NZ_JBEGHQ010000012.1, from coordinate 140,415 downwards.
ACCGCCTTCCATGCACTGCGCCGGTCGAACCTTCCGCAAGGCGGCAAACTCGCGGTGATCGGGTCGGGAGGCGTGGGCACCAACATATTGCAGATAAGCCGCGCGCTTGATCCGGCCGTCACTCTGGTCGCGGTGGTGAACAGCGAGGGAACAGCCAGGCGGATCAGCGAGTTGGGCATTCCCGTGATCCACGGCCTGGAGGGCGCAGGCCGGGCGTGCAAGGCGGATTTTGGCGAAATGGACGCGGTCATTGATTTCAGCGGTGCGGAAGCAGCGCCGAACGAGGCGATCCGCATGCTGCGCAAGGGCGGGCGGCTGGTACTTGGTTCGGTGCGTGACGAAAGGGTTTCGCTGGCCACTAGCTACACTGGCCTCATGACCCGGGAAATCGAGATCGTTGGCAGCTATTCGTCGACGTTGAGCGATTTATGGGCCGTCACGGAACTGGTGCGGAGCGGCCAATTGTCTCTGGCCGGCCTTGTCACCCACAGCTTCGCTTTGGAAGACGCGGAACAGGCGTTCGCTGTTTTGGAACAGCGTCCGGCCGGAATGGTGCGGGTCGTCGTCGCGGCCTGAACAGCTCCTGCCGTGGCGTCAGGAATCCTGACTCTCAAACGGCGAGAAAGCGTGCTTTGCGATCAGAAGTTGCTGAATCTGGTTGGTCCCCTCCCATATCTGAGTGACCTTGGCGTCGCGCATCATTCGTTCCACCGGATAATCCGCGATATACCCGTAACCGCCGTGAAGCTGCACGGCATTGGTCGTGATGGACATCGCCGCGTTGGTGCATAGCAGCTTCGCCATGCTGGCGAACGCGCGGGCACGCTCGTCATTCTTTCCGGCAATGGCGACGCAGCGATAGAGCAGGCTGCGCGCCGCCTCCACCTCCGCCATCATGTCCGCAACCATGCCGCGGATCATCTGGAAACGGGACAAGGGCTGCCCAAACTGCGTCCTCTGGCTGGTATAGGCAATCGTCTCGTCCAGCGCTCCCTGAGCGATGCCCAGCCCATGCGCCGCAATCAGCGGCCGGCTATATGTCAATATGTCCATCATGGTTGCATATCCTGCGGTCGGATCACCCACCACGCGGCCCTCCGGCACGAAGCAATCAACAAAGAGCACATCGGCAAGCGGCGATCCCCGCATACCCATTTTTCGTTCCGCTCGGCCAAAGGAGACGCCGGGATCGTCGCGATGGACCATGAAGATGCCGAAGCCACCGGTCGCATTCCGCGCGAGCACCGCATACCAGTCGGCAACTCCGGCGTTGGAGATGAATCTTTTCGCGCCATTCAGCCGCCAGCCTCCGGCGGTTGGTTCGCCCACCGTCCGGATACCCGCCACGTCGGAACCTCCGCCGGGTTCCGTCAGGCAGAAGCTGGCTTGCGCGCGCCCCGCCGCCACTTGCGGTACAATATGCTCCTTCAACTCAGCGCTGCCTGCGACGATCAACGGCATGATCGCGACCCAACTGGTGAGCATCAGATGAGCGGTGCAGGCGCAAACCCGTGCGATTTCCTCGACCGCGAGCACCTGCGCCATCAGGTCACCGTCGCCGCCGCCAAACGCGGCGGGGAAGGCCAGCCCAGGCAGATCAAGCTTACGGATTGCTGCGATAGACTCCGTTGGAAATCGTGCCTCTTCATCGACGATGGCGGAAAATGGCTTGATTTCAGCCTCCGCAAAGCGCCGCAGATAAGCGCGGTGCGCATCGTAGATGTCCTGGGCCTCCATCCTGCCTCTCCATCAAAGCTGTGAAATCTGGGCGTCAGTGCTGATCCCGAACGGCATCGGGATGATAGTCCATCGTCACTGATGTAAAAGACAGGCAGCGCGCCCAGCCCTGCTTTGCGGCTGCTTTTCGCATCCTCGTTAATTGGAAGCGCGCGACTGGTCTTGCCTGGCATGTCCGCGTACCAGCCGAGTCAGGAGCGTAACCCGATGACGCAAATGCAGACAGAAGATCCAGCCTATCCCCGGTTGTTCGCCGCATGGCGGCGCAGAGGCGTTTCGCTGTCCAATCGCCTTGTCATGGGTGCGATGCATACCGGGCTTGAGCGGCTGGACCGCGCTGATGAGCGAATTGGCGCATTTTATCGCGAGCGCGCCGAAGGCGGTGTTGGATTGATCATTACTGGCGGCGTGTCCCCCAATGCCGTTGGTCGACTGGATGAGGAAGCGCCCTGGCTGGAATGCGGGCGCGATGAAGCATGGCATAGCGCCATCGTCGGATCTGTGCGCGGCACGGAGACGAAGATATGCATGCAGCTGCTTCATGCAGGGCGCTACGCAAAACTTCCTGAATGCGTTGGTGCATCCGCTTTAAAAGCCCGGATCAGCCGATACGCGCCGACGGCCTTGTCAACCGACGCAGTCTGGCAGACGATCGATGATTTCGCCAAGGCGGCGCGTTTGGCCCATGAACTGGGCTATCACGGTGTCGAGATCATGGGATCGGAAGGTTATCTGATCAATCAGTTCACGGCCAAAGCGACCAACGACCGAATAGACGCATTTGGCGGTTCCTTCGAAAACCGGGTGCGGCTGCCGCAGGAAATCGTCCGGGCCGTGCGGCAGCAGGTGCCTGACGATTTCCTTGTCATCTACCGCATTTCCGCGGTCGATCTCGTTCCGGACGGGATGACGCTGGAAGAGACGCAGGCTCTGGCCATGCTTGTCGAGAAGGCTGGGGCATCGATGTTGAATAGCGGCATCGGCTGGCATGAATCCTTCATACCCACGATTGCGGCAATGGTCCCCCGTGCGGCCTGGTCCTACGCCGTAAGGCAGGTGAAGGAGGCAGTATCCATCCCCGTCATAGCGTCCAACCGCATCAACGATCCACAAGTGGCGGAAGACCTGCTGTCTACAGGTGTCGCAGATTTCGTCTCATTGGCGCGCCCTCTCCTCGCGGACCCGTTGTTCGCGGCCAAGGCCAAGGCTAATCGGCCGGAAAGCATCGCAACCTGTATTGCGTGCAATCAGGCCTGCCTAGACCGCGCGCTGCGGAGCCTGCGTGTTTCGTGCATGGTCAATCCCCGGGCAGGGCATGAGATTGATCTGGTCGTCACGCCTGCTCCCCTGCCCAAAAGGATCGCAGTCGCAGGCGGCGGCGCGGCAGGCATGAATTTCGCATTCAACGCAGCCGCGCGAGGGCATGATGTGACCTTGTTCGAAGCGGGCGAGCGGCTGGGCGGCCAACTTCTCATGGCGCGCGAAGTACCTGAGAAATTCGAGTTCAACGAGGCGCTGCGCTATTTCGAACAGCGTCTGGCCGAAGAGAATGTCTCCATCCGCCTCAATCATCCATGTTCCGCGGACGAACTGGTGCAGGGCGGCTATGATGAGGTGGTCATCGCGACCGGCGTCGTCCCGCGAAAACTCGACATTCCCGGTGCCGACGACCCGCGCGTTCTAAGCTACGTCGACATACTCCGCAACCACAAACCTGTCGGCACGAACGTCGCCATCATAGGCGCTGGGGGCATCGGCTTTGATGTCGCAGAATTCCTGCTCGGCGATCCGGATGATGTTCCAACGCTGAGCGAATTCGCGGAGGAATATGGACTGGACATGAGCCTGCGGGCCCCTGGCGGGATCGTACAACGCGCGGAAGCCCGTCCTCGCCGGCATATCACGCTGATGCAGCGCAAGAATGCGCGGCCCGCCGGCATTGCGCAATCGGTGTCCACCAGTTGGATTCACAGGGACAAGCTTCAAAGAGCCGGGGTCGAGATGCTCGGCGGGGTGGAATATCGCCGTGTCGAGCCGGCCGGATTGGTGATTGCGGTCGATGGAGAAGAGCGCCGGATCGCGGCGGACACCATCATCGTCTGTGCCGGCCAGGTATCGCAACGTTCCCTTTATGAGGAACTGCTTGCCCGGATGCCGGTCGAAAGGGTGCATATCATCGGCGGCGCCGATGTCGCGGGCGAACTCGATGCCGTACGCGCGATCGACCAGGCCACCAGACTCGCCTTGAGCATCTGAGGCATCGTTCTGGCGCCGGACATAGTCGTCGCGCTGCTGAACGCATCAACCGGCCCCCTATCCTCTCGTAATCCTGGGTGACAATGCTTCACGCACCTTCATCCTCTCTCTGATGAAAGAGTACGGTCAGCTATCCGTGTAGCTTGGGGGCCGCTTTTCCTTGAAGGCGGCGATCGCCTCACGATGATCGGCTGTTTCCATCAGCATGATCTGCTGCCTGTCTTCAAGCGCGAGGGCGGCTTCAATGCTGCCGAGTTGCGCTTGCGCATTGATCGACTCCTTGGTCATGCGCAGCCCCATCGGGGACGCCTTCAGCATGTCCCGCGCAAGCTCCAGCCCGCAATCAAGCAATTCTTCCGCTTCGACCACCGCGCTCACCAGACCGGTCGCCAGCGCCCTGTCCGGAAAGATGAAACGCCCGGACAGCAGGAATTCGGACGCGACAGAGAGGCCGACGAGCTTCGGGAGGAAATAGCCCGATCCCATGTCCGTGCCGCCGACGCCTATCCTGACATAGGCTGCGTGAAACTTCGCCTGGGGGGTGCAATATCGCACGTCGCAGGCCAGGGTGAGGGAAAATCCGGCACCTGCCGCCGGACCCTGGACCAGGCAGATAATGGGTTGCGGACAGGACCGCATGGCGCGAATTACGTTCGAATAACGGATCTGGATGTCGTACTGGCGCTGCACCCGTCCTGGACCAGGCGCTGCAAAGGCCGGGGAATTCAGGTCTCCACCCGCGCAAAAGACGCGTCCTTCCGCGCGCAACAGCACAACGCGCACGTCGCGGCGCGCATGCAGATCCTGAAAATAGGCGGCTAGTTCGTCCGCCAGCTCAGGGCTCATTGCATTCAGGGCTTCCGGGCGGTTGAGCGTGAGGATCTCGATCGGCCCGCGCCTTTCAACGATGGTAAGCGACGTTTCGGCGCTGGTCATATTCGTCTCTCCATTCTTCCTGTGCTCTGCCGGTCAGACAAGCCCTGCGCGCCGTCGGATTCTCGTGCCCGGGATTGGACAGCGCTGACATTCCGCACTTCATTTCGGGTAGTTGGATAGCAGCACTTTGAGCGACGAACGAGGTGAAGCGGAAACTGCCATATATCTGGTAGTTACAGGATACGAATTGACAGCCGGCATGCAGTCATCAGAACATCGATCATCAGGGTTTCTTCGAAAAGCCTGGCTGGCAAGGCTATTCAGCCAGCCAGACACTGTGGATCGACAAGGCCGATAGACGTCAGGATAAATAGTCGCGACGGGTCATTCGGATCAAGCCGCCAGGGAGAGTGATGGTGTCGAACGAGGTTGCCGATCAGCCCAACGGATCAGGCTTGCAACACTCAAATGCCGTTGGAGACTCCTCCTTCGATGCCAAGTCGTTCGACATGACATTGGGAGGCCTGATCCGGCGGGCCGCTGAGGACGCAGGAAACCGTATTGCAATGGTCGATGGCGTTGCCGACGCCGCGCGGAGGCGGCGCTGGACCTACGCCCAGTTGCTGCAGCAAGCCGAGCAGACCGCGCGCGCGCTTCTTGCCCGTTTCCAGCCAGGCGACCGCATCGCCGTGTGCTCGCCCAATTGCCCGGAGTGGGTGATCCTCGAATTCGGCACCGCGCTGGCGGGCATGGTGCTTGTTCCCGCCAATCCGATGTATCGCGAAGCTGAATTAGCGGGCATTCTGCAGGATTGCGAGGCGACTGCGCTGTTCCATGCAGATTCCTGGCGGGCGAACGATATTGCCGATGTCGCGATGGCAGTCCGCGACAATACGCTCCCTGAACTTGCCCTCATTTCCTTTTCCGATTGGGATGCATTCCTGGCGAACGGAGACGCTGCGCGCGAACTGCCGCACGTAAATCCGCGTGATCCGGTGATCATTCAGTTTACATCGGGGACGACCGGACGGCCAAAGGGCGCGATCCTGCATCATGGCCTGATCAACCCGCCCCGCAATGTCGCCAATTGTTGCGGCTTGCCCGAATATGGCGTCTGGCTCAACGCCATGCCCATGTACCATATCGGGGGAGCGGTCGTTTCATTGCTGGCGACGATCTCCAAACATGGCACCTTCGTACAGATGCGTGAATGGGACCCTGATCTGGCCCTCGAGCTGATCGAAACCGAGCGTTGCAACGGGATGCTGTTGGTCCCCACCATGGTGGTCACGATGCTGGATCGGCCGGATTTCGCGAAATATGATCTTTCCAGCATCGATTTTATCGTGGCTGGCGCGGCGCCCGTGCCGCCCGCCTTGCTGGAACGGGTGACCGATCGCATCGGTTGCCGCATGATGATATGTTTCGGCCAGACCGAGGCTGGCGGGCCGGTCACGAACACCGCAATCGGCGACGGCGCGCACGAATTGTCAAATACCCTGGGCCGCGCCTTGCCCGGCATGCAGATCGAAATTCGTGATCCGCAGACGGGTGCCACTCTTCCACCCGGAGAGAAGGGGGAAATGTGCTTCAAGAGTGCACAGGTCATGCTGGGCTATTATGGGCGGGAGGAAGAAACCCGCGCGGCGTTCACGCCCGACGGGTGGTTGCGGTCGGGAGACCTCGGCATGCTCGACGAGCGCGGCTACATGTCGATCACCGGCCGGTTGAAGGACATGATCATCCGCGGCGGCATCAATATTTACCCCCGCGAAGTGGAAGATGTCCTGTTCGAACATCCGAACGTCGCGCAAGCCGCAGTGATCGGCGTTCCTGACGATAAATGGGGTGAGATCATCGTCGCCATCGTGCAGGCTGCCGATGGGCACCAGCTCGATTTCGAGGAACTGCATCAGCACTGCCGCGATCGGCTGGCGTCGTTCAAGGTTCCTGCCCTGTGGGTCCCGACAGACACCTTTCCGCTCAATCCAACTGGCAAGGTCCAGAAGTTCGTCCTGATCGACCAGGTGAGAAATGGTGAGCTAACGACAATTTCGGTTCGGTGACGAGCCTGCAAGCGATATCAGGAACGTCCCATCCAGCAATGTTATCGCACCTTCCAGCCGATGGAAGGCCGGTGTCCTAATCCAGGGCGGCGCGGCACGCTGGCGGCGTGCCGGAACCCAGCGTCTTCGGATCAATCGGCAGGTCGCGGCGCACATATCCCTGAAACAGCGCATCAAGCTGCACCTCGGCATCGCGCGTGACTTGCAACAGCCATGTCCGGAACGCCGTCAGCGCAGGCCCATCGGGGCGGCCCCGTCGGGTTACGATATAGTGCGGCAGATGGGCGTCAAAAATCTGATTGACGGGCATGATCAGGCGACGGGCGCGCAGGTCATCAGCAATCAGGAAGAGATTGCCAAGCGCGATGCCCGCGCCCTGCCGGGCAGCCTGGTACGTCATGCTGAGGGAGTCGAATCCGATATGATGCTGCTGAGGGAACTGGCGCACATCCAACGCCGACAAAAGCGGCAACCACAGCTCCGACTCCCGGGGTGAGGTGAGAAAGGTTTCCCGCTCCAAATCCAGAGGCTCGATCCATTGCCGTCCCTTCAGCAAGGCAGGAGAGCATATGAGTGCGAGGTACGTGTCAAACAGCCTGTCGCAGCGGAAATCATCGCCCTGCGGCGGCCTGCCGGTCAATGCCATATCGAAATCGTCGTCCCGCCACTCGGCGTCCTTGATCGAAAGGCTGAGATCGAGGTGAATATCGGGGTACAGCGCCCTGAAATCCGAAAGCCGGCCTGCCAACCATTCGGTCGTGAAGGTCGAGTAGAAGCGGAGCCTCAATCTATTGTCGCGCTGCCGATCGGTCGCGAGGCGGTGGCTCGCACTGTCGATCTCGCCGAACGCGCGCGCAAGTGACGCAAGATAGGCGACACAATCGGGCGTCGGCTCCACGCCGGAGGTCTGACGGCGCAGGAGGGTGCGGCCGAAAAAGCCCTCGAGCAAGCTTATGTGCCGGCTGACAGCACCCACAGAGACGCCAAGTTCCTTGGCCGCTGCGGAGAGGCTGCCGCGCCTTCCGGCTGCCTCCAGCGCACGTAGGGCGTTAAGGGACGGGAGACGATAGCGCACATTGGCTCCCCATGGCATCACTCCTTATCATATCGTTTTAAATCGATGGAGAAAGCCTACGCCTTGACGTGCTTGGCGGTCAAGGAAGCGGCCTTCAGATCGCATACCCGGTTTGACAAAATTGTCACTGCCGCCCCCGACATGCAAACGGCATCAATCCGGCAAGAACAATACGTCGGAGAGGAGACATCGCGGTGAGCGAAGAGGCATTCGATTTCGATGTAATCATCGCCGGCGCCGGCCCGGTCGGTTTGACGATGACCATCGACCTGGGCCGCCGGGGCATCCGTACCATGATCATGGAACGCGATCCAAGCACCGCTCCCTGGCCTAAAATGGACCGGTCGAACGCCCGTACCATGGAAATCTACCGCCGTATGGGCATAGTCGATCGGATTCGCGCGCTGGGCTATCCGGGCGATAATCCGATGGATGTGTTGCTGGTCCGGACGATGAACGAGCCGCCCCTGGCTCAGATCGCCTTCCCTTGCGTCGATGAAAAGCGCGCCCTGGTGGCCGCCACGAACGACGGCACGATCCCGCTAGAACCCTATCAGCTTGTCTCCCAGAATGCGATCGAACCGCTGTTGCGGGAAGTCGCAGAAAGCGAGACGCCAAACACGACCGTTCGCTACGGTCTGGAATTGTCGAGCATCGAACAGGATGAAACTGGCGTCACGGTTAAGGCGCAACGCACCGACGGCAGCGGAGAGGTGGAGACATTCCGCGCCCGTTACCTGGTGGGCTGCGACGGCGGACGCAGCACGGTGCGCAAGCAGTTGGGCATCAGGCTTACGGGTGTTTCCGCGCCCACCGATATGCGCCAGGTCATCTTCAAATCGAAGGATCTTTACGATCGGATGGCTGTGCCGAAGGGCCGCCACTACAGCTTCCTCTCCGGCGGATCGCTGGTGGCCCAGGGGTCTCGCCAGGAATTCACCTTTCACACGCCGCTGCCCGAAGACACGGATTTCAGGAAGGTCCTGCGCGAGCATATCGGTTTCGACTGCGAAATCGACATCGAACATGTGCTGACCTGGCGGCCGCATCTCCGCCTCGCGGAGCGCTACCGCGAAGGCCGTGTGCTGCTGGCCGGCGATTCTGTCCATCTTGTGATCCCTACGGGCGGCCTTGGCATGAATACCGGCATCGGCGACGCGATCGATCTTTCGTGGAAACTCGCCGGAACGATCCATGGATGGGGCGGACCGGAACTGCTCAACTCCTACGAGTTAGAAAGACGCCCGGTCGCGCAGCGAAACATCGAGGCGTCGGGCTGGGCCGCCGACGGTGCGGCCTACTGGCCCGCCACCATCACGCGGGAGGTATATGAATTCGGTCCCGTGGGCGAAGCCGCGCGCGAGCGGCTGGGCGCCACCTTCGTGCGCCAGCACGGGCGCATGCACGGCATGGTCGGTGCAGAAACCTGCTATTCCTACGCAGGCTCCACGCTCGTGGCGCATGAACCCGGCAATATGCCCCATTGGGAATTCAGCCGCATCGTTCCCCACGGTCGGCCCGGCATTCGTATTCCGCATATGTGGTTGAAGGACGGACGCGCTTTGCAGGATGTGCTTGGCGACGATTACACTCTGCTCGATCTGACCGGCACATATGACAGCGCCGAGATGGAGTCCGCCTTTGCCGAAATCGGCGCGCCACTTGATGTCATCAGGCTGGACGAGCCTCATGTTCGTGATACGTTGAAGGGCTCGGTTTTCCTGTTGCGCCCCGATCTTCACATCGCCTGGCGCGGCAGGGGCTATCCCGAAGGGGCATGGGGCATCGCCCGCCTCGCGACGGGACACGGCGCCGGCTATGACGCCTGATCGGGAGAAGAGCCGATGATACGCGAAACGGGTCAAATTCCCCATTCTGCCGATGTGGTCGTGCTTGGCGGCGGCATTGCCGGACATTGCGCCGCGCTGGAGGCTGCCGAACTCGGCGCCCAGGTCCTTTTCCTCGAAAAAGCGTCTCAGGCGGGCGGCAGTTCAGCCATGGCCGGGGGGGGCTTCATCTTTGCGGGCACTGACCTGATGCAGGAAGCAGGCTTTGATGACGGTCCAGAAGTGCTGCGCCAGCGTCTTTTCGCGTCCGGAAAGAACCGGAACAGCCCGGTGCTGGTCGACGCATTCGTCAAGCATCAATTGGAAGCCTATCACTTCCTCAAGGATCATGGCGCAAAGTTCAAACTCAATTCGATGGACCGATGCCTCCACGAAACCGGTACGGGTCGGGTGGTCACCAACATGCACATGGCGGCCCTTGCCCATCCCAACATCGTCTACGCATCGAAATGCGCCGGTATGAAGCTGATGCGCGATGGGGAAACGGGCCGCGTGCGCGAAATCATGGTCGCTTATGGCGACGAAGTCATGTCAATCGAGGCGAAACGCGGCATCGTCCTTGCCACCGGCGGATTTTCGCGTTCGCGCGAACTGATCGGTGTGTTCGCGCCGGAACTGCTGAGCGCCGTCAAGCATGGAGGAGTCGCGAACACTGGCGATGGTCTCATGCTGGCATGCGATCTCGGGGCGGGGCTTGCGGATCTGGGCTACGTCTCCGGCTCCTTCGGTGGCGCCATTCGCAACTATCCCCATGGCGTGCAGGGTGCGGATGAGGTTCCGCCATTGCTCTTCAGCTTCCTGTCGGGCGGCATCATGGTCAACGCCGAGGGCCAGCGCTTTGTCAACGAAGGGCAGCCTTACAAGGCGCTGGGCGGCGCGGGCATGGCGCAAACGGGGGGCATCGCCTTCCAGCTGTTCGACAGCAAGCTGCTTGAAACGGCGTTTGACGACAGCTCGGTCAACAATTATCCCGAAGGCATCGCTGCCGGTTATATCCGGACGGCCGATACGATCGCCGATCTGGCGCGGGCGATGGCGATCGATCCGGATGCTCTGGAAGCGACGGTAAAACGCTACAACGCCAATGTTCGCAATGGCAGCGATCCGGATTTTGGACGGACCAGCAACCTCATGACGGTCGATGCGCCGCCCTATTGCATTGCAGCCACCGCCAATGCGCTGACCTCCACTTATGGTGGGATCACCACAAACGGGGACATGGCGGTCACCGATTGGATGGGTGAGCCGATCCAGGGATTGTACGCGGCGGGCGAGGTCGTTGGCGGTTTCCATGGAGCCGGCTATCTCAGCGGCACGTCGCTTTCCTCATCGGCGACGTTCGGAATGCTGGCGGGACGCGCCGCGGCGGGTCAGCCGGGCGCCTGAATCAATTTCCGGAGGCATGATGAGTGGCATGCGGGACCGATCGACACATCTCGACGCCTTGATTGAAGGCTATGACAGTCCGCCGGATGACGCTGAAGAACGGGTGCGCTCCTTGTCGGTTTTGCGGGCCTGGCAGCTCGCGCTTGAAACCAAGGATCTCGCAGGTCTTGAGGCGCTGATGCACGAGGATATCGTCATCGACCTGCCGTTCAGCGAAAGCGGACGAACTGAATCCGGCTTTTTTCGCGTCTATCAGGGAATTCCGGAATGCCTCGACTTCTGGCGAGCCGCTTTCCAGTTCGAAAAGCAGTTGCACCCCTTCACGGAGATGGAGCTTTTCGTCAGTTCGGATGGATCCCGCATCTTCTTCGAAGGGCAAGGGCATGTCACGATGACAACGGGCGCCGAATATCGCAATCGCTATGTCCTGCGCATCGATCTGGATGATGGCAGGGTCCGGCATTATCGCGAATATTATAATCCGATCATCTCCGCATTCGCCTTTGGACGACCGATCGCCGGCCAATTAAAGCTCGACAGATTATAACGCTTGGTTCTGATGTGTCGGCCATGCGCTCACATCTTCGATATATCCCCGACGGTCAGCAGATGACGCCGGATGCCCGCATTGCATTGATCTGCTCTTCGTCGATCCCGATTTCGCGCAAGATCTGATCGCTATGCTGCCCGATCCTGGGCGCTACACCGCCCACCGTAGCGGGCGAATGGGAATAGTCGACAGGATGAGCGGCGACACGCACCGGCCCATAGTCCTCTGTGTCATACTCCCTGACACATTCCAGGTGACGCGCCTGCGGATCGGCAAGAAACTCCTCGACCGTATTGACCTTGCCTACTGGAAGGCCCTCGCGCACGGCGATCTCCTCCAGTTCCATCGATGTGAATTTCAGCGCACCCTTTTCCAGTTCGTGCCACAAGGCTTCGTAATTCTGGACACGTCTGATCGGGTTGGAAAATCGATCATCCTCTAGAAGATGTTCTACATCCAGTACCCTGCTGATCGCCGCGAATTGTTCGTCCGTCTGAATATGTCCCATGAACATTCCGTCGGCTGTTCGAAACGGGCGGGTGATATTGATGACCGGCGTGCGTTCGTCCCCTTCGATAAAACAAAGGTTATGCAGATTGTCGACCAGCGAGAAGAAGGCGAAGGATTTCATCAGCGGAACAGAGATCAACTGCCCCTCGCCGCCGTTACGCTCCCTGTGGAAGAGCGCCGCGTTGACCGCGCTGACTGCGGTGCTGGCTGCGTATTTGTCCACGAACATGGACCGCAGCGGCATCGGCGGCCCTTCAGGTCCCTGCAACGCCATGGCCCCGGTGAGAGGCTGAATCACCTGGTCGAAAGCCGGCCTGTCGGCATAAGGCCCATCGGGTCCGAAGCCGGTTATCATCACATAGATAAGGCGAGGATTGCTGAGCTTGAGCTGTTCATAATTGAGCCCCAACCGCTGCAGTGCCGCCGGCCGCGCGTTCACCAGCATGACGTCGCATTCCGCCGCGAGCGATTGCGCGACGGCGCGCCCTTCTTCGCTCTTCAGGTCCAGCGCTATGCTGCGCTTATGCCGATTGACCGCAAAGAAATGTGAGCACATGCCCTTATGCTGCGGCTTGACGTTCCGGAAGGGATCTCCCTTCAGCCCCTCAACCTTGACCACCGATGCCCCAAGGTCCGCCAGCATCGTCCCGGCCAGCGGACCAGCCACCATTTGGGTGATCTCCAGCACCTTGATGCCGGCAAGGGGACCTCTGCTCGCTTCATTCGCCATGAATTCCATCTCCGTCCAGCCTGTGCATGGCACTGCTGCATCAATTTATACAGATGTTTTATCTATGCTGAATTACATCTGCAACCAAGACCCATCATCAAGATCGAGACGTCCCCATGATATCATGGGCCGTTCGGAAGGGGGCGTCAGCGCGAAGTTGTCATCGCCGTCCAAGAAGTTTCGGCGAGGAATCGGGCGGCTGCCCCCGAACAGATGCTGTGCTCTGCTTCGGTGGGTAAGCCGATTGAGCGTATCCAGCGAGCCGGGTCCGTCTGCATGATCATATAGGGATAATCCGTGCCGGCGAACACCTGCCCAGGTGCCATTTGCGTTGCCAGATAGGTGAGATAGTCCGGATCATAGACATTTGTATCGTAAAAGAATTGGCGCGCCTGATCGATCGGACCGATAGTGCTTTTCCCTTCAAATCCATTGGTGCCCAGCCAGCCGAGCTGCAACCGCCCCAACATCGCGCCGAGCGTGCCTCCTCCATGGCTGAAGGCTACACGCAGGCGAGGAAAACGGGTCAACACGCCCGCCATGATGATTGCGGCCGCTGTCATGCCGGTGTCCACCGGGAAAAGGGCAAATCCTGTGAAGCCAACATCAGCCGGGAGCGTCTTTGCCGCAATAGGATGAAGCGCATGAATGAAAACCGCCATGCCTTCCGCTTCGGCGGCTTCCCAGAAGGGATCAAATTCTGAGCCGCCGAGCAGCTTTCCATTGATATTGCTGCCGATTTCAATTCCCACCAGGCCGAATTCCGCCTTCAGTCGTGAAACCATGCGAGCCGCGACATGCGGGTCCTGCAAGGGAACCGACCCCAGCCCTCTAAAACGCGATGGAGCAGCAGAGACCATGCTGGCGATCAAGTGATTGGTTGCGTCGCACACTATATGCGCGTCATCGACGTCGAGCCAATAGGACAGCAGTTCCGGCATGGGCGAAAGGACCTGCACGTCCACGCCATCCCGGTCCATGTCCTCGATCCGGCGTGCTACATCCCAGGAACGCGCATCCAGCTTCCTGAAAGGCGTCTCGCCAATCATCAACGTGCCTTCAATAGAAGACTGGCACTGCATGCACGGCCAACGCGATGCGACCTTGTCATTTGGGGCCGCAGGAAAAGAAAGCGGCGAGACATGCGAATGGACATCAATGAAGCTGGACAACCCATTATTCCTTTCGATTTCCGGGCCGGTCGTAGGCCCAGATTACACCGCCTAACGAATTTTCCGGCTGATCACTTCCTTCATGATTTCCGAAGTTCCGCCATGGATGCGGTGAATGCGCGCGTCACGCCAAAGCCGGGCTATCGGATATTCGTTCATGTACCCGGCGCCGCCATGAAGTTGCAGCGCCGCGTCAACGATGTGCCAAAGATTCTCCGAATGCCACAATTTGGCCGCGGCCGCCTCTTCCGAGCGAAGCAGACCCTGCAAATGCCGCGTCCGCGCCCAGTCGAGATGCGCCCATCCCACCTGCAACCGCGTCGCCATGTCGGCCAGGGTGAACCGCGTGTTCTGGAATTCGAATATCGGCTGACCGAACGCCGTTCGTTCCTTGACGAAGCGGACGGCTTCGTCGAAGGCCCGCTGCGCCTGGGCTTGCGCGCTGGTCGAGATGGCGAGTCTTTCCTGCCCCAACTCCGACATCATGTAGCGGAAGCCCTGCCCTTCCTCGCCCAGAAGGTTGGAGACAGGTACCCGCATGTCGTTGAAGAACAATTCGGACGTATCAGCGCCATGCAGGCCGATCTTGTCCAGATTGCGTCCCCGCTCAAAGCCGGGTGTATCGGCCTCCACCAGGATCAGCGAAACGCCCTTGGCGCCCTCTTCTCCCGTCCGCACCGCCAGAAATACGAGATCAGACAAAAGGCCGTTGGAAATGTACAGCTTGCTGCCGTTGATGACATAATGATCACCATCGCGACGTGCGGTAGTGCGCAAATTCTTGACGTCTGATCCACCGCCTGGCTCCGTCATTCCCAAAGCCGTGACGATTTCGCCGCTGATCATGCCCGGCAAATAGCGGGCTTTGAGTTCTTCCGAACCGTAGTTCAAAAGATAGGGTGCGGTGATCAGGGATTGGAGACTGACACCCACCGGCGCGTTGATATAAAAAAGCTCTTCGAGAAATACGAGATCATAGGAGATATCGAGACCAACGCCGCCATAGGCCTCCGGCATGCTCGAACAGAGCAATCCCGCCTCGCCAGCTGCCCTCCAAAAGGCTCTGCTGGTGATGCCCTCAGCCTCCCACTGATCGAGGTAGGGCTCGGCTTCCCTGGCGAGAAATCTGCGCACGGAATCTCGGAATTGCGCGTGACTATCCTCAAATCCCATGCGCCCGCTGACGTCGAGCATCTCAGACTCTCCTATGCAACCGGACAGATATTGAAGCCCGTACCGGGCGCCGCATCATCCTCATTGGCTCACTGAAGATAAAGCATCGTTTTATATTCGATGCAACCAACGGAAATATGGAATCGTCATATTTCGCTGGGGCTATAGGCAATTTTATCGCCATATATAGTTCGATTGCACTATTTATGACAAGAAATGGTCGAACGGCGCGGGGAGCACAGGATGAGCGAGAGCGAAAAAGCCGTAGAGGCGAATTGCGGTACCGCCGCGGCGACATTGATCTTGTTCTCAGACCGCCCGGACCGAGCTGCGGAACATCTCATGATCCAGCGCAGCGCTAAACTTCGGTTCGCACCCAACGCGCTGGTATTTCCGGGCGGGCAGGTGGACGAGGACGATGGCGTGATCGCGACCGATGCCAGGTTCGTCGATGTTCAGGTTGAGGACCGGGTCGAACGCTCTCATCGCGTGGCTGCCATTCGCGAGACGCTGGAAGAAACCGGCCTGGCCGTGGGCTTCGCGCAGCGAGGCGCGGTCGATGTGCCGGCCATGCAACGCGCGCTGAAAGAGGGGGCATTGTTCAGCAGCCTGCTCGCGACAGCGGGGATCAGCCTCGATATGTTGGCGCTGCGCCCTTGGGCACAGTGGCATCCTCGCCTGTCGCATCGTCGTTTCGACACGCGCTTCTATATTGCGCGGCACGACGGTGATCGCACTGTTCGGGTCGACCCGGACGAGGTGGGCCGGGCGCTCTGGATCACCGCAACTGATGCGATCGCCGAAGCGGAAGCAGGGCTTGCAAAAGTCATTTTCCCGACTTTGTGCAATCTGGAACGCCTGGCGGAGCATCCCAACTTTACGGCGGCGGAAGCACATCTGGCGACAATCGAATGTCGGCCGATTTCGCCGCAATTGCATGATGATGACAGCGGGAAGAGTTGGATCTCCATACCGGACGACAGCGGCTATCCCCTCACTCGTCGCCTGCTGTCCACGCTACAAGTGCCATGACCGAAACCGGCCCCGATCTCGCGCTTTATTACGCGCCTACGCCGAACGGATGGAAGATCACCATCTGCCTGGAGGAAATGAGACTGCCTTATCGAATCTGCCCCGTGACATCGGCCGGGACATTGCCGGAGGGGTTCCTTGCCGCCAGCCCGAATGGCAAGATCCCTGCGCTGGTCGACCGCCATGGGATGAACGGGCAGCCACAGGCCATCTTCGAGAGTGCAGCGATCCTGCTCTATCTGGCGGAAAAGACGGGAAGGTTTCTCGATCCCGCGCCGGATGATCGCTACGCCGTGATCCAATGGCTTGTCTGGCAGGCCGCGGGCCTGGGTCCGGCAGCGGGACAGAACGGGCATTTCCTATTCTATGCACCGGAAAAGCTGCCCTACGCCATCACCCGATTTGGCGGCGAAGTCCGGCGGCTATATGCCGTGCTGGATGCCCAACTCGCGCGAACCGGGGCCTTTGTGGCTGGCGACAACTACTCCATTGCGGACATGGCATGCTTTCCCTGGATCATGACGCACAAGGCACAGGGCTTGAGCCTGAACGACTATCCAGCGCTCCAGGCCTGGTTCGCGCTCTTGCGCGCGCGTCCGGCCGTACAGCGCGGCATTGCCGCGGGCGGCGGCATCGATGCCATGCGCTCCCACGCCTTCCAACGACCCCAAGGTCTTGAGGAGCAGAAAAATGAAGCTTGAAATGTTTTTCGATTGTTCCAGCCCGTGGAGCTATCTCGCCTTCGAACGCGTCATTCCGTTGGCAGAAAGCTTTGGCATCAGCGTGGATTGGCGCCCTGTGCTGGCTGGCGGGATCTTCAATGCGGTGAACCCTGGCATCGAATATTTCAAGTCAAAGGACAAAATGCCGAAGCGCAAGGTCGATTATCACCTGAAAGTCATGCAGGATTGGGCGGACGTGACCGACGTGAAGATCGCCTTTCCGCCGGCCGGACACCCTGTGAACAGCGTCCGGGCGATGCGCGCATGCCTCGTCCTTCGGCCGGTGGGTAAACTTGTTCCTTTCGCGCGCGCCTGCTTCCAGGCGATCTTCCGCGACGAGCGGCCGCTTGGCGAAGATGCGGTCCTGCTCGATATATGCGATCGGGTCGGGGTGGATGGACCATGGCTGTTGGACCGCATAGCCATGCAGGAGGTCAAGGACGCCCTGCGCGCTGAAGTCGACGAGGCCATTGCGCGCGGTGCCTTTGGCGTGCCTACATTCTTCCTCGATGACACCGACATGTATTTCGGCGTGGATTCGCTACCGCTTGTGAATGCCCGGATGAGCCGGGCGCGCGTCGTCGGCTGAGGGGCGTACGCCGCCGCCGTCCTGCATTTCGCGACCCTCTGTCGAGCTTGTGGACGGCTGATACATCCTCGACCTCGATCGGATCCAGTCCTTCGCGCAGTGGTTCGACCGTATAGCACGTCACGCGAAAGACCGTCCGATCTGCGGCCAGCGGTTTACCTGGTCTCATGCCGTTGCTAGACCGCCCGGATGATTGATTTGTCGCTGAGGCACTATCGCAATTCGGATGGGCTGACACTTGTTGGCGATATTGGTGGGTCGCTCGAAGCGCCCGCCGTGGTTCTGCTGCATGGTGGCGGGCAAACCCGCCATTCCTGGTCCGGCGCAATGACGAAGCTGATCGAGCAAGGGTACCTGGTGATCAATTATGACGCCCGCGGCCATGGCGATAGCGACTGGTCGCCGACTGGCGATTATTCCCTTCCTGCCTTGGCGTCGGATTTGCGTGTGATCCTTTCAACCCTCAGTGGACCCGTCGCGCTTGTCGGTGCTTCCATGGGCGGTATAACGAGCTTTTTCGCAATCGGCAGTGGCGCTGCTCCATCGGTCAGCGCACTGGTGATGGTGGACATCGCTCTCCGCCCGGCGGCGGCCGGCGTTGATAAAATACATCGTTTCATGACAAGCCATCCAAATGGCTTTGCCACGCTGGAGGAGGCTGCGGCCGCAATTGCCGCCTATAATCCCGATCGCCCCCGGCCCCGCAATCTATCAGGTTTGATGAAGAATTTGCGTCTGCGAGACGATGGACGTCTTCACTGGCATTGGGATCCGCGTCTCATGGCGCAGCGGCCGACATCGGAGCCGCCCTCAAGATTGCGCCAACTGGAAGAGGTGAGCAGCGCGGTGACGGTGCCCACTCTTTTGGTGAGGGGCGGAAACAGCGATATCGTCGATGATGAAAGCGTCTCCGACATGTTACAGCGGGTGCCGCAGACGGAGGTTTTCAATGTGCCCGGAGCCGGACACATGGTCGCGGGCGATCGCAACGATGCGTTCAACGAGGGCGTTTTTGCCTTCCTGGCCAAACATCACCCGCTCGTAGACCGTTGATCCTGAATAATGTGGCTGTCGAAGGCCGTCACATGGATAGTGCCGAATTTGTGTCGGCAGTTCCAGCATCTGTTCAGCCCAGCGCTGAACAGATGCTGGAAAAGCATGGTGGGGTAGACTGCTGTCCACCCCACGCATCTTAAAGGCCGTCGAGCCCCTTGCTGACAAGAATGTTCACCGCCACACGGCGATTCTGCGCCTTGCCTTCCACGGTGTCATTGCTCGCCAGGGGATCAGCCTCGGCCATGCCGGTGGGCGTCAACATGCGATAAGGTTTCCAGCCGCAGGCCTGCTGCAGATAATTCACCACACGGCCGGCGCGCTTCTCGCTCAGTACCTGGTTGAATTCATCGCCTCCGGTCGAATCGGTATAGCCGACTACCAGCAGGAGGGCATTGCTCATCCCCTCGGCCGTTGCCGCAGTCGCGCAAAGGTCGTTCTTGGCCTGTGCGGACAGCACGGCCTTGCCCGTGTCGAAATTGACGTTCGTCGTGCTTTTCACATTATACTGGTCGATCTCGCCCATCCGGCCGCGCAGTGCGGCAGTGGCCGCCGTCTGTTCCTCAAAACCCTGGGCGGTGCCGTTCTGAATCATCGACGCTGTCTTCAGATCCTTGTTCTGAAGATTGATCTGGCTCGCCACCAGGCCTCCGCCCGACTGCAATGTCTTGACCGTGACCGGCAGGCCATTCAGCAGGGAGGCTGCAGCCAGCCTGCTGCGGTTGAGGCCAAAAAAGCCCTTGCTGGCGCTGATCTTCGTGGCGTCGTCGATGACGATGACCGACTTGGTGCCGTCGGCCGCAGTCACCTGCATCTTGTCGCCGCTGCGCGCAGAAATAATGCCCTTGATTTCCGGCCCTTCGGTCTTCTCTGCCGGGAGATAAGCGGTCGCAGATACATCGGCTGACGGCGGATCCTGCGTCTGTGCTGCCAGGCTGCCCGACGAAGCGCCGGCCAGCAGGGCAAGAACGAACAGATATTTCGGGCTGTTGGATATGACACTCATCACGCTGCTCCTCCAAATTCGATCAGTCGGGCCTGCGTTACCGCAGCTTTTCGTCCGACTGCCGTTCGCATGATGGCGTGTTCGGCTGTCAGAAACCCCTCCATTGTCTTCCCACAAATCCTTCATGACGCCACGAGCGAGCGCCATGGGTGCTCTGCCTGTTAACCTTGACCTTTCTGCTGCATGAACAGTCTGGCGCAGTCCAGTAGTTGTTTAGGCAGTTGGAGCGCATCTTGCGACGAACCGAAGGAAGCGCCTTGGGCGATCTTGCCGTCATACTCGTCCCTACGGGCCAATAGATGCCCGCTATATTCAGCCGATATGGCGATTTTTGCCTGGGCGGGAGAAGTGCTGAAATAACAACGGAATTTGAACAGTCCGCTATTTGTCCTTTTGAAACATCCTCTTGGCATTGGTCGAACGACTATTCTCCTTCACCTGACCGCCGCGGGATCGGTATATCTGTAATGCATATCCGACACGACTCAGCCGCCCCTGTTCCGCGGGGACGCCCTATTTGATTGATCTGCGTAAAGAAGGGAAATTTTGAGGAACATTGCGCAGGGCTGGGAGTATTGGTCCTGAGTGGGACCACTATGAAGCCCGCCTCAAGAAAAGCAGGCCGGACAATGGACAGCAATTTTCTTCCCTGGGTGGCGGCCCACAGCGAAAATATCCAGTTGCGTTTCAATGCGCATCATGAAAGCCACACAACGGTCGCTCGTCATCTTCTCCACCGGGAACGGATTGGGGAAACGTTGCTATTCTCCGGTCATGATGCCCGTGCCGCCTGCATCGATGGCGAAACTCTGTGGGAGTTGAGTATTCGGCATTGGGATGGACATGACACGCATCTGGTGGGGCCGTCACTGGAAGAATGCCTCGCTCTGGCTGAAAAGCTTTTGCTCCCCTCGACGCAGGGTACGCTCGCAGCTTGACTTCGCCTGATTACTTCAATCGGTTCGTGCCCCTCAACGCCTTTCGCCAGAGGTCAGGGCCGCTCATCCATCAACGTGCGAACCAGCGACTGCATGCCCGCGTCGAATTTCGCCAGCATCACATGATCGTTCGCCGTCTCGAAATGCGTGATCAATCCGTTTCCGGTCCACCGATGAATCGCGAAGGCCGGCGGGTCCGCAACGATCATCGGACGGTTGTCGGGAGCCTCCGGGTCCATCGGCCGCATGTCGAGGGCAAGCTGCGGCGCGGTTGATGAGCAGATCGCGATCGTCGTGCCGTTCCAGGGCGCGACGACGGAACGATGGATGTGACCGCAGAGGATCGCCTGCAGATTGGCGCGGCCAGCGATCGTCGCGGCAAAGCGCAACACCCACGCTTCGTCGGGATGGGTGTTCATCCAGTCAATGCCCACTTCGACGGGGGGATGGTGCATGACGATCAATGTCGGGGTAACGTCATCTTCGTCCAGTCGGGCGGCAAGCCATTGCGCGCGCCGTTCGCAGAAAGCGCCGCCATGACGCCCCGGTTCCAGAGTGTCGAGCATGATGATCCGCCGTCCGTCCTGATGGATCACATATTGGACAAAGCCGTCCTGGACGGGAATGTGCGGGAAATGCATGGCGAAATGCGCCCGGTCGTCATGATTTCCCATGCAGGGCCAGACCGGAAAATCGCACTGGCTGAAAGCGTTCGCCAGACGGCGGTAGCTGTCCGCATCGCCCCGGTCGGTAAGGTCGCCGGTCGCCAACAGCAGATCGGGGCGGTTGGGGCCGTCATTCAACGCCCTCAATACCTGATCCAGCCGCTTGCGGTTGAATTCGGCGGGGTTGTCCGGGTCGAAGCCCAGATGGATGTCCGTGACCTGCGCGATCAGCATTGGTCTGCTCCCCCTCTTATTGCCCTTGTCTGACCTTATGTGCATCGGTTGCTGCAGAGGCAGTTGTTCGATCCTGCGGTTCAGCCCGGCTTCGGCATGCGCGGAAGCGCGGGGTTGGCCGAGTTGGTCAATTTTTTCCGGTCTTGCATATCCTTGTCCAGCGACGGGGTGGCGGGCGCCCATGGGGCACCATCGCCGATATGATAGCTGTGACACATGGCGCAGCCCGAAGGCACGTCCGCCTTCGCCTTTTCCCCGCCGTGACAGGTGCGACAACTGTCGATTTTCGGCAGCAGCAATTGCCGGGCGTCATGCGACCTTGGCGCTGCATGGCAGCTTTCGCATTTCTCGGTCCTGTGGGCGGCGTGATCGAACCAGCCGTTCATCATGTAGCGCATCGGCTGGTGTACCGGCAGCACCTGCCAATTCGCATTGCCATTGGTGCCGGGTGGCGTGACGGTGTGGCAATCATAGCAAGCGCCGCCCTTCGAGAATACCGCACGTATCGCGTCGTCGGCGCGGGAGGGGCGAGTGGCCGCCGCACCGAAATAAGCGTGGTAGATCCGTCCCTGAGCATAATCGCCGGGCCGACGACGCGCCACGCCGCCGAGGGCCGGAGGCTCGACCGGCCCGGTCGAACGGAAATAAGCGCGCAGGTC
This sequence comes from Sphingobium sp. LMC3-1-1.1, assembly GCF_040676285.1. Taxonomy (NCBI): domain Bacteria; kingdom Pseudomonadati; phylum Pseudomonadota; class Alphaproteobacteria; order Sphingomonadales; family Sphingobiaceae; genus Sphingobium; species Sphingobium sp. LMC3-1-1.1. The sequence continues at coordinate 118,139 of NZ_JBEGHQ010000012.1, read as the reverse complement.
AGCAATCACCTGATCGGGCTGGCCGTGGCGGAGCGTGCGGACTGTGCCGCCGATCGTCTCAAAGGCAAGACTGTGGCACATCTGGCAGTCGCGCTCCATGTCCACCGGCAGGAAGCGTACGCCATCGGCGGTCGGCTTGTGGCAATCCTTGCAGGCAAGTGCGTCGCCAAATCCATATTGCACCTTCATCGTCCGCGCCATTTTCGCGACACCGCCCGTCGCGGACAAATGGATGTCATGCGGGAATTTGAGACCGCTGTCGTCTGCCAGCCGGCTATCGAGGGATCTGCGCGAGAAGCTGGGGCGTTTGCCCGGCCGCGTTTGAACCAGCACGGAAAATTGCGGATGGCTGGTGCCGAAATCGGCGGCATTGCCGATCTTGCTGTCCTTGAGCCGGTCCTTCAATGTGCCATGACAATCCGTGCAGAAGGCCTGCGGCGCGGGCTGCATCGGACCCGCCCCTTCATGTTCGCGATGGCAATCGACGCAGGCGCCCTCAGGCGGTTTGCCAAAGGCGGCAGCTACCCCTGCCAGCAACTTGCCCCCCAGCCCCGCTTCTGCCCGCGCCATGGCGATGCGGGCGGCGGGTGCATGGTCGTGCACGTCCTTGTGACAGGTCTGGCAGGCGCTGTCGCGGACAGAAACGAACGCCTTTTGATGGCAGGTTTCACAACGTCCTTCGAGCGCGTGATGCGCCTGGCTGAGCGGGCCGGAGGACCAGCTCTTGTCGCCCACGACCGTGTAGATGTTGCGCATGTCGTTTGCCGGCCGGCTGGCATAGCTCCAGATGGGCACGGCCAGGAATCCGATCAGGATCGCCAGCGCCAGTCCCCACGCCGTCAGCCGCTTGCCCGGCAACAGGCCGCGCAGCGAGAAGACCCTCGCTTCCTCTTTTTCCTCCGAAGCTTCCGACACGGCGTCGATGCGGCGGATGGAAAGGACGGTTGCTCCATCCTCACCCCGCGACAGGGTGATGCGGTGCCCCCCGAAGCGTAGTTCCGCACCCTGGGCAGGATCGATCTCGGCACGCAGGACCGTGCGGCCCTCCAGCTCGAAACCCAGCGTGCCGGTGGCGCGCAGGCGGACGGTGCGCTCGTCGACCTGCTCGATCCGGGCATGATCGGGCTCCAGCGCCAGGTCAGGCAAGTGAATGTCGTTTTCCGCCGCTCGACCCAGCGAAAGTTGCGATTTGGCGATTGACGTGGCGCGAACGATCTCGCGGCCATCGGCGGTGAGGCTGATCTGACGGACTAGGAAGCTCATCTCACGCTCACCAGTAGAAGAAGACGCTGACGATATGCGCGGTCAGCGCGGCCAGCAGGGCAAAGGTGGCGGGCACATGGATGTAAAGCCAGATTTCCAGCAGCGCCTTCAGCTTCAGGTGTCGGCGCAGGCGGGCCAGCATAGCCTGCTTGCGTTCCAGCAGCGCATCGACCCTTTCCAGCGGATCATTGCCGGTATCCGGCGTGTCGCCCGTCCAGCGGCGCAACGCCGCCTGCGCCCGGGCCGTGGCGCAACGGGGATAGCGGCCGGAAAGGCGCGCCACCAGGCCGCCGCCAAAGGGATCATCTTCCAGCGACTGGCGCACCAGCGCGGCCTGCTCATGAGTCAGGGGCTGCGCGGCATCATGCAGTTGCCGGTCGATGGCGCGCACCGCGTCGAGCATCTGCACCTGCGTCATTTCGGCGCGGTTGTTGCTGAGGGCTGTAGGCAAGGACGCATAGACGGTGATGCCGAACAGGCCCGAAAGGATCACCAGCATCATCAGCGCATAGGCGAGCGTATGGACGTTCCAGCCAAGCTGGAAGCCGGTGTGCAGCGTGGCGATGACGATCAGGCTGAGGCCAAGATAGACATGGGCGGATGTCCATGCCTTGAGCGACCAGCGTCCCCGCGTCATCGCCCGCTTGCGCAGGCCGAGCAAGGTCAACCACAGGATCAGCAGCGCGCCGATCGTGCCCATGGTATAGCCGTACCAGCTACCGCCATTATGGTGCGGCGTGACGTCGACCAGCATATAGCTGGCGATCGACAGTATGCAGATCATCGTCGCGATCTTCAGCCAGCGAAAACCGGCGTGGCGAAGGAAGCCGTCATGCAGCACCTCGCCCCTGGCGCGGCGAATGGGGCTGGCGGCAGGCGTCGCCATCAGCGCGCCTCCCCGCCAAGCCGGGCTACCGTCAGGAAATCCTCCGGTGCCACGCGTATGGCCGCTCCAGTGGGACAGGCGCGCACACAGGCCGGGCCGCCCTCAATGCCCGAGCACATGTCGCATTTGATGGCTTTTTTCGGCTTTTCAACGCCGGGTTCCGCATTCTTGTAGCGCCATTTCTTCGACGGTTCGCCCGGGCCGGGGCCAGCACCGAAGAACATCCAGCTGAGCAGACCCGGCTTTTTGGGCGGCACGCTGTCCATGCGGATCACTCCATAGGGGCAGTTGCGCTGGCAATTGCCGCAACCAATGCAACTGTCGTCGATGAAGACCTCTCCATCAGGGCCGCGATGGATGGCGTTGGGCGGGCAGTCGGCCATGCAGTGCGGATGCTCGCAATGGCGGCAACTCGTTGGCACATGCAGGTGGGCGTAGGTGCGGCCCGCTTCCCGGTCGAGGCGGGAGAGGCCGTCGTGACTGTCCGCGCAGGCCTTTTCGCAATTATCGCAGCCGACGCAGAGATGTTCGTCGATGAGGAGAACGTCAGTCGCTTCGCCTATGCCATTGTCGACCAGGAATTTCGCCGTTTCCGAATACATGTCGACGACGGTCGAGAAGCTGTCCTTGCGGCTTTCGACAAATGCGTTGACGTCCTGCCGAGCCGCCATGTCGCGCCGGGCGCGTTCCAGCAGGGCAGGCTTGGCGGCCATCAGCCTGGCGAAGGCATCGCCGTTCAGCCTGATGACCTCGGACTTGACCGTCGCCTTGACCGTGGCCGTGCGCGGGCCGCCTGCGATCAACGCCATTTCGCCCACATAGCTGCCGGCGGGAAGATAGGACAGGAAGACGTTTTTCCCGCCGATCTTCTTTTCCACGATCATCGACCCGACCCGGATCACATAGATGTCATTGCCGATATCGCCTTCGGTGAGGATCGCCTCCCCCGCCTTCACCGTTCGGATTTCCGCCGTGTCGAGAATGTCGGCAATATCCGCCGGGGTCAGGCCTGCGCCGAACATCTGGAGCAATTGCCGCTCGGTCGAGATGCGGGTGATGGCGCGCTTGGCGGGAGGGTTGGAGGACATGAGCTTGAGCGCCGCCGTGCGCGACACCTCCACCATGATCGAGTCAGTGCCGGCCCGTACGGTCGCGCCGCGGCGGCGGCCGGAAATCAGGCCGACCTCTCCGAAGATCGAACCCTGCTCAATGGGCACATCGACGCCGGGCGCGATTTCCACCAGCGCCTGCCCGCGCGCAATGCCGAAGAGCGAGGAACCGGGGTCGAACTTCTCGAAGATCAGGTCGCCGCTGCGATAGGCGCGCACTTCGCTGTCCAACATGAATTCCCGCATCTGGAGCGGAGACAGCCCCTCCAGGATCGAAACGTTGGCGCGGAGATACTCCAGCCATTCCGCGACGCTCTTCTTCTCCGGCAATCCCGCGAACTTGGCGGCCAGGATCGGTTCGTCCGCAGGCTTCAGGTCGCGATTGCCATTGATATATTCGACGACGTCATAGCCCTGGTTCATGCAATGCTTGATCAGCGGATAACCGGCCAGCGCGCCAATCACGAAAATGCCGGGCGCGGTGCTTTCGAACACCGGCGACAATTTCGGGAAGGCCAGCCGGTCCCCACTGGTGAATTCGATGCCGCAGCTCTCCACAAAGGCGCGCGGCGGAGCGGAGCCCATGCGCGCGATGATGCGATCGCATTTCAGCTTCACCTCGCCGTCACGGCTGTCGAGCGTGATGAAACCGGGCTCCACCTTTGCCGTGGTGCTTTCGGTCATGATGGCAAGGCGCCCCGCTTCAGCGGCGGCCATCAGCGCCTTGACGTTCGCAGCCTTGGCGCTGGCGAACTCGGTCGATCGGTTGAGGATGGTGACGACATTGCCCTGCGCCTCATCGGCAGCGAGACCGAGGGCATTTTCTATGCCTGCATCGCCCGTCCCGACGACAAAGATGTGCTCGTCATTATATTCCGCTGGATCGTCCAGCTGATATTGCACATGGGGCAGGTCGGCGCCCGGCACGCGCATCAGATTGGGATTGCCCTGCGTGCCGATGGCCATGACGACGGCATCGGCAATCACCTCCCTCCCGTCGTTCAGCGTCAGCCGATAAGGTGGCGCGAAGCGCTGGATTTCCTTCGTTTCGCTCGTGCCGTCACGCTTGCGCTCAACGATTTTCTGGATGCTGCCCGCGATCGGATCGCCGGTGCCGACGATCGCCTTCACTTCCGCATTATAGGCTATATTGATGGCCTGCGCGTCTGCCTGTCCGTTCCAGCGGTCGAGAATCGATTCGCGCTTGCCCGCCTCGAAATCGCAGTCCGACCGCAGCACGAGCTGGCTGGGCGTCGCCATCACATGCTTGCCCTTCTGATATTTGAAGATGGTGTCGGACAGATGGTCCGTCTTTTCTATCAGCAGGTGCGAAAGCCCCAGCGCAGCGGCGCGCGCGGCCGCACTCAGCCCCGCCGGCCCCGATCCGACGATCGCGATACGCACGCGGTCATTCAATGATTGTCCCCCGATATGCCCCTGTGTTCCGGCTGTTACCGGACGCTGTCCCGGGCGGCACTCTATCATTTCCGCAGCGTCACGCTAGAGAAGATCGCGGGGAACAACCGGGGAGTGCAAGAATAATGGGTTGGAACTGGAGGCGCGTGTTGCTGATGGGCGCGGTTGGCATCGCCGCTCTATCCATCGGCTATAATCTGACGCACGCGCCCGAGGAAACGAAGGTGCCAGCGCTGCCCTCCCCATTGGCAGCTGGCCAGGAGCCTGCCGATCCGGAGGCGGTGATACGCGCGCTTCAGGAACGGGTCGGGGCCAACCCCAACGATGCGGAGGGCTGGCAAAGGCTTGGCTGGGCTTATTTCGAAAGCGGCCGCCATGCCGATGCGGTGCGCGCCTATCGTCACGCGACAAAGCTCGCGCCCGGCAATGCGACCTTCTGGTCGTCGCTAGGCGAGGCCGCGGTGATGGAGAGCGAGCGTGATCCCATGCCGAAGGAAGCTGCGGACGCCTTTGACCGGGCCATCGCACTCGATCCGAAGGATCCCAGGGCGCGTTACTTCCTGGCGGTGCGCAAGGATCTTGCGAAGGATCATAAGGGCGCGATCCGCGACTGGCTCGCCCTGCTGGGCGACACGCCACCGGGCGCGCCATGGGAAACCGATCTGCGCCGGACGATAGAGCAGGTGGGAAAGATCAACGGCATTGATGTCGCGGAACGGCTGGCCGCGGTGAAGCCGACTGCGCTGCACCCGCCATTGGGTGCCGGCATGTCCGTGGCGACGGCGGCGATCCCTGGTCCCAGCCGCGAGCAGATGCAGGCCGCGGCACAGCTTCCCCAAGGACAGCAGGACGCGATGGTCGGGGGAATGGTGGCCAGTCTGGAGTCCCGACTGAAGGCCAATCCGGGCAATGTCGACGGCTGGATCATGCTGATGCGCAGCCGCATGACGCTGGGCGAGACGGGCAAGGCGGTGGCGGCCTATGCGCAGGCGCGGTCGGCCAATCCAGCGCAGGCAGCGCGGATCAGGGATGAGGCGCGGATATTGGGCGTGCCGGGCGCCTGAGCCACGCGCCGCCAGTCCTGTCGGGCCAGTCATCCCCGGCCAGTTTCAACGAAGCAAAGGCGGTCGCCAGCCCTTCATATCCACTTCGTCGCTGACCTTATAGGGTATTCCCCGGGAGGTCAGGAACAGCCGCTCCATTTCCGGGCGGGTAAAGGGGCGCGAGCCGAGGCGACCGAACACCGCGATCTGCCCGCCCGTTTCGTCCACCGCGCGATCGCGGTCCAGCCCTTTGGACAGCGCCAAGGCCGGCGAAGGCGTCCGTGCCCAGGCGATCAGCTCCGGCTTGGGCGCTGGCGAAAAGCCGTAGAAATTGGGCTGGCTGGCCGGACTGGTCAGCTGCACCACCTTCAGGCCATTCCGGCCATCCGCGACATAGGCGAACAGCGACGCGTTGGTCGTGCCGACGATCACATCCTCCACATCGGTCATCTGGCCACCAAACGTCTCCTTGGCGTAGACGACGGGACGCAGCGGATTGGTGATGTTGACGATTGCAAGCCCTTCGGACTTGGCCGCCACATAGGCATAGGTCCGGGCAAGATAGATCCGGCGCGCATCGGCCAGCGGCACGGTGGCGGACGGCACCGCCACCGGATCCGTAAGCTTCGTCACGTCGAACAGCTTCAGCCCTTCTGAATCCGTGACCCACAGATAGCGGAACTGGATCGCGCTGGCCCGCGCGTCCTTCATCGGGCGGACGGCGGCAAGACGGGGGTGAAGCGGGTCGCTGAGGTCCACCACGACCAGTCCGACATCGGCAGTGATATAAGCGATCTGCCCCGCAAGCTGGATATGCCGCGCCCCGTCGAGCACGCCGTCGGGATTCCACGTGACTGCCCGCTTCAGGAAATTGTTGCGGAAATCGCCATCGGCCATGGTCTCGATATTGACCATGATCAGCCCTTCGACGCTGTCCGTCACCGCCGCATAGCTGTAGATCGGCAGGAAGGGCTGTTCCTGGTTGATCCGGCGCAGTTCCGGCGTGTTGCGCAGCGGATTGACCGGCTGGTTGGTGGCAAGCGCCATGCAGGTCGCGTTCCTGGATGAAACGCCGCTGTTGTGGCCCAGCTTTGAGAAGGGCGCACTCAGGATCGGTTCGGAAATACCCTTGTTCGCGATGGATGCCACGTCATAGACGCGGAAACCGCCCTTCCCCTCGGCCACATACATATATTCGCCGCGCAGTTGCAGGCATCCGACGCGATCGGCCGTCCCCTTCACGACATTGCGGAACTCTTCCACGGCATGGGTCTCGCCGGAAGCCTTGCCGTCGAAATATTTGCCGCGCACCCAGTTCTTCAGTTCGCGCTTGTTCTGCTCGACGTGCAGCTTCCAGTAATCGGGATAGGCATATTTCTGCAGATAGCTGCCGATCACGGCCTGCGGCTCGTCCCATTCGGTGACGCGGATCGCCTCGAATCCGCTCTCCAGCCCGGTCCAGGCGTTCAGGCCGACGAAATTCACGAAATTGGTGCCGAGCAGCAGCAACTGCGACATGATGGCATTATTGTCGTCCTTGGCCGACAAATGACAATCCGTGCAGGTCTTTGTCTCCGTCCGGCGCACTGTATGCGGGAAATGGGGGGCAAAGGCCTGCGACGAAAAGCCGATGCCCGATATCGGCGGCTGCTGGATGTAGATGCGTTCGCGGTTGATGTTTGTGGATGACAGGACCAGCGCCGAAGTCGAACGAACCGGGGCCGTTTCATTGCCCTTGGTCGTCATGTGCTTGCCGAGCTGGAACATCTCGTCGCGCGCCACCTGCGGGTTATAGGTCGCGAAGTTGCGCGTTTCCTCTCCATCAAAATGGTGAAGCGAGGTCTTCCAGTTCGCTTCGATCGGCAGGTGGCAGCCACCGCAACTGGTCGTCCAACTGAGGTGGCAGGTGAAGCAGGCCATGCTGTCGTCGCCATGCGCCCGGTCTTCCTTGGCGACGCCCGGCCCAAAGGCAAAGCTGCCGTCCTCCGCGCCCGAACGGCTCATCAGCTTGGCGCGAGCGGCCTTGGCGTTGAAATGCGGATTGGCCGGATCGACCGAATCCTTCACCAGCGACACTTCCCACTCCAGCTTCGGGTCGACGATCGAACGCTGGATCAGCCGTTGCCGCCCGCTGGCATCGAAATACCATTCGAACCGCCGCTTGCCGTCCGGATTGCGCAGCAGCGCAAGGTTCGTCCCCTTGGGCGGCGCGGCCGGGCCGGAGGTCAGCAGCGTCGGATAGGCGTCGGCCGTACCATGGCAATCCTTGCACCCGATCTCGATCGCATTGGCCACCTCGCCATAGATGAAGCCGTTGCCATGGCTGTCCTGCGCGAAATGGCAGTCGGCACATTGCAGGCCTTTTTCGGCATGGATGTCCATAAGATGCACGGACTTGCCCGGATTGGTGCCGACGGGGACGAACTTGCCCTCCCCTTTCCTGCGCCATTTTTCCGGGTCCTCGGGTGACACGATCTTGCCGTCCGCGTCGAGCAGATTGCCTTCGCGGTCGCGCTTGAACACGCCGCGGAAGTTCCAGCCATGGCCATGATAGTCCGCGAACTGCGTGTCCTTCGCCTTGTCGTTCAGGTCATAGACGTTGCGCAGAAATTCCAGGTCCGACCATTTGCCGCGGGGACTGGCCCCCTCGGGATTGCGTTCCAGCGTCTGGTGCACCTGCGCCGCGGTCGGATATTTCTGCTTTTCCGGCCACATCAGGGACGCGTCGGACTCATAGTCCCACATGGTGTAGCCCAGATAGCTGTTCAGGAAGATATTGGGCTGGTGCATGTGACAGTTCATGCACTGCGCGGTCGGGATCGCGCGGGTGAAGGCGTGGCGGATCGGATGACCGCTTTCCTTGACCGCGCCAACGGGATGATCGGGAGTGATCGTCTCGCCATGGGGCCCCTTCAGCCCACCATGGCTGATCTTGGCCGCAATGGTCGGATCGATGGTGGCGGTCTGCCCATCGCGGCCATATTGCGCATAGATCAGGCTGTGGCGGGGCTCGCGGTCATTGGCATAGACGACATGGCACCCGGAACAACCCGAATGGCGATAATCGCCGGGCTGGTCGTTCGTGCCCATGAACCACATATAGGGGTCGTTGAGGCGGGTCTTGTGAATGTTGAGTGCCGGGATCGCCACGCGCAGCCCCGTTCCGGGCCCGCGATTGGACTGCTTGAGGTCCGGTCGCCCGGGTTCTTCCAGCCGCTGGATCGAGCCGGTGGGATTGGGCAGGCCTATTTCCGCGAATTGCGTGTTGATATTGCGCCCGCCTCGCTCGAACACGCGGAAGACGTCGCCCGGTGGAATTACCTGCCACGTCGGCAGCGGATAGAGTTCGGCCAGCGCGCCGCGCGCCTTCTCCCCGGCGGTCAGGGTGCCGGGGGGCGTTCCGGGCGAGACGATCTTCGCCGGCTTGCCGTCCTTGGTGTAGGCTTCCCCGAAGATATAGTTCTTGAAGGGCACGATGCCGTTATTATAGGCCGCCCCGCCCCACAGCATCGCGCCCGATGCCATCAGGGATCGCTCCGCCGCCTCGATGACCTGCATGTGGCACGAGCCGCACGCTTCCCGCGCCACGCGATAGTCGCTGGGGTTGACGAAGCGGACGAATTCCGGCGCCTCCCGGTTCAGCAGCGTGTAGGTGCGCTGCGGATTGGCGGAGGAAGGGTAATGCCAGCTCCTGGGATAGCGGGGCAGGACATGCGCTTTCTCCCGCGCGGCGACATAGGCAGGATCCTCAAAGCCCAGAGCCGGATCGCCACGCACTGCCGCATTGCCGCCATGACAGTCGGTGCAACCCAGCATGACCGCCGGGGTGGCATGCATTGATGGCTCGTCCGTCTTGCTATGGCAGCTGTAGCAACCATCGGATTTCGCGGCGACCTGTTCGGCGGTCTGGCTCATCGGTGCGGGCGGCACGACGGCGTAATGGCGCTCCACCGGCTTTTCGGCGTCGGAGGCGTGGAGGATGGCGACGGGGATGAGGAGGGCCGCGAGCAGCAGGAGGAGCAGCGCCATTCCCGCAAGGGCAGAAATCCTGTTCCCGGGTCGGACCGCGGCGCGTGCCTTCGCGCGAGCACGATAATGCGACAGGGAGGCGGCGGGCCAGCGCATCAGTAACTAAGGATCAGATTTGCGAGCACCGAATAATAGTTTCGGTTGCGCTCGCTGTTGGTGAAAAGGTCGCGAAATCCCGCGCCGGGCAACAGGGTTGCACCCGACAGGCGGAAGACGATGTTCTGCGTCGCCTTGGGTCGCCAGATCGCAGCCGTCGACAGATCCCATCCGATGGACCTGGGAATGCTGCCCTCATTGCGCAGCGCCTGGAGCGTTGCCGTATTCTGGAACCATAGATGGTTGGCGTTGGCCGACAGGCGAAGTTCCGGCATCAGGTCGAAGTCGCCGCCGGCGCCGAGCAGGATGGTGCCGGGATTGTTGAAGTTCGACTGGCCCTGTTCCTTCGAGGAGCGCAGGGAGTTCAAGATTCCGTTCCGTCCGTTGACTCCAATGACGCGCCCGCCGCCGGCGAAGGGAATGGACTGCCTGATCCAGTAGCTGGTGTCGGCTCCCGCAAAGACTGGGTTTTCGAAAATCGCATCGAACCCGTTTTCGCGATTGTCATGAGGATTGCCATCGCCGCTGGCGTACAGGCCTGAGATGCGGAACCGCATCCAGTCCTTGTCGATGCTCGCTTCGGCCGCCGCGAAGAACGCCCTGATCTGCGCGGGACGCGAGGTGAAGAAGCTGTTCCGGTCCTCCCCCAGCGCACCATAGAGCGACGCCGTCAGGTTCACCCGCCCGATCCGTCCGTCCGCATTATATCCCAGATAGACGACATCATATTCCCGCCCGCGCAGGTCGCCGAGCAGCGCCGGACGGACCGGAAAGCCGTTATCGTCGATCTCGATGTCCCGCTTCTCGCGGTTCATGTTGTAAACGGCGGTGATCTGGCTGGTGAGGCCAGGGATCAGGAAGTCCTGGCGATAGAGATTGGCCAGGAATATCCAGTCCCGACGCGGTGACTGCACAACCGAATTGAGTCCGCTGTTAGTGTCCTTCTCCAATCGCCAGAAGGCAGCCAGATTGAACTGGAAGCGGTTATTGTCGCGATTGCCGAACAACCGGATTCCCAATTGCTGATCATTGAACAGGAAACCGCGAAAATCCGACTGAAAGGGCTGGATGCCGACGCGCAACGACCGGAAGTCGTAGCGATCGGACGTGTTGGCAAGGTGATAGTCGACAAAGGCTTCCTGCACGCCCAGAAAATGATCGGTACGATGGGACGGCCGGGAGGGCTGCACGAACAGCACGCGCCGCTCAGGCACGTCCGCATGGTTGACGTTGAGCGCCAGCGTCAGGCGATATTCGATCTCCGGCGGCTTGAAGGCGGTCGCCCCCTTGATGAGGGCCACGCCGCCGATGAAGGTCTGGCTGAACACATAGCTCGCGTCCTTGCCGAAGACGTCGATGCTGCCCGGCCGTTCCGTCGTCTGCACCCCGACCGGGATCGGAAAGGTCCGCGGCTCCAGCACCGTGTCGCTCACCGCATTGGCGACGAAGAACCAGTCGTCGCCCTTGATCGGCAGCCATTTCACCTTTTCGCGGTCGATCGGCCTGTCGCCCTTCAGCGTGTTCTGGTTATAGGGATCGAACCAGCGCTCCTTCACCACACCCAGGCTCTCTATCAGGCGCCAGCGGTCCGGGATCGGAACCTGGTCGGTCGGAAAGGCCTCTGGCGGAGGCGCGCGGACCGCGCCCTTGTTGTCCTGCGTCACCGCGTCGGGCAACGGCGCCTCATATCCGGGGCGACGGCGGCCCTCTATGGACTGCCCATCGGCGTCCAGTATCTCCTGCCAATTGTCCGGCGGAGGCGGCGGCACCGGCTCGCCCGGCTGCGCCAGCGCGAACAGGGGCAGGAGGGAGACGAGACCCATGCCCTACAGCCCCGCGCAGACATTTTGCGATGCGCTGGCAAGGAACGGCGCAAAGGGACAGCTTACATAGCGCAGCCGCACCGTCGCATTGCCCAGATCGACGACGATCTGATCAGCGCGGATCGCGGCGGGCGCATTGCCGATCCCGCCGACGCGCGCACCGCCATTGTGCAGACCAAGAAAGCTGATCATGTCGTCCTGATCGATGCCGTCGCCCGATACACCGATGCCGCCGACCAGAACATTGCCGCGATAAATGGGTACGGAACCCGGAAAGATCTGAATGCCGTTCTGCACCCGGTTCCGGTTGGACACGGTCGGGACAGCCGAGCAGCGCTGGGGCGTGTCGGTTGCGTTCGCGCCCGTCACATAAGCGAGATGCGCGGCAAGGTCGCCCACCACCAGCGCAGATTGCAGGCCGGTGGAGAAGGGATTGAACTGCGCGATTGGACGCGAAAAGGGTCCGTTCGGCCGCCCGACCTCCCCATCTGGGAAATAGGGTCGGGAAAGATTGCCATTGGCGCGGTCGGTAAAGGCATGCTGCCCGGTCAGCGCGGAAGGATCGTTGAGGAACGTCCGCGCCTTGCCGACAAAGGCAGCGACATCGGCGCTGCTGCTCGCCGACAGGTCTGCCGCCGCATGGGCGCCGGAGAAGAAAGCCGCCGTACGCGCCTTCTGCAGGCTGACGTCGGTGCCGAAGATTGGCGCATCGGGCGATCGGACGATCCCCAGTGCCTGCCCGCGCGTATCGACCAGGCTGATCGTCACCTGCGCCCGGCTGTCCAGCGGTTGGCGGATCTGCGCCCTGGCCCGGCTCATGACGGCGAAGGCTTCTTCAAGGATCGCGGTCACTTCCGCCGTAGTGAGCGGCTGCGCCACATCGCCACCGTCGGTCCCGGCGCGTATCGGGAAGCGGTCATTGCCCGATCCGTCCGTCAGCACGAAGGCGTCCATATTGGAAAATTCGGCTGATCGCGCCGGCCGGATGCCAGACGCCTCCGTGCCATAGGCGACGCCGGGCAGGATCGCAGGCGCCGGATCACCATAATAGCCGCGCACCGCGACCAGTGAACCCTCGCTTCCGTTGATCGCGGCAAAACTCACGGCACCCGTTGCGATCAGGCCGGAATAGGCTGCATCGGAATAGCGCAGCGAAGTGCCGTCCACCGTGATTCGATCGGCGCGGATAGCCTCGGGCGCTTCAAACCCCAGGGTTCCCGCCAGCGCGACATATTCCTCTGGATCATTATCATCATCAAGGACATTGCTGTCGGAGCCGTATACCCCGTCCGCCATGACGCCGACGCCGCCAACCACCACGCCATTCTTGTAGAGGGGAAAGCCCCCCGGATCGGCTGCCAGCCCCAATGGAGAGCGCTTCGGCCCGATCATCGCCTGTGAGCCGGACGAGACAAAGCGCGCGGACAGGTCGGAACAGGGCAACTGGCTGAACTGCACCCCGAACAGCGGCCCGCTTTCCAGCCCGGCGGTGGTCGGTGCCGGCGGGAAATGCTGCTGCACGATCATGCTCGCCGTGCGGGTGGAAAAGGCGTTGCCGCCGCTCGACAGATAGGCGCCGGTGATCGCCTTGGCGATGGCGCCGGCCTCGGCGGGAACGGTCAGGTTCTGCGCGTCGATATTATCACCATTGGGCGCCGCGCTGGTGATGGCGCTGGCGCGTGCCCCCGCCATGCGGAATATCGCGAGCACATTGCCCACCCGGTCGGTCACCGCGACCACGGCGGGCAGATTGCGCGCCTTCGCCTCCGCAACGGCATGCGCCACTACGGTTTCGACGTCCGCTATCGTAAGCGACTCCTGCGCAGGCGCTGCGTAGAGGCTGGACGGTGGCGGCGTTGGCGCAGGGGTCGACGTACCGCCGCCGCTGCCACCCCCTCCTCCACCGCCGCCGCAGGAGGCAAGAACCAGTACCGCGCCAGCGGCCAGGGCGCTCAACCGGTGGAGCCTGCCACTCATTGCAGCGCCCCGATACCGCGCGCCGCGCTGCCAAGAGATGCACGGAAATCTCCAGGGCGATAGCTGTTCGGTTCCTTGACCGCGGCATAGGCGCGGTTGACGTCCGCCCGGATCCCCGCCGCGGCGCCCACGGTGACGCGTCCGGATTTCACCAGGCTGTTGAGCAATGTATCGATCGCCATGACGGCCTGTACGGATCCTTCATAATCGGTGAAGCGCGGCGATATGGCGCTGCCCGCAATCTCGCGCACGATGGCGAAGGCCATGTCGCCCCGCATTCCCCCAGCGGCAAAGGCATCGGCCAGGGCCCGCGCGCTGCCTGCCAGTTTGCCAGCGGCAGCTATCGCCGCAGGGCGATCCCGCGCGATTGCCGCGTGGAACGATCGGCTGTCGGCGTCGAAACGCCCCGCAAGTCCCGGCGCTGCCACGCGCGCCGCCGCGGACAGCAGGATCATGTTTTCGTCATTGAAGGGGGGCATGCCTGCCGGGATCGGGCGGCCCGGATTGGCTTCCCAGGTCTTGCTGCGTTCCGCCTGGTCATAGATGCGGCGGTGGCAGCTCTGGCAATCGAAAAAGTAGAATTCGGGGAAAGTCCCCTCCATGCCCTTTGTGCCGGCATAGAGGGCCAGGGCGCGTTCCACGGCCATCGCCTGCCCGACCGCCCATAGCTTCAGGCTGTCGGTTCGCCCCTTGCGTCGTGCGTAATCGGCATCTTCATCATGATGCGCCTGCATCGATGAGAAGAGGTCGAGCTCGAAGGAGATGCGCGGATGGCCTGCCGCCATGATCCGATGCGTCACGAACTGACCGTCCCGCGCACTGCCGAAATGACAGTCGAGGCAGACCGATGCCCTCGTCTCCGGCTGGTCTAGTGGGGTCATGCCGGCTGCGACATTGGCGGCATGGCTTGCGCCCACCGCGTAATGGGACGCTATCCAGCCGCTTGCCGCGCCGTGGCACGCCTCGCAGCCGACGCCGTCCTGCGCCAGAAAACGCGTGCCGCGCGCTGCGGCCGGCGTGGAATGGCAGCCAAGGCACGCGGGCGCAGAGGACGGGTCGCCCAGTCCCAGCGTCGCCGCGATCTGTCGCCCCCGCGTGCCGTTCAGCACCGCGAAGGCGCGGCTATGGGCGCCGCCCGGCGTCGAAGGCTCCTGCCAGCGCATAAGCTCATCCTGGCGTACGACCTTGCCGTCGCCTTCCATCCGGCCGTGGCAGGTGGAACCGGCGCAGGAAGCGACGCCAGTATAGGTGCGAACAGCCGACGCGGCATCCGCCACACCCGAACCTGCACCCGGCAGAGCGGACAGCAGCAGCCATCCCAGCAGCATGGCGACCAGCGCCATCCCGCCCAAGGACCTGCCTATCACCCCGACCTTGCCCCTCATTTGTCACGCCCCCGTGCAGGCTGATTCGGGCAGTTTCCCCTGCGTCAGCCGCGCATTTCTCTCTACGGGATCAACCCGTTGTTTCAATCACGTTTTGCCCACGCCGCCCGATCAGTGCGTACCACCGTCCCCGCAGCCCGCTTCGTCAGGTCCACCGCAGGAGCGTTCCCAAAGATCCTCATTGCCCGCACCTGTCACAGGTTCGTCAATCAGGGGTGGATAGCCCTGTGCGACGATGTCGCGCAGTTCGATCAGGGACAGGGTGAAGATGCGGCTGACCGATACCGAAGGGTCCAGCACGCCGTTCCATGTGTCGCGGCTGTCAAAGCTGACGCTGGTGCAGGCAGCCGGGCTGCCGATGAGGCAACCGTTGATCCTCGATCCCAAGGCATAGCCGCCGTTGACCGCAACCAGCGGGATCGTTTCCAGGCCCTGCGCGAACGCCCCCGTCGAGAGGGCCAGACGCCCGTTGATGGCGATCTGCAAAGCTGGACCCTGCGAACCGATCACCAGATTATTGGCCGTGAATCCGCGCCGGTCCGGGATCGCTACCGAGAGGCCGCTATTCTGGATGAAGAAGGCCTGGGACGCATTGGCCCGGATTGTTCCCGCACGCAGGATGCCGGCATCGTCGACCGGGCCGTCATTCTGCGCCAGGCGCAAATCCCTGGCGGTGATCGATCCTGTGGAACCGATGTCCGCTATGGCCGACAGAGATGCCGCCATGATGATTGGGCTGTCGAGCGTCAGCACGCCGCCCAGTGCGCCATTGCCGTCGCTGATGTCGATCAGGCCGGCGCCGGCTATGATTTCCAGCCGTCGGCCTGCCGTGAGGGCCAGCCCTCCTTGCCCTGATCGCCCGATCAGCCGCACCGCGCCCTGGACGCGCAGATGCCCGCTGGTGCCGATCGTCAGCATCCCGCCGCTCGCCAGATTGGCCGCGCCCAGTGTCAGGTCCTGCACGATGATGTCCGGCGATCCCGCAACGCTGCGCGCCGGGGCATTGAAGGCGATCTGCGTCGCCGTTACCCGCGCCAGTTCCGCCGCTGACAGGCTGTAGGTTCCAGCGACGTCATTTCCGCCAATATAGGCCGGCTGCTGCAGGTTGATGGCATTGAAAACGACCTGTCTCGTTCTGTTCACGCTGCCGAGTTGGGCCGAACCGCCCAGGACAATGTCGCGCGATCCGATCGTAATCGTCCGGGCGGATGCGGAACCGGTCAGCGTCAGCAGGCCGCCGCCGTTCAAAAGGATGTCGCCCGCCAGCGATATCACATCGCCGAAAATTGCCGAACTAGCAGCCGTGGCCGTCAGCGAATCTCCGGCAGAAAGCCGGGTCGCATTGATCAATCCGCCTGAGAGGGTCATGCCGGTTGCAGCACTGGCGTCGGCGATGGACAGAGCGCCACCCGCTTTCAGCAGCAGCGCTCCTGTCGATGCCGTCGCCTGCGCTATCGTCATGCCGCCCGTCGCGCCAAGGCTGACCGCGCCGCCACTCGCGGTGATCGGACCCGCCGATGCGATATCGCTGACCACCAGGCGGCCGGCGCCCGCATCCAGCAGGCTCTGACCGCCAGCAACCAGGCTGGCGGCGTTGATCCCCTGCGCGGACAGCGTCAGATTTCCGCCAGCGGTCAGCACGCTGCCGGCGGCGAGATTGATATTGCCCGCCGCGCTGAGGATCGTCAGATCGTTGACCGCGCGCAGACTGCCCGCCGAGGACATGGTGATGTTGCCCGGCGCGGTGAAAAGGATGCTGTCCGCAAAAAGGCTGTCACTGCCCTGCGGTCGCCCGACATGGCTGAAATCGATGCGTGTTCCCGACACGCCCGTCAGCGCACCGGTCGCCATGATATCGCCAGCCCCGGCGAAAGCGAAGGAGAGTGGCCCGTCGCTCACGAAGTCGGCATTGCCACCGATCCGCACGAGGTTGGTCGCGCCCACGGAAACGCCCGAAAAGCCGGCGGTCGGGATGCCGAGACTGGAAAGCCGGGCCGATCCAGTGACCCTCAGTCCACCATTGGTGGCCGTGCTGCCGTCGGTCAGGCTGACGAGACCGCTCGCGTCTCCACTCGCGCTCATCAACAATGCGTCGATCAACCGCTGCGCGCCCGGTGACAGCAAGCCGTCATCACGATTGGCAAAGCTGGCGGTGCCGCCGCTGCCCAGGCCGGTGACGCCCGCGGCAGAGGCGCCGCCCGGCGCTTTGCCGCCGATCCCGCCCAGTCCCCCCTGTCCGTCCGCGCGCAAGGTCATGCCGCCTAGCACATAATCGCCATTGCTGGAATCGAACGCCGCAAGGCCGCCCGCGCCGTTTCCACCGTTGCCGCCCAGGCCGCCGGACAGGCCCGCATTGCTACCCACGCTGCCATCGGCGCCCAGCCCGCCCTGGCCATTTGCGGTGATGCTGTAAGCGGGCATTTGAGGCAGGGCGCCGCCCAGCACAATGCGTGCATCCGCAATCCGTAATGTCGCCGAGCCAGCCAGGCCATTGCCGCCCGCTCCACCATTGCCGCCGACCGGCCCGGCAGTGCCAAGAGCGCCATCGCCGCCCGTCGCATCGCCGCTGATGCGCAGCGCCAATCCGGTTGTCGCCGTCGCGCCGGAGCCAAGTGCGAACAAGGCCGCGCCGCCGGTCGCATTGCCGCCGTCCGCCCCCAAAAGACCCGCGCCGCTGCGCACGCCGCTTTGGCCGCCAGCCCCGCCGATCGCTTCCGCCAACACGCCGATATCGCCGGCATCCAGCAGGGTCGAGGCTCCGGTCAGACCCAGCGACGCGCTTCCGCCGAATGCATCGCCGCCGCGCCCGCCGCTGCCATCATAGCCAGTGCCGCCTGTACCGCCCAGACCGGCAGCGGTGACGCGCAGCGTCCCGCTCACTGTCGTCGCGCCGAATGAGAGGCCGAGTGTCGCGGCGCCGCCCATTCCGAAGCCACCCGCGCCGCCGGTCCCGCCACCGCCGCCCATGCTGCCGATGCCGTCGGCGCTGACGGTCAGGTTCGCGAAAAGGGGATCGACGTCGACCAGCATCGCGGCGCTGCCGCCCGTTCCCCGGCCACCCGCACCGCCGCCCGTAGTGCCGTAGAAGAAAATCGGGTTGCCATTATTGTCGAAGCTGCTGAAGCCGCTATTGCCCGCCTGACCGCCAATCCCGTCGGCATCGACGGTGACAGCGCCAATGGCATGGCCTTCGTTCAGATAGGAAAAAGCTGCCGTGCCGCCCAGCCCGTCGCCGGCCGCCGCGCCGGGTCCGTCGCTGCCATTATTGCCGCCCGCGCCGCCCATGCCCTCCGCCGAGATCAGCAGCGACGGCGCGGTCAGCACGCCGCCCGCCAGCGTCACGTCCGCCGTCCCGCCCGTGCCAAGACCGCCTGCGCCGGCGCGATAAAATCCGGCGCCGTCGGCGCCGGTTTCCGCGCCATCGCCACCCTTGCCCGTTGCGCGGACGATAGCCGCGCCCGTGATCGTGACGGCCCCACTGCTTCCCGCAGCCAACAACAACCCGGCAGTACCGCCCGTGCCGGTTCCGCCATCCGCGCCGTCGGCCTGAAAGACCGGATAGCCCATGCCGCCGGCGCCGCCCGCATCGATGGCAAGTGTCGTCAGTCCCAGCGTCCCGCCGCGCGATTGCAGCGCAGCGTTGCCGCCAAGGCCCGCCCCCGCGATCGCCGCGGCTGATGATGGACTATTCGCACCGTCCGCCTCCCCGCCGGTGCCCTGCGCGCTCAGCAGCAGCGTGCCGAGAGTGGCACCGCCGCCCGCGATAAGGAAATCTGCCGTACCGCCCTGCCCGTTGCCTGCACGGAAGGACGTTGTGCCGCCGCCCTCGCATATAAGGCAGTTTTCGCCGGCGGCGCCGCCAGCGCCGTTCGCTCTCGCATCCACCAGATCGGCCGTCAGGCTGCCCGCCAATATGTTGACGTTGATCGTGCCGCCCGTGCCATTGCC
This sequence comes from Sphingobium sp. LMC3-1-1.1, assembly GCF_040676285.1. Lineage (NCBI taxonomy): Bacteria > Pseudomonadati > Pseudomonadota > Alphaproteobacteria > Sphingomonadales > Sphingobiaceae > Sphingobium > Sphingobium sp. LMC3-1-1.1. The sequence goes on along the minus strand of NZ_JBEGHQ010000012.1, from coordinate 99,164 downwards.
GGCATCGCCGCCGTTGAACGTTATGCCATCGATCGGGGGCGCCGAAGCACCCTCGGCCGACAGATAAAGGTTGCCGAAGCGAAGAGCGCCGTCGCCCGCCGAGCCGACCCGGTTTTCCACAAGGATGCTGCCACCCAGCCCGTCGCCGCCGCGACCCGCGACGCCGTCGGAAGCTGCGCTGCTGCCAACGCCATTGGCTTGCAGCGTCATGTCGCCCAGCGCCGAAAAGTCGCCATCGCTGGCATAGAGCAGGACCGATCCGCCCGTGCCGTTCGATCCGTTCGCGCCCGATGCGCCCCCGCCATTGGCAGAGATCCGGCACGAATAGTTGGGGCAGTCGCTGAGCGAGAAGCTGCCACGCTGCCCGCTCGATGCACTGGCGAACAGGGCCACATTTCCACCCGTCCCGCTGCCCGCCAGGCCGGGCGCATCGCCGGCAAAGCCACCCGCGCTGACATAGAGTCCTGCCGCGCTGAAACTGCCGCCCGCAGCGCCGATGGTGATGCTTCCGCCAAGGGCGTCGGCGGTGCGCGGCGTCAGGAAGGTCGATCCCGCAAAGGCGGCAAAGCCCGAGGCGTCGGCAGTGGCGAACAGGTCCTGCGCGATCGCGAGGCCTCCGCCATCATGCGCCGAAATGTTGATCCGCCCGCCCCGCAGCATGCCGCCCGACGCCCCTCCGCCATAGGCCGTCGCATCGGCGTAGAGCGAAACGGATGTAAGGATGTTCAGGCTGCCCGTGCCGCCCACGTCGATGTCGATGCCGGTTGTGCCGGGGATCGCCGCGCCATAGCTGCCGCCGTCCGTCGCATAGCCCGGCGCGGTGCTGACGTCAGCGAAGAAGCTTGTCCAATCGTGCCTGCCCGCGGATATGGCGACCCGGATATCGCCGCTCGTCGCGCTGCCCGCCGCGCCCGTGCTCGCGATGCCGCCTGTCGCCTGCGCTGTGGCCCGAACGGTGCCCAGATCCAGGCCACCCTGTATGAAGGCGCCGGACGTGCCGTTGATCGCGATGCTGCCGCCAACGGCATTGCCGCCGTCCACCGGCGGCACCGACACCTGGAACGCCGTTCCCGCCGAGGCGTCGAGCGTGGTGCTGCCGAAGCCCAGACTCCCTCCTTCCGTGCCGGAGGGCCCGGCAGCGGTCAGTGCCGAAAGGGTGATCGATCCGCCTGTCGCGTTGCCGGACCTGTCGCTGCCATAACCCGCATAGCCCACCGCATTTGCCGTCAGGCTGGCGGCGGTGATCGATCCGCCGGTGGCGATCAGATTGATGATGCCGCCATTGGCGTCGCCGCCGACCAAGGGTACCGAACTGACGCCCGCTTCGCCATCCCCGCTGGCATCCAGATTGAGAGTGCCGGTAACGCCGATCTGTCCGTTGGTGGAGGGCGCGCCGCTGCCGCCGAAGGCCAGCAGGTCGATGCGCCCGCCTGTGCCCCCGTTGCCGGCTTTCAGGTTCATGTCGCGGTCGACGGTGATCGTGCCGGACTGGTCGGCCTGCAGGGTGATGCTGCGTTCGGCGGAAAGCGCGACATTGCCCAGGAAATGGGTGACCGTGGCAGGGCGGATGACGATGTCGCCGGTCGCCGCGCCGGTCACGTCGTTTTGCCAGTCGCCTGACCCGATGCTGAAACCTGCGGCGGCCGTCGCGGTGGCATTGCGCGTCACGATCAGGTTGCCGCCGGCGTCATGGGCGATGTCCGACCCGGCGGAAAGGACGATGGCGCTGCCGTCCGGCGTCACCGACGTTGCGGGCGTATAGCCGACATTGCCCGACAGCAGCATGGTCAGCGCATTGTTCTTCGGCACCGCGACCATGAAGACGCGCTGCAGATCGGTACCCCCGGTCGAGGCCGGGCCCGTTGTCGTGCCGCTGTGGACGACGCCGTTGGCATCAGTGGTGCCGGCCGTGATCGCGATGTCGAACAGGCCGTTGTTGATCCTGATATCGGCGGCTTCCGCGGCGACATAGGCGGCTGAACCGTTGACGTTGACGGTTCCGCCTTGCACCACGCGCGGCGCGACCAGCGCCACATAACTGCCGGATGAAAGTGCGTTGACCTGAGCGCCCGGAAGAAGTTCGACCGAGGATGTGCTGCCCGCCGGACCAGCGAAACGGACATTGTTCCTGTCAAGTCCGTTGCTTGTGTCGATCGCGTTGGTGGTCAGGACCAGCGACCCGACGTTGAAGACACTGTTGGCGCCTGCGATGATGCCGCCCGGCGCATAGAACCAGACCGATCCGCCGGTGGTGGGCGGGCTGCCGACGATCTGGCTCTGCACCGTGCCGTTGAGCGCGATCACGCGCGATACGGGCAGGCCATTGCCATCCAGGGGTAGGATACGGTTCAGAACCGTGAAGTCGCTGGAAGAGCTGAATGTGACTGTCCTGCCCTGAGGCAGGAAGTCGATCGTGCCGGCGCTGGCCGCTCCCCTGTCATCGGGCGTCCAGTCAATGACCGCTTGCGTCGAGTTCAGCGAGATCGCATCGTTTCCAGGGGAACTGCCCTGCGAGATATAGACGTCGGGATTTGGCGTATAGCTGCCCTGAAACGCTTTCTGGCCAACTGCCGCGCCGGCGCCCAGGCCGACCGCGAGCGCAACCGCGCTGGTGCGGCCCAGCAATGTCCAGAGCGAGAAAGCGCCATGCTTCGTCCTCATCAACGCCTCCATGGCAGGATTTGCGTGGTCAGGGAAAGGAGCAGCCGCGTGGCGCCCCTGTCGGTCTGGAAACCTGCCTTGCGCAGTGGCGTCGCCACCGTCAGGTCGAGCCGCGCATGATTGTCCCATGTCGCGCGCAGACCGCCGCCCGCCGAATAGAGTTTCTGCGGATCAAGCCCGGCGAAATTGGCGCTGTGATGCCACATCCAGGCGGCATCGAAGAAAAGAAAGGGCTGGAGCGCGATCGCGCCCGGCTCCCGTGGCGTGATCCGCCCGTAGCGCAGTTCCGCGCCGATCCCCAGGCCACTGTCGCCGGTGATGACGCCGGGATCATAACCGCGGCCGACGGTATAATTGCCAGCGCTCATCTGCTCATAGGAAAGCAACACGTCAGGGCTATATTGCGCCCTGGGCGACAATGCGAAGGTCAGGTCCGGGCGCGGCCGATACTCCGCCTGGACACTCGCTCGCAGCACGAAGGCTGAAGGATCGCCGTCCAACTGGCTGATCGGCGTTCTGGGGAAGGCGCAGTTGACGAATGCCGCGCCGCAGGTTTCGCTCGCGCCCAGCCCTTCGATCCCCTGGCGCAGCTCGGCCATCCCGCCCAGCCGCCAGCGAGGCTCCACGCCGGAATAGCCGATCGTGCTGACAATGCTCTCAGGATCGATCAATTCCCCCTCCAGCCGCAGGAACAGCACGCGCAGCCGGTCGCGGGACAGCGGTATCTTTGGGGTGGCGGTGCCGAAACGCAGATCCTGGTTGACGACCTCCAGGCCGCCCGTCGCAAGCAGGGTGCGCGCCTGACGCCGCACCAGCGGATAGGCGAGCGCCGCCGTGGCTATCATGGTTTCCGATGACAGCGGCACGCCGCGGACCCCCGGTTTGCTCCAGGCGTAAGTGAGGTCGCCCGACAAGCGCAGCCCATCGCTGCCAAGCGCCATGCTGTGTCCGACCTGCAGCACCGTCTGTTCGCTCGGTTGAGCGGTGTTGAAGATGCTGAACAATGTGCTGTCGCCCAGCCCGGTCATGTCGTTGAAGCGCACCCGCGCCAGCCCGCCGAAGCGGCCGACGGCGTTGCTGCCGTAATTCTGGACATTGACGTCCAGTTGAACGCGCTGGCGCACCACCTGCACCTCGCCCACCACTTCCCCCGGCGCCGTGCCCGCGGGGCGCAGGGCGAGGCGAACATCATAGCCTGGGAGGTCGCGGGCCAGCAGCAGATGCCGTTCCGCGTCCCGCACGTTGAAGACCGGCTGACCCTTCAACGCTTCCATATGGGCGGCGATCAGCCTTTCGCTGTTGCCCGCGTCGCCGCGCACCTCCACCGCCACCAGCCGGGCCATGAAAATGTCGAAGCGAACGGTCCCGCCCTTCTCTATGCGCTGGGGCGGAACCTGCACGGCCGCCAGATAGCCCATCTGCCGCAGCATGGTTGCGGCCCGGTCGCGCACTTCGCACAAGGTCGCTATGGGCACTTCGCGCCCGGCAAATTCGCGCCAGCTATCCTCAAGCGCGGCCGGATCGACGATGCGCAGTCCCTCGAAACGGACATCGGCGAAATTGACCTGAACGTTCGCATAGCGCGGATCGGCCAGGGGGCATGGCGCGCGTTCGACGCCGCCGACCACAGTGAGGCGGCTGCCCCGATTCGCCGCTTCGTCCGTCAACTGCCCGCGTGTCAGTTCCTCGCGCGTCGGAGCGCGGGGCGCGACCTGCGCCGCCGCCGCCACAGGCAAGACGATCGGCAGCATCAGCGCCAGCGCCAGCGCCGCCGCCGATCCGCTCAAGGCGGAAGCCCGCATGTGCCCCTTGTTCCCCATATCTGTCCCCAAACGGTCCAAGGCAGCCTTTCCCTTAGGGCTGCCTCACTCCCTGTCTTCAGGCGCGGGCTTCTGCCCGTCACCCTTTCCCCGCGATTGACCGCCGGTTAACAGCGCCGGCGCGTCCCGACAATCAATTCCGCGCGGCCCCGTTGGACAGCGCCGCCATGTCCACCAGCAGGTCGAGCTGCGCCGTGCATTGGCGCGCGATCAGGCTGGATGCGATGCCGTCCAGCCCCGCCGTTTCCGGGCTGACCAGTGCGAAGCGAACATCGGCTGCATGCGATCCGTCGCTCAGGCGATAGGCGGCACCGTCACGGACTGGCGCGGCGGCCGGCCAGCCAGTCACTGATTCGCCGGCTGCGAAGCTCGCCGTCGCTTGCACGCCATCGCCGATGACGCGTACCGTTCCCGATTTGGCCGGATCCGCACGCCACAGGCGCACCGCGGCGGGGTCGGCAACGCAAAGTGTTCCGGATTGCGCGACATCGACCATCCAGAGATTGGGTCGGCGTGGCGGAGCGGCCGGCGTTTCGCCAATGGTGCCGCGTACTGCCCCGGTTCGGGCGCGCCGCACCCGCTTGGTATCCAGCAGGGCGGAGAGCATCACATTATTAGCGGGTGCCGCACTGGCGGCGGCGGCGACGTTGAAGCTGCCGGGCCCACGCAGCGTCCGCGTGCCCCTCGCATCCAGCAGCGTCACCACATCGCCCGCTTTCAGCGTGAGCGATCCGCCATCGCCCAGCTTGCTTCCCGGCTTGTAGGTCGCGGCCGAGGGTCCGGTGGCGCGCACCACCATGGTCTCCGCTGCGGCCTGCCCGCCCAGCCCCGCCACGACATATCCGGCCAATGCGCCGCGCGCGGCAAGCTTACCCCAGACCATAGCTACTTCCTTCCCCGATATGCTCATAACGATATAGCAGATTGGCGATGGCCGCATCGTCCGGATGATGGTTAACCATCATTTTGAGACGTTGCCGCGCACCGTTCTGCGCTTCGGCATCCTCGCCATCGAATGCCGCCAATATCTGCGCCAGTGCCGCGCGTTCTCCGGCGGGAAAGTCCGGCGCCGGCTCGAACAGATCGACCGGGGTCGATCGGCCGCGCAGTCGCACCCGCCCCATCGGACGCCACCAGTCCAGCCCCGACAGCAACATCGCTTCCCGGCTTGCCAGGACGTTCGTTTCCAGCGCCTTGTTTGCCGCTTCCAGCCGTGATGCCGTATTCATGCTGTCGCCGAGCGCGGTATATTGGATGCGCCCTTCACCGCCGAAATTGCCGACGATCGCTTCGCCATGATGCAATCCGACGCGGGTCCGCCCGATCGGTGGCACGCCGGGGGGCAGGTCCCGACGGAACGCCTCCCCCGCCCGCCACATGGCGTAGGCGGCGAGAGCGGCGTTGCGTCCGTCGTCCCGCCGGGCAATGGGCGCGCCCCAGAAGGCGACCACCGCATCGCCAACGAATTTGTCGATGGTTCCGCCATGGGCCAGCACCACATCGCTCAACATGTCGAGATAGCGATTGAGCAACTGGGCGACCATTTCCGGCGCAATGGCGTGGCTGAGCTTGGTGAAGCCCTCCAGGTCGGTGAAGAGGGTGAAGATCAACCGCTTTTCGCCGTGCAGCGCCAACTTCTCCGGCTCCGCCAATATCTGCGCGGCGATGTCGCGGGGCAGATATTTGCCCAGCGCCGCCTGCGCGAAGCGCCGCTGCTGCGAGGTCACGGCCCGCGCCGCCACGCCGATGGCCGTAAAGGCCAGCACCCAGCCCAGCACCCATCCGACCGCCGGCAGCCCCTTGGTGTCCCATCCCCGTGCCTGAAGCCAGAGGGGTACGCCCGCAATCGCCCCGGCCTGCAGGGCCAGCGCCGGCACCAGCGCGAACCATCGTAATTCCGCCAGGCTGGTCAAGCCCGCCGCGCAGACGACCAGCAGCGCCGCGAACCAGCGCCACCCCTCCGGCACCGCGGCCAGGCGAGCGCCGTCGAGCAATTGCGCCAGCATCGTCGCGTGCACTTCAAGCCCGATCATGGTCGAACGTGCCTGCCGCCCCGATAACGGCGTTTCGAACTGGTCGATATCGACGATATCACCGCCGATCAGCACGTGCCGCCCGCGCACCATGGCGGCAAGCGCCGGGGCCATGGCGGGGTCGGCCAGGGTATCGATCTGGAGACTGGGAATCACCGGCTCCTCCGACCCGTCGGCCTGCCTGATCGGCAGGCGGAAGCGGATTGCGCCGCGATAGTCGCGAAAGGATGCGGAAGGCTGCATCGCCAGCGTCAGCAAGGGGGGCTGTCCTGGCGTCGGGACGGGCCAGCTTCGCACCACATTGTCCGCATCGGTTTCCAGCCGGATACTGGCGGGACGGACCCTGGCCGTCCGCGCCTCGCCGATGAACCGATCAAGATATTGCTGCTGCTCGAAAATGATCTGTTCCTGATTGTCGCCCAGATTGGCGTAGCCGAGCCAGACCGGTGTGCGCATGGCGTGGAGGGTGGAGAGCAGTTCGCCATCCTCGTCCTGCGGCTGGTCGAACAGGATGTCGATCCCGATCGACTTTGCCCCCATGGCATCGATGTTCCGCAGCGCCCGCGCCAGCAGGCCCCGGTCGAGCGGCGACCGCTTGCGCGTGGCTATCAGGGTCTGATCGTCATAGACCAGCATCAGGATGCGCTGGTCCTGCGCCACGCGGGGCGCGAAGGTCGCGGCTCGCCAGTCGTAAAGGCCTCTCTCCGCATCGGCGGTCAGGACTTCTCGCGCCCTTCCGCCGCCCAGGGGACGGTTCCAGTCCCACCCGGCCAGGAACAGCGCCAGCAGCAAAAGCGCCCCCGTCGCTGCCAGGCGCCAGCGTCCCGTCTCCCGCACCAGTCGCGCGCCGCGGCGCAGCAGGCCCCGCATCGGCATGATGATCAGCGGCGCGCGATCAGTGGACGCGCGCCGTCGCCGATGATGGCGAAACCCGACCAGTAGAAGGGATGGGAGGTTTCCGCATCATCCATCAGCCTGATCTGCGCGGCCTGCAACGCCTCGGCCATGGGCTGGTCCGCCCCGGCGGCAAACAGGCCGGCCATGAGCCGCTCGGTCGCATGATAATCCTCCGGTGCGGGCCAGTGGCTGGCGATGACGGCGCGGCTCCCCGCGCCGATGAAGGCCCGCACCAGCCCGTCCAGCGCCCCGCCGCCGCCCGAAAGTCCCGCCGCCCGCGTCGTCTCCACACCGGCCGCGCCCGCCGTGTCGCACGCGGACAGAACGACCAGGTCAGCGTTCAGCCGCAGGTCGAAAATCTCGCTGAACTGCAACAGGCCGTCCGATTTCCGGTCCGGCGCGAAGCTGGTGAGCAGGGCCGGGCGCGCCGGGCATCCCGGATGCGGCGGCGTCACGAGCCCATGGGTGGCGAAATGCAGGATGCGAAAGCGGTCGAGGTCACTCCGCGCCATCACCGCTTCGTCCGTGAAGGCAGTGCCCGTAATCAGTTCGCTGCCCTGCCCGCCAATGGCCTGCGCCGCTTCCCGCAACTCCGTGGCGGGGATGGGACGGTTCCATTGCAAGGGCGACCAGCCGCAATCGGCCGTGGACCCGCTGGACAATGCGCCCCGGCTGGAGGCCGTCAGCACCGGCCCGGCAAGCGGCGCATTGTCGCCGAAGCCGATATAGCTCTGCGTCGCGCTGGAGGGCGCCGCCGCCCGGGCGTCGCGAAAGGCTCTCGCCGACAGGGCCGTGCTGACCGCATGGTCGCGGCCCAGCCAGTCAATGCCGCGAAAATCGAACTCGTCGCCCCCTTGGGCGATACGAGCCTCATAGGCGTCCACGCCTGCCTGACTGGCGATCAACAGATTGACCGGCAGTTGCAGCATCGCGCCATCGGGCTCGAAGATCAGGTGCCGTACCGGCTGCAACCGCTGCTCCACCGGTCCGAACAGGTCGAGATACAGGCTGCGCGCCACCGGAACGTCCAGCGCGTAGGTGGTCTGCGCGCCATTGAGATCGATGGAGATCGTCTCGCGCAGCGCCGTGACCTTGCGCGCCACATCGGTCGCGCTGGCCGCCAGCCGATATCCGGTCGCGCCGTCGGCATCGATCCAGAGGGCGTAAAGCGCGTCGCCCAGTTGCGCCAGCTTGTAATAGCCTTCGCCCGGTTTCAGCGTCGCCTGCATTTCAGCCAGTGTCAGCCCCTGCGGACTCAGCGCACGATATTGGGGATAGGCCGCCAACGCTGCCAGCGTACTGGCCTGATCGGCGGCAAGCTGGTCAATGTCGGCCTGCGCCTGCGCGAGGTCGGGCAACAAGGCGCCCTGCCCCTCAGCCGCCTGCCGCAATTGCGCCAGGGCGATCCGCCCGCGCTCTATGTCGCGCGACAAGGACACCGACTGGCGGAAAAGCCGCGCTGCCTCTCCGTCCCCGGCGGACAGCTCGCGGCTCAGTTGCTCCAGCGTATCGGCCGCGCCGGGGCGCATCAGCATCTGCGACGCCGCGAACAGATCGGCGGTCAGTTCAGGTCGCGTGGGAATTTCCTGCGCCAACAGACTGAAATAGGGCTGAAGCTGGTTCGCCATGCCGGTCAGCGCGGCGCGGTTCTCCATGGCGGAGGCGACGATGCCGCGATAAATCTTCAGCGCATCCTCATTGCGGCCCCGCCGGATCAGGAATGCGCCCAGCCGCGCTCGTGCGCCGTTCAATGCTATGGTTTCAGGATATTGCGCGCCCAGCAATGCCAGCGCCTCGTTCAGTTGACGCTCTGCCTGCCCATAATCCCCCTGCGCTTCATATGTCAGCGCGATCTCTCCCAGAAGCTGGGCGCGCAGGCGGGTGATCGACGTGACGCGCCCGTCACGGATCGCGACGGCGCTGGCCAGCGCTCTTGTCAGCACATCCCGCGCGGGCGCCGGCTGGCCCGACAGGCGCAGGATCGTGCCCCGCAATTGCTGCGCCTGCGCGTCCAGGATCGCCGCCCGCTCGGCCGGGGTAAGCCTGTTGTCCTGCCGCACTCCCAGAGCCCGTGCCTGCGACGCCCCGCTGCTCATTCCCGCAGCCAGCTCCGGCGGCAGGGAAACCGCGCCGTCACCATCGGTCGGGGCAGTCGCGCCGGCGGTCATGGGGCGATCGAGTATCGCAAGCGCGCCCGCTATGTCCTGCCGGTTGATGTGATGCATCGCCTCGAAATTGCGGCGCAGCCGGATCTGCACGGCATCGGCGGTGGCAATGCCGCGCGCATCCGCGAAGGCCGTGTCCGCCTGATCGAACAGACCCAGGTTGGACAATTGAAGGCCCCGGTTGACCAGATATTCATGCGCCCGGTTCGCCCGCTCGGTCGGAGTCAGCTTCGCCGTATCGGGATCGCGCGCGAGCCGGTCCGTCAGGCTGTCGAAGAACTCCGCCGCTTCGGCATAATTGCCCGACGCATTGCGTCTGTAGCCTTCGGCTAGCACCGTTTGCGGGTCCAGCGCCGCCGCCTGCAAACGGGCATAGCCGGCACCATTCGCGCCCACGGTCGCGATATCGAGCTTACCCGGTACGATCCGCCCTGAAATGACCGAGCGGAGCCCAAGGTCAAGAGCGCTTGCATAGGCCGCATAGCCCTGCGCGACATAGACCGTCTTGCCGCGCTCGACGGTCAATATGCGATAGGGGCCGACTGCGCCGGTACAATTGCGCATGAGCGCCGCGCCAATTCCGGGCAGGTTGACGCCGCCGGGCGCACCGCATTCGACCGCCCTCTTGCGGGAAGCGGCAAGCCGATCCAGCAATGCCTGGCCAGCATCGCCCGAACCGCTTCGCAGCGCGAAAATCTGACCTACTGGACTAGCTGCATCTCGGCACACCAGCGTCCACGCGCGATCGAACATCGTCCGCGCGGAGGGATCGCCCGACGCGCTCTGCGCCTGGCACAGGGCGCCGCCCTCGCTGCCGATGCGAAAGCTGTCGCTCAGCAATAGCCGGTCGCCCGTCGCCTGCGCATGCGCCGTCATGGACAGACTCAATGCAGCCCATCCGGCAGCACCGCCAACCAGCTTCCCCAATATGCCCAAGACCTGTCCCCCAAACCTTGCCGGATATGTCCGTGCAGGGCCCCCTAGAGCGATTTCCAAGCGATCGGAATGATCGCCGGTCAGGAAATCGCGGTAAAAAGCTCAAACGGCGATCTAATGGCCGTTGCTGCTTGATCGGGTCGTCATAACGCCGCCCGATGCCGCGCCGCAAGGTGAAAGGCGCCTGCAAGCGGCCCGTTCCAACTCCTCCTACTGGAAGGTGAGGCAGGGAAGTAACAGTCGCGTAAGAATCGATCTCTCTTGCGCAATTTTTATTGCATCCCGTGATGGGGCTGATCTAGATTAGATTTGAATAATATTCCTGAAATGGGCGCAGACCCCTATCAGTCAAAAACATAATTATAATGGTCAGTGTGTTAAAAGGGAGGATGATATGACAGGATTTCCGCGCCACGAAAACATATTGCGTTTATCGGCCTCATGCCTTGTTCTCGCACTGTCGAGCATTTCTATCGCCGCTTTTTCGCAAGAAACGGAAAATTCCTCCGATTGGTCGGGTAACGAAATTATCGTTACTGCCACGAAACGCAACGAATCTATCCAGAATGTGCCCTTCTCCATCAATGCGCAGACCGCCGAAGCCATGCAGCGCATGGGCGCCACCTCCATCGAAGACGTATCGCGTAGCGTCGCGGGCCTGACGGTTCAGAATCTTGGGCCGGGGCAGAGCCAGGTCTCCGTGCGCGGCGTATCCGCCGGCCAGGTCGTTCGCGACCAGCCGGGCGTAAAGGAACAGGTTGGCGTCTATCTGGACGAGTCCGTGATCTCCATGTCGCTGTTCACGCCCGATTTCGATCTGTTTGACCTCGATCGCGTGGAAACGCTGCGCGGACCACAGGGCACGCTGTTCGGATCCGGTTCGGAAGGCGGCACCGTCCGCTACATCACCAAGCAGCCGAAACTCGGCCAGACCGAGGGCACGGTCGAAGGCGGCGTCAATGTCCTGAAGGGCGGCGATGTCGGTTATTCGGGCAAGGGCGCGATCAACCTGCCCCTGGGCGAGACGGCGGCAATCCGGGCCGTGGGCTATGCCGAACATTATGCGGGCTTCATCGACGCCATCGGCCCGGCCGCGGGCAAGAACATCAATGACGGCCGCCGCTATGGCGGACGTCTCAGCCTGCTGTGGGAACCCGCGCCCGGCATCAAGGTGACGCCGCGCATCATCTATCAGGATATCAGGACAAACGGCTTCAACCGGGAGGACAGCTATCACCTTTATTATAACCCGCTGATCAGCCCGTCGGACGTTTTCCCGGAACGCACTCAATATCTGAAGCTGCGCGAGGAATTCCGCGACAAGACCACGCTCGCTGACCTGACGGCCAACATCGACATGGGGTCGGACATCGCGTTGACCTCGATCACCACCTATATTCACCGCGACATTCTGGTCAGCCGTGATGCGTCCGCGTTGACCGGGTCGGTGTCGGTCACGCCCTTCGTGATGTCGCTGGGCGTGGCGCCTGCTCTCGCCAATCTCCCATCCAATCTGCGGGACACGACCAGGCTCAAGCAATGGACGCAGGAACTGCGGCTTGCCTCGACCGGCGGAGGGCCGTTCCAATGGGTGCTGGGCGGCTTCTACAGCCATGTCGACCGCACCTATGAACAGCGCTTGCCGACGCCGGGCTATGACGCCATTGTCGACGCGACGCTGGGTGCAGGCACTTCGGCCGGGGCAGCCAATGGTTTCCCGCTCGATTCGCCCTATAACGCCGACATTCCTTACATCATCAAGCAATATGCCGCATTTGGCGAGGCAAGCTACAAGCTGGGCCAGTTCAAGCTGACGGCGGGCGGTCGCTATTATGATTTCAAGGAGACGCGCGATTTCAAGACAGGCGGTCTCTTTTCCAACGACGACAACCGCGTGGGCGACAAGACCGGTTCGACCGGTTTCTCCCCCCGTTTCATCGCCAGCTATGAAGCCAATCGCGACCTGACCTTCAACGTGCAGGCGTCCAAGGGTTTCCGCCTGGGCGGGGTCAATGATCCGCTGAACCTGCCGCTCTGCAATGGCGGCGCCACCGGGCCGGACGCGGCGACCTATGGCAACCGTCCGACTTTCGACGACGAGACGCTCTGGAACTATGAGGCCGGGGTCAAGGCGTCAGGGCGGGGCATCACGTTCAACGCCGCGTTCTTCTACAACGACATCAAGAACCTTCAGGTCACGGCGGATGCGGGAAGCTGTTCCTCGCGCGTCCTGTTCAACGTGCCTAAGGCTCATACGGCGGGCCTGGAAGCAGAACTGAGCGCCCGCATCTCCCCCAATTTCGATCTGTCGCTCAGCGGCAGTTATATCGACTCGAAGATCGACAGCAACGTCACTGACGCGGGCGGCGCGATCATCGCCGGCATCCGCAAGGGCAACCGCCTGCCCACCGTGCCGAAGTTCCAGATGGCGGCAGCGGCAACCTATACCGCGGAGATCGCGACGGAGACCGATTGGTCTTTCACCGCCAGTGTCCAGCATGTGGGCGATCGCTACACCCAGCTTGCCGATCAGGAACCGGGTGCGGGCAGCTTCGCCAATTCCATCTATTATGATCCAGCAACCGGCGCCTACGGCACTGGCGCCTTCAACTTCGGTTCCTACAGGTTGGGCGCCTATAATCTGGTCAACCTGTCGACCGGCGTCAGTTGGAACAGCGGCCTTTCGGTCACCCTCTATGTGAACAACCTGTTCGACGAAAATGCGCTTTATTCGTTGGACCGCGAGCGCGGCGGCCGGGGCCGGTTGGGGTACAATATCGGTACACCGCGCAAGATCGGCGTGACCGTCCGCAAGGACTTCTAAAAAGCCGCCTGCTATCGGGACGCCGAAGGCCGGAGCGGCTTTCGGCGTCCTTATTTTGAGCGATACAGCCGTTCTGTCCGCCGCTATGGTCGGCGAATGATCGAGACCGGGAACGCAATCGCCACAGCCATGCGCTTTATCGATGGCGGCCTCTTCGCGATGGGTTCGGACCGCTTCTATCCGGAGGAAGCGCCCGTTCGGCACGTGCGCGTTGACGGCTTCTGGATCGATGAGACGCCCGTCACCAACCGGCAGTTCGCGGAATTTGTCGACGCGACGGGTTACCGCACCTTTGCCGAAACCCCGCCAGATCCGAAGGATTATCCCGGCATGCCACCCGAAATGGCGCGGGCCGGGTCATTGCTGTTTCAGCGCACCGCCATGCCGGTCGATCTGAACGATGTCAGCCAATGGTGGCATTTCAGCTTCGGCACGGACTGGCGTCATCCCCACGGTCCCGACAGCAATCTGGACGATCTTTGGGATCATCCGGTGGTTCATGTCGTCTTTCAGGACGCGGATGCCTATGCCCGATGGGCGGGCAAGGCGTTGCCGACCGAGGCGGAATGGGAATTTGCGGCGCGCGGCGGGCTGGACGGCGCGGATTATGCCTGGGGCGACGAACTGGCGCCCGGCGGCATTTGCCAGGCCAATTACTGGCAGGGCCTGTTCCCCTACAGCAATCTGCTGGAGGACGGCTATGAACGGACCTCGCCAGTGCGCTGCTATGCGCCCAATGGCCATGGCCTTTACGATATGATCGGCAATGTCTGGGAATGGACCGTCGACTGGTATGCCCAGCCCAGGATCATGCGCAAGACGAAGGGAAGCTGCTGCGTTCCCGCGAACCCGCGTGGCGGCACGAAGCGCGAAAGCCTCGATCCCGCCAATCCCGACGTGCCGATCCCGCGAAAGGTGTTGAAGGGCGGCTCCCATCTGTGTGCGCCCAGCTATTGCCAGCGCTATCGCCCTGCCGCACGCCACCCGCAGGCGGTGGACAGTTCCACCAGCCATATCGGCTTTCGCTGCATCGTCCGCGACGCGCAGCGCTGAATATCAGAAACGGAAATCTATCATGCTCAACATGCCCTGGGACCAGCCCGCCACCATGATCGACCTTGACGGAAAGGCGCCGATCATCGGCACGATCCGCGATTGCGCCCAGCATTTTGCTATCTTCAAGCCCCATGCGAAGGAACAGGCGCGCATCCTGCTGACCCAGCCAGTCCATCGCGAAGGCCGCAAGACACGGACCTGGGTGCTGGAACCATGGGAGATCGAAAAGCTGGTCGAACGGCTGAGGGCGGAAGCGCATTAGAGCGGGTTTCTTGGTTTTCCGCGATTTCCTGACCTTCGGATGACGCCACCCGACTGGAAGTCGCTTCAACCAGGGATCTTCAAACGGCCCCGCCCAAGGCCTTCACCAGAGCGACGCTCGCCCGCATCCGCTGGGTTTGCACCGCCAGCAAAGCCCGCTGCGCTTCCAGCGCGTCGGTCTGCGCCGTCACCACTTCCAAATAATCGGACGCGCCATCGCGATATCGCGTGAGCGCCAGTTCGCTGGTCCGCCCGGCGGCCGTTGCCGCGCCGCGCTGGCTCACCGCCTGATCGGCCAGGTGCCGGTTCGCCGCCAGGGCATCCTCGACCTGCCGGAATGCGCCCAGCACGGTTTCGCGATAGCCCGCCGTCATTTCCTCATATTCCGCGCGCGACATTCTGACCCCCGCCCTGCGCCGTCCCCCGTCGAACAGTGCCAGGACTGCGGATGCCGGACCTAAACCCCAGAAGCTGCTTGGCTTGCTGAACAATTCGCCATGACTGGCCTGATAGCCGCCGGACAGTCCCAGCGTCAGCGTCGGGAAGAAGGCTGCCCTCGCCACGCCGATCCGTGCATTGGCCGCAAATATTCGCCGCTCGGCAGCGGCAATGTCCGGCCTGCGCTGCAACAGTTGCGAAGGGGCGCCGACCGGCAGTTCGGGCGCCCTGAGCGGCTGCACCCGCACCGGGATCGAAAAGTCGGACGCTATGGCCCCCACCAGCGCGGCGATCTCATGCTCGGTCGCCGCCCGCTCGTTGGCGACGGCGGAAATCTGCGCCTGCGCATTGTCCAGCACGGTCTTCGCGCGATTGACGTCGATGCCGGACGCTATGCCGCCATCATGCCGCGTCGTGGTCAGGCGATAGGCCTTGCCGAACGCATCCACCGTCTGGCGCAGCAATTCCGCCTCCGCATCCAGCCCGCGCAACCGGGCATACGCATCCGCCACAGCCGCTTGAAGGCTGAGCCGGGCAGACGCAAGATCGGCTTCGCTTGCCTGCGCGTCAGCCCGCGCCGCTTTCACGCTGTTGCGGATGCGGCCCCACAGGTCCAACTCATAGTCGAGCGTCGCCCCGACCGAAAAATCATCATAGACCGGGGCCACCCCATTGCCGCCGAAGCGATTGCCCGACAGCCGCTGACGGCTCGCATCGCCCCCTGCCTTTACCTGCGGAAACAGGTCCGCCCGCTCGATCCCTGCCGAAGCCTTCGCCTGGTCATAGCGCGCCAACGCCGCAGCCAGGGTCGGGCTGGCTTGCTCCGCCCGCGCCTCCAGATCGTTCAGCACCGGGTCGCCAAAGGCTTCCCACCACTGGCCACGCGGAGCCTGATCCATCGGCGTCGCAGCCGTCCACCCTTCCAATTCCTTAAAATCCCGTGGCACCGGGGTTGCAGGCGGCCGATAGTCCGGTGCCATCGAACAGCCCGTCAGCCCCACCAGCAGCAGAAACGCAATCCTGCGATCAACCCCCATGGACCACATCCTTGGCAGCGCTCTGGACCCGCACCCTGTCGCCGCTGCGAATGGCGTCGGGCGGCGTGTCGATCACCCGGTCTGTTCGCCGAACCCCGCTGGAGAGCAGCACGACATTGCCCTCGTCGCGGGAGATGGTGACGGGCTTGACGGTCGCGCGGCCATCCCCTCCCACCACCGCTACGGTCGGTCCGTCATTGCCGTAGAGGATCGCGCTTCCCGGCAAGGTCACGCCATTGCCGGATCCCGCCGGCACCTTGAAGCGGACCTGCGCGTAAGCACCCGGCTTCAGCGCGCCGTCGCCATTGTCGGCCTGTAACTGCACCAGCACCGCGCCCGACTGCGTATCCACCGCGCCCGAACTGCTGGTCAGCCTCGCATCGAAGCTGCGTCCTGGATATTCCGGCAGGGTCAGCGTTGCCGCCATGCCGGGCCTGATGGCGGCCGAATAGCCCTGCGGCACGCGCACATAGATGCGCATCCGGTGGGTGTCCGACACGGTGAACAGTGGCTGGGCCGCCGCATTGCCCGCCACCACCAGCGCCCCGATCTGCGCCGACCGGCTGGTCACCACGCCGCTGAACGGCGCCGACAGCCGGGTGAATCCTTGCAGCGCCTGCAAGCGCTTCACATTGGCGAGTGCCGCATTGGACAGGGCCTTGCGCGCGGCAAGATCGCCGGCCTTCTCGTCCGCCTCCTGCCGTGAAACGGCATCCTGCGCCAACATAGACGACCACCGCCGGGAGGTGGTGGCAGCCAGCCGTTCATTGGCGAGCGCGGTCTGGTAATCCGCCTGCGCCTGCGCGAGCTGCTGGTCGACCTCCGGCGCGTCCAATATGGCGAGCGGCTCGCCCGCCCGGACATGATCGCCGATATCGGCCAACCAGCGCCGCACATAGCCATTGGTCCGGGCAAAGATCGCCGCGCTGTTATAGGCCTGAACATTGCCGGGCAGAACCAGCGCGTCGCCCTCGCCGGCGGTGGCGGGCATCACGACCGCCACGGTGGGTATGGCGGCGTCGGCGGCCACCTGCTTCAACTCATTGGTCGCGTGGATGCGCGATGCGATGCCCAGGCCGACAACAGCGACGGCGATGACCGCCGCGCCGACGCCCACCCGCTTCAGCGTGCGGCTGTCGGGTCCTTGTGCTTCGGGATGTTCGATGGGGTTGTGCTCAGACATGGTGGGGCTGCATTTCCAGGGAAGACGCCTTCTGCCCATGTTTGCGATGGACGAAGGCAAAAATGGTGGGGACGAAGAAGAGGGTTGCGATGGTCGCGCAGATCAGGCCGCCGATGACGGCGCGGCCAAGCGGCGCATTCTGCTCGCCGCCATCGCCCAGGCCGAGCGCCATCGGTCCCATTCCGATGACCATGGCGAGCGCGGTCATCAGCACCGGGCGAAAGCGCACCATGCCGGCCTCCAGCGCGGCCTTGCCGGCATCGCCGAGTTCGGCGAGCTTTTCCCGCGCAAAGCTGACGACCAGGATGGAGTTGGCGGTCGCCACGCCCATGCACATGATCGCCCCGGTCAGCGCCGGTACGGACAATGTCGTGCCGGTAATGAACAGCATCCACACAATGCCCGCCAGCGCCGCGGGCAAGGCGGTGATGATCACGAAGGGATCGACCCAGCTCTGGAAATTGACGACGATCAACAGGTAGATCAGCACGATCGCCCCCGCCAGACCCCAGCCAAGCCCCGAAAAGGCCGTGTTCATCGTCGCATATTGGCCGCGAATTGTGACGGTCGTGCCCTTGGGCAGTTCCTTCTCCAATGATTTGATCGCCCGTTGAACATCGGCGGCGACCGCGCCCAGATCCCGTCCCTGCGTCGTCGCGAAAATGTCCAGCACGGGCGCAATATCATAGTGCGTGACAACCGGCACGGTGTTGGACCGCCGGATCGTCGCCAGCCCGCCCAGCGGCTGAACAGGGGCGCCGGACGCACTGCTCGACACCGGCACATTGCTGAGATCGCTCATCGATCCCACAAGATATTCCGGCGCCTGCGCCACCACCGGATATTGGACGCCGTTTTCCGGATTCACGAAATAGACCGGTGCCGTTTGCGAAGTACCCGCAAGCTGGCTGGCCAGGCTGGTCGTCACGTCGCGCTCCGAAAGTCCATATTGCCCGACCCGTGAACGGTCGACCTCCACCTCAAGCTGGGGCGAGCGTGCCGGCTGCTGGATACGGGCATCGGCCAGCCCGGAAATGGCCGCCATCCTCGCCAGCAACTTCTGGGCATAGGCGCGGTTGCCATCGGCATTCTTGCCCGCGATCTGCACGTCGATGGGTGCCGGCGCGCCGAAATTCAGGATCTGGCTGGTGATGTCGGCCGGCAGGAAGGCGAAGCTCGTTCCGGGGAAGCGACGGGGCAATTCCCGCCGCAGCTTCGCGACAATCTCGTCGGTCGGCCGGTGATCCCTCGTCAGGGCGATCAGCATGTCGCCATCCTGCGGGCCAATGGTGCCGCTATTGTTGTAGATGGTGTTGATGCCGCTTACCGGCAGGCCGATATTGTCCGTGATGGAGGCGAGTTCCTCCGCCGGAATCATCGAGCGGACTTCCCGCGCGATACGATCGAAGCGCGCGGCGCTGTCTTCGATCCGCGCCCCCACCGGTACGCGCACATGCATCGCGATCTGGCCGGAATCGACCGAGGGGAAGAAATTGCTGCCCAGCATCGGCAGCAGCGCGAAGGACAGCAGCACGATGGCCATGAAGCCCAGCAGGAAGGGCTTGCGCGCATGGAGAGCCCGGTGCAGCAGCCCGACATAGCCGCGCCTGGTCTTCTCGAAGCGCTTTTCGAACCCGCGTTGGAACCGGACCAGCGGATTGCGGGAAGCGGGCGCCCCGGCCAGGTGCATATCGCCCCCCTCGACATGGGGCTTCAGCAGATACATCGCCATGGTCGGCACCAGCGTCCGCGACAGGATGAAGGACGCAATCATCGCGAATACGACGGACAGGGCCATCGGCACGAACAGGAAGCCTGCAACTCCGGGCAGGAAGAACATCGGCACGAAAACGATGCATATGCACAGCAGCGATACGAAGGCTGGCGTCACGATCTGCGCCGCGCCGTCCAATATGGCTTCGATCACGCCCTTGCCCTGTTCCAGATGCCAGTTGATATTTTCTATGGTCACGGTCGCATCGTCGACCAATATGCCGACCGCCAGGGCCAGGCCGCCCAGCGTCATGACGTTCAGCGTCTGGCCGAAAGCCGCCAGCGCCGCGATAGCGGCCAATATGGCGAGCGGGATCGACAGGGCGATGATCACCGTCGAACGCCAGGATCCCAGGAACAGCAGGATCATCAACGACGTCAGCGCCGCGGCGATCGCGCCTTCATGGATGACGCCTTCCACGGCTGCCTTCACGAAGAGCGACTGGTCGCCGATGGGCAGGATCTTGAGCGCGTCGGGCAGGCCCGCGGCAATCTGCGGCAGTTTCTGCTTGACGCCGTCCACGATTGCCAGGGTGGAGGTCGCGCCGTTCTTGAGGATGGTCAGCAGCACCGACCGGCTGCCCTCGACATGCACGATATTCTGCTGCGGGCCGCTGCCGTCGCGAACATGCGCGACGTCCCGCATGGTGATGGTCGCGCCGTTCACGACCTTGACCGGCAGGTCGTTCAGAGCCTCTATGGAGGACGGGGCGTTGTTCAACTTCACGCTATATTGCGTTTCGCCGATCTTGACGAAGCCGGCCGGGTTGATCTGGTTCTGCGCCGCGATGGCAGCGCCCACATCCTGCGCCGACAGACCCTTCGATTGAAGCGCCAGCGGGTTGAGGTCAATCTGAACCTGCCGCTGCTTGCCGCCGGACGGGAATGGCATGGCAAGACCGGGCACCGTGATCAGGGGCGGGCGGACCTGGTTCATGCCCATGTCGAACAATTGCTGTTCCGACAGCCCCTTTCCCGACAGGGCAAGCTGGAGGATGGGAACGGTCGACGCACTATAGTTCAGGATCAGCGGTGGCGTAATTCCCGGCGGCATCTGGCGCAGGACGGTCTGCGACACCGATGTCACCTGCGCCGTGGCGGTCCGGATGTCGGCGCCCGGCTGGAAATAGATCTTGATGACGCCGATACCCTGAAGCGACTGGCTCTCGATATGGTCGATATCATTGACCGTCGTCGTCAGCACCCGCTCATAGGGATTGACGATGCGGTTCGCCATGTCCTCCGGCGACAGGCCCGCATATTGCCAGGCAACGGCCACCACCGGGATGCGGATGTTGGGGAAGATGTCGACCGGGGTGCGCACGGCCGCCAGAACCCCGCCGATCGCGATCAGGATTGCCATTACGATGAAGGTCAGCGGACGATGCAGGGCAACCTTGACGATATCGATCATTCACGACTCCACGCAAGCGCCGCCAGGTGATCCCCGCCGCACATGAAACGCGACCTCTCCGGATATATTTTTCGCCTTCTGGGACAGTGACGAACAGCGCCAGGAAATGCGCATATCTTTTTTTCGCATTTTCAGGCGATTGTCCGTGACCGGCCTGCCTGACAATGCGCCCAAGAATGCGACGACATCCCCGACCATGGGCGGAGTGCTGCGGCAATGAGGGGGCATAGCCCGCGCACATCCGCCCGACGGTCATGGGACACCGCCGCATTCGAAAACGCCCATGCGCCCTTGGACATTCCACGTCTAATATATAATATGGCATGATCGATATCTTTGACGACATGATAATATGGACCTGCGCCACCTTCGTTATTTCCTGTGCGTCGCTGAAGAGATGCATTTTGGCCGCGCCGCGCTTCGCCTCGGCATATCCCAGCCGCCGCTCAGCCAGCAAATCCGCGCCCTGGAGGAGGAGCTTGGCGTCCGCCTGTTCGATCGCACCAGCCGCAAGGTGCGCCTGACGGAGGCGGGCCGGCTGTTCGAGCCGGAAGCCCGCAGGACGCTTGCCCAGGCCGACCGCGCAGCACAGATCGCGCGCATGGCGCAGCGTGCGGAGATCGGGCGGCTGGGGCTGGGTTTCACTACGTCCGGACCCTTCGTGCCGCCGATCGCGCGCGCGCTCTACCGCTTCCGCAAAGCCCATCCGGACGTCGAACTGATCCTGCGCGAACAGGGCCGCGACGAACAGATAGAGGGGGTCGCCAGCCGCCAGCTCGATCTTGGAATCTTGCGTGATTTCACGGCATTGACGCTGTCTGATGGCTTGCTGTCGCAATGCCTGCTCAAGGAAGAGATGGTGCTGGCGCTGCGCGCGGATCATCCGCTGGCGCTAAGGGCGGCCCCACCCCGGATTGCCGACCTTTTCGATGAACCGCTGGTCCTGTACGGCGCACCCAATGGCACAGGCTTCACGGAACATTTCCGGGCCCTTTGCACGGAGGCTGGCTTCGTCCCCAAAATCTCCCATGAAGCCCGCAGCCTGGCCACCCTGCTGGGCCTGGTTTCGGCGGGGTTCGGGCCTACGGTCATACCCTTGTCAATGGCGCGGCTGCACCTTGACAATGTGGTCAACCGCCCGTTCGACTTGCCGGTCATGAGTTCGCTCTGGCTGATCCACGATCGGGAACTGTCGCCCACCGGCCTGGCGTTCCTCGATACCCTGCTCGAAGAATGCCGGTCGACCGGAATCACCTCCAGCGACAGCCGATGCGCCACCGCGCCATGACGGAGGTCATCGCCCAATGCCTCATCAGGGAACGACCGCTGATGAAGGCGCCGATGAAGCGCCCCTTCCCATTTCTTTTCCCAGCCTCTATGCACGGCCGTGAAGATCGGTTTCGGTTGGTCTTCATGATCGCGCCGGTGCCCTCGCAAGGGGCTTAATAGGGAATGCGGTGATGAATCCGCAGCTGTCCCTGCAACTGTAAGCGGTGAGCGAGACGCATAGCGATCCTCCGGAGCGCCGGATGATCAGCCACTGGGCCGGACGCTAAACCATGCGAGGCCTGGGAAGGCCATGCGCCGAGCCGTGACCCGCAAGCCAGGAAACCTGCCTGCGTCTGGTCGCTCTTGCCTTGGTCCAGGGGATGGCCGCGGCACGGTCCTCCGTCTGAGCGACGCTTCTCGCAGCGGGAGCTGCTGTCCGCATGCCGGGCGCAAGAGCGTCCGTCCGGCATGAAGGCGGTTTCCGTCCGGTTTCGCAGACGCCGACGGGATACCGTCCGATGACCATTTCCTCCGATGCGCAGGCATCGATGCAGGCGCCTCCTGGCGGCCTGCGTCGCCGCGCCACCGGCATGTTCGCCGGTCTCATCGCCGCCAATCTGGCCGCCTGGATCGCGGCCTTCACCATCTTCGCGGGCGATCCCGTCATGCTCGGTACGGCGGTGCTTGCCTGGAGCCTGGGCCTGCGCCATGCCGTCGACGCCGATCATATCGCCGCCATCGACAATGTGACCCGCAAGCTGATGCAGGACGGCCAGCGGCCCCTTACGGTCGGCTTCTGGTTCGCCATCGGCCATAGCGGCATCGTGCTGATCGCCGCTGTCCTCATCGCATTCGCCGCCAATGCCCTCAGCCGCGTCGAAGCCGCAGGAGCCATTGGCGGCACCATTGCGACGCTGGTGTCCGCGACCTTCCTCCTTGCCATTGCGGCGATGAATCTGGTCATCCTGCGATCCGTGCTCAAGACCTTCAATCATGTTCGAAGGGGTGGCGCCTATATCGATGAAGATATGGACATTCTTCTGGGCAATCGGGGTCTCCTGTCGCACCTTTTCCGCCCGCTTTTCCGGCTGGTGACGCGAAGCTGGCACATGGCGCCGCTCGGCTTTCTTTTCGGTCTGGGCTTCGATACCGCGACAGAGGTTGCCATTCTGGGCCTTTCCGCCGGCCAGGCCGCCAGCGGCCTTTCCATCGCGACCGTCCTTATCTTCCCCCTGCTCTTTGCGGTGGGGATGGCGTTGATCGACACCACGGACGGCGCGCTGATGATGGGCGCCTATCAGTGGGCGTTCGTGAAACCGATCCGCAAACTCTACTATAATATCACCATAACGCTGATGTCGGCTCTGGTCGCGCTGCTGATCGGCGGGATCGAGGCGGCGGCGCTGCTGGGCGACAAGCTCGGCCTCAGCGGCGGCATCTGGACCCTCGCCGCCGATTTGGGCGCCCATTTCAACAGCCTTGGCTTCATCATCATCGGCCTGTTCGCCGCCTGCTGGCTGGCGAGTTGGGCCTTCTATCGCTGGAAGGGCTTCGACGAGATCGAACTCATCCCCGCCGCTGGCCACCAACCGCAAGGAAATCCCGCATGAAAAAGGTATCTGCAACCGTCATCACCGGCTTTCTGGGTGCCGGCAAGACCACGCTGATCCGTCACCTCATCCAGCATGCCGGCGGCCGTCGTCTGGCCCTTATCATCAATGAATTCGGGGATGTGGGCGTCGATGGCACGCTGGTTCAGGGGTGCGGCGACGAAGCCTGCCCGGATGACGACATCATCGAACTGGCCAATGGCTGCATCTGCTGCACCGTGGCCGACGATTTCCTGCCGACCATGCAGAAACTGCTCGATCGCCCTGTCCCGCCTGATCACATCATCATAGAGACCAGCGGCCTTGCCCTGCCCAAGCCGCTGGTGAAGGCGTTCCAATGGCCCGACATCCGGACGCGGGCCACGGTCGACGGCGTCATCGCCTTGATCGACGCCGACGCGCTCGCCGCCGGCCGCTTCGCCCATGACGAAGTCGCGCTCGCGGCCGCCCGTGCTGCGGACCCCACGTTGGATCATGACAGCCCGATCGAGGAATTGTTCGAAGATCAACTCGCCTGTGCCGACCTCGTCCTGCTCAACAAGACCGACCTGGTGGAGCCGGACCGCCTGGTGGCGTTGGAGCAGGAACTGGCCCGGGAAATCCGACCCGGCGTCCGCATCCTCCGCACCGCCAGGGGAGAGATTGATCCCGCTATCCTGCTCGGTCTCGACGCGGGCGTGGAGGACCAGATCGATGCACGCCCCTCCCACCATGACGATGAGGAGGATCATGACCATGACGATTTTGACAGCTTCGTCGTCGATCTGGGCGAACTTGCCGGGCCAGAGCCGCTGCTGACGGCGCTCGCGCAGAGCATCGCCGCGCACGACATATTGCGGGTCAAGGGCTTCCTCGCCATTGAGGGGCGCCCGGCGCGCCTGGTTCTTCAGGCGGTCGGTCCGCGCATCCAGCATCATTACGACCGGCACTGGCAGGCCGGCGAGCCGCGCCGATCCCGGCTGGTGGTGATTGGCCAGCGCGGCATGGACCGCGCCGCGATAGAGGCCGGAATCGGCGCCCGGATGGCGACCGCCTGATGCATCTGCTGACCGCCACGCCCGGCACCGTCTCCAATGGCGACGAAGCCATAGACCTCGGCCAGTCACCGGGGGACATCGTGCTGCTGACCGTGGCGGACAGCGAACTGGCCTGTTTCGCCAGCGCGGCCCATGCGCTCACGCAGGAACTGGGGGAAGGCGCGCCGCGCATCCGGCTCGCCAACCTTCTCCAGCTAAAACATCCCTATTCGGTCGACATGTATGTCGAGAAGGTCGTGGCCCATGCCAAATTCGTCTGCGTCATCCTGCTAGGGGGCAAGAGCTATTGGCCCTATGGCATTGATGAGATTGCAAATATCGCGCGGGAGAAAGGCATTGCCTTCGCCGCCATCGCCGATGATCGGGAAGATGATCCAGAATTGCGCGCCGCTTCGACCGTTGGCCCGGAAAGCTGCGGTCTGCTGCGCGACTATCTGCGGCAGGGCGGCATAGCCAATGCCATCGCTTTCCTGCGAAAGGCCGCTGATCTTGCCGGCTTCGACGCGGGCGCCGTCGATGCGCCCGTCCCGGTGGCCGATGCGGGCCTTTACCTGCCTGGTCACGATCGCCCGACCCTGGATCAGGTCAAGGCCAGATGGCAGGCCGGTCGGCCCACCGCCCTTTTCCTCTTCTACCGTGCCCTGCTGATCGCCGGTACGCTGGATGCGGTGGACCGCATGATCGCGGGACTGGAGGCCGCCGGCCTTAATGTCCTTCCTGTCCATGTCCGTGCCTTGCGCGAACCATTTGCCAGGGATTTCCTGCGCCATCAGATGGCGGGAACCCCGCCGGACGTCATCCTCAACGCCACCGCCTTTGCCGCCAGCGCGCCGGGAGAGCCGCGCACGCCCTCGATCCTTGAGCTGGCGGACTGCGCGATCCTCCAGACGATCTTCGCCAGCGCCGAGCATGACAATTGGGAGGCCAGCGCGCGGGGATTGGGCCCTCGCGATCTTGCGATGCACATCGCCCTGCCGGAGGTGGACGGTCGCCTCTTCACGCGCGCCGTCGCCTTCAAGGCTGTGGCGCGGTTCGACGAGCTTACGGAATGCGGCATCGTGACGCCTCATATTCTGGAAAATCGTGTAAGCTTTGTTTCACAACTTACTGCAAACTGGTCAAAACTCAGAAGGTTACCAGCCAATGAGCGCCGGGTCGCGATGGTTCTGGCCAACTACCCCAACAGCGAGGCCCGCATCGGCAACGGCGTCGGACTGGACACGCCCGCAAGCGCCGCCGCCATCTTGAAGGCCCTGTCGGAGGCGGGCTACCGGACGGGCACTGCTCCCGCCGACAGCACCGCACTGATGCAGCTCATGACCGGCGCCGTCACCAACGCCTCTCCGGATCGCCCCGGCGAGGTCAGCCTGCCGCTCGGCGCCTATCAGGCGGCCTTCGCCGCGCTGCCCAAAGCGGCGCGTAATGCCGTCCAGGACCGCTGGGGTCCACCCGAAGCCGATCCCTTTTTCCGCGACGGCGCCTTCCACCTGCCGGCGCACCGTTTCGGCAACATCGTCGTCGCCGTCCAGCCTTCCCGCGGCTACCATATCGATCCCAGGAGCAGCTATCACGACCCGGCGCTGCCGCCGCCCCATGCCTATCTCGCCTTCCATATCTGGCTGGCCGACGCGTTTGGAGCGCATGCCGTCGTTCATGTCGGCAAGCATGGCAATCTCGAATGGCTGCCGGGGAAGGCCGTCGCCCTGTCGGAAAGCTGTTTCCCGGAAATCTGCGCCGGACCGATTCCGCAAATCTACCCGTTCATCGTCAACGACCCCGGCGAAGGCACCCAGGCGAAGCGCCGCATCGGCGCGTGCATCGTCGATCATCTGACGCCGCCGCTGACGCGCGCCGAGAGCTATGGTCCGCTCAAGGAGCTGGAGGCGCTGGTCGATGAATATTATCTTGCCGCCGGCATGGACCCGCGCCGGCTGGAAACGCTGCGCAAGGACATATTGGCACTCGCCGCCGCACAGGGACTGGACAGGGATGCAGGCGCGCGAGGAAGCGGAGACGAGGCCTTAGCCGCGATTGATAACTATCTGTGTGAGCTCAAGGAAATGCAGATCCGCGATGGATTGCATATCTTCACGCAGAGCCCGGAAGGCCGTCTCCGCCGGGATCTCCTCATCGCCCTCGCCCGCTGTCCCAGAGGGATGGAGGAAGGCCAGCAATCGCTGCTGCGCGCGCTGGCCGATGATCTGGCGCTGGATTTCGATCCCCTGGATTGCGTGATGGGCGAGGCATGGACCGGCGCACGCCCGGCCGCCCTGGAGGCTGTCGCAAAGGCCCCCTGGCGCACCACGGGCGACACGGTCGAACGGCTGGAACTCTATGCCATCGACCTGGTGGACTATCTGTCCCGCGAACAGGGGAATGACGGCATTCAGCGGAAAGGTGCCCCAGGCCGACGGAGCGAGGCCGTTCTCAAGGCCATCGAAGCCGATCTCGCCCCCCGCGTCGATGCCTGCGGACGTGCCGAAAAGGCCGCGCTCCTCGACGCCCTTGACGGCAAATTCGTCGCTCCCGGCCCTTCCGGAGCGCCCACCAGGGCCCGGCCCGACGTCCTTCCCACCGGCCGCAATTTCTATTCGGTCGATACCCGCGCCGTGCCCACGGTCGCCGCCTGGAATCTCGGGCAACGCTCCGCCGATCTCATCGTGCAGGACTATCTCCAGCGCGAGGGCGACTATCCTCGCGCCATCGCCCTTTCGGCCTGGGGCACCGCCAATATGCGCACGGGCGGCGACGACATTGCGCAGGCGCTCGCCCTGATGGGCGCGCGTCCCCGCTGGGACTGGGCTTCCGGCCGCGTCATCGGGTTCGAGGTCATGAAGATCGCGGAACTGGGCCGCCCGCGCGTCGACGTCACCTTGCGCGTTTCGGGCTTCTTCCGGGATGCCTTCCCGGAGCAGATCGACCTTGTCGACAGCGCAGCCCGCGCCGTCATGGCGTTGGACGAACCGGAGGAGGACAACCCGGCGGCAGCGCGCCACCGGGCGGAAACCGCGGCGTTGATCGCGGAGGGCATGGCGGAAAAGGTCGCGCTGCGCCGGGCAGGCAGCCGCGTCTTCGGGTCGAAACCCGGCGCTTATGGCGCAGGCCTTCAGGCGATGATTGACGAGAGGATCTGGCATGACAGGTCGGACCTGGCCAATGTCTATCTCGACTGGGGCAGCCATGCCTATGGCGGCGGGGTGGAGGGCGACAGCGAACGCAGCCTCTTCGCCCGGCGCCTGACCGACGCCGACGCCCTGATACAGAATCAGGACAATCGCGAGCACGACCTGCTCGATAGCGATGATTATTATCAGTTCGAAGGCGGCATGGCCGCCGCCGTCGAGCATCTCTCCGGCAGGAAGCCTCTCAGCTATCATAACGACCACAGCCGCCCCGAACGTCCTGTCATCCGCACGCTGGAGGATGAGATTGGCCGTATCGTCCGCGCCCGCGTCACCAACCCCAAATGGATCGCCGGGATGATGCGCCACGGCTATAAGGGTGCGTTCGAAATCGCCGCCTCGGTCGACTATCTGTTCGCCTTCGCCGCCACCACCCATGCCGTCAAGGACCATCATTTCGACGCCGTCCATGCCGCCTTCATGGAGGATGAGACGGTCCGCGCCTTCATGGCGCAGGCCAATCCGGCAGCCCTGCGGGAAACCGCCGCCCGCCTCCACGAAGCGCTGGACCGCGCCCTTTGGAAGCCCCGGTCGAACAGCGCCGCCATGCTTCTCTCCCAAATCAAGGATGCCTCGCAATGATCGAACGCACGCCCGAACAACATGCCGAAAAGATGAAGAAGAAACAGGCCGCCCATGACAGGATCATGGCTACCAAGACGCAGGAAAAGGGCCTGTTGATCGTCCACACCGGCAAGGGCAAGGGCAAGACGACCGCCGCCCTGGGCATGGTGGTCCGCGCCATCGGCCATGACAGGAAGGTGGGCGTCGTCCAGTTCGTCAAGGGCGCGATGACCACCGGAGAAAAACGGGTGTTCGATGCGTTTCCGGACAATGTCGAATTCAAGCCGATGGGCGAAGGCTTCACCTGGAATACGCAGGACCGGACCCGGGACATTGCCCTGGCGCGCGAAGCGTGGGATGAGGTGAAACGCATGATCGCCGATCCGGCCTATGACATGGTCCTTGCCGATGAACTCAACATCGTCCTGCGCTACGACTACCTGCCCGTGGCAGAGGTCCTGGAAGCCGTGACCGCCAGAAGCCCGATGAAGCATGTGCTCATCACCGGCCGCAACGCGCCCGAAGCGCTGATCGACGCGGCCGATCTCGTCACCGAAATGACGCTTGTCAAACATCCCTTCCGCAGCGGCGTGAAGGCCCAGCCGGGAATCGAATTCTGACACACACCGCCTTCGACATCGCCGCCTTCGAGGATCTGGTCCACCTGCGCCGCGACGTGCGCCATTTCCTGACCGACCCGCTGGACGAAAGCGAGGTGGAAAGGCTGCTCGCCCTTGCGCACAGCGCCCCGTCCGTGGGGCTTTCGCAGCCCTGGCGGTTCGTCCGGATCGAAACGCCGGGGCTGCGCGAGGATCTCGCCGTCCATGTCGATGCCCAGATCGCCAGAGCGGGCAAGATCTACGATGGAGAGGAGGACCGGCTCTACCGCAGCCTCAAATTGCACGGTCTGCGCGAAGCGCCCGTGCTGTTCGCCGTCTATTGCGACGAAGGCACTGAAACGGGGCACAGGCTGGGCGCAATCACCATGCCGGAGGCGCGCCGCTACAGTTGCGTGATGGCCATCCACACATTGTGGCTTGCCGCCCGCACGCGCGGCATTGGGCTGGGCTGGGTGTCGATACTGGATCCCGCGACGGTGGATGCGATGCTCGCCATTCCCGGCAACTGGCGCTGCCTCGGGCTGATATGCCTGGGCTATCCTGTAAGCGAAGAGGCTACGCCGGAACTGGAAAGACGGGGCTGGGAACATCGCACCGACTGGCATTCCGCGATCGTCACGCGCTGACGATTGCCGCTGAACGGCTCTTTCCTTTCCCGTCCTCCCCGCCTATGAGGCGTTGCTGGAACGGGTTCCGCCCGCTCCATCGATCGCGTCGGTGCCCCGCGAGGGGCTTAAATGGGAACGCGGTGCGGGAGGATGCTCCCTAATCCGCGGCTGTCCCTGCAACTGTAAGCGGCGAGCAAGGCAAGGACGGCCCCCCATCCGGGATGGCCAGCCACTGGAGCAATCCGGGAAGGCCCGTGCCAAGGCGACGACCCGCAAGCCAGGATACCTGCCGAACGCAAAGGTCGCTCTAGCCATGGTCCAGGGGATGGTCACGGCTCGGTTCTCCGCACGGGCGACGAATGCGGCTGGGGGACATCCTCCGGTCGTCGTTGCGACGTGGGAGGTGAAGTTCGTTGCCAGACGCGCAAAGCGCATCGTCCGCCGCCGTTCGCGGCTGGTGTCCATCGGCATGGCGTCCGATGACGGCAGGCGACGGATTGCTGGTACGGGTGCGCCCCCGACTGGGCCGCCTCACCGTGCCGCAGGCCATCGGACTTGCAAAAGCGGCGCGTTCGCACGGCAACGGCCTGATCGACCTTACCAACCGCGCCGCGCTCCAGCTTCGCGGCGTGGCGGAGCAAAGCCATGCTCCACTGCTCCGGCAACTCATCGCTCTTGGCCTCGCCGATCCCGATCCTGGCCGTGAGGCTCGCGGCAATGTCCTGCTCACGCCCGATTCCTCGCCAGGGGACGACACGGAAAACATCGCCCTCAGCCTGATCGAGCATCTTGATGAAATGCCCGAACTTCCCCCCAAGATCGGGATCGCCATCGACGCCGGCCCTGCGCCCTGTCTGGCAGCTGTTCCCGCGGACTTCCGCTTCGAACGCAGCGCAACGGGCATGCTGCTGCTGAGGATGGACGGACGGATGCTCGGTTCTACCACCAGCGTCGAAAACGCGGCTCGCGACCTGAGCGCCCTTTTCCACTGGTTTCTGGCCACGGGCGGGGCAGCATCTGGCCGCGCAGCCCGGCACAAAGCTCCTCTGCCAACCGTTGCGGATGTCGCGCCCGCGCCGTCCCGCCCGCCTTCCCAAGCGCTGGCGGCGGCAGCCGGCCCGTTTCACGGCATTCCCTTCGGCCAGTTCCATGCCGACAGCCTCATCGCGCTGGCGGAAAAAGGGAATGTCTGCGCCGTGCGCATCACCCCCTGGCGCGGCCTGATCCTCGAAGGAGCCAAGGAGGATGCCGACAACCTCTCCATTGACCGGCTGCTCGGAATGGATGCCTGCCCTGGCGCGCCTGCATGCCCGCAGGCCAGCGTTGCGACCCGCAGCCTCGCCACCCGGCTCGCACCGCTGGTCGATGGCTCCCTGCATGTGTCGGGCTGCGCCAAGGGCTGTGCCCGACAGGTGCCTGCCGACCTTGTTCTCACCGGCAGGCAGGGCCGCTTCGACCTGTCCCGCAACGGCCCCGCCGGATCATCGCCGGAGTTGGCCGGCATGACCGCCGACCAAGTCCTCGCCCATTTTGGAAGGCCCTGATGCCCCAAAACTATGAAACCGATGGCGCCGCCATCTACCGGCAGTCCTTTCGCATCATCCGCGCGGAGGCTGATCTCGGCCGCTTCTCGCCCGAGGAGGAGCGCATCGCCGTGCGCATGATCCATGCGGCGGGACTGGTCGAACTTGCGTCCCGGATCCGCTTTTCTCCCTCCTTCGCAGAAGCTGCCATCGCCGCTCTTCAGGCCGGCGCCCCGATCCTCTGCGACGCGCGCATGGTGTCCGAAGGGATCACCGCAAAGCGCCTGCCGGCCGCCAATCCCATCCTCTGCACGCTGAACGATCCGCAAGTGCCCGCGCTGGCGGAGCGCATGTCCAACACCCGCTCCGCCGCCGCGCTTGAACTCTGGCGGCCTTATCTGGCAGGCGCGCTTGTCGCGATCGGCAATGCGCCGACGGCTCTGTTCCATCTGCTCGACATGCTGGAGGATCCCGCCTGCCCTCGACCGGCCGCGATCATCGGCTGTCCCGTCGGCTTCGTCGGAGCGGCAGAATCGAAGGAGGCGCTCTGGCACGCCCAACCCGTCCCCTGTTGCGTCGTAGAGGGCCGCCTTGGCGGCAGCGCTGTCACGGTCGCGGCGGTCAATGCCATTGCGAGCCCGGCGGAATGACAGGCGGGACCATCCACGGCGTTGGCCTGGGACCGGGCGCCCAGGACCTGATGAGCGTCCGTGCCGACCGGCTGATCCGCGACGCGCGGCATATCGCCTATTTCCGCAAGCGGGGACGGTCGGGTCATGCCCGCAGCATCGTGGAGGGCATGTTGCGCGCCGATGCGGTCGAATTCCCGATGGAATATCCGGTGACGACGGAAATCCCGCTGTCCGATCCCCGCTACAATGACCTTCTCTCGGCCTTCTACGCCGATTGCACCGCGCATCTGGAAGGACTCTCCGCGCGCGGGGAGGATGTGGTCGTCCTCTGCGAGGGCGATCCCTTCTTCTATGGCAGCTTCATGCATCTGCACAGCCGGCTCGCCGCGCCGGTGAAGATCGTCCCCGGCATCACCGGCATGTCCGGCGCCTGGACCGCCAGCGGCACGCCGATCAGTTGGGGGGACGATGTCCTGACCGTGTTGATGGCGACGCTGCCCGAAGAGGAACTCGTCCGCCGCATCCGTGACAGCCATGCGCTGGCGGTGATGAAGATCGGCCGCAACCTCCCCAAGCTGCGCCGCGCGATCGAAGCGGCCGGCCGACAGGACAGCGCCTGGCTGATCGAATATGCGACGATGGCGGATCAGCGTATCACGCCGCTGGCAGAGGCGACCGATGTCACCGCCTATTTCTCGATCCTGCTGATCCATGGACAGGGCCGCCGCCCATGACCGGCTGGATCGTGGCAGCGGGCCTTGGGCCGGGCGCGGATGCGCTCGTCACGCCAGAGGTGTCGGATGCACTGGCGCAGGCAACCGACGTCATCGGATATATCCCCTATGTGGCCCGTGTGGCGCAAAGACCGGGCCTCATGCTCCACGCATCGGACAATCGCGTCGAACTTGAACGCGCTGCCCATGCCCTGACCCTTGCCGCCCAGGGCAGGCGGGTCGCAGTGGTGTCTTCGGGCGATCCGGGCGTGTTCGCCATGGCTTCGGCCCTGTTCGAAGCCATGGAGGCAGGCCCGCAGGACTGGCGCGATGTCGATGTCCGCGTGCTCCCGGGCATCACCGCCATGCTCGCCGCCGCGGCACGCGCGGGCGCTCCGCTCGGCCATGATTTCTGCGCCATCAACCTGTCCGACAATCTGAAGCCCTGGCCGCTGATCGAACGCCGCCTGCGCCTCGCGGCACAGGCCGACTTCGCCATGGCTTTCTACAATCCGCGATCCCGCTCCCGGCCGGAAGGCTTCGGGCGGGCGCTGACGATCCTGCGCGAGGAATGCGACGAGGATCGACTTATCCTGTTCGCCCGCGCCGTTTCCACGCCCGAAGAAACTCTGCGCATCGTGCCGCTGAGCGAGGCGACCGCGCAGATGGCGGACATGCGCACCATGGTCATCGTCGGTTCCAGCCGCACCCGGCTGATTAGCCGATCAGGGCCGCCGATCCTCTATACGCCGCGCTCCGCCGCATGACCCAGCCATTGCAGCACCGCCGCAACCTCATGCGTCATCAGCGCGGCCGGACAGGCCGGGCGCTCGATCATCACGACCGGCAATGCCAGTTGCCGCGCCGCAATCAGCTTCGCCTGCGCGCCATCGCCACCAGCATTTTTCGAAACCACGCAGTCGATCCCATGGGCGCGCATCAAATGCATTTCGGCCTCCACCGTAAAGGGGCCCCGGTCGATCACCAGCGCATGTCGGGGCAATTGCGGGACAGCGTCGGGCATGTCGACGAAGCGCAGCAGATAATGATGCTGCGGCTGTGCAGCGAACACATCGACATGCACGCGACCCACCGCCAGCATCACGCGGCGGGCGGCTCCCGCCAGCGCCGCCACGGCGCCGGCCATGTCGGGCACGCGCGTCCACTGGTCCCCCTCAGCCGCAGTCCACGGGGGACGGGTCAACATGATATGCCCGACCCCCGCCTCCCGCGCTGCGGCAACGGCATGCTCGCTCATCGTCGCGGCGAAAGGATGGGTGGCATCGACCAGATGGGTGACGCTCTCCTCCCGCAAATAGCGCACGAGGCCTGCAATCCCGCCAAAGCCGCCGACACGCACCGGCACCGGCTGCGCCCGTGGCTTCTCCGTCCGCCCGGCGTAGCTCAGCAGCGCGCGCGCCCCACGCTCGGCCAGAGCTGCTGCGAGCGCGCTGGCTTCGGTGGTCCCGCCCAATATGAGGATGTTGGAAATGCCCGATACTCCTGACGGTGCCTGGCTGACGATCATCGGCATTGGCGAAGACGGCGCCAGCGGCCTGTCATCCGCCGCCCGCGCCGCGCTGGACAGGGCCGCGTTCATTGCCGGATCGCCGCGCCATCTTGCGCTGTTGCCAGCCCTTAGGGCCGAAACCTTCGGCTGGCCAGCCCCGTTCGAGGAAGGGATTCCGGCGCTGCTCGCCCGCCGGGGAATGCCGACCATCCTGCTTGTTTCCGGTGATCCCTTCTGGTTCGGCGCAGGGGCCGTCTTGACGCGCCATCTGGAAGCCGGAGAGTGGACGGCGCATCCCGCCCCCTCCTCATTCTCGCTTGTCGCCTCCCGGCTGGGCTGGCCGCTTCAGGAGGTGGAATGCCATGGCCTCCATGCCGCGCCGCTGACGCGACTGCGCTCGTGTCTGGTACCCGGACGGCGCGCCATATTGCTGTTGCGCGACGGACGGGCAGTGCCCCAACTCGCCGCCTGGCTGACGGAACAGGGCTTCGGTTCCTCGACCCTGCACGTGCTGGAAGCGCTGGGCGGCCCTCGCGAGCGTATCCGACAGTGCACGGCCGAAAGGCTGGACATCACCAACATCGCCCATCCTGTGGCGATCGGCCTGTCCGTGGCTGGCGACGGCAGGACGCTCCCTCGCGCCAGCGGGATCCCCGACGACTGGTTCGACCATGACGGCCAGATCACCAAGCGTCCCGCCCGCGCCCTGACCCTGTCCGCCCTCGCCCCCCGCCCCGGCGAAATGCTGTGGGACATCGGGGCAGGCTCCGGCTCTGTCGCCATAGAATGGCTGCTCACCCATGGCTCCACACGAGCCATCGCGTTCGAGGCTGATCCGGAACGTGCCGAGCGCGCACGCGCCAACGCCGTCCGTCTGGGCGCCGACCGTCTGACCATGGTTGCGGGGAAGGCGCCGGACGTGCTGATCGGTCGAGATCCCCCCGACGCCGTCTTCATTGGCGGAGGACTGAGCCAGCCCATGCTTGAAGCCCTGTTCGCGATGCCTGGTGGCCGAACGCGACTTGTCGCCAATGCCGTCACCCTCGAATCCGAAGCGCTGCTCGCCCAATGGCAGGCGGAGAAAGGGGGCGACCTGCTTCGCATCGAACTTGCGCAGGCGGTGCCGTTGGGCACTCGGCGCGGCTGGCGTTCCGCCTATCCGCTGGTGCAATGGAGCGTGTCGCTATGATCGTCGCGGGCTTCGGCTTCCGCCAGAGCGCCTCGCTCGCTTCCTTGGAGTCAGCGCTTGAGGGGGCGATGGGCGCAATGATCGCCGTCGACGCGCTTGCCACCATTGATCGCAAGGCCGCGCAGCTTGCGCCCCTGGCGCGCCACCTTGCCCTTCCCCTCATAGCCGTAAGCGCGGAAAGCCTGTCGGATCAGCCCGTGCTTACCCGGTCCGCCGCCAGCATGGCCGCCTATGGCGTGGGCAGCGTTGCCGAAGCGGCCGCTCTTGCCGCCCTGAGGCCCAAGGGGCGGCTTTTCGCGCCTCGTGCCCTCTCTTCCGACCGCCTCGCAAGCTGCGCCATAGCCGAAGGTCCTGACGAATGACTGTCCATTTCATCGGCGCCGGTCCCGGAGCGCCCGACCTCATCACCCTGCGTGGCCGCGACCTGATCGCGCGCTGTCCGGTGTGCCTCTATGCCGGATCGCTCGTGCCGGCCGCCCTCCTCGATCACTGCCCCCCGGACGCGCGGATCGTCAACACGGCGCCGCTGACGTTGGACGAGATCATCGCCATCATCACGGAGGCCCATCAAGCGGGGCAGGATGTCGCGCGCCTGCATTCCGGCGACCTGTCCATCTGGTCGGCCATGGGCGAGCAGCTTCGCCGGCTGAAGGCGATCGGCATACCGTTCAGCATCACGCCCGGCGTCCCCTCCTTCGCCGCCGCCGCCGCCGCCATCGGTGCTGAACTGACGCTGCCCGAACTCGCCCAGTCGCTGGTCCTTACGCGGACACCGGGCCGGGCCAGTTCCATGCCGCAGGGTGAGAGCCTGGCTGCTTTCGCGGCAACCGGCGCGACGCTTGCCATTCATCTTTCGGTCCACAATCTCGCGCAGGTGGTGCGCGACCTGACGCCGCATTATGGCGGCGATTGCCCCGTGGCGGTGATATGGCGCGCAAGCTGGCCGGATCAGCGGATCGTTCGCGCAACGCTTGGCACCATCATGGCGGCCGCTGCGGATGGGCCCGAACGGACCGCCATGATTTTGGTGGGCCCGGTGCTGGGCAGCGAGGATTTTGCGGAAAGCAGCCTCTATGCGCCTGGTTATGACCGCCGTTTCCGACCGGCCAGCGCCGACTCCATCTTCATCGACAAGCCATGACGCCGGGCCTTCTGATCGCGGCGCCCCGATCCGGATCGGGCAAGACCACCGTCACGCTCGGCCTGCTGCGCGCCTTTTCCCGTATGGGCATCAGGGTCCAGCCGTTCAAATCTGGCCCCGACTATATCGACCCAGCCTTCCAACGGGCCGCCAGCCGCCGTCCTTCGTTCAATCTCGATAGCTGGGCGATGTCCCCATCGCAGATGGCCGCGATCGTGGGCGGCGCGGACGCGGACCTGATGGTGGCCGAAGGCGCGATGGGACTGTTCGATGGCGCGCCCGCCGCAGGGGAAGCCGGCAACGGCGCGAGCGCCGATCTCGCCGCGCTGTTCGGCTGGCCCGTGATTCTCGTCATGGACGTGTCGGGCCAGAGCCAATCCGCCGCCGCCATCGCCAGCGGCTTTCGCGGACTGCGCCCCGACCTTTCAATGGCCGGCGTCATCCTAAACCATGTCGCCAGCGAACGCCATGAACGCTTGATCCGCGTGGCGATGGAGGAGGCTGCGATCCCGATATTCGGCGCGATCCCGCGTTCCACGTCGCTACGCCTGCCTGAACGTCACCTGGGTCTGGTCCAGGCCGCCGAACAGGCTGATCTGGACGGAGCCATCGACCGCATGGGCGATATCGTCGAGGCCCATGTGGACCTGAATATCGTCCTTCGCGCGGCTCGTTCCGGCGCGCGGCACTATCGCGGATCGGGCCTGTCGATGCCGCCGCCTGGTCAGCGTATCGCCGTCGCGCGTGACGAGGCCTTTTCTTTCACCTATGCGCATATCCTGTCGGATTGGCGCGATTCTGGGGCGGAAATCCTTCCCTTCTCCCCGCTGGCGGACGAAGCCCCGGCAGCCCAGGCCGATGCGGTCTGGCTGCCCGGCGGCTACCCTGAACTGCATGCGGGCAGGATCGCGGGGGCGGGCCGTTTCCTGTCCGGCCTCCGACGCCACGCGTTGGACCGCCCGATCCATGGCGAATGTGGCGGCTATATGGTGCTGGGGCAGACACTGATCGACGCCGATGGGCAGGCGCACGCCATGGCCGGTCTGCTCGGCCTCGTCACCAGCTTCGCGGAACGGCGCCTCCATCTGGGCTACCGGCGGGCGCGGTTGCTGGCGCCCATGGCCGGCATGCGCGCAGGAACGGTGCTGAACGGGCATGAATTCCATTATTCCACCATCGTCGAGCAACCCGACCACCCGCTCGCCCAGGTGACCGACGCCGAGGGGCAGCCGATTTCCTCCACGGGATCGCATCGCGGCCGTGTGACCGGCGGTTTCTTCCACCTTGTCGCCCACTCATCGAAAGCCGTCCCATGATCAGCATCGACCTTATCGGCATCGGCACGGGCAATCCGGATCACCTCACCCGCGCGGCGGAGAAGGCGATGAACATGGCCGACATGATCCTGCTGCCCCGAAAGGGCGATGCGAAGTCCGACCTTGTCGACCTGCGCCGCGCCATCTGCGCGCAGCTTCTCACGCGGGACGTGAAGATCGTGGAATTCAACATGCCGCGGCGAACCGACAGGAGCGACTATGTCGGCGCCGTCCTCGACTGGCATGACGCCATCGCAGGGCTATGGATGGAACAGATCGCCCTGCATCTTCCCGATGGCGGAAGGCTGGCGCTGCTCGTCTGGGGCGATCCGTCGCTCTATGACAGCAGCCTGCGCATTGCCGCCCGCCTGCCCGGCGCAACGGTGCGCGTCATTCCCGGCATCACCAGCATACAGGCGCTGACGGCTGCCCATGGGATCTGCCTCAACGACCTTGCCCAACCGGTGCTGGTCACCACAGGCAGGCGCCTTGGCCAGCAGGGTTGGCCAGCCTGCTCCGACACCCTGGTCGTTATGCTGGACGGCCATTGCGCCTTCCAGACCCTGCTGCCTGAGGATTTCGATATCTGGTGGGGCGCCTATCTGGGACTGCCGCAGGAAAGGCTGATCCACGGACCCCTGACGATCAAGGGGGACGAAATCATTTCATGCCGCGCCGAACTCCGGCGGCAGCACGGCTGGATCATGGACATCTATCTTCTGCGAAGACGCGGGCCCGGCTGACCGGCCCGGAGGCCATCAGGCCACGTTCGGCATCAGTTCGATGATGGGCCTGGAGGCGGCCTGCGGCATGCCGCCAGATGCGGTCTCGGCGCGACGACGAAACTCCGCGGCCATGGCCTGATGCATCATTCGCGCGGAAGCATCAGCGGTCGTGGCCGCCAACTGATCATGCATTCTTGCCCGGTCAAGACATTCTTCTGGCGTAAGAGCATTCGTCATGAATCAAACTCCTGCCTGTCGCGGACATCATCTTCTCCATCGCCTTCAGAGCGAAAGATCCGACCTTGAGCCGCGAAAAACGGGGCTCAACTTAGCCTTTCCCATCATCGATTGAAAACAGAATCTTGTTCCGACACCTGTCCCGTCCGTCGCATGCAACGGTTCAGCGCAGCCAGGCCATGTTCGGCTGCGCGCTATGGCTTTTCAGCTCCTTGCGGGTTTCGGACTCCACTTCCTTCAACAGCACCTCATACCCCCAGAGATTGGCGAGATTTTGCAATACCATAGCGGCATCGCCCTCATCCAGCTGCACGCCGTCCAGCACTGAATGCTCGACGATCAACTTGCGGTCGCCGGACAGGTCGACATCGACCACCTGTATGTCCGGCTCCTGTCGCCCGATTTCATATTCCCGCGCCAGCGATCGCCGGATACGACGATAACCGCGCTCGTCGTGAATGGCATCCACCCGCAGTTCCGAGTCGCCCTCCTTGTCGAGTATCTTGAACAGGCGCCATTGGCGTATCAGATGCGGGCTGAGAAACTGCGAAACGAAGCTTTCATCGCGGTAATTGGCCCAAATGTCCTTGAGCACCTCCATGGGGTCGCCCGACCCGGCGATGTCGCCGAACCATTCGCGATCTTCCTCGGTCGGCTCCCGGCAGACCCGCTCGATATCCGACATGATGCCAAAGCCCAGGGCATAGGGATTGAAACCACCAAATTGCCCTGAATCATAAGTGGGTTGATAGACGACATTGGTATGGGACGAGATGAATTCCATGAAGGCACCGTCGGTCAGCCATCCCCGTTCGTGCAGTGTCGTCATGATGCGATAATGGGTATAGGTCGCGGCGCCCTCATTCATCGCCTTGGTCTGGCGCTGGGGATAGAAATATTGAGCGATCAGGCGCACGATCCGCAATATCTCGCGCTGCCAGCTTTCCAGCCGAGGCCCCGTTTTTTCCAGGAAATAGAGGATATTCTCCTGCGGCAGTCCCAGCGCCGCGCGCCGGGCGTCGCTGGGGATCGCATCGGCTCTCGCACCCGTCGGCACTGTCCGCCACAGATCGTCATAGATGCGATCGCGATATGCCTGCCGTTCCGCTTCCCGTGCCGCCTCTGCCTTCAGATCCCTTGGCCGGACGCGCGGATAGCGATGGACGCCCTGGTTCATCAACGCATGGGCGGCATCCAGCACCCGTTCCACCGGCAACTGGCCATAGCGCTCCTCGCACTGCGCGATGTAGCGTTTGGCAAACTCCAGATAGTCGAGGATACCTTCCGCATCAGTCCATTGTTTGAAAACATAATTATTCTTGAAGAAATGATTATGTCCAAAGGCCGCATGCGCGATGACCAGCGTCTGCATCGTCGCGCTGTTTTCCTGCATTAGATAATTGATGCATGGGTCGGAGTTGATGACCAGTTCATAAGCAAGGCCGCGCAGCCCCTTGCGGTACATCATCTCGTTGGTGACGAACTGCTTGCCGAAGGACCAGTGCTTGTAGAAGAGCGGCATGCCGATGGAGGAATAGGCATCCAGCATCTGCTCCGCGCTGATGATTTCTATCTGGTTGGGATAGATGTCGAGCTTCATTTCCTGGAGCGCGATAGGTTCCACCGTTTCATAGATGCGATTGATAAGCGCGAAATCCCAATCGCTTCCTGAAAACAGAGGGGCAGGTGCCAAAGCGACGGTCATGCCATTGCCACCATCATGAACTCCGCTCCGCCACGCCCTTGCGCTGAAACAGTTCGCGAAACACCGGATAGATTTCGCGCCGGTGATGCACCTTTCGCATCACGAAATTGCGGTTGGCGTCGCTCACAGGCGCATAGGCCTGCCATAGGCCGGTCGTCGTTCCGACCATCTCTATATCGGCGAATTCCTCTCGCCCGACTTCCAGATATGCGAAATATTGGCTGAAGGGCAGGATCTCCTGCTGCATCAGACTGACCACCCGGCCATTGTCGGATTGCATGGTGTCACCGTCCGACGCCTGCGCCACATAGATGTTCCAGTCATCCGGACGGAAGCGTTCCTGCACCACTTCGATCAGCTTCTCCAGCGCGCTCGACACCAGCGTGCCGCCCGTCACCGTGCTGTAGAAGAAGGTCTGTTCGTCAACCTCCGCCGCCCGATCGGTATGGTGGATGAACACCACCTCCACATGCTCGTAGCAGCGCGACAGGAACAGATGCAGCAGCGCGAAGAAGCGCTTCGCCAGATCCTTCATATGCTCCGTCATGGAACCGGAAACGTCCATCAGGCAGAACATCACTGCCTGGGCCACGGGCTTGGGCACTGTTTCGAACCGGCGGTAGCGCAGGTCGACAGGGTCGATATAGGCGATCAGGTTGCGGCGCCGGATGATGGTCGATCGTTCCTCGCGCAGCGCTTCCAGACGAACGGCATCGTCGGGCGAGGGAGGATCGCGCGCCTCGATCAGCGCGATCTCCTCGTCGATCCGTGCCAGATCCGCGCCCTTGGGACGCCGCAGGGCCAGTCGCCGCGACATGGCCTTCTGCATGGTGCGCGGGACGGACAAGTTGGAAGGGTTGCCGGCCGTCGAATATCCGGCGCGCCGGATACCATCGACCGCACCGCCTATCAGCCGTCTCTTGGCCAGGTCGGGCAGTTCCAGGTCGTCCAGGAACAGGTCCAGAAACTCCTCCCGGCTGAGCGCGAACTGGAAATCGTCATTCCCATCGCCCTGCCCGGCCTTCGACCCAGAGCCCGCGCCGCCGTCGGGGCGCTTGATCTTGTCCCCCTCCATATAATCACGGTTGCCGGGGAACACCCGTTCGCGGCTTCCTCCCTGCGCCGCGCGATGCAGCGTTGGTTCGTGGATGACATCGCGCTGGATGGAAATCTGGCCTTCCTTGTCCAGATCCTTGATGCTGCGATCCTTCAGGCTGTCGCGCACCGCCTGTTGCACATATGCCCGCGCCCGTCGCAGGAAGCGCTGCCTGTTGACCAGGCTCTTGCCCCCCGGATTCAACCGTCTGTCGACAATGTGCATGGTGCCCTACAGGCCCTCCATCAACCGGCCTGCTTCACGCGGATATACCATTCCACAAGTCGCCGGACCTGCCGTTCCGTATAGCCTCTTTCGATCATGCGCGCGACGAATTCATCATGCTTTGTCGCGGTTTCGCCGTCCTTTTTCGATCCGAAGCTGATGACCGGCAACAAGTCCTCGACCTGGCTGAACATCCGCTTCTCAATGACCTCGCGGATCTTCTCGTAACTGGTCCAGGACGGGTTGCGCCCATCATTGCTGGCCCGCATCCTCAGGGCGAATTTCACGACTTCGTTGCGAAAATCCTTGGGGTTGGCGATGCCGGCGGGTTTTTCTGTCTTGGACAGTTCCTGGTTGATGACCTCCCGATCGAGCAACTGCCCGGTATCGGGATCCTTGA
This sequence comes from Sphingobium sp. LMC3-1-1.1, assembly GCF_040676285.1. Taxonomy (NCBI): domain Bacteria; kingdom Pseudomonadati; phylum Pseudomonadota; class Alphaproteobacteria; order Sphingomonadales; family Sphingobiaceae; genus Sphingobium; species Sphingobium sp. LMC3-1-1.1. The sequence continues at coordinate 57,364 of NZ_JBEGHQ010000012.1, read as the reverse complement.
AATCCAGGTCCTCGATCCACGCGTCCGCATAGGCGACATAGCGGTCGAACAGATTCTGGCCATAGTCATGGTAGGATTCCAGATAAGCCTTCTGGATTTCATTGCCGATGAACTCTGCATAGCGCGGAGCCAGTTCGCCCTTGATGAACTCCAGATAACGGGATTCCACCTCGGTGGGGAACTGTTCCTGCCGGACCATGCCCTCCAGCACATACATGAGGTGCACGGGGTCGGCCGCGATCTCGTTGGTATCATGGTTGAACGTGGCTGACAGCGCCTTGAACGCGAAGCGGGTCGAAATGCCCGACATGCCCTCGTCCACGCCCGCCGCGTCGCGATATTCCTGAAGGCTTTTCGCGCGCGGGTCTATTTCCCGCAGCATCTCGCCATCATAGACACGCATCTTGGAGTAGAGGTTGCTGTTTTCATGCTCACGCAACCGCGTCAGCACGGAAAAGCGCGCCAGCATGTCCAGGGTCCCCGGGGCGCAGGGCGCCTTGTTGAGATCGGATTCCCTCAGCAATTTTTCATAAACGTGCCGTTCTTCTGTCGCCTGCAGGCTGTAGGGAACCTTGATGACATAGATGCGGTCAATAAATGCTTCGTTGTTCTTGTTGTTCTTGAAATTCGCCCATTCCGATTCATTGGAATGGGCCATGATGATGCCGGTATAGGGAATGGCGCCGATATTTTCCGTACCGATATAATTGCCCTCCTGCGTTGCGGTCAGCAACGGATGGAGCATCTTGATCGGCGCCTTGAACATCTCGACAAATTCGAGCATTCCCTGGTTCGCCCGGTTGAGGCCGCCCGAATAGCTGTAGGCGTCCGGATCATTCTGCGAGAGCATCTCCAGTTTGCGGATGTCGACCTTTCCGACCAGCGAACTGATGTCCTGATTGTTCTCGTCCCCCGGCTCGGTCTTTGCGATGGCGACCTGCCGCATGCGCGAGGGCATCATGCGCACGACCCTGAACTGCGAAATGTCGCCGCCGAACTCGTCGAGCCGCTTGCGGCACCAGGGGCTGATCATGCCGGTCAGCCGCCGCCGGGGAATCGCGTAATTTTCCTCTATGAAATCGCCATGCGTTTCCGCATCGAACAGCGCGAGGGGACTTTCGAAGATCGGGCTGATCTCCTCTCCCGCCTTCAGCACATAGATGGGATGAACCTCCATCAAGGCCTTCAGCCGCTCCGCCAGCGACGACTTGCCACCGCCCACCGGGCCAAGCAGGTAGAGTATCTGCTTGCGCTCTTCCAATCCCTGGCTGGCATGGCGCAGGAAGCTGACGATATGTTCGATCGTCCCCTCCATACCGTAGAAGTTCCTGAAGCTCGCATAGCGCCGGATCGTCCGGTTCATGAAGATACGGCCCAGCCGCTGATCACGTGACGTGTCGATGATCTCCGGCTCACCGATCGCCGCGAGCAATCGTTCGGGCGCCGATGCATGCATCAGTGGATCATTGCGACATCCCAGCAGATAATCTTCGATGGACATTTCGGCCTGACGCCGATCATCGAACTTCCGCGTGAAGCTGGAAAACAGCTCATTCTTTGTCACTGGCGACTCCCGCTAAAGTAGCCATGGAATGTATATAGACCCTTATGGCCTGTAAAAACAGTGCAATACCATCCACGCAGAGTAAAAAATTCGAATCTGTCCAATCTTTAATCAGCGCCTGTTGCAAGGAATTGCGCAATGCTTGCCCGGCCGTGCAAAAACATTGCCGGCAACGATCTGGGCATTCATTCACGACCGGCAAATATTGCCGCGCCGCTGTCATGCAGCATCTTCAAATCAGCGCGACGTCCCCCGCCGCGATCCAATGCATAGTGTCACTTGAGGCCCGGAGAGGGAAGAGGGCAAAGAAGATAATCTCGCCAGAGCCGATTTGGTTCCGTTGCGTAACATGCTGCCCCGCCGGCGGAGGATTCACCCTCCGCCCCGATAACTGATGAACTCAGGCTCTCATATCGATCGTCGCGATCAGCCCGCCGTCCGATGCATTGGCCAGACGGACCGATGCTTCAAAACTGAGCGCCAGCGATCGAGCGATGGTCAGGCCGATGCCCGTTCCGTGCCGCCCGCCCGGCTGTCCCGCCACGCCGCGCGTGAAGGGTTCGAACATCTGGTCCAGTTGATCGGGCGGGATGCCCGGACCGTGATCGCGCACCTCGATGAGCACGCGCCCGCCCTGTCTTGAGCAGCTGACGTCCGCGCTGCCGCCATATTTCACCGCATTGTTGACCAGATTGCTGATGCAGCGCGTGAGGGCATTGGGCTTGACCCGGACAGTGCCGCCGCATCCCGACAGGAACCGCACGGGTGATCCCAGATCCTGCGCGTCCTCCGCCATGCTGGTGAGCAGCGAATCGATGTCGATCACCGACCAGTCTTCATGGGCTTCAGTGCTGGCCGCCAGATCCAGCCCTTCGCGGACCAGCGTCATCATCGCCTGGTGGTCCTGCAACAGCCGCCCACGCAGTTCCTCATTTTCGACCAATTCCAGCCGTAAGCGCAGGCGGGTGAGAGGGGTCTGGAGATCATGGCTGATCGCCGCCAGCAACTGCGTCCGCTCCGCAAAACCCGCCCTTACCCGGCGCTGCATCAGATTGAAGGTGGACAGCGCAGCCCGCACCTCTTCCGGGCCCCGCTCCGGGATTTCCTCCGGATCGACGGATACCGAAAAGGCTTCCGCCGCCTGCTCCAGCCTACGCAGCGGCTTGGCGACGAAACGAGCCACGATGATGGCCAGTCCGGCCGAGGACATCAGGATCAGCAGCAGATAGATCGGCCTGGCAAGATTGCTCGACGGCTTCACGAGGCGGGGCAGGTAGAGCGCGAGAGAACGCCGCTCGCCCGTCCTGTCGGTAAAGCGGACGACCCAGCAATCGGGGCGCGGCGCGTCGATCAGCCCGGCCGCCCGATTGTTCGGATCGACCTTGCTCGCTGGAAAACAGAGACCGATGGGAACCTGGCCTGCTTCGGGGTTGGACTGCGACCCGAAGCGCGCCTCCAGAGCGTCTGCCAGCGTCGGGTCGGGGTCCGTCAGAGCCACGCCCTCCGGCGCGGTCCGTGCGCCCATGATCTGCTGGTCTTTCAACATCGCCTCTATCTTCACCGGGTCGTGGCTCAGCCGCTGCGCGATGTCCGCCGCGCTTGCCACCACGCGCTGGAGGCGCCAGCGCTCGAAGTCGAGATGCCGTGCCTGCTCCGCGACCAGCAGCGCCAGCACGGCGGCCACCGTCATGCCGACGGTCAGCAGCAGGAATATCTGGCCGACCAGCGACCGGAAGAAATTGCGCGCCCGCGCCACGACAGAGACCATCATGTGCCGATCAGCCAGCCATCATTCATAGGTCACCGTGCTGGCCAGCACATAGCCCTCCCCCCGCACCGTCAGGATCAGCCCGTCGCCGCCCGGACTGTCCGCCAGCTTCTGCCGCAGCCGGCTGACCTGCAGGTCGATGGACCGATCGAACGCTGCCGTTGCCCGCCGTTCGGGAACGAGCGCCTCGCGAGAGAGCACCACATTGGGGTCGTCGATGAAGCGGGACAACAGGCGAAATTCCGCAGAGGACAACATGATCAACCGATCGTCGCTGGCGATCAGCCGTCGCTGGAAGAGGTCCAGTCGCCACGATCCGAAGCGCGCAATCCGCGCGGTCTTCAGCCGCGCCGACTCCTCGTTCCGTGACCGGCGCAGCAGGTTGCGCACCCGCACCAGCAATTCCCGCGGCTCGAACGGCTTCGTCAGATAATCGTCCGCGCCCAGTTCCAGCCCCAGCACCCGGTCGATGGCGCTGCCCCGCGCCGTCACCATGATGATCTGGACACCGCTGCCCTGGGCCCGCAGGTCGCGGCACAGCGACAATCCGTCGCCGTCTGGAAGGTTGAGGTCGAGCACGATGAGGTCGGCTTCATGTTCCGCCATCGTCGCCCGCAATTCGCCAAGGCTGCCGGCCGCCAGAACCTCATAATGCTCCTGGGCGAGCTGGCCGACGATCAGACCCCTGATATCTTCGTCATCGTCGACGACGATCACGCGGAACGGGCGGGATGGCGGCATGTCGGGCATTGTCTCCTTCTAGTGGCGTTGACGCTGCGAGTCTGCGCTCGCCGCTGCGTCGTTACATATCGATACAATCCGCTACAAAATGATCCAGCCGGATGAAAAGTCGCTCTACAATGCGACGCGCCTTGGATGGATTAGGGGGAGGTCGGCGCCGTTGACCGGAGCCGACCTTCGCCCGGCGCGCCCTTCCCTCCCCCTGCGCCGGGCGAAGTCCCTCCTTCCGCTGTGGAACCGCCTGTCGACCATGCTCAGCCGCCTCTCCGTCCTTCGGATCGCCCCTGTGGCGTTCTGCATCCTGATCGCCGGATGCGGACATAAGGAAGCATCGAAAAAGCCGCCTCAGGAGGTGGGAGTGGTGACGCTGGCGACTCAGGAGGTCACGGTATCGACCGAATTGCCGGGACGCACTGCATCCACCATGATGTCGGAGGTTCGGCCGCAGGTCGCCGGCGTCATCCAGAAGCGCCTGTTCACTGAAGGGTCGATCGTGAAGGCGGGGCAGCCGCTCTACCAGATCGATCCCTCGCTCTACCGCGCTTCGCGCGACGAGGCGCAGGCCACATTGGCCAGTGCGCAGGCGACCGCCGCCGCCGCGCAGGCGAAGGCCAGCCGCTACCGTACGCTGGGTCAGAGCGAGGCAGTGAGCGCGCAGGACCGCGATGACGTCATCGCCACGGCCCGCCAGGCCGCCGCCGCCGTGCAGCAGGCGCGCGCCACGCTCCAGACCGCCGGCATCAACCTCAATTTCACGCAGGTCAGGGCACCCATCGACGGACGGATCGGCCGGTCCGCCGTCACGCCCGGTGCGTTGGTGACGGCCAGCCAGGCAACACCCCTGGCCGTCATCCAGCAACTCGACCCGATCTTCGTCGACGTGACGCAGTCCAGCGCCAAACTGCTCCAGCTGCGCCGCGCGCTCGCGGCGGGCAAGGCGTTGCCCGCCAGCGCGACCATCCGGCTGAAGCTGGACGACGGCACCGATTATCCGCTGGAAGGCCGCATCGAATTCGCCGAGCCGATCGTCGATCCGGACAGCGGCACCGTCACCCTCCGCGCCCGTTTCCCCAACCCCGACGGCCTGCTGCTGCCCGGCATGTTCGTGCGCGTGGTCGCACCGCAATCGGTGGTACCGAACGCGATCCTCGTGCCCCAGCAGGGAATCAGCCGCGATCCGAAGGGCAATGCGACCGCGCTGGTCGTGGGCAGGGGAAACAAGGTCGAACGGCGCATCGTCACCGCTGCGCAAGCCGTCGGCGACAAATGGCTGATCACCGATGGTTTGCGTAAAGGCGACAGGCTGATCGTCGAAGGCACGGACAAGGTGAATCCCGGCGACACGGTGAAGGCCGTCCCGATCGACCGGGCCGCGAAATAAGGGAGCGGAACCTTGCTCAGCCGCTTCTTCATCGAACGTCCGATATTCGCCTGGGTCATCGCCATCGGCATCATGATGGCCGGCCTGGGCGCCATGCTGACATTGCCGATCGCGCAATATCCGGACATCGCGCCGCCGTCCGTCAACATCAGCGCCAACTATCCCGGCGCCTCGGCCCAGACCGTGGAGACCAGCGTCACGCAGGTCATCGAGCAGCAGCTCACCGGCATCGACGGCCTCATGTATTTCTCATCTTCGTCGACGGCCAACGGTCAGGCGCGGATCACCGTCACCTTCAACAAGGGCACCGATCCCGACACCGCGCAGGTACAGGTGCAGAACAAGGTGCAGCAGGCGCTGAGCCGGCTGCCCAACGCCGTGCAGCAGCAGGGCCTGACCGTTACCAAGTCGCAGAACGACTTCCTGATGGTGGTCGGCCTGTACGACCGCACCGATACGGCATCGCAGGCCGATATTGCCGATTACCTGGTCAATAATTTCCAGGATCCGATCGCCCGTATCGATGGCGTGGGTTCGTCGCAGATCTTCGGATCGCAATATGCGATGCGCATCTGGCTGGACCCCTATAAGCTCGCCACCGTCAAGCTGATGCCGTCCGACGTGCAAAGCGCCATCGCCAGCCAGAATGTCGAAGTGTCGGCCGGACAGATCGGTGCCGACCCGGCGCCGGAGGGGCAGCAGCTCAACGCCACCGTCACGGCCCGTGCCCGCCTGCAGACGCCCGAGCAGTTCCGCAACATCATCGTCAAGACGCAGAGCGACGGTTCCGTCGTCCGCCTGTCCGATGTGGCGCGGGTCGAACTGGGCAATGAAAGCTACACCTCCCTGGCCCGCCTCAACGGGCATCCGGCCTCCGGCATGGCATTGCAGCTTGCCCCCGGCGCCGACGCGCTCAAGACCGCCGAGCTGGTCAAGGCCAAGGTGGACGAACTGTCGAACAATCTGCCGCACGGCTACGCCGTCGTATACCCGCGCGACACCACCCCCTTCATCAAGCTGTCGGTCGAGGAGGTGGTCCAGACCCTGATCGAGGCAGTCGGGCTGGTCGTCGTCGTGATGTTCCTGTTCCTGCAAAGCTGGCGCGCCACGCTGGTGCCCGCCGTCGCCGTTCCGGTGGTGCTGCTGGGTACGTTCGGCGTGCTGGCACTGTTCGGCTATTCCATCAACACGCTGACGCTCTTCGGCATGGTGCTGGCCATCGGCCTGCTGGTCGACGACGCCATTGTCGTGGTGGAAAATGTCGAACGCATCATGGAGGAGGAAGGGCTTTCCCCACGGGACGCCACCATCAAGTCGATGGGCGAAATCGGCAACGCCCTGGTGGGCATCGCGCTGGTCCTCTCCGCCGTGCTGCTGCCCATGGCCTTTTTCGGCGGGTCGACCGGCGTCATCTATCGCCAGTTCTCCATCACCATCGTCTCTTCGATGCTGCTTTCGGTGCTGGTCGCGCTGATCCTGTCTCCCGCTCTCTGCGCCACCATCCTGAAGCCGATTTCGCACGAGCATCGCGATCATGGCTGGACCGGCAAGTTCAACCGCTGGTTCAGCCGCGTCACCAACGGCTACATGACGCGCCTCCACGCCTTCATCGGCCGCCGGAAATGGTTCTGGATCGGCTATGCGGTCATTCTCGTTCTGCTCTGGCTGCTGTTCGTCCGCCTGCCGACCAGCTTCCTGCCCGTGGAGGATCAAGGCCAGGTGATGGTCCAGATCACCTTGCCTGCCGGCGCAAAATCCTCCCGCACGGCCGCAGCGGTGGAGCGCGTCCAGAATTATTTCCTGACCGATGAAAAGGACAATGTCGCCTTCGCCTTCATCGCCCAGGGCTTCAGTTTCGCCGGCCAGGGCGAGAACACCGCCCAGGGCTTCATCAATCTCGCCCCATGGGACGAGCGCAAGGGGTCGGCGAACAGCGCGACGATGATCGCCAACCGCGCCACTAGGCAATTGGCCGCGATCCGCGATGCGAACGCGCTGGCCATGACCCCCCCGCCCATTCGCGGCCTGGGCCAGTCCAACGGCTTCACCTTCGAGTTGCTGAACACCGGCGGCCTCAGCCGCGACCGCTTCCTCGCGCTGCGCAACCAGCTTATGAAGGCGGCGGCGAGCGATCCCAAGCTGGCGGGCGTACGTGCCGCCACGCTGGAGGATACGCCGCAGCTCAAGGTCGACATCGACTCCGAAAAGCTCGCTGTGCTGGGCCTGACGCAAAGCAGCGTCGACAATGTCCTGAGCGCCGCCTGGGGCAGCACCTACATCAACGATTTCGTCGACCGCGGCAGGGTGAAGCGCGTCTACATGCAGGCTGATGCACCCTATCGCGCGCTGCCGACGGACCTCGACAACTGGCAGGTGCGGTCCAGCACGACCGGCGAAATGGTGCCTTTCTCGGCCTTTGCCACCACCCACTGGACAATGGGCCCGACGACCATGTCGCGCTATAACGGCCAGTCATCCTATGAAATCCAGGGGCAGGCTGCGCCCGGCGCCAGTTCGGGCGAGGCGATGGACGAGATGGTGAAGCTGCAAAAACAGCTCCCGCCGGGCACCAGCTATGCCTGGAGCGGCCTCTCCTATCAGGAACAGCTTTCAGGTGGACAGGCGCCGCTGCTCTATGGCCTGTCGGTGCTGGTCGTTTTCCTCTGCCTTGCCGCGCTCTATGAGAGCTGGTCGATCCCCCTGGCGGTGCTTCTGGTCATCCCGCTCGGGCTGATCGGTGCAGCGCTGGCGGTGACGCTGCGGGGCTTGGAGAACAATATCTACTTCCAGGTCGGCCTGCTCACGACCATGGGACTGGCCGCAAAGAACGCGATCCTGATCGTCGAATTTGCAGAGCTCGCCTATCTGCAGGGCAAGGACGCCATGTCCGCCGCGCTGGAGGCGGCACGCCTGCGCTTCCGCCCTATCCTGATGACATCGCTTGCCTTCATCGCGGGGGTCATCCCGCTGGCCATCGCCACCGGCGCCGGCGCGCAGAGCCGCGTCGCCATAGGCACGGCGGTGGTGGGCGGCATGCTGACCGCGACCGTCCTCGCCATCTTCTACGTTCCCCTCTTCTTCCTGACGATCATGCGCATCTTCAGCCGCAAGGATCCGCCGCAACCTGCCGTTCCCGCTGCGGAGGTTCCGGCATGAAACGCGCTCTCCTCACCCTGACTTCGGCTGTTGCGCTGTCGGCCTGCAACATGGCGCCGACCTATGTCCGGCCCGCGCCCCCCGTTCCCGCCACCTTCCCGGCTGACACCGCCTATCCGTCGGCGACCATCACGGAAAGGCCGGGCCTGCCGTGGACAGCATTGATCAGCGATCAACGCCTCAGGGCGGTGATAGCGCGCGCCCTTGCCAATAACCGGGACCTGCGCGCCGCGCTCGCCAATGTGGAGGCCGCCCGCGCCCAATATCGGGTCCAGCGCGCAGCCCGGCTCCCCACCGTCACCGGCGATGCCGCTGCCAGCTTCGCCCGCCGCAACGACGACCGCCAGAACAGCTACAGCGCCGATATTGGCTTCAGCGCGTTCGAGATAGACCTGTTCGGCCGGGTGAAGAACCTGAGCCGTGCAGCACTCGAATCATACCTCGCGACGGAGGAAGGCGCGCGCGCGACCCGCATCACGCTGATCGCGGAAACCGCCACGGCCTACGCCACCTTGGCCGCTGACCAGGAACTGCTGTCGCTGTCCCGCCAAACCCTGGCCAGCGCCGAACGTACACTGGCCCTCACCCGTTCGCTGAATGGTGCGGGGCTGACCGGCAAGCTGGACGTGCATCAGGCCGAAACCACGGTGGAACAGGCACGCAGCGATATCGCCGCCAATGTGACGCAGGTGGCGCAGGACCGGAACGCGCTCGACCTGCTGGCGGGCGCGCCGGTCGAGGATGCCCTGCTCCCCCAGTCGCTGGAAACGCTCACCGACGGCATCGCGAAGACGCCGGCAGGCCTATCCTCCGACGTGCTGCTCCAGCGTCCCGACGTGCTGCAGGCCGAACATCAGCTGAAGGCCGCCAATGCCAACATCGGCGCGGCGCGTGCCGCCATGTTCCCGAAAATCAGCCTCACGGCCGCCATTGGCGTCGCCAGTTCGGCCCTCTCCTCCCTCTTCACGGGCGGCGGTTTCGCCTGGTCCGCCGCGCCTTCGGCCAGCATGCCGATCTTCGGCGGCGGCGCGCGCGGCAATCTCGACTACAGCAAGGCGCAACGCGACCTGTATCTGGCCCAATATGAAAAGGCGATCCAGGCGGCATTCCAGGAAGTGTCCGATGCGCTCGCGCGGGAGGGTACTATCGACGAGCAGCAGGCTGCACAGCAGCGTCTGGTCCTCGCCAGCCAGCGCAGCTACGCACTGGCCGAGGAACGCTATCGCGCTGGCATAGATACCTTCCTCAACAGCCTGACCAGCCAGCGGAGCCTCTACAATGCGCAACAAAGCGCTATCGCGACCAATCTGACGCTGATCGCGAACCGTATCCTGCTCTATAGGGTCATCGGGGCTGATTTCAGGGAAGAATGACGCTGTTGCCTGCTCCCTTCGCTCGCGAAAGGCGCCGGCATGTCCTACCCTTTCAGCCTCAGCGGCAGTCCGGCCGCCATCAATATGACCTCATCGCACAGGGTCGCCATCTGCTGGTTCAGCCATCCTGACTCATCGCGAAACCGACGGGCCAGAACATTGTCCGGCACGATCCCCAAACCCACCTCATTGCTCACCAGAACGACAGGGAGGGGACAGGCCGCTATCGCCTCGGCCAGCGTTGTCCGCGCCTTCGCCACATCCGCGTCCGCAAGCATCAGATTCGTAAGCCAAAGCGTCAGGCAGTCCACCATCACGGCGTCGGCCCGCAGCGCCGCTTCCGACAGCGCGGAGGGCAGATCCATCGGCGCATCGATCGTCAGCCAGCGGCTTCCGCGTTCACTTCGATGGCGGGCGATGCGCTCCTCCATCTCCGGATCGAAGGCCTGCGCCGTCGCGACATAGGCGAGATCGCCACTAGCGGCAGCCTCGCATCGCTCCTGCGCAAAGCGGCTCTTGCCGGATCGACATCCGCCCAGCACCAGCATCCGCTTCATCCAACACTCCCCCATATCGCGGCCAGGACCCACAGCAGCAGGCAAGCGCGCAAGTAGATGCCGAGTGCCGTCCTCATGCTGTGGACGTCCGCCTCTCCGCCCGTCCCTATCCACGGCTTGTCGTGCAGAACGCCCTCATACCGGACCGGCCCCGCCAGCCGGATGCCGAGCGCACCGGCCATCGCCGCCTCCGGCCATCCGGCATTGGGCGAGGCATGCCTCCGCCGATCCCGCCGCAGCACGGCCCATCCGCCACCGCCAGCGATGCACAGCATGACGCCCGAAAGCCGCGCCGGCGCCCAGTTCAACAGATCATCGAAACGGGCCGCAGCCCAGCCGAAATCGGTGAAGGGCGCTTCCTTGTGCCCGATCATGCTGTCGGCCGTATTGACCGCCTTATAAGCCCATATTCCCGGCATCCCGAGCAGCAACAACCAGAAAAGCGGCGCCACGACGCCGTCGCAGAAGCTCTCCGCCAGGCTCTCTATGCCGGCCCGCGCCACACCGGCTTCATCCAGCGCAGCGGTGTCACGCCCCACGATTCGGGCCACCGCCCGCCGCGCGGCATCCAGTTCGCCTCTTTCCAAAGCGCGGACAACTGGCAGCACATGGACATAAAGACTGTTCTGCGCCAGCGCTGGCCAGGCCGCGAGCGCCAGCCCCAGCCAGGCCCAGGGACCGCCCCAGCGGCGGATCGTCCATTCCAGCGCCAGACCCATGCCTCCCCCCGCGCCGAGCAACAGCAAGAGGAGGGCGAGTCCCGTCCAGCGCCGTAGGCGGCCGTTCAACCGACCCTGGTTCCATCGCCGTTCCACAGTGCCGATGATCCGGGCAAAGCCGCCCACCGGATGGCCGAGCCGCGCATGAAGCCAGCCTGGCCAGCCCAGTCCCGCATCCATCATCAGCGCCGCCAAGGCCACCGGCTCAAACATCGGCCAAAGCCCGGTCCAGTCGGGCGAGGGCAGCTGCATCGGCGGGGAGGCCGAGCCGCAGCCAGCGCCTGTCCTCATCGAAGGGACGTGTCAGGATAGACCGTCGCGCCAGCCTGTCGAACAGGGTCAGGCCGTCATCCACTTCCACCAATCGGAACAACGAGCATCCGCCGCGCCCCTGCAATCCATGCCGCGCCAGCACGCCGTCCAGCTTCGCCGCCTGCTCCTCCAGGGTCACGACGGTCTCGTTGATCCAGTTCCGGTCCCGATAGGCCGCGGTGCCAAAGGCGATCGCCGCCGCGGAAACGGGCCATTCTCCCATCATCCGGCGCACCTGCGCGACAACCGCCCGCGGTCCGAGCAGAAAGCCCAGCCTCACCCCGGCCAGCCCGAAGAACTTGCCGAAGGACCGCAACAGGATCAGCCGCCGTTCGTCCCCCACCATGCCCGCCAGGCTGCATGCCGGCACGGCGTCCGCATAGGCCTCGTCAACGATCAGCCATCCGCCGGCATCTTCCAGCCGATCAAGCCATTGCAGCAGGCGGGCTGGCGGCAGGATGCGGCCATCGGGGTTGTTGGGATTGGCCAGCAGCAGCGCCATCGCTTCGCGGGGCGGCTCCTCCCCTGCGCGCATGGGGGCGCCCTGGGTGAAAATCTCCCCATGGGTGCGATAGCTGGGCACCAGCCAGCGGCCGGGCATGTCCAGCATCCGTCCGACCAGCCGCAATCCCGCCTCGCTGCCCGGCAGGGTGCAAAGATTGTCGGGATGAACCCCGAAGCAGGCCGCCGCCATTGCCTCCATCGCCGCCAGATCATGCGGATCGGGCAAATGCCGCCAGTCGACGGCCAGATGATCGCCCCCCGGCCATGTGAACGGGCTGATCCCGGTTGAAAGGTCGATCCAGTCATCGCCGCCATAAAGGGCGCGCGCGTCGGCCAGGCGGCCGCCGTGGGATGTGAAGGCGCTCATCGCGCCGACACCATCGCCAGCAACAGCGCGCTTTCCAGTAATTCGATGCCCGCGCCATGCCCGTCACCTGAAATGCCGCCGATCCGGGACCGCAACCATAGTCCCCAGAGCGGAATCAATGGGATCGCCGCCAAAAGGGCGGGTTCCCGAAGACACGCCACCAGCGCCAGCATCGACCAGAGGACACATGGTTCCGGCCGCCAGCCTGCGCGAAAGCGGCTCGCCAGCCCTTCGTGAAGCGGCGGCAACCAGCGCGTCCAGAATAGCGGTCCGATACGCGCCACCATCGCCACGACAGCGAGCATCCAAAGTGGAAAGCTCTCCAACCACGATCGCAACAGCACCAGCTTGACCAGCAGTTGCAGACCGATGGCGACCGCGCCGAAGCTGCCGATATGCGGATCGGCCAGCACGGCGGACAGGCGCGTTCGGTCGCCATGCGCTGCCCCTGCCGCATCTGCTATATCGCCCAGTCCGTCGAGATGTAGCGCGCCGGTCACCGCGACCCATGCCACCAGTCCGGAAAGAGCGCCCACCCATGGATCGATCCGCATCCCCAGCCCGGCGCCGCCCGCCACGATCAGGCCCACCGCGATGCCGGTTGCGGGTAACCAGCGGATCGCGGCCGCGAAGTCCCGCTCATCCACATTCAGGGCGGGCAATGGCAGGCGCGTCATTAATTGCATGGCCAGGACCAGCCGCTTCATGTGATCAGGCCCATAATCTGTGCCGACCGGCTCTCCGGCCAAACCCGCAGGCTCAAAATCGCGCCATAGGGCAGATCCACCGCCCATCCCTGCCTCACGTCAAAGCCGCACAGCACGGCCAACGCCGCCCGCATCGCCCCGGCATGGCAAACCACCAGCGCCGGCTCCCCAGATGCGCTCAGCGCCTCGCCGATCCGGGTGCAGAGGCCAGTCCAGCTTTCCCCACCCGGCGGCGGGAAGCGATCCGGATCATCCCAAAAGCGCGCCAGGTCGTCCGCCGGAAGGCTCGTCGGGTCTGTCCCCTCCCAATCCCCGAAATTCAACTCCCGCCAGCGCGCATCCACCCGGTGTTCGATTCCGCGCTCCGCCGCGATGACGGCGCCCGGCACTCGCGCTCTGGCGAGGTCCGATGTCACCAGTCGGGCGAAATCCAGCCCCCGCGCCCGCTCGACGCAGAGGGCGATGCCCTCCGTTTCCGGCGGTGCGTCCAGATGACCGAGCAGACGCCCGGCAAGCTGCGGCGCGCCATGCCGCATCAGATGGAGGGAAAAGGCGCTCACAGGGCGCTGGCCACCGCGGCTTCGGCAAAGCTCGCCATGTCCTGATGCGCGGCAAGGGCGGAGCGGACGATCTGCGCCGCTACCGCCGCACCGCTTCCCTCGCCCAGCCGCATGTCGAGCCGCAGCAAAGGTTCCAAGGCCAGCGCAGCCAGCAGTCGCTGATGCCCCGCCTCCGCCGACAGATGGGCCGCCAGGCAGTGGTCGGTGATCGCCGGATTGTCCCTCACTAGCGGCGCGACGGCCGCGCAACAGATAAACCCGTCCAGCATCACGGGAACGCGCCGCATCCGCGCCGCCAACACCGCTCCGGCCAGCGCCGCGATCTCTCGCCCGCCCAATCGCCGCAGGGTTTCGAACGCATTGATGCACTGCCCCCCATGCACGGCGAGTGCCCGTTCCACCGCACCGGCCTTGCGTATCAATCCCTCGCCGTCCACGCCCGTGCCGCGCCCGATCCAATGCTCCGCCGGACCGCCGAATGCCTGGGCGCAGAGCGCCGCGGCCGGCGTGCTGTTGGCAATGCCCATTTCGCCCAGCAGCAGCAGGTCCAGCCCCGCTTCCACCACCGCCGCCCCCGCATTGATCGCGGCCAGGCAGTCGGCCTCGCTCATGGCGGCCTCGACACAGATGTCGCCTGTCGGCCTGTCCAACTCGATCGCGACCACGGTCAGTTCCGCGCCGCAGGCCTGGGCCAGCGCATTGATCGCTGCTCCGCCATGATGGAAATTCGCCACCATTTGCGCCGTCACCTCGGCGGGATAGGCGCTGACCCCCCGCGCGGCCACGCCATGATTGCCCGCGAAGATCGCGGCGCGGAGGCGCTCCGCCACAGGCCGCTCCCGGCCCTGCCAGCCCGCCATGAACAGGGCGATTTCCTCCAGTCGCCCCAGGGAACCGGCGGGCTTCGTCAATATGGCCTGCCGCGCCGCTGCGGCATCGATGAACTCTGCTTCCGGAGCCGGCAAATCCTTCAGCGCCGCGGCAAAGGCCGTGCTGTCGCTGAACCGGATCATGAGCAGACAAAGCCTTCGGGCGGCGTCCGGACGATGAAATGCCCCTTCACGCCCTGCGGCCAGTCGGCATAGCGCACCACGCCCTCTTCGCTTTCGGCATGGCGCACGGCATAATCGAGGATCGCGCGCGCGGCGTCCTCATCCGGGGCGAAATCGCCCAGCACATAGCCGACCTTGCCGGTCCCGCGCACATGCACCGTGCAGTGGCGCTGGCAGGCGAAGAGGCAGGGCATGTCCTGCACGGCAATGCCCGCATAGGCGGGATCGCCGTCGCGTATCTTCTGCATCGCCTGCACCAGCAGGGCGCCGCCCCGCCGCCCCGCTCCATCCTCCCGTTGTTCCGCCGAAAGGCGACAGGTCGAACAAACGACCACCGAAGCCCCAGGCTCCACAGGCCGCAACATCAGCGATGGCCCCGCGAAAAAGTCATATCATATCCTCCAGCCCCGACGGCATATGCCCTGTCGGGAACCGCGCGGGAGAGGACTGGCCGGCATCGGGCAGGCGATAGAACTCCCCTGCGCGGCCGCGCCGGCAAGGCGATGACTGTCGCTCGGCGAGGATATCCCCGTTCGTCCGGCACACCCTGTCCGGCCGAAGAACGACCGCGTCAGGCAGGTCTCCTGGCTCGCGGGTCGACGCTTTCCGGCCGCCTTCTCGAAACCTCTGGTTCCAATGGCGCGATGGCTGGATCGCTCGCCGCTTACAGTTGCAGGGGCAGCGCGGGCGTTCCACCCGACTTCCCTTTTCATCCCCTCACGGGGAACCTGTCGCACTGGCGCTGATAAGACTGCATTCGCCCGATCGCAAGGTCGTAAAAGGACAGAGTTAACACGTCCGCACCTGCGCTCGATTTGCGATGGTTACACTTCTCTTCACTCGCCCGAACTGCTATCATCGGACGCAAAGAGGGAGAGGAACCATGGCGATTCTGACGCGATGGATGGATTGGTTCTGTCAGTTGTTCGCATGCACGGCTGAAAATGAAATGCGGGTCAACGGCCTGATTGCACATGTTTCTTCCGACAGCGACGATCGTTAACATCCCATAGCGAACGCGGCCTGTCGAATTCGTCGCCGTGGATGGAACGGCGAGTCTCTTTCGCGTGTATTATGGCCATGCTGGCCAATGATTTCGGTACCACGCTCGTCCGCCTTTTGCTCGCAACCCTGCTGGGCCTTGCGCTGGGATTTGAGCGGGAACGTCACGGCCATGATGCGGGCCTGCGTACCCATGGACTGGTGTCGCTGAGTTCGGCGATGCTGACTTTGTCAGCACTGGAACTGGCGGAAGCCCATCAGGACAGCGATCCGATCCGCGTCGTTCAGGGTCTTGCCCAGGCAATCGGCTTCATTGCGGGCGGCCTCATCTTCGTGCGCGGCGGCGATGTGCGCAACATGACCACGGCCGCCAGCCTGTGGATGGCGGCAGCCGTCGGAATCACGGCAGGGGCCGGCCAATATGTACTCGTGCTTGCAGGATCGCTGATCGCGCTGGTCCTGCTGTCCCTGCTCCTCCTGATCGAAAAGCGCATGGGTCGGCGCGAGAAGAAGGCGGACGATCCGGAAAGCGGTTCCGTCACCATGCCCAATCGCCGGGGGTCGGCAGTCCCCAAGCGTGACGGCTGAAGGGCTCCTCCGCATCGCCGCCTTTAGTGACCCCCAACGTTGCGCGCATGGTCGCGATAGGGGAAGAGACAAGCGATGTGGGCGGAAACCCTTGTTGCGATTCGTGCCATGATATGGCGCAGGGTCCGCTCCCGAACCGCTTGAGGAAAGAGCAATGAGCAAGGATATCATCATCGCCGGCTATGCCCGGACCCCGATGGGTGGCTTTCAGGGCGCACTTTCGGGCGTTTCCGCGCCGGAACTGGGCGCCGTGGCGGTAAAGGCGGCGGTCGAGCGTTCGGGTGCCGCGCCGGAAGCCATTGACCGCATCTATATGGGCTGCGTCCTGCCCGCCGCGCTTGGGCAGGCGCCCGCCAGACAGGCGGCGCTCGGCGCAGGTCTTCCACAGTCCGTCGAAGCGACCACCGTCAACAAGATGTGCGGTTCCGGCATGCAGGCGGCGATCATGGCCGCCGAAGCGCTGAGCGCGGGAACCGTGGACATCGTCATTGCGGGCGGCATGGAGAGCATGACCAATGCCCCCTATGCCCTGCCCAAGCATCGTTCCGGCGCGCGCATCGGCCATGACCGGATCATCGACACGATGATGATGGACGGGCTGGAGGACGCCTATGACCGCGGCAAGCCCATGGGCGCCTTTGCCGAGGATACGGCCCGCGACTATCAGTTCACGCGCGCGGAAATGGACGCCTATGCGGTTGAGAGCCTCGCTCGCGCCAACGCCGCGATCGCCAGCGGCGCCTTCGCTGGGGAGGTTGTTCCGGTGACGGCCCGGACGCGCGGCGGCGAAGTCCAGGTCGACAAGGACGAGCAGCCCGGCAATGCCAGGCCCGAGAAGATTCCTTCCCTGAAGCCTGCCTTTGCCAAGGACGGTGCGATCACGGCGGCGTCCTCTGCCTCCATCTCGGATGGCGCGGCCGCGCTGGTGCTGACCCGTTCCGACGTCGCGGAGAAGCTGGGCCTCGCAAGAGAAGCGCGCATCGTCGCCACCGCAGCCCATGCCCATGCTCCCGCGCTGTTCACGACGGCCCCGGTTTTCGCGATCCGCAAGGTACTGGATAAGGCCGGCTGGTCCTCTGGCGAGGTCGACCTCTACGAAGTCAACGAGGCATTCGCCGCCGTCGCGATGATCGCGATGCGCGACCTCGACATCCCGCACGACCGCATCAACGTCAATGGCGGCGCGACCGCGCTGGGGCATCCCATCGGTGCCAGCGGCGCGCGGATCATTGCCACGCTGGTGGCGGCCTTGAAGGCTAGAGGCCTGAAAAAGGGTGTTGCGGCGCTCTGCATCGGCGGCGGCGAAGCGACCGCCGTCGCTCTCGAAATCCTGTAGGCGAGAGGGAAGGAAATATTGAAGGATCGGCCGCCGCCTATCAGGACGGCGCCCTCACCCATGTCTCTCTGGTTCTGAATGCTTCCATGGCGCAACACGGCGCCATGAAACGTCCTGCGCGCAATTGAGATTATCTCTTCAGTCGGTGACCAGAGCCATGGAGCAAGTCGATGCTCGAACATGTTCCCGCCTGGATGGGCAGGAACTTCGCCAATGTCCGCGCAGGCCATGAAAGGCTGGTCATGGTCAGGACCCGACTGCAGGAAACGGCGCCGATGCTTCCCTTGTCCAGCCCGGCTTTCGCTGCCAGGGCAGGCTGAGCGTCGTCTCCCATCCTACCCGTCCGGGCCCAGAGCGATCCGCACAAGGGCGCGCAGCGTCGGGGCCTCGTCTGCCCCGCGCCACGCCAGGCCCGTTTCCAGCACAGGCGCCTCGTCCGCCAACGGCAGGTAGCGAACGCCCGTTCGCGCCAGATTGCGGAGCGAGGCGGGAACCAGGGCCATTCCCATTTCGGCGGACACAAGGCTGATGATCGTCTGCATCTGGATCGCCCGCTGGCGCACATGGGGTTCCCGTCCCCTGGCCCGATAATGGTCGACGACCAGGTCGTGGAAGGTGGGCGAAACATGCCGCGGGAAAAGCAGCAGCGGCTGGTCAAGCCAGTCCTCCCCGGCCAGCCTGCCGTCCTTGACCGGCAGGCGCCCGTCCTCCGCCCAATTCTCCGGCACGGCCGCCACCAGCGGCTCTCTCAGCAAAGGGCGATAGTCGATGGCGGCGGGCAGGCCCGAGGCAGGCGGGATCAGCAATCCCGCGTCCGTTCGCCCTTCGACCAACGCCTCCACCTGAACGTCGCTCGTCGCTTCCATCAGTGTCATGTCCACCTCTGGAAAGGCATGGGCATAGCGCCGCACCAGTTCAGGCAGAATGCTGTAGTCAGCCGAACTGACGAAGGACAGGGCCAGTCGCCCGACCGTCCCTGCCCGCAAGTGGCGCGCCACCGCAGCCAGATCGGTCACGGCGCCCACCGCCGGCCGGACATGTTCCAGCCATTGGCGGCCGAAGGGAGTCATCGTCACCTGACGCTTTGTCCGGATGAAGAGAGGCGCACCCAGTTCGCGTTCCAATGCCATGATCGACTGGCTGAGTGGCGGCTGCGTCATGCCCAGCCGCTCAGCGGCACGACCGAAATGCAATTCCTCTGCCACGGCAAGGAAATGGTTGAGCTGGCGCAGGTCCATCTTATTCATTCATCCTGCGACTTTATAGCATCGCTGCAATATATTTCACAACCTGCTCGCAACAGCGTATGACGGCAGGAGAAAAACCGAGGACAGACCATGCCGCATTATCGTTCACGCACAAGCACCCACGGCCGCAACATGGCGGGCGCGAGGGGCCTTTGGCGCGCCACCGGCATGAAGGATGAGGATTTCGGCAAGCCCATCATCGCCATCGCCAACAGCTTCACGCAGTTCGTGCCCGGGCATGTCCACCTGAAGGATCTGGGCCAGCTCGTCGCGCGGGAGATCGAGGCTGCGGGCGGCGTCGCAAAGGAATTCAACACCATCGCGGTCGACGACGGCATTGCGATGGGTCATGACGGCATGCTTTATTCGCTGCCCAGCCGGGATCTGATCGCGGACAGCGTCGAATATATGGTGAACGCCCACACCGCCGACGCGCTGGTCTGCATTTCCAACTGCGACAAGATCACGCCGGGCATGCTGATGGCCGCCATGCGCCTCAACATTCCGACCATCTTCGTTTCCGGTGGCCCGATGGAGGCCGGCAAGACCGAACTGCGCGGCAAGATCGTCGCGCTGGACCTGGTCGACGCCATGGTCGTCGCGGCGGACGACAGCTACACTGACGAGGAGGTGAAGGTGATCGAGCGGTCGGCGTGCCCGACCTGCGGTTCCTGTTCCGGCATGTTCACCGCCAATTCGATGAACTGCCTGACCGAAGCGCTGGGGCTGTCGCTGCCGGGCAACGGATCGACGCTCGCCACCCATGCCGACCGGGAAAAGCTCTTCCTGGAAGCAGGCCGTACCATCGTCGATCTGGCCAAGCGCTGGTACGAGCAGGACGACGCGTCGGCCCTGCCCCGCAACATCGCTACCTTCGCCGCGTTCGAAAACGCCATGAGCCTGGACATTGCCATGGGCGGTTCCACGAACACGGTGCTGCACCTGCTCGCCGCCGCTTATGAAGGCGGGGTGGATTTCACCATGGCGGACATCGATCGCCTGTCCCGGCGCGTTCCCTGCCTCTGCAAGGTCGCGCCGGCCAAGAACGACGTGCATATGGAGGATGTCCATCGCGCTGGCGGCATCATGGCGATCCTGGGGGAACTGGAGCGCGCCGGACTGGTCGACGCTAGCCTGCCCACCGTCCATGCGCCGACACTGGGCGACGCGCTCAATCGTTGGGACATCGGCCGCACCAACAGCGAGGAGGTTCGCAACTTCTTCCGTGCGGCGCCCGGCGGCGTCCGCACGACCCAGGCCTTCAGCCAGAGCGCCCGCTGGGAGGAACTAGACACGGATCGCGAGACCGGCGTCATCCGCAGCGCGGAGCACCCCTTCTCCAAGGATGGCGGCCTCGCCGTGCTGTTCGGCAATATCGCGCCGGAGGGTTGCATCGTCAAGACGGCAGGGGTGGACGAATCCATCCTGACCTTCCACGGCACAGCCCGCGTCTATGAAAGCCAGGACGCTGCGGTCGCCGGCATCCTGGGCAATGAGGTGAAGGCCGGGGATGTCGTCGTCATCCGCTATGAAGGGCCAAAGGGCGGCCCTGGCATGCAGGAAATGCTCTATCCGACCAGCTATCTGAAATCGAAGGGTCTGGGCAAGGCCTGCGCACTCATCACCGACGGACGTTTCTCCGGCGGCACGTCGGGGCTGTCGATCGGCCATGTCTCGCCGGAAGCGGCAGAGGGCGGCCTGATCGCCCTGATCGCGACCGGCGATCCCATCCTCATCGATATTCCCAATCGCCTGATCAAGCTGGACCTGGATGACGCCGTCATCGCTACCCGCAAGGTGGAAATGGAGGCACGCGGCGCCAGGGCATGGAAGCCATTTGGGCGGAAGCGCAATGTTTCGCCCGCCCTGCGCGCCTATGCAGCGCTCACCACCAACGCCGCGCGCGGCGCGGTGCGGGACGTGGGTCAGGTGGAGAAGGATTGATAACCGAACTGCGCGCCGCATTCAGCGATGCGGCGCGGCCTTGAGGCTGCTCATGCACGAACGATCAGTGAAGCAGGACGTAGACCGTGCCCGTCAACAGCAGTGCCGACGCGCTGAACAGGCTCAGCAGTCCGACGCTGCATTGGCACATGCTGTAATGCATACGCTCCATCGCACTCTCCCTCGCCGCCGGATCTTGGCCAGTCAGGCGGAGCAATGCTAACAGAGAATCTCACGGAAATCAAAAGGTCAGCTATCGGCCAGTCCCTGCAATAGTTTTTGCAGTGCAGCATGAAATTGCCGGCGATCCGATGGGGCGAGGGGCTTCAGCAGCTTCGCTCCAAGTTCGATGCGAAGGGGCTCGGTCACGGTCACCGCCGCCTCCCCTGCAGGGGTGATCGCCAGCCGCTTTACCCGCCGATCATCCCTGTCGGGCACGCGCAGGATCAGACCCTCGCGCTCCAATCCGTCCAATGCCTCCGTCACCGTCCGCGGCGCCAGATTCATCATTTCCGCGATATCGGCGGCGCGCGCCGATCCATTCTGCGCCTTTATGCACATCAATATCTTGGTCTGGGCCAGCGAAGCCCCCTGCCCGGTCATGGCACGGTCAAAGGACCGGCGGATCAATGTGATCAACCGAAACAGGTCCGTCAGTAGCTGTTCGTCTGCACCATTCATGAGGAACCTCAATAAATGGTATTGCGCTATAGTGCAAGTGCGAGCATATGAAACGGAATTGAATGCAGCAGGCTCCCCTATGAATTCCGAAACAATGGCTTCTTCCCCCAGCACGGCCGACGACTCGGGCCAGAGCCGGCCTTCCCCGCTCAAAAGTCCGCGT
This sequence comes from Sphingobium sp. LMC3-1-1.1, assembly GCF_040676285.1. NCBI lineage: Bacteria > Pseudomonadati > Pseudomonadota > Alphaproteobacteria > Sphingomonadales > Sphingobiaceae > Sphingobium > Sphingobium sp. LMC3-1-1.1. The sequence goes on along the minus strand of NZ_JBEGHQ010000012.1, from coordinate 35,642 downwards.
GTCCGCCTGATCCTGCTGGTGGTGGCTCTCGCGCTGATCGGCGGCGGCGTGCTGTGGTTCATCCGCTTCGAAACCTTCGGCAAATATCAGGAATCGACCAATGACGCCTATATCCAGGCCGATTCGATCACCATTGCCCCCAAGGTTTCGGGCTATGTCGACCGCGTCTTTGTCGCCGAGAATCAGGATGTGAAGGCAGGCCAGCCCCTCGCGCAGATCGATCCGCGCGATTACCGGGCGCAGGCCGCCCAGTCCGTGGCGCAGATCGACCTGGCCAAGGCCAATGCGGCCGGCGTGGTCGCCCAGATGGCCGAGCAACGGGCGGCCATCGCCCAGGCCGAGGCTGAGCTGAATGCCGCCAATGCCAGCGCAAGCTTCGCCGCGAGCGAGGTGGAGCGCTATCGCCCGCTGGCGGCGAGCGGCGCAGAGACGCGCGAACGCCTCTCGGAGCTTCAGAACCAGGCCACGCAGGCGCGGGCAAGGGCTGCTGCCGCCCGCGCGACGCTGAACGGCGCCCAGAAGCGGATCGCCACGCTGGAGACACAGGTCCGACAGGCACAGGCACAGGGAGAGGCTGCGCGCGCACAGCTTTCGGCCGCCAACACCAATGTGGAAGCGACGATTTTGCGGGCAACAGCCGACGGCCGGATCGGCGACAAGAGCGTCAGGCAGGGCCAGTTTGTCCAGGCCGCCAGCCGCCTGATGACACTGGTCCCCAAGGCCAGCCTCTATGTCGAGGCGAATTTCAAGGAAACGCAACTGGGATTGATGCGCGTCGGCCAACCGGTGACGATCGAGGTGGATGCACTGCCGGGGGTTGAACTGCCAGGAAAGCTCGCCAGCATCGCGCCCGGCACCGGTGCCCAGTTCTCGATCCTGCCGCCGCAGAATGCCACCGGCAATTTCACCAAGATCGTCCAGCGCATACCGGTTCGCATCGCCATAAGCGCGGGGCCTGAGACCCGAAAACTGCTGGTTCCAGGCATGTCTGTCGAAGTGTCCGTCGACACCCGCTCGGCCAGGAATGCGGCCGCCCAGATCCGGCGGGAGCAGGAGCGGCATAACGCCCGGACCGAGCGATGAACGCCCCTGTCTATACGGCCGCGCCCGAACGCGCCGACGCCGCCGCATGGTTGGCCGTCATCGCGGGCAGCCTGGGCGCAATGATGGCGACGCTGGACATTTCCATCGTCAATTCCGCACTGCCCACGATCCAGGGCGAAATCGGCGCCAGCGGCACGGAAGGCACCTGGATCGCGACATCCTATCTGGTCGCGGAAATCATCATCATTCCGCTGGCGGCATGGCTGGAACGACTATTGGGTCTACGCACCCTGTTGCTCACCGCCGCCTTTCTGTTCACCGGCTTTTCCATGCTCTGCGGCATGGCGAGCGATCTCACGACAATGGTCGTCGGCCGGGTCGGCCAGGGCTTTACCGGCGGCGCGCTGATCCCGACGGCGATGACGATCATCGCCACCCGCCTGCCCCGTTCCCAGCAGCCGATCGGCAATGCGCTGTTCGGGGTCACCGCCATTCTGGGCCCCGTACTCGGCCCGCTGGTCGGTGGATGGCTGACGGAGAATATAAGCTGGCACTACGCCTTCTTCCTCAACCTGCCCGTGGGCATCCTGCTCATCACCCTGCTGTTGGTGACGATGCCGCATCAAAAGCCGCGCCCCAGCGAATTCTGGCAGGCCGACTGGCTCGGCATTGCGGGCATGGCGCTGGGACTGGGCGGTCTTACCATCGTGCTGGAGGAGGGACAGCGGGAACAATGGTTCCAGAGCCGGGAAATCGTCCTGATGTCGATCATTTGCGGTATCGGCTTCATCCTGCTGTTCGCGGGGCAATATTTCGCGAAAAGGCCGGTCATCCGCTTGAAGCTGCTGCTGGACCGGCAATTTGGCGCTGTTGCGCTGATGGGGCTGGTCATCGGCATGATGCTCTACGGCACCGCCTTCATCATTCCACAGTTTCTGGCGGCGATCGCCGGCTATGACGCGCTGCAATCGGGACGGATCGTCCTTCTGTCGGGCATTCCCAGCCTGATGCTGATGCCGCTCACCCCGCTGCTGATCCGGCATCTCGACATACGCATTGCCGTTGGCGCTGGCCTCCTTGTCATGGCGACAAGCTGCGGGATCGACACGGTGCTGACCAATCAGGCGGTGGGTCATGATTTCGTCGAGTCGCAATTACTGCGAGGCATCGGCAACGTGTTCGGCTTCCTCTTCCTCAACCAGGCCGCGATCGCAGCAGTTCCGCCCGAGGATGCAGGCGATGCCGCCGGGCTGTTCAACGCCGTTCGCAATCTGGGCGGATCGCTGGCGCTGGCAGGCATCGCCACCATCCAGGACCAGCGAAGCTGGCTGCACAGCCGCCGCATGGAGGAAAGCCTGAGCGCCAATAGCGGGCAAGTGCAGGATTATATCGGTGGCCTGGCCCATTCGCTGGGCGGGCAGGACGCCGCGCTTCGCTCGCTGGCGGGCACGATCCAGCGGGAAGCGCTGGTGATGACCTATAACGACATTTTCACGATGCTGGCGGTCGGCATCATTGCCGTGTTGCCGCTGGTGCTGTTCCTGCGTCCCTTGCCCAAGGGGCAAGCGATCGCGATGCATTGAGGCTGGTTCCATGCGTTTCCCCCCGAAAGTCCTTTTCCCGGCGGTCCTTCCCCTGCTGATCCTGGCTGGCTGCACCGCCGGACCGGATTATCATGGACCGGAAGCGGCCAGGCCCGTCAGCCCGGCCGCCAATTTCGCCAGGACGCCCGCTGACATCAGCCCGCAGGCCCCGGTCGCGGCGAACTGGTGGACGGCGCTGGCAGATCCGGTTCTCGACGCGCTGGAAACCCGCGCGCTTGCCGCCAATCCGGGCGTGGCCGTGGCAGAGGCGCGGGTGCGGCAGGCACGCGCCGCCCTGCGGACAGAGCGCGCCAACACCCTGCCCAAGGTCAATGCATCCGCCATCTACGTCCATGCCGACGTTCCCGGCGTCAATCTGGGCAGTTCGAACGATGGAAGTTCCGACGGTGGCGACAGCCAGTCGCTCAACTTCTATAATCTCGGCTTCGACGCGAGTTGGGAAATCGACCTGTGGGGCGGTCGGCGACGCGGCATGGAGGCGGCACGGGCGCAGTTCGAGGCGGCGCAAGCCAATGTCGCCGACGCGCAGGTCAGCCTGACCGCCGAAATCGCCCAGGCCTATGTCAATCTGCGCGATCGCCAGCAGCGGATCGCCCTCGCACAGCAGGCCACGGCCCGGCAGCAGGAGATGCTGCGCCTGACGGAGCAGCGCCGTGCCCAGGGCACTGCGTCCGCGCTGGAGGTGGAACAGCAGCGCAACCAGTTGGAGCAGAGCGACGCAGCGCTGCTGCCGCTCAGTGCGGAGCGCGACGCCTATCTGAACGCGCTGGCCACGCTTGCCGGGGAAGCGCCCGGTGCGCTTGACGGCATGCTGGCCGCGCCCGCACCGGTGCCCTTGCCTCCCGCACAGGTGGCAGTCGGCGATCCGGCTGCGCTGCTGAAACGCCGTCCCGACATTCGTGCGGCGGAACGCCAGTTCGCCGCCGCCACCGCCAGGATCGGCGTCGCGGAAGCGGCGCGTTTTCCCAGCCTCAGCTTCATGGGCCTGATCGGGATCGGCGGCACGAATCCGGGTGATCTGGTCGATCTCGGTACGCTGGCCGCCATCGCCATGCCACGCCTGAGCTGGAGCTTCCTTGATTTCGGCCGCAACGCGGCCCGCGTGGGCCAGGCCGAAGGCGTGCGGGACGAGGCGGCCGCGCAATATCGGCAGGCAGTGCTCAACGCCCTGCGCGACAGCGAGGATGCGCTTTCCCGCTTCGGCGCCCGTCGGCTGAGCGTCGCCAGCGCTGCCCGGTCCAAGGCTTCGGCCGACCGCACCGCCGCGTTGACACGCCAGCGTTTCGACGCCGGAACTGCCACGCGTATCCAGCTTCTTGACGCGGAGCGGCAGAGCCTGTCGGCGGCACAGGCTCTGACGCAGGGGACAGCGGCCATGACGGCGGATTATATCGCCCTGCAAAAGGCGCTTGGCCTGGGCTGGCAATCGGGAATTTAACCTTTCCGCAAGGCTTTAGGGGCGAAATGCCCTTCTGGAAGTCCATATCGTCTGGATGAGAGCGCGACCCGTCCGGGAGGGGACCCGGCACGTACGGAGAAGCGCGCTTCGGTTCAGACAGGACGGACTCTCAACTCGGGGCCGCGCATCATCATGTTGAAAAGAATTCGTACCGAGCATGTCGAGCTGGGCATGTTTCTCCACAAGATGGAAGGGTCCTGGTTCTCCCACCCCTTCTGGAAGAGCCGGATGCTGCTGGAGGACGCCGATCAGCTGGAAAACCTGAAGGCGAGCAAGGTCGAATGGGTACAGATCGACACGACGCGCGGCGCTGACCTGAAACCCAGGGAAACGCCAGCCGCACCCCGCGCGCCGGCAAACGACCTGCGCGACCGCCCTTTCGGCCGCGCAGGCGCGACCATAGCCCGACGCGCCGCGCCCGCTCCCGTCAGCCGTCCCTTCGATCCGCTGTCGAAGGACCGGCTTTCGACCAAGGCAGAGATGGTTCACGCGAACCGCCTCGTCCGCAAGTCCGTGCGCGCGATGCACAAGATCTTCGACGATTCCCGCCTGGGCAACGCGATCAAGCTCAACAAGCTGGAATCGATGATCGACGAGATTTCCAGTTCCATCCAGCGCAATCCTCATGCCTTCATGGCCGTGACGCGGCTCAAGAACACGAGCGAATATCTTTATCTCCACGCCCTGTCGGTCTGCGCCTTGATGATCAGCCTGGCGCAGCAGCTCCGCCTTTCTCCCGAGGAGGTGCAACAGGCCGGGCTTGCCGGATTGCTGATGGACGTCGGCATGGGCCATGTGCCGCAGGAAACCTGGGACAAGGACAGTCCGCTCACGCCAGAGGAGTGGGAGGTGGTGAAGAGCCACACCACGCTGGCCCATGAATTTCTGGCTTTGGGCGGAGAAATGCCGGACGCCGTGCTGGACGTCTGCCTTCATCATCATGAGCGGCTGGACGGCAGCGGCTATCCCCATGGGCTGAAGGGCGAGGAAATCGGACGGTTCGCCCGCATGGCGGCGATCTGCGACACCTATGACGCGATGACGTCCAACCGCATCCACCGCCATGGCGAAGACCCGTCCCGCACCCTGCTGATGCTGGATGAGGCGCAGACGCTCTACGACCCCGAAATCTTCCAGGCATTTCAGCGGGCGGTCGGCATCTATCCGGTCGGATCGCTGGTTCGCCTGCGCTCGCACCGGCTGGCGATCGTGGTGGAGCAGAATGCGGACGATCTGACGCTGCCGGTGGTGCGGCCCTTCTATTGCCTCGCCGACCGCGGCTTTGTGAAGGCAGAGGATATCGATCTTGCCAATTGCTTCGGCGCGGACCAGATCATCACGCGCGAAACGCCCGAAGGCTGGGATATGACCGAATGGCCCGCGCTCAGCGCGAAGCTGCTGGCGGCGGCGGGGTGAAGGCGCGGCCTCGCTTCTGAAAATCCGTTGCGCCCGCCAGTCCGGCGGGTGATACAGGCGGCATGATCGTACCGGACAGCCCCTCTACCGCGGCGGGCGTCGCCGTTCATTATGACGAACTGGACCTCGCCTACCGGCGGATCTGGGGCGAGCATGTCCATCATGGCTACTGGCAGACGGGATATGAGAGTCCCGCCGAAGCGGCCGAAGCGCTGGTTGCGCAGGTGGAGGCGCGTCTGGCGCCGGAACCGGGGCAGACGCTGTGCGACATAGGGTGCGGCTATGGCGCCACCGCCGCCCGGATCATCGCCCGCCACGATGTCCACATCATGGGCCTCACCCTTTCCGCCGTGCAGGAGAATGTTGCAAAAGCGCGCGCGCTCTCCCGCTTCACCTGCCTGCGTCGCGACTGGCTGGACAATGAACTGCCCGATGCGGGTTTCGACGGCGCCTATGCGATCGAAAGTTCCGAACATATGGTCGACAAGGCCCGCTTTTTCACGGAGGTTGCGCGGACATTGCGGCCCGGCGGGCGGCTGGTCGTCTGCGCCTGGCTGGAGGGTGAAGGAGCGCGGCCATGGGAGATCCGCCACCTCCTGCATCCCATCTGTCGCGAAGGGCGGCTGCCCAGCATGGGTAGCCGGATGGACTATGAGGCGCTCGCAGCCGGAGCGGGGTTCGTGCTGCGCGATTATGAGGATGCAAGCGTCCGCGTGCGCCGCACCTGGACCATCTGCCTGCGGCGACTGGCGCTGGCGATGATCCACGATCCGATGCTGCGAAGCCTCGCCTTCAACCCCCGTACCCGGAGCCGCGACTTCATCCTAAGCCTGCCGCGCCTGATCCTCGCGCTTCGCACAGGCGCCATGCGCTATGGCATTTTCCTTTGGGAAAAGGGTGCGGACCAGCGATCCACCGCTTGAAAATCCCTCTAACGCACCCGCGTCCAGCGCTGAGACTGGCAGATGAACAACACGCAGCCCGTCAGCTTGAGCGTTCCATCCAGGTTCAACCCCAGCGTCGCTCGGTAGCTGCGCCCCGATTTGGGATCATAGGCGCGCCCATCCTTCCACATCGCGCCGACACGGCGGAAACCCCATAGGGTGAGCAGGCCCAATATCGGCTGCCCGCGCAATTTCGGCTCAGGATTGTTGACGTCGGTCGCAGGCACGCCCGGCCCCTTGTCCAGCACCCGCGCGATCCGTCCGCACATCTGTCCCCCGCATGGCGCGATCTGCACCACGCCCTTCCGATCCTCCGTCAGCCATTGCCCCTCGACGGACGCTGGCTGGGCTCCGGCCGTCAGGAGCAGGAACGCGGCGAATAATCCCATGGCATGCACCTCCACGCCCATGAAGATATGCTATGATGCAAGCAAAGAAGAGAGGGCTTATGGCAGATCTTTCGATCCGTTCGCGGCAGGAAGAGCAGATGGACGCGCCAGACCTGGATCCCGCCGTCTATGAGCGCGTGCTCCACGATCTCGCGCGCGTGAACCGCTGGACCTTCACGGCGTGGCCCACCATCGCTTTCCTGAACCGCGCAATCGGTTCCGCCCGGCATTTCCGCCTGCTCGACGTCGGCTTCGGCGACGGCGACGTCCTGCGTGCCGTCGCGCGCTGGGCGCGCCGGCGGGGCGTCGAGGCGGAACTGATCGGCGTCGACCTCAATGAAAAGAGCCTTGCCGCGGCTCGTCGAGCCACGCCGCCCAACCTTCCCATCGACTATCGCGCTGGCGACTATCTGGACCAGCCCGAACAATTCGACTTCATCATCTCCAGCCAGGTGACGCATCATATGACGGACGCGCAGTTGATGACGTTCCTGCGCCATATGGAGGCGGAAGCGCGCATGGGCTGGCTGATCTGCGACCTGCACCGGCATGGCTTTGCCTATTGGGGCTTTCCGCTGCTCGCGCGCCTGCTGCGCGTCCACCGCATCGTCCGGGAGGATGGCAAGCTGTCGATCGCCCGGTCCTTCCGTCCCGGCGACTGGGCGAAAATATTGCCCCAGGCCGGTGTCAGCCTGGACGATGTCCGGATCGTCCGACGCTTTTCCTTCCGCCTGTGCGTGGAGCGGATATGCGGGTGAACAGCGCGGCCTGAGCCCCCAGGGCCGGTATCCAGCGCAGCAACTGCATCAGCAGCCCGCGCCCCCGTGGTCCCGCCGCCCCGAGACGCAACGCTTCGGCAATCGCCAGCGGCCGCCGGCTGCGGCGGCGCCATGCGTCCTGCCAATCCATCGCCGCCTCCGCACCGCCGCGCAGATAGGCCTGCGCCGCACTCGCTCCGCTGTGGAGCGCGATGGCGATGCCGTCCCCTGCCAGGGAAGCGATCACCGCGCCCTGATCCCCGATGCGGAAGATGCCCGGCACATTCGCCGCCGCGCGCCAGCCATAGGGTACGCCAGCAATCGCCTCGAAAGAGTGCGGCATTTTTCCGGCCATGCGATCGGCCAGATGCGGCGCTTCCTTCATAATGGCCTGGATCAGCTCCGGGACGCCATCCGACAGGCGGTCCCGCGCAACGGACAGGCAGAAATTGGCGGAGCCATCCTCCTGCAACAGCAACCCTGCATAGCCGCCGTCGAACAGATGCATCTCGATCACGCCCGCCAAGTCCGCACCGCCGGGAAGGATTGCGCGTATCCCGACGCATGGCGCCTGCCGGTACCGGGCAAGATCACGCGCCAATCCGCGCAATTCATGCTTGCCCGTCGCCAGGAACAGCGCGTCTCCCTTCAGATGTTCGCCATCGTCCAACCGGATGGAGCGCTCTGCGGGATGGGCGGCACGCACTGCCCGGCCGCGCCGGATGACAACTCCAGCCTGCGCGGCGCGGCCGATCAGTGCTTCGTCCAGCGTACGCCGCGACAGCCCCACCGCCGCATGGGGCAGCGGCAGTTCCAGTTCCCGGCCGTCCGCCAGCAGGCGCAATCGCTGGATCGGCCGCGCGCCCAACAGGTGGGCGTCGAGACCCAGATCGCCCAATGCCGCCAGGGCATCCCAGCCTAGGAAACCGCCGCACACGCTGTCATGAGGGCCGTTCTGGCGGTCGATGAGCTGCACGTCCACCCCCGCCCGCGCAAGGGCGATCGCCGCCGCGGCGCCCGCCGGCCCGCCACCGACGACCAGCGCGGGCAAGCGCGACGTCATGGCAGTCCTTCAAAGCGAAATCCCTCCGCCGCCAATCCTGGCCCGAAGGCGAGCGCCACCCCCTGCCCCGCGCCCTCCAGCATGTCGTGCAGGATGAACATCAGGGTGGAAGACGACATGTTCCCGAACCGCGCCAGCACGCTTCGTGACGGCGCCAGGGCATTCCGGCCAAGGTCGAGTCCCTGCTCCACCGCGTCCAGGATCGACCGGCCGCCGGCATGCACCGCCCATCGCTCTATCGCCGCCATATCCTCACTGCCCCAAAGGCGACGACGTACAGCGGGATCGGCCAGCGCCGCCTGGATGCGCCCCGGCACCTCGCCGGACAGATGCATGACGAAGCCGCTATCGCCTATGTCCCAGCGGATCAGTTCCGCCGAGTCGGCGAGGTTGAGCGAGAAGGGCCGGTCGATCGCAATCCCCGCCCCGGTCCCCATCACCAGCGCGGCCGCAGCGCCATCCGCGAACTGGAGCATCATCAACAGCCGCTCGATCTGCCGCTCCGGCTGGAAATGCAGGGAAGACAGTTCGACCGTCACCACCAGCACCCGCGCATCGGGCTCCGACCGCACGATATGCCGCGCCGTGCGCAACGCCGCAACGGCGGCATAGCAGCCCATGAAGCCGACCAGGGTCCGCTCGACATCGGCCAGGCCCAGCCGCTCGGCAATGATCTGGTCTATGCCGGGAGCGACGAAGCCGGTGCAGCTTGCCACCACCAGATGGCTGATCCCCTCGACCGGCACCTGCGCCTTCAGTCGGGCGATCGCCTCCATCGCCAGTCGGGGAGCGTGATCGGCGTAGCAGCGCATGCGCAGCGAGGTCGGCGGCATTTCGCCTGCATAGAAGCCGCCAGGGTCGACCGGGGACCCGCCCTCCGCCGTGGACGGCAGCACGCACCAGCGATGTTCGATGCCGGATCGCTCCGCCATGCGCTGAAACAGCCGTCGTTCGTGCGGGTCGTCCAATTGCTCCGTCGCCCATCGGACGAAGGGCGCATGCATGTCCAGCGTGGGCACGGCGCACCCGATGGCGTTGATGCGAGCGCGCGTGTCGGTCATGGTGTCGGCTTGTCTCCTGTGTCGGGTAAAATCATCAAGGCCAGGAAAATCAGTCGAGCGCGCAGCCTTTCCTCTGCGCTGAACCTGCATCTTGCGCCGCCAAAAGATCGGACCGGACCGGACGCCGCAAGGGGCGCATTGGTGCACGCGGCAGGAACGGCGGTCAGCCATCGTCAACAATCGCACCGGACAAGAACCGTTCCCTTCCATCTGCAATGACGACGCCATATCCGTCATCCCGTTGCTCGATCCATGACGCCGTGCCGGGCAGTGCCCCGCAGTGAAAGGCATCTGACGCGGCGCGGGCTGGATTGCGAAGCAGATCATTTTCAGCAGATCATTTTCATACGCAATTTCTATGCCTCGCTCATTTCCCCTGTCTCGATTTCAAACGCCGCCATGCCTTAATTGACCTGCGGCAGACGATAGCCCGTCCCGCACCCCTGCGCGACAGTTTCGACTGCGGGAGTTTTCTTATGCAAGACATGCTCTGGATCGGCCTGATCCTCCTCCTTCTCGTCGCCAGCCTCGGCTATGCCGCGCTGTGCGAGCGGGCGTGAGGAGCGGCGTCATGACCATCGACCTCTGGCTCGCCGGGTTCACCGCCATCGCCCTTCTCTTTTATCTGGTCGCCGTGCTTGCGCGGCCCGAACGCTTTTAGGGAGGGCGTTTCATGACCTTTCAGGGATGGCTGCTGATCGCGGCCTTTGTCGGCCTGCTGCTTGTCCTGGTAAAGCCGGTCGGCCTGTGGCTGTTCGCGCTATACGAAGGGCGCCGCACGCCGCTTCATGCCGTGCTCGGCCCGGTCGAGCGCGGCTTCTACCACCTTTGCGGCATCGACCCGCAGGAGGAGCAGGGCTGGCGCCGCTATGCCGTGCACATGCTGATCCTCAACGCGGTGGCGCTGCTCCTCACCTATGCGCTGCTGCGGATGCAGGCGGTGCTGCCGCTCAACCCGCAGCATCTGGGCGCGATTGACGCGCATCTCGCCTTCAACACCGCGATCAGCTTCACCTCGAACACCAACTGGCAGAGCTATTCTGGGGAATCGACCATGTCGAACCTCAGCCAGATGCTGGCGCTCACCCTCCACAATTTCCTTTCGGCCGCGACGGGCATTGCGCTCGCATTCGCCTTGTTCCGGGGTTTCGCGCGGCGCAGCAGCGCCACCATCGGCAATTTCTGGGCCGATACAGTGCGGGTAACGCTCTACCTGCTGCTGCCGCTCTCTGTCGTGCTTGCCATCTTCTACATGGCGAGCGGCGTGCCGCAGACGCTGGCGGGGTCGATCGACATCACGACGCTGGAAGGCGCGAAGCAGACCCTCGCCCTGGGCCCGGTCGCGGGACAGGAGGCGATCAAGATGCTGGGCACCAACGGCGGCGGCTTCTTCAACGCCAACAGCGCCCATCCGTTCGAGAATCCGACCGCCATCACCAATTTCGTGCAGATGCTCTCGATCTTCGCAATCGGCGTCGGCCTCACCTACACCTTCGGCAAGGCGGTCGGCAATGTGCGCCAGGGATGGGCCATCCTTGCCGCGATGATGGTCCTGTTCCTCGCCGGCGTGGCCGTCACCTATTGGCAGGAGGCGGCGGGCAACCCCATCCTCCACCATCTGGGAGTGCCCGGCGGCAATATGGAGGGGAAGGAGGTACGGTTCGGCATAGCCGCCTCCGCCCTCTTCTCCGTCATCACCACGGCGGCAAGCTGCGGCGCGGTCAATGCCATGCATGACAGCTTCACCGCTCTCGGCGGCCTGGTCCCGCTGTTCAACATGCAGTTGGGCGAAGTCGTGGTCGGCGGCGTCGGCGCGGGCATATATGGCTTCCTGCTGTTCGCCATCCTCGCCGTGTTCGTCGCCGGCTTGATGGTCGGTCGCACCCCGGAATATGTCGGCAAGAAAATCGAGAGCCGGGAGGTAAAGCTCGCCGTTCTCGCCATCGCCGTGCTGCCGCTGGTGATATTGGTCTTCACCGCGCTGGCGAGCGTGCTGCCGGCTGGTCTTGCGGGGCCGCTCAACAAGGGACCGCACGGGTTCAGCGAGATCCTCTACGCCTTCACCAGCGCGGTCGCCAACAATGGGTCGGCCTTTGCCGGCATCTCCGCCAACACGCCCTTCTACAACGGCCTGATGGGCGTGGCGATGTGGATCGGGCGCTTCTTCGTCATCATACCCATGCTGGCCATCGCCGGCGGGCTGGCGGCGAAGAAATACACGCCGGAAACCGCGGGCAGCTTCCCCACCACGGGGCCGCTCTGGACAGGGCTGCTGGTCGGCATCGTGCTGATCGTCGGCGGACTCACCTTCCTGCCCGGCCTCGCCCTTGGCCCCATCGCCGATCATCTCGCGATGATCCATGGCCAGCTCTTTTAAGGATCACCCCATGCCCCGGTCCGAAGCCAAATCGCTCTTCACCGCCGACCTCATCCTTCCAGCGATCGGCGACGCCTTCCGCAAGCTCAACCCAAGGGAACTGATCCGCAACCCGGTGATGTTCACGACCGCCACGGTCGCCGTGCTGCTGACGGTGCTGCTCGCCGTGGGGCAGGACCATCTCGCCATCGGCTTCAAGCTGCAACTGGTGGTCTGGCTGTGGCTGACGGTGCTGTTCGGCACCTTTGCCGAATCGCTGGCGGAAGGGCGCGGCAAGGCGCAGGCCGCCTCGCTGCGCGCAGCCAAGGCGGAACTGACCGCAAAGCGGCTGAAGGGCGACGCCGTCGAGACGGTCCCGGCCAGCCTGCTCAGGATGGGCGACGTCGTGCTGGTCGAAACCGGCGACCTCATCCCCTCCGACGGCGAGGTCATTGCCGGCGTCGCTTCGGTCAACGAAGCGGCCATCACAGGCGAATCCGCGCCGGTCATCAGGGAAGCGGGCGGCGACCGCAGTGCGGTGACGGCGGGTACGCGCGTCATTTCCGACCAGATCCGCGTTCGCGTCACGGTCAATCCTGGACAGGGCTTTCTCGATCGCATGATCGCCCTGGTGGAGGGCGCCGAACGGCAGAAAACCCCCAATGAGATCGCCCTCACCTTGCTGCTGGTGGGCCTCACCATCATATTCCTGATAGCGGTCGGCACGATACCGGGCTTTGCCAGCTATGCGGGCGGCAGCATTCCGGTGGCGATCCTCGCCGCCTTGCTGATCACGCTCATTCCGACGACCATAGCCGCGCTGCTGTCGGCCATCGGCATTGCGGGCATGGACCGGCTCGTGCGGTTCAACGTGCTGGCCAAGTCGGGCCGCGCGGTGGAGGCGGCCGGCGACATAGACACGCTGCTGCTCGACAAGACCGGCACCATTACCGTGGGCGATCGTCAGGCGACCGAATTCCGCGCCGTCGGGGGAGCAACCCAGGCCGCATTGGCTGAAGCCGCGCTGCTCGCCAGCCTGGCTGACGAAACACCGGAGGGCCGCTCCATCGTCCTTCTGGCGCGGGAGAAGTTCGGGCAAAGCGCGGATACGCTGCCCCAGGGAGCAGTGGTCATTCCCTTCACCGCCCAGACCCGCCTTTCCGGGGTGACGCTTCAGGGATCGACCATCCAGAAGGGTGCGGTGGACAGCATCCTGCGGGCCAATCCCGGCCTGGAGGAGGAGGCCGCGGCACAGGAGCTTCGCCGCATCACCGACGAAATCGCGCGCGCGGGCGGCACGCCCCTGGCGGTGGCGAAGGATGGGCGGCTGCTCGGCGCGATCTTCCTCAAGGATATCGTCAAGGCGGGCATCCGTGAACGTTTCGGGGAACTGCGGCAAATGGGGATCCGCACGGTGATGATCACCGGCGACAATCCATTGACCGCAGCCTCCATCGCGGCGGAAGCGGGCGTGGACGATTTCCTCGCCCAGGCCACGCCTGAGGACAAGCTGGCGCTGATCCGCAAGGAACAGCAGGGAGGCCGGCTGGTCGCCATGTGCGGCGACGGCACCAACGACGCGCCGGCGCTGGCGCAGGCGGATGTCGGCGTGGCGATGAACACCGGCACCCAGGCGGCGCGGGAAGCCGGCAACATGGTCGACCTCGACAGCGATCCGACCAAGCTGATCGAGGTGGTGGGCCTTGGCAAGCAATTGCTGATGACGCGGGGGGCGCTGACCACCTTCTCGGTAGCCAATGACGTCGCCAAATATTTCGCGATCATCCCGGCGATGTTCGTGGCGCTCTATCCCGGCCTTGGGGTGCTCAACATCATGGACCTCGCCAGTCCGGAGAGCGCGATCCTTTCGGCCATCATCTTCAACGCGTTGATCATCCCATGCCTGGTTCCTCTGGCGCTGAAGGGCGTGACCTATCGCCCGATCGGGGCGGGACCGCTGCTGGCGCGAAACCTCGCCATTTATGGACTTGGCGGGCTGGTGGCGCCCTTTGTGGGGATCAAGCTGATCGACCTTGCCGTGAATGGGCTGGGCCTGGCCTGACCCGCAGCGCAACAGCCGTTCGTTTCGCGCGAACGGAGGAAAGGACTTTCCGATGTTTACCGACCTGAAGACCGCCCTGCGCCCCGCGCTGGTCATGACCCTGCTTTTCGCGCTGCTGCTGGGGCTCATCTATCCCCTGGCGCTGACCGGCATTGGCCAGGCGCTCTTTCCCTTTCAGGCCAATGGCAGCGTGATCCGGCAGAACGGCAGACCAACCGGCTCCGCCCTGATCGGCCAGAACTTCTCCGAAGACCGCTATTTCCATCCACGCCCCTCCGCAGCGGGCAAGGGCTATGATGGCCTTGCCTCCTCCGGCTCCAACCTCGGTCCCACGGCGAAAGCGCTGGCGGAGAGGGTCGCAACGGACGTCGAAGCGCTTCACTCGCCCGGTCGTCCCGTTCCATCCGACCTGGTGACCACCTCCGCATCGGGGCTGGACCCTGATATCAGCCCCGATGCGGCCTTTTTCCAGGTGGAACGGGTGGCCAAGGCACGCCGACTGAACGCTGATCAGGTCCGCGCGCTGGTCCAGGGGAGCATCCGGAAGCCGCTTCTCGGCTTTCTGGGCGAAGCACGGGTCAATGTCCTCGAAATCAATCAACGACTGGACGACATCGTCGCCCATCGGACACGGCCCTGACCCTCGTCATTCGGCGGCTGAGGCCATGACCCATGAGAGGGCCTCGATGATGCCATTGGCGACAAGCACCGCATGATGGGTCACTTCGGGAAGACCCATCAGTTCCCCAAATTGGCCCCGGGCCAATGGACCGGCCACGAACAGCGAGCCATTCGCGCCGTTTTTGCCGAGCAATCGGCTTTTCTCATCCACAGGCAAGCCAAGTCCGGTCGGATCGACCACGGCCCGGCCCGCGTTAAACAGGTCGGCGAGAAAGGGCTGGGACGTCAGGACGTCCGAATGACCCGGCCCGGTCGTCGCCACAACGGCATCGAAGGTCCGCCTTTCCGTCCGTCCGCACCGCCTTTTGAGCGACACATGCAAGCCAGCAGCGTCGGCATCGGCCGATCGCAGGGATGCGGCATATATGTCGAGCGACCCGCTCGCCAATCGTCGATCGAGCAGCGCGTCGGCCTGCGGCGCTATGCGAAATCTGTGCGTATCCCAGAAGGGGCGGATATGGCGAATGAGACGACGCCGCTCGGCAAGCGGCAATGCGCGCCAGATGCCCTGGCCCTGCGTTCTAAGACAATCAAACAGGCCCTGCCAGGGGCGGTCGGGCCGCACCGCCCGACGCACGCGGCGAACCAGGTCGAGTGCCGTACGCGAAGGCGGAGTCAGGAAATCGCCATAAGGTTCGACCAGCTTCCGGGCATGGGCGCGCGACCGCTGGCCGCGGCGGGAAATGGCGGTGATGGGACCGGCATGTCCCTTGCGCTCCAGCGAAGCGACGACGTCAGCCATGGTCAGCCCGGTCCCGACGATCAGCACCCTGTCGCTGGCATCAATGCCATCCAGCGCGCCCGGCGCCCATGGATCGGCAACGAACTTGGGCTGCCCCGCCAATCCGCCGGTCAATAGCGCCGGAGGCATGGGCGGAGGGTGGCTGGTGGCGATGACGACCACATCTGCCTGATACAGCTCTCCTCCGCTCGTCTCCAAGGCCCAGCCAAGACGGGTGGAGGGACGGACGCGGGCGATTGCGGACCGGATATGGCGAACGCGCCCGCTCGCCAGCACCGGTTCCAGCATCTCGCGGACATAGCGCCCGAACAAATGCCGCGCCGGAAAGCGGCGCCCGTCCGGCAGCACCGCATCCGGATCGTCGCCCAGCGCGTCATTCTGGTCGAGCCAGTCGCTGAACTGGTCGGGTTCATCAGGATCCAGCGTCATGCGACGCGCCGGAACATTGACGCGATGCGATGGATCGAGGGTTGAATAAGCCAGGCCCGCACCGATCGCATCACGCGGTTCGAAGATCAGGATGCGCACGGCATCGCCCCCGATCCTCGCCAGGTGATATGCAGTCGCCGCGCCCGAAAAACCGCCGCCGATGATCGCTACCGTTGGAGGAAGATGGTTTGTCACGCCATCTTCCTCAGGACTGACCGGTTCGCAGCAACGGGCGGTGGTCGCCGGCGATGGTTTCGCCAAACGGTCCCATATTGCTGGCGGCCGCCCTGGCCCCGGTCGCATGGGCGAGCGGCAGGCGCGGCAGCACCAGCTCACCGAAACGATAGGCTTCCTCCAGATGCGGGTAGCCCGACAGGATGAAGCTGTCGATGCCCAGGCGTCGATATTCGTCGATGCGCGCCGCCACCGTTTCCGGATCGCCAACAAGAGCGGTGCCCGCCCCGCCCCGGACGAGGCCAACGCCCGCCCACAGGTCGGGGCTGATCTCCAGCCGGTCGCGGCGGCCGCCATGCAGGTTGCTCATGCGCTGCTGGCCCACCGAGTCCATCCGCGCGAACACGCTCTGCGCGCTGGCGATGGTGTCGTCGTCGAGGCGACTGATCAGACGGTCGGCTTCAGCCCAGGCATCCTCTCGCGTCTCCCGGACAATCACATGCAGGCGAATGCCGAAGCTGACCTCACGCCCCTCCGCCCTGGCCAGCGCGCGGATATTGGCGATTTTCGCGGCGACATCCGTCGGGGGTTCGCCCCAGGTCAGATATTTGTCGACCATGCGCGCGGCGATGCGCGACCCGGCATCGGACGATCCGCCGAAATAGAGCGGCGGATAGGGCGTCTGAACCGGCGGAAACAAAAGACGCCCGTCAGAAATGCGGAAATGCTTGCCCTCATGCTCCACGACCTCGCCGCGCAGCAGCGCCCGATAGATGCCGAGAAATTCCTCGGTCACCTCATAGCGTTCGGCATGGCTTTGAAAGATGCCGTCGCCGCCATTTTCCACCGGGTCGCCGCCGGTGACCACGTTGATGAGCAAGCGACCGTTGGAAATGCGATCCAGCGTCGCTGTCATTCGCGCGGCGAGCGTGGGGGACTGCAGGCCCGGGCGCACCGCTACCAGAAAGCGCAGCCGCTCCGTCACTGGCGCAAGTGCGGAGGCGACCACCCAGCTATCCTCGCAACTGCGGCCCGTCGGCAGCAGTACGCCATAATAGCCCAGTGAATCCGCGGCCTGGGCCACCTGCCTCAGATAAGGCAGGTCGACCGCCCGGCCACCCTCCTGCGTGCCCAGATAGCGGCTGTCGCCATGCGTCGGCAGGAACCAGAGAACATTGATCTTGTCAGGGACGGGGGCGGCCATGGCTCAGCTCCACGCGTGAAGCGGCGGCTTTTCGCCGTTGAGATAATAATTGCCCAGGATCGCATATTTCCAGCGGACCGGATCGTGCAGCGTATGGGTGCGCGCGTTCCGCCAGTGCCGGTCGAGCCCATGTTCGGCAAGCGTCGAGCGGGTACCGGCCAGCTCGAACAGCTTGTTGGTTGCGTCGATGGCAAGCTCGGTGCTCAGCACCTTGGCTTCGGCCGTGGTGATCTGCGCCGCGGCTACGGTTTCCGCATTCGGGTTGACGACCGCTTCATCGACCGCGATCGCCGCGCGATCAAGCAGCGCGCGTGTCGCGTTGAGGCGCAGCTTCAGCCCACCGACTGCCTGGATGACATAGGGATCCTGCCATGCATGGTCGAGGCCGCTGTCCAGCCATGGTCGCGACTTGGTTCGCACGAACCGGATGGTGTCCTCGATCGCGGCGGCGGCGATGCCGGTATCGACCGCGACCTGAATGATCTGGAAGATCGGGCCGTCGGCCGTCGGCTCGGCATAGCCCTTCCACCCTGGGATCACGTGGCTCTTGGGTACGCGAACATTGTCCAGGATGACCGTGCCGCTCAGCGTCGTGCGCTGGCCGAAGGCGGACCAGTCGTCGATCACGGTCAGACCCGGCGCGCCCCGCTCGGCAATGGCATACCAGGCGCGGCCTTCGCCATCGACGGCGACGATCGGAACCAGATGCGCGAGCAAGGCGCCGGTCGAATAGAATTTGCGGCCCGAAACGATCACATCGTCGCCGTCCTCGGCGAAGCTGGTTTCGAATTCGGCGGCGCGTTTCGATCCGAATTCAGAGAAGGCATTGCCAAACCGCGTGCCCGACAGCACCTTCTCGAACAGGATCTTCTTCTGCTCCGGCTCGGCGGTGGTGCGGATCGCCGCGACGACCCCGATATGGTTCTGGGGAATCTGGCCCAATGACGGATCGGCGGCCGAAATGATTTCGATGACCTTCACGATCGTCCGGTAGGAAAGCTCCGGCCCGCCATGGTCTCGCGGCACGTTGAGCGACCAGAGTCCGCTTTGCGAAAAGGCGTCGAGTTCAGCGACCGGCCAGATGCGCTCGCGATCGCGTTCCACAGCCCCCTCGGCAAAACGCGCCGCCAGCTTTTCTGCCGTCTCGATCGCCTCGGCATCGCTGCGGATGATGTGGGCAGGCTCGGCGGGGCGGGCGAGCGGCGGCACGCCTTCCTGGACATTGGGCTTGTTGATCGCATTCATGACGATACTCCTTTTGAAACGGGGATGGACGGATTGTCTGTTCAGTTGATGCTGTGGAACGGCGGCAGCGCGGAGCGGCCGTCGAGTGAAAGCGTCGTGTCATCTGCGGAGGAACTGTTGTTCGCCGGCGACGCGGGGCGGCTCGGCGGCGCGCCTATCTCGCCCATGCGGATCAGGCGCGCCCGCACGATATTGCGGCTGATGCCAAGCAGGCGCGCGGTCTGCACCTGATTGCGGTGGCAATAGTCGAACGCGGCGCGGAACAATCGATCCTCGATCCGTTCGAACAGGTTCTCGCCGCCTTCCTCGAACAACGGCACCAGCGCCTCTTCCAGACCGGGCCTGCCCTGGGAAGAGAGCGCAGCCGGTTCCGCGTCAGCACTCCGGGAGGCTGGCGCCGCCGCTCCCGGCTCCCAAGCGGCGCGCACCTGGAGTTGGAGGTCCGCAGGGCTGATGACCCCGCTCTCGCACATCAGCAGAGCATGATGAATGGCGTTTTCCAGCTCTCTGATATTGCCGGACCAATTATGCTGCACCAAAGCCCGCTCCGCTTCCGGCGAGAGGACGGCATGCGCATAGCCGAGCCGCTGGCAATGCTGGCGCAGGAAGAAGGCGGCAAGGGGGAGGATATCGCGCGTCCGCTCTCGCAAGGCGGGCAATTCGAGCGAGGCGACGCGCAGGCGATAGAACAGATCCTCGCGGAACCGGCCCGAAGCCACAGCCCGTTCCAGATGAACGTTGGTGGCGGCGATCAGCCGCACATCGATCGGGCGGCTCGTGCGGGAGCCCACACGCACCACCTCGCGTTCCTGCAGCACGCGCAGCAGCTTGACCTGCATCGCAAGCGGCAGGTCGCCAATCTCGTCCAGGAACAATGTGCCGCCATGAGCGGCTTCGAACCAGCCTTCCTTGGCGTTGACGGCGCCGGTGAACGCGCCCTTTTCGTGGCCGAACAACTCTGCCTCGACCAGCGTTTCCGGCAGGGAACCGCAATTGACGGCGACGAAGCGCCCTTCCCGCCGCGCGCTCAGTTCATGGACGTGGCGCGCGACGATCTCCTTGCCCGTGCCGGTCTCGCCGATGATGAGGACATTGGCCTCACTCGGCGCGATGCGGCGGATGCGGTCAAGCAGCGCGCGCGACAACGGATCTTCGAACACCATCGCGGACGCGCGCACCGACTTGGTGAGCGAGCGCGGATCGGAATAGGTCAGGAAGGAATCGCTATTGGCCAATGCCTTGCCTCCTTCTGAGGGGTGATCGGCGTTTTCGCGCCGGCAGGCCGCACCCGCCTGCCCGCGAGACATGGTCAGCGGGTTCCGCTCCATCATGCGCGAGAAGGACGGGTGGTGCGCTGCTCATCGGGATCAGGCCACTTCGAGCGCCGCTTCGGCTTCCAGCTCCCGCACGATCGGCAGGACATTGCGGCCGAAATATTCGACCTCTTCCTGGAAATGCAGGAAGGCCGAAAGGATGAGGTCGACGCCGACAGCCTTCAGCGCGATGATGCGCTCGGCGATCTGGCGCGGCGTACCGATCAGGTTCGTCTTGAACCCGTCATTATACTGGACGAGGTCGTTGAAGGTCGACTTGGCCCAATTGCCTTCACCCTCCGGCGAAGCCTTGCCTGCCTGGCTTACCGCCGATCCGAACGCCTGGACCGCCTCCGGATCTGCTTGCGCGATGATGTCGTCGAGGACCTGCCGGGCCTCCTCCTCGGAATCGCGCGCGATGATGAAGGCGTTGACACCGATTTTGACGCTGCGCCCTTCGGCTGCCGCCTTGGCACGCACATCGTCGACCTGTGCCTTAATCCCTTCGATGCTGTTGCCATTGGTGAAGTACCAGTCGGACACGCGCGCCGCCATGTCGCGCGCCGCGCGCGAACTGCCGCCCTGAAACACCTCGGGATGCGGTTGCTGCAGCGGCTTGGGCTGCAACGTATAGTCAGTGAAACGATAGAAATCGCCACGGAAGCTGAAGTTGTCCGTAGTCCAGATGCCTTTGAGCGCGCGAATGAATTCCTCAGAGCGGCGATAGCGCTCGTCATGTTCCAGCCAATGTTCGCCAATGGCCGTGAACTCGCCCTTGAACCAGCCGCTGACGAGGTTGATGGCCACCCGACCCCCGCTGATCTGATCGATGGTGGCAAGCTGCTTGGCGACGACGGCCGGCGTCCACGGCCCCGGCAGGATCGCGGCGATGACCTTCAGCCTAGTCGTCGCCGCCAGCAGCGCCTGGCTGAAGGCAACCGGCTCATGCTGATATTCCGCGCCATAGCCTGCGGTGAAGCGGATCTGTGAGAGCGCATAGTCGAAGCCCGCCGCTTCCGCGATCTGGGCGAGCTTGCGGTTGTAGTCGATGTCCCAGCTTGTCCTTTGCTGGATCTTGCTGACGACCAGGCCGCCGCTGACATTGGGCACCCAATAGGCAAAGCGAACTGGTTCGACTGAGGGGGAGGACATGGGCAATCTCCTGTCGTGATGGGGAAGGATTGGGGGAGTCAGAGCTGGGCCAGAAAGGGCTGGCGCAGAATGGCGGGCTGCGCTGCCTCCAGCCGGCTGAGCCAGGGGAGAGCGGCATCGACCGCCCTTGCGATGCGCTCGACCAGGGCCGGACTGGCCGGGCGAAAATCGATGAAGTCGCCTTCGGTCGCGTAGATGCCGAGCGGGAGCGGCACCGCGTCGAAAAAGGCGAATAATGGGCGCAATTGATGATCGATCATCAGCATGTGCCGCTCCGTGCCACCCGTCGCGGCGAGCAGCACCGGACGGCCGACCAGCGCCTCCCGCCCGACAAAGTCGAACAGATGCTTGAGGAGCCCGGTATAGGATGCCCGGTAGACGGGACTGGCGACAATCAGCAGGTCCGCCTCCTCGATCGCCTGCACGGCAGCAAAGGCATCGGCGGGCAGATGCGCGCGCTGCATTGCGCCGCCGACCTGCGGTCCGATTTCGGAAAGCTTCACCGTCCGAACGCGGGCAGGCATCGCGGCTTGCAATTCACCAATTATCGCATCGAGCAACGCCTCGGTACGAGAGGGCTGCTGCAGTGAGCCGGCAATGGCCGTTACGTTGAGCACTTTGGTCATCGAACTGCTTCCTTGTGGACGAACTTCACTAAGCAGAAAGCGTGCCAGTTTGATTATATTATTTATTTTCAGCTATTTACTTCAGTTCTAGCCCACATCGTTCGACCGGCATGCTTCTTATTGCGCAGCCATGTGCTGATCTCCTGCTGCATAAGCAGCAGGAGATCATCAGGAGTAGAAGGTAGGCAGCGGTTCCTCATCGTTGAGCGCCCAATCCCCCAGTTCCCGCAGCTTGTAATCGATCGGGTCATGCAGGGCGTGGGTGCGCAAATTGCGCCAGAAGCGGTCGAAGCCGAAACGTCCCATGGTCGAACGCGCGCCCATCACATCGAACATGCGGTTTGTGATCTCCATCCCACCGCGGATCGACGCGACCTTCGCGGTGGCGATGCCGATCGCCGTTTCCGACCGCCGCTGTCCGGATAGGGCGTCGTTCTGCTCCCATGCGGCGTCCAACAGGGCCGCAGCACGATCGTTGAGCAACCGCGCACCTTCCAGAGCGAGCCAGAACTCCCCGGCCCGCTCCAATGCATAGGGGTCTTTCGACTGCTGCTCGGCGGCCGAAAACAACCAGCGGCGCGCCTCGCCATGGACATATTTCTTCGTCGCCCGGAACGCGCCTTCGGCAATGCCCAGATAGATGTTGGACAGGATGAGCTGGGCGATGAGCGGGCGCAGCGTCGCGAAGGTCGACCCCAGCGGACCCGGCGTCTGCAATATCTCGCTTTCCTCGATGCGCACGTCTTCGAACGTCACGGTTCCGCTGTCCGTCTGGCGCTGGCCGATATTGTCCCAGTCGTCATGCGGGGTGATGCCTTTCCGGTCGCTGGGGATCGCGGCGATGACGAGCCGGTCGAGCCCGGCCTGCCGTGCCGAGACAATCAGGCGATCGGAATCGAGTGCGCCGGAACAGAAACTCTTGTGCCCACTGAACGACCGCCAGCCTGATTGCGCCGTGCTGAGCATGCGACTGTCGAGCGGATTGAGCGCATTGCCCCAGAACAGCGGCGCGCGCGCCGTATCCCGATAGGCCGATTCCCACTGGCCCGCCGCGCCGAAGAGTCGGACGGTGGCCAGCAGCAGGTGATGGAAGGCATAGACATGAGCAAGCGAGCTGTCGGCCGCTGCCAGAATCCGCACGGTCTTCATCACGGTCGTCCAGTCGCCGCCAAGGCCACCATAAGCGACGGGAATGCTGAGACGCAAAAGCCCGCTTTCCCGCAGCAGATCGCGCTCCACCTTCGGCGTTCCGCCGGCACGGTCGCGATCCGGCGCGGAAAGGTCAAACAGCTCGGCCAGAGCATGGGCCCGGGCCAGGGGATCACTGACATCTGGGCTGACCGCCTGCAAACCCTTGCCGTCCAAAGTCGTCGAGCGGAAGTCCATCCTACCATCCTCCAAAATGCCGCATTCGGCCGCAGCGGCTGACGATGATCAGGACCGCAAGCACCGTGCCATTCTCGCAACGCGCCTGAATCCGGAGATGTCGAAAGGGCCGGCAGGCCCAGGGCAGCACCGTTGCTGATCGAGTGCTGCTGAAGAAGCAGCCGATCAGCAGGCTCGCGCCAGATTGGAACGCATGAACAGGCGGACGCTTACCCGGCCGAACGTCGTGACGCTTCCTGCCCGGCGAAACCGCCCGGCGAGTGTTTTTCCAAGATTGAGGCGAAACAGGGATCTGGCATCACAGGATCCTCTGCCGCCGTCTGACGACCTGGCCGGGCTTAAATCATTGAAGGCAGCAACGGTTACGGTTCGCTTTCTTCCGGGGCTCTGACCGGCGCATGTGCGTGGCACAGCGACAACAATCAGTAGGCGGACCGTCTTTATCGGGATCTTACCCGCGATTTCGCTTGATCACGCAAACCAATCGGGCCATGCTGAAGCAATCCATGAATTTGCCTGGGTTCCGACCGGAAACCTTCCCGCGGCTGCAGACACCTCGCTGTGACAGAATGAGTGACCCTGAGCGCCGCGATCCCGAAATTTTTCTCCGTCAGGCAGCGCAGGAGGGGCGTGGCCGTCTCAAGATATTTCTCGGCGCGGCACCGGGCGTGGGCAAGACCTATGAAATGCTCACCGACGGCATGCAACGGCTGAAGGCCGGCGTAGATGTCGCGGTGGGTGTGGTCGAAACTCACGGCCGGCACGAAACCGAGGCCCTGCTCCATGGGCATGAGGTCATCCCCCGACGCGAAGTCGATCATCAGGGCCATGGCCTGACCGAAATGGACCTCGACGCCATCCTCGCCCGCCATCCCGCTCTGGTGCTGGTCGACGAACTCGCTCACAGCAATGCACCGGGCAGCCGCCATCCCAAACGCTATCAGGATGTCGAGGAGTTGCTCGATGCCGGCATCGATGTCTATTCGACCGTCAACATCCAGCATGTCGAGAGCCTGAACGACATCGTCGCTTCCTTCACGCGCGTCCGGGTGCGGGAAACCGTACCCGATTCAATCCTTGAAATGGCCGAGATCGAGGTAGTCGATATCCCGCCCGACGAACTGATCGAGCGCTTGAAGGAGGGCAAGGTCTATGTTCCGGCGGAGGCCAGCCGGGCGCTCAACCATTTCTTTTCCAAATCCAATCTGACGGCGCTGCGAGAGATGGCGCTGCGCCGCGCCGCGCAGGCGGTCGATGCCCAGATGCTGGACTATGTGCGGGCCCATGCGCTCGCCGGCAGCTTCGCAGCGGGCGAGCGCATCGTCGTCGCGATCAGCGAACTGCCAAGCGCACAGGGCCTTGTGCGCGCTGCCAAGCGACTGGCAGATGCCCTGAGGGCCCCGTGGACCGCTGTCCACATCGAAACCCAGCGCAGCCTTGCCTTCACGGCGGAGGAACGCGCTCATCTGGCGGACACCATGGCGTTGGCGTCGCGCCTGGGGGCAACGACCGCGACCATCCCGGCCTCCAGTGTCGTGGAAGGACTGCGTCAATATGCGACAGACGCACGCGCCACCCAGATCGTGATTGGAAAGGCAAGCCGGAGCTGGTGGTTCGAACTGCGCCATGGGTCAGTGGTCGATCGGCTGGTGCGCAATATGGGCGATGTCGCAGTCCATGTGCTGCCCGGCGAAGAAACGGCCCATCATCGCCGTACCCGGCGCGCCGCCACGAGTCCCTGGGGGAAGCCCTCCGACTATCTGTGGTCGACGGCGATGATCGCGATGATGACCGCCGTGGGGCGCCTGCTGGTCCAGACCATCGCGCTTGGCAACATCGCCCTGCTCTATCTGGTGCCTGTGATGTTCGCCGCCGCCAGCTTCGGCCTGCGTGCCGGGCTGTTCGCCGGGCTGCTGTCCAGCCTGGCATATAATTTCTTCTTCCTGCCGCCAACCGGCACGCTGACGGTCAGCAATCCGGAAAATGTCATTTCCATCCTTGTCCTGCTGGGCGTCGCCATCGTCACCAGCCAGTTCGCCGCGCGCGTCCGCGCCCAGGCGGATCTGGCGCATGGCAGCGCGCGGCAAAATGCAGCGCTCGCCGGCTTCTCCCGTCAACTCACCGCCGCTGCCAGCCAGGATGAGTTGATGCACGCCATATGCGGCGAGGTCGGACGGCTGTTCGATGTGCGCACGGTCCTCCTCCTTCCCTCCCCCGATGGGCCGCAGCTGCGAGCCGCCGTGCCACCCGAGGATCGGTTGGAGCAGATCGAGAAGGCCGCCGCCCAATGGGCGATGGACAATGAGCAGCCCGCGGGACGTGGATCATCGACGCTGACGGCATCGGACTGGCTGTTTCACCCCTTGCGGACGACGCGCGGCGTGCTCGGCGTGCTGGGGCTGGCGCGGGAGGATGCCGGGGAACCGCTGCGATCCGATCAGTTGCCGCTGCTCATGAGCTTGCTGGACCAGGCCTCGATCGCGTTCGATCGCATGGCGCTGGAGGAGGAGATGCTCGATGCGCGCCAGATCCGGGAACGGGACCGGCTGCGTTCGGCCCTGCTCTCCTCCGTGAGCCATGACCTGCGCACCCCCCTCACCACCATCATCTCGGCCATTCACGAGTTGAAGCGCCAACACCCCTCCGATCTTGCCGACACGGTGGAGGCGGAGGCGCAGCGGCTGACCCGCTTTGTCGCCAACCTGCTGGACATGGCGCGCGTCGAAGCTGGCGCATTGCCGCTGAAGATCGAGCCGATCGACCTGTTCGATGCAGTGGCAGGCGCCGTACATGACACGCGCCAATCGCTCGCAGGGCATGAGGTAAAGGTGGATATCCTGCCCGATATTCCCTTGGTCCGGGTCGATCCGACGCTATTGCATCATATCCTCATCAACCTGCTCGACAATGCGGGGCGCTACGCCGATCCTGACACGCCCGTAATCATCAGGGGGCAGCGCCTGCATGATGCGATCACCCTTTCGGTGATCGATGAAGGCCCCGGAATTCCATTGGGCAGCGAGGCTAGGGTGTTCGACACTTTCACCCGCATGGAGGGATCTGACCGGGCGAAGCACGGTACCGGCCTTGGCCTCGCCATCGTCAAGGGCTTTGCAGAGGCCATGGGCCTTGGCGTTTCCGCGGCAAACCGGGGCGACCCGACAGGGGCCTGTTTCACCCTCCGCTTTCCCCAGACACTGATCCTGTCTCCGCTTCCCGATGAGGACATATTATGACGACCCGCCACAAGGTACTCATCGTCGACGATGAACCGCAGATCCGTCGGCTGATCCATGCGGCCCTGGCCCGCGCCGACTATGCGACGGTGGAAGCAGCCAATGCCCGGGAAGCGCTCGAGAAACTGCGGGAGGAGCGACCGGACATCAGCCTGCTTGATCTGGGCCTGCCCGACCGGGACGGGCTGGAACTGGTGCCGCTCATCAAGAGGGACTCGGACACCAGCCTGATCGTCATCTCGGCACGGGACGCGACCGAACAGAAGGTCGCGGCGCTTGATCTGGGCGCGGACGATTATCTCACCAAACCTTTCGACACGGACGAGATGCTCGCGCGCGTGCGCGTGGCGCTCCGCAATCGTATGACCAAGGATGGTGGCGTTTCGACGGTCCGCGCGGGAAATGTCATGATCGACCTGATGGCGCGGATCGTGACGAAGAAGGGACAGGAAGTGCATCTGACGCCAAAGGAATATGGCGTGCTGGCGCAACTGGCCAAATATCCCGGGCGGGTGATCACCCATCAGCAGATCATGGCCCATGTGTGGCCGCACGAACATGCGCATCATGTTGAATATCTGCGCGTTCTGGTGCGCACCCTGCGGCAGAAGCTGGAGGATGACCCCCAACGACCGCGCATCATCGCCAATGAACTGGGAATAGGCTACCGGCTGAAGGAGGGCGATGGCGGTTAAGCGCTCCCGCACTGAGCCGCCGAAGCGCAGCGTTCAGATCTCGACCTGCGATCCCAGTTCCACGACGCGGTTGGTGGGCAATTTGAAGAAATCCATCGGCGTCACCGCGTTGCGCATCATCCAGGCGAACAGCTTCTCGCGCCAAATGGCCATGCCGGGCTTCTCCGACGGGATCAATGTCTGGCGGCTGAGGAAATAGCTGGTCTGGCTGACGGCGATCGGTCCGCCGCAACCTTCGACCGCTTTCATCGCGGCTGGAATGTCGACCTCTTCCATGAAACCATGGCGCAACATCACGCGATAGAAGCCCGCGCCCAGATCCGTCACTTCCGACCGGCCGGTCAGCGGCAGGTGCGGCACCCCTTCCGTTCGCACGGTCAGGATGATCACGCGCTCATGCAGTATCTTGTTATGCTTCACATTATGGAGCAGCGCCGGCGGCACCCCCTCTATGCGGGAATTGAGGAAGATCGCCGTGCCCGGCACACGCTTCAGGGAACCGGAAACAGACTGGATGAACAGTTCGACATCCATCGCGCCTTCGAGCAGATAGAAGTTCATGATCTTCCGTCCTGTCGACCATGTCGTAAGGGCGATGAACACCACGGCCGCCACCAGCAGCGGGAACCAGCCCCCATCGGGAATCTTGGTCGCATTCGACAGGAAATAGGCACCGTCCACCACCAGGAACAGCCCCGTTACGCCCGTGGCGAGCAGCCGGTTCCAGCGCCAGACGCTGAAGGTCAGCACGGCCATCATGCAGGTGGTTATGACCATGGTCCCCGTAACGGCAATACCATAAGCCGCCGCGAGATTACTCGAAGACCGAAAGCCCAGCACCAGCAGCACGACCAGGAACAGCAGCGCCCAATTGACCAGCGGCACATAGATCTGTCCCGCCGCCGAGGCGCTGGTGTGTGCGATCTTGAGGCGAGGCAGGAAGCCTAGCTGCACCGCCTGCTGAGTGACCGAGAAAGCCCCGGAGATCACGGCCTGGCTGGCAATCACCGTGGCGAGTGTGGCCAATATCACCAGCGGCAGGCGCGCCCATTCCGGCGCAAGCAGGAAGAAGGGATTTTCCGCCGCCTCCGGGAGATCGAGCAGCAGCGCGCCCTGGCCCATATAGTTGAGCAGCAGGCAGGGAAAGGCAGCGTAGAGCCATGCTATGCTGATCGCCTTGCGCCCGAAATGCCCCATATCGGCATAGAGCGCCTCCGCTCCCGTCACCGCGAGCACGACAGATCCGAGCGCCAGAAAGGCGAGCTTTACATCCAGTACAAAGAAATGGATGGCCCACATCGGGTTGACGATCGCGACAATCGCCGGATGGCGAATGATGTTGAGAATGCCGAGCCCGGCCAGGACCAGGAAATAAACGGCCATGATCGGTCCGAACAGCGCGCCCACCCGCGCCGTGCCATGCTTCTGGATCAGGAACAGCCCGATCAGGATGACGATAGCGACCGGAAGAACGAAGGGCGTGAAACCGTCATTCACGGTCTCCAGCCCTTCCACCGCAGAGAGAACCGATACGGCGGGAGTAATGATCGCGTCGCCGTAGAACAAGGCTGCCGCCAGCACGCCCAATATGGCGATCGTCGGCGTCCACCGACTCTCGCCCAGCTTGCGGGAAATCAGCGCGAGCAGAGCCATGCTGCCGCCCTCCCCGTGATTATCGGCACGCATGATGATGAACACATATTTGACGGTGACAATCAGCGTCATGGTCCAGAAGACCAGAGACAAAACTCCATAGATGTGAGCGGGGTCGACGGCCAGCGGATGGTGGCCGACAAAGCTCTCCTTCAAGGCGTAAAGCGGTGATGTGCCGATATCGCCGAACACCACACCCAGCGCCCCCAGCGCCAGAAGCGGCAGCTTCTCTTGCGGATGGCCGTGGCCAACCCCCTCGCCCGCTCGATCCGTCATCCGCACCGTCACCCGCTGTTTCCCGGCCGCCCATTGCATGGAGCCACATTATATTTCCAGTGGAACTTTATTCGATCAGCATAGGATTGGCGTAGGAATGCACGAAAATCCTGTCGGATCCTATGGAATTTAAACGCAGAGCGCGGCCTTTCGCTCTCGATAATCTACGCCGAAATGCGCAATTGGACATTCTCCCCGAAGGAGAATGCCGAAATGACGCACTGGTATGAACATGGGGCAGCTAAAATCGGAGTGAGGCTGGCTGGCTTGGTCCTGTTGATCTCCACTTGGCCAGAGGAAGGCCTGTTACATCGGCTGGTCCTGGGCACTCCGGGCACGGAGATGACCGCTGCAGAAATCACACTCGCCGCCCTTTTGTTTCTGAGCGGAAGCGCAGGCGCGGCCCTGACTATCATGGGACCACGACTGTGGCAGCCGGTGAAACTTTCAGCACGCTGGTCCAGCCAGGGATCCGCCAACCCAAAGTCGCGTCAGCCACTGCGCGGCAAAGCCGATCATCCGTAGAAAGCCGCCCGTCGGCACTCTGTCCCAGCGACGCCTGCACTTCCGTCTTCTCCATGTCATCGACAGCTTGGGCTTCGCAGCCCAAATCCATGCAAGATTTCCGATGGCCAAGCGCGACACCGACCGGACGCTGATGTGCTTGCTCCATCAGCGCGCGTCCGGTCAGCTGCGCCATCATCGGCGACAGACGCTGCTACCGGCGGTACGTCACGGTAAGACCTATGGTACGCGGGCGGAATGTCGCATTCTCGAAAAGCAGCGTGCTGCTATCCTGATGAGCAAGGGCCAGACGGGGGGCGCTATCGAGCAGATTGTCCACGAACAGCGATATATCCGCGCCATGCACAAGCGCGCCAGCACGCAGGCTGACGAACGTAGTGGCCGCGGGGGCGATCAAACCGGCGTCGTAACTGGCGCTAGCAGGATCGCGTTGCGGTATCGGACGTCGCAGTCGGCTTTGATACTGAAGGTCACCGCGGAGGAAGGCATCGACGCCGCCGATTCCAAATTCATACCGCCCGCCGACGCTCAATGTCCAAGGCGGACCTTCGATCGCGTCGCCGTTCAGCACCACGATCTGACCTTGCGGCGCCAACCGCGCATCCTGCGTGAAATGCGTATCGGTGTAGCCCGCCGCCAGGTCCAGTGTCACGCCCCGCAGCGGCGAGAGCGAAGCCTGAAGATCGAACCCGCGACTACGCGCGGTGCCAAGGTTGGCGATGAAGCGCAGGGCGCAGGTCGGCAGGTTGACTATTTGCTGGATGTCGCTCCAGTTCGAAGTATACGCCGACGCTTCAATTTGGACCTTTCCTCCGAAAAACTTGTTCTTCGAACCAAGCTCCCAACTCGTAACCTTGTCGGATTTGTAGGCGCCTGGAGCAGAGTTCAGACCAAGCGCAGCAAGATCGTCTGCGCACGGAGTGACCGGGATCGGCGGATTGGCGCCGGCGGCGCGAAATCCCTTGGACCAGCTGGCGTAGAACAGGTTGTTCCGGTCGGCCTGATAATTCACGCCCAGCTTTGGCGTAAAGGGCCTGTCGGTTTTCCTGCCGGATCCTTCGGTACGCGAACCATTTTGCGAGCCGTCGGCGAAATTGACGACTGAGAATTTGGACTCCGCGTAGCGACCGCCGGCGACGAGCTTGAGCTTTTCGGTGATCCCATAGGTGACATTGGCGAAACCGGCTATCTGGCTTTCCGTGGCGACCGAATTGTTGATGTAGCTATCCTGTCCATAGAGCGGATAGCTGAAAAAGTCTTCGAGGCTTTGGCCGAACACTGCATTGAAGAAGCTATTGCCGAGCGGATCGACCAGCTCGTCCGTGCTGCGTTGGCGGCTGTGCTGGTAGAAAAGCCCGATCACCCAGTTCAGGCGTGCGTTCGGATCCGACGATTGCAGGCGAAGTTCTTGCGTCACGAGCCGCTGTGTATTGGTGACGTGCGATGGGCTAAGATAGTAGGGCAATCTCTTATCGATGCCGGTCGGCGTCAGGAAAGGGTAGAGCGGGCCGGGATTGGCATCGGTACTGCCGCCGGGCCCGGTGCTTTGAAACCCGCAACCATCCAGATAGCATTTCTGGTAATAGGAAAGATTATACAGCGTGCCGCTGTAACCGGTGCGGTTCATACGTTGAAAATATGAACTGATCGATGTAATCGAGACTCCGCCGGCGTCGTACTGGATGTTCAGCGAGGGTTGATACCAGCGGTCGGAACTGCCCCGATATTCCGGAGTACTGGTGCGGAAAACCCCGTTCCCCGGATCAGAAATGCCGACAAAGAAATTGTCAGATGCGTTTGTAACGCGCTTCTGATAGGTGATGCCGAGGGTGATCTTGAGGTCCTCGTCCGGCGCGTAAGTAAGAGCGCCCCGCAGCACAGTGACGTCGCCGTGATTGATGTTCTTGTCATCGACGATGCCGGTTTGGTTGTCGACATGATCGATGTAGCCGGCGTCACGCCGGTGCCAGGCGCTGATCCGGAAGCCGAGTTTCTGGGGAACGATCGGTCCGCCAATCGCTGCGCCGGTTTCCCAATTGACACCGCCATGTGCAACGGCAGCGATCTCCGCCCGGTCATAAGTCTGAAAATGATCAAGATTGGGTTGCGGCGTGATGAATCGGACCGTACCACCTTCCGACCCGGCGCCGAACAACGTGCCTTGCGGCCCGCGAAGCACTTCTACACGCTCCAGATCAAAGATGGCGGGCAATGTGTTATCTGAACTGAAGCCCAATCCGCGTATCTGAATTGGAGTGTCGTCTATGTAGATGCCGGTCGTGCCCGCCCCCGCGTCTGACGCAATGCCACGGATGCTGATGTTGTTGCTTGCGCCTCCCGCGCTTCGCCCGAAACGAATCCCAGGGGTGAAGCGCGCGACGTCGGCCAAGGATTTGATGCCGCGAACATCCATCGACTCTTGGGAATAGGCGCTGATGCTGATTGGGACGCGTGATGCGACCTGCGCCTGGCGGGTAGCGGTAACAACGATCTCGCTCGGTCCTTGCGCCTCGTCCCTTCCTGGTGGAGCGTCTTGCTGCGGTGCCTGAGCGCGCGCAGGTATCGCCACCAGCAGGCCGGTAAGGGCAACCCCCATCATCAGCCCATTATGTAGGTTTTGATGCTTCTTCATGTCCGTGCCCCGTTCGTTTGCGTTCTTGATGTCGCGATGCAGGTGCCCGGCATCCTCCGATACAGCCAAGTCTAGGACGATTGCGCGCTCCTGCTACGCCAAGAGTGCCACTACACAAGGCTTGCAGTGCCACCGACGGTTGCTGGATGTGATCGATCAGGCGCGGTGAATTGTGACTCGGCCGTGCCTGGACGTCGATAATTTGGCGTGCGGTGAGGCGGTTGACCCTCGGGCCGTCAACGCCCTGATGAAGCCCTCGCCTGTGTCTCGAAATGCAAATGGCGCCCACCTTTGTCGATGGCCAGATCCTAGGTGGCGTAAAGGTGGCGAGCAGAAACTCATGTGCTATCCTCGCGCCATAGATCCTGCTGCGAGCAACGCTGCGGTGATTCCTGGTCCGGCGATGCGCTCACTCCGGCTTGCCGAAACCCAAGATCGTGGGAGCAACGTCGCGACAGACATGAAACCGGTGAATCGGCTCGCCGCCAACGACATTCTACGCAGGCGTCGGCGTGTTTTGCTCCAGGGCGGAGTTCAACCGTAACCGGTGTTCTCAGGCCACGGCGGTCCATGGCATGAGTTCGCCGACGGCGCTGGCCGGATGACCCGCGGCCAGCTTGCTGAGCGTTTCGGTCAGCCAGGTGTGCGGATTGATACCGGAGATCTTGCAGTTCTCGATTAGCGTGGCGGTGACCGCCCAGTTGTCGCCGCCTTCATCGGAGCCGGCGAACAGGGCATTCTTTCGATTGAGCGCGAGGGGCCGGATTGAGCGTTCGACGGTGTTGCTGTCCAGATCGATGCGGCCATCATTGAGGAAGCGCGAGAGGCCATCCCAACGGGTGAGCGCGTATCGGATTGCCTCGCCGAGCTTGCTCTTTGCGCTTACCTGGCGGTTCCGCGCATTGAGGTATTGGTGCAGGTCATCGACGATGATGCGACTGCGTTCGCTGCGGATCAACCGGCGCTGTTCGGCAGGCAGCCCTCGTACCTCGTCCTCAATGGCGTAGAGCTGTGCGATCCGGCGCAGCACTTCGGTGGCGACTGGCGAGCTGTCGGCCAGTTCGTAGAACTTGCGGCGCACATGTGCCCAGCAAAAGGCGAGGTGGATATGGTTGCGCCGCCGGGCGAGCGCGGCGTAGCCACCATAGCCATCGACCTGCAGGATGCCGGCGAAGTCGCCCAGGTGCGTTTCCGCCCGCTCGCTCTTGCGATCGGCGGCATAGACATAGGCAACCATCGGCGGATCATCGCCGTCCCACGGGCGATCATCGCAAGCATAGGCCCATAACTGCCCGGTCTTGGTCCGCCCTCGACCGGGATCAAGCACTGGTGCGGTGGTCTCGTCGGCGAACAGCCGCTCGGATCGTCGCAATCGCTCCAGGATATGGTCGCGCAGTGGGCGCAGATACCAAGCCGCCCGTCCCACCCAGTCGGCCAGCGTTGAGCGATCAAGCTGGATGCCTTGGCGGGCGTAAATCTGTGCCTGTCGGTACAACGGCAGGTGATCAGCGTACTTGGCGACCAGCACCTGCGCGATCAGCGCTTCGGTAGGAATGCCGCCTTCGACGATCCGTGCCGGCGCCGGCGCCTGCACAATGGCACTTTCGCACGAACGGCAGCCGTAGCGCGGACGGCGCGTGACCAGCACGCGAAAGGTGGTGGGCACGACATCGAGACGCTCGGCCACATCCTCGCCGATCTGGTGGAGTGAGCCCCCGCAGCAAGGGCAAGCCCTGTCCTCGAGATCGACAACCTGTTCGATCCGTTCGAGATGGGAAGGCAGTGATCCGCGGTTGGTCTTGCGCGGCCGATCCGCCGGTGCCCGCTTCGCCTTGTCGCGGGCCTGCTCGGCCTGAGCCAATGCTGTCTCGACTTCTTCCAGGGAGAGCTCGAACTGGTCGGGATCGAGCTGTTCGGAACGGCGGCCGAAACGGTGGCGTTGCAAGGCATCGATGATGGCCTTCAGGCGCTCGACCTCGGCCTGGAAAACCTTGAGAGCATCAAGCTCGCGGGCCTGTTTGAGGACGAGCGTACGGAGCGCTTCGACATCGTTGGGAAGGTCCGCTTCTATAAGCATGAGGGCAGTGAATCAGCAGACGAATGCCCCGTCAACCGGCAATCTGCGGAGCAATCGGGCGCCGCCCGCCATGCACTCGGCGCCAGTCCAGACCTTCCAGCAGAGCGCCCAGTTGCGCCGCCGTCAGACGCATCACGCCGTCCTGGATGCCGGGCCACTTGAAACCGCCGGACTCCAGCCTCTTGGCCATCAGGCACAGGCCGGTGCCGTCCCACCAGATCAGCTTGATCCGGTCGGCGCGCTTCGCCCGGAACACGTAGATCACGCCCGAATAAGGATCACTGCCGTACTCAGCACCAACCAGCGCCGCGAGCGAATCTGCACCCTTGCGAAAATCTACCGGGCGCGTCGCCACCATCACCCGTGTACCAGGCCCGATCCCGATCATCGATCACCATCAATGCCTGGGGCCTGCAGAGCTTGGATAACGGCTACCACCAGGTCAGTCCGGGCCGCTTGCCCGATCCGGACAACGGCACCGCTGACCTCGACCTCTACAACCCCATCGTGCGAACCCGGCGGCGATGTCTCGCCAACCACGGGCACGAACATCGGCTCGTGACGGGGCGGAATCTTGCTGGCCTCTACCGCGTAACGCAGCTCCCGGCGCCATGTGTAAAGCAGCGCAGTGCTGACATCCCGCTCGCATGCAAAGGCAGCGACATTGTCGCAACGCTCCATCTCCGCAACCAGCGCCAGCTTCTGCTCCAGCGTCCAGACACGCCGTCGTCCGGCCATCCCGCTGAGAACTTCAACCCGCCGAACTGGCTTCAGAGCCACTCCAGTGTGGGTGTCCAATGCGGTCGTAAGGATGGCGTCGTCCATCCTCGCATCTCTGCCTGAGCCACCAAATCAGACAAGGTGGCGCCAGAACACCGGTTACAGTCATCAGGTGATTCCACCTGATTAGAAAACGCTCTAGGGGCTATTCAGAGATGGGGTATCAGACGCAAGAAAGCCCGCCGTTGCGGGCGGGCTTTTTTGCATGAAGCATAAATTGTGAATGGGTATTGAAGCGCGAGCTGTAATGCCTGGCGACGCCCTACTCTTCCGGGGCTTGAGCCACAGTACCATCGGCGCAGACTGGTTTCACGTCCGAGTTCGGGAAGGGATCGGGTGGGTCACAGACGCTATGGTCACCAAGCAATAGAGCTTGCGCTTCGGGTTTTAATCGGTGCCGTGCACATAAGGTTTAGATATCTGGCTGTTAGATCACCACATATGCTGACGTTTGCTGGAATATCCAGTGTTGTCATTGATGGTGGGACTCTTTGGCTCCTACAAAAGTGGTACTTTTGCAGGGGACCATCCAAGCGCGATCAGAGCAATTAGGACCGGTTAGCTCCATATGTTACCACACTTCTACATCCGGCCTATCAAGGTCGTGGTCTACGACCGCTCGAAGAAATCTTATCTTGAGGGAGGCTTCCCGCTTAGATG